>JAFGVA010000084.1 GCA_016938235.1 Bacteroidales bacterium | reverse complement strand
TTCGAAAAATACCTTTCAACATTTCCAGATGGAGCTTATGTGCTAAATGCAAAATTCTATAGCGGTGATTGTTATTATCAGAAGCGTGAATACGACAAAGCTCTGAAACAATTTTCGTATGTCATTGAGAAACCTAAAAACATATACACCGAACAGGCATTGCTCGGTAGTGCACGTATTGCAGTAAGTATGAAAGATTACGCGAAAACAGTAGATTATTATTCCCAATTGCTTAAAGTTTCTTCATCTATGTCAAATATAAAAGAAGCAAAACAGGGAATCATGCGTGCCAATTTTGCCCTAAACAATTATTCCGAGGCTCTTGATGCATGTAATAATTATTTGAAACTAAGCGGACTTTCAAATGAACATATTCGGGAGGCTCAGTTTATAAAGGCAAAAAGCCTGCAAAACCTCGAAAGAATACCATTAGCTCTTGAGGCATACCAGGAATTAGCTAATGAAGTCCTCAGCGTACAGGGAGCCGAAGCAAAATTCAGAGTAGCTGAAATTCTATTTAATCAAGGCAAAATTGATGATGCTGAAAAAACAATACTTGATTTTAGCAATAAAAGCACTTCTCATGAATACTGGATTGCACGCAGCTTCATTTTATGGTCCGATATTTTTGCATCACGCGATAATAACTTTCAGGCCATAGAAACTCTTCAGAGTATTATAGATTATTACGAAAATATGACCGATGGCATTTTAGAAATGGCAAAAGCAAAAAAGAAACAATTTGAAGAAAAAAGTGAACTGAAAGATGCTCCCAAAGAAGCTGTTGAAATAAATATTGAAAAGTAAACATTAAACCATGAAACTTTATAAACTATATACATTCTCAGCAATATTGTTTATTTCATCAATTATTGTTGGACAGGACTTAAGTAAGGTAGTTGTTGTAGAAAGTGCTTACAAACCGGAAATTGAAAATTCCGAAAAATATGGCAGTATGCCTGCTTTAATCGATACGGCAAAAACCAATATTAATATTGAGTACAGTGTGCTTCCTTCGCGGTTGCAAACCAGTTATAATATAAAACCCATAAAACCGGCTAAGCTGGTAGGGTCTCCTCTCGATGAGCTCTATAAAAGCCAGGTTCGTTTAGGCTTAGGAAATTATACAACTCCCTTAGCTGAGTTTAGTATTCATAATTTACGCTCAAAAGATTATGCCGTTGGGGCATATGTATTTCATCGATCATCACACGCAAAACTCGAACTCGAAGACGGTAGCAAAGTGCCTGCGGGTTATGGAAAAAATCAGGCAAATGCTTATGGAAAAAGATTTTACAAGGGGGTAAATGCCGAAGCAGAAGTATATTTTAATTCAGATAAATACCGCTTCTATGGCTATAATACACAGAGGGTTACAGATACCACTCTGGATGTTGGAGATATTAAACAATTTTATACAAAATTTGGAGCAAGAACCAGTGTGTATTCCACCAAAGCAGATTCGTCAGCTTTCTCTTACCGCTTTGGTTTAGAAGCTTTTTATTTTGGCGATGCCTATAAGTACCGCGAAAATGTATTAAATATTCCAGCACGTCTTAGTTTTAATATATCCGACTTCAGGCTTGATGCAGGTATAGGTTATACAGGTTATTTTCAAAAATATGATACCCTGAATACGGAACATGTAATTAATGTTCATCCCCTACTTAGAAAAAGAAAGGACGATTGGGAAATAGCTGTTGGAGGTAATTTTTTCTATGCCGAAGACAAAGCTTTCTTTTTTCCCGAAGCACAGTTAATGTTTACAGTGGTTGATAAGGTATTGGAGGCTTTTGTAGGTATTAATGGCAATCTTAAAATTAATTCTTACGAGAAACTGTCGTTGGAAAATCCATATATAAAACCTGGACTACAAACCGGAAATACAAATACTAAACTTAATGGTTTTGGTGGATTGCAGGGACTAATAACCAGAAATTCCGGCTATAAGGCAAATGTTAGTTTCAAATCAATCGAAAATGCTATTTTCTTTATAAATGATACTGTAGGAGAAATGGGCAACCAGTTTATCTCGGTTAGCGACAATATGGAAGTTTTTAGCCTGAAAGGAGAACTTTGGTTTAAACCCTTAAGTTTTCTCGATTTTTATCTCCAGGGAAATTATAACAACCATAATACCGCCAGTGAACTTAAAGCATGGCACCTGCCCGTATACACCCTGAACTTTACAACATCTTTTAATTTTAAGGAAAAGATATTTGTAAATCTTGATTTGCTAAATATTGGTACACGTTATGCCTATAATTTTGAGCATCCTAACATGCCACATCTGCTTGATCCTATTTGGGATATTAATTTAAAACTTGAATATAAATATTCTGAAGTTTTAAGTGGATTTATTGATGTTTACAACATTCTGTCAAAGCAATATTACCTCTGGAATCAGTATCCTACTCAGAAGCTTAACGTACTTATCGGATTTAGCTATAAGTTTTAAAAAGAGATTGCAGTGCAAAAACCTTATATTCAACGCGTTAAAATGTTAATTACCTGTTGAAAAAAACACTTGTTTTTGCCTGAAAATCAGTACAACCAGGGGGTATTTTTATTATCTTTGGAAAGCCTAAGAAAATACTCTGAACGGGGGAATATTTTATCAAAAAAAACTATCGCATTAAACATGTTCGGTTAGGCTAAAAAAAACGGTTGGTAATAATACTTACTGTAATAAATTATTGTGTTTAAATTAAGGCTTTTAGCTATGAGTGAAGAAAATAAAGGTGGGAATCAGAAAAGTTATTCGGCAGAAAGTATCCAGGTTCTTGAAGGATTGGAGGCTGTAAGGAAAAGACCTGCCATGTATATTGGCGATATCGGAGTTAAAGGTTTGCATCATTTAGTATATGAAGTAGTTGATAATTCAATTGATGAAGCCTTGGCTGGTTATTGTAATAACATCACAGTTGTAATAAACGAAGATAATTCAATTACAGTTACCGACGACGGTAGGGGTATTCCGGTTGATTACCACGAGAAAGAGAAAAAATCAGCACTTGAAGTTGTTATGACTGTATTGCATGCCGGAGGTAAATTCAGCAAAGACTCCTATAAAGTTTCCGGAGGTTTGCATGGTGTGGGTGTATCCTGTGTTAATGCACTTTCAAGTCTTTTAAAAGTTGAGGTTCATCGCGAGGGTATTATTTATACCCAGGAATATGAAAGGGGCAAACCCCGTTTTGATGTTAAAGAAACAGGCACTACCGATAAAACAGGAACAGTAGTTACATTTAAACCTGACGATCAGATTTTTACAGTTTTGGAATACAGGTTTGAAATCCTTGCAGCCCGCTTAAGAGAATTAGCTTTTTTAAATAAAGGCATTCATTTATCGCTAAAAGATCTACGCGACAGAGAAGAAAATGGAAACGGCGGAATACCACGTGAAGAAAATTTTCATTCCGAAGAAGGCTTAAAAGAATTTGTTGAGCTTCTTGATCAAAACAGGGAAAAATTAACAGATAATGTTATTCACATCGAAACTGAAAAGAATGATGTTCCGGTTGAGATAGCTCTGCATTACAATACTTCATTTACCGAGAATATTCATTCTTACGTAAATAATATTAATACCATTGAAGGGGGTACCCATCTGGCCGGTTTCCGCAGAGGACTTACACGTACTTTGAAATCCTATGCCGAGAAGTCAGGAATGCTATCAAAACTCAAATTCGATATTAATGGTGATGACTTCAGAGAAGGTTTAACAGCTATTATCTCTGTTAAGGTCGCCGAGCCTCAATTTGAAGGACAGACTAAAACAAAACTTGGGAATAGTGAAATAGCCGGGGTTGTTGATGTCGCAGTAAGTCAGGCACTTGGCATGTATCTTGAAGAAAATCCTAAAGATGCTAAAATTATTGTGCAAAAAGTTATTCTGGCTGCTACAGCGCGTCATGCAGCAAGAAAAGCAAGAGAACTGGTGCAGCGTAAAAATGTACTTTCAGGTTCTGGTTTGCCAGGTAAACTGGCCGATTGCTCAAACAAAGATCCCAATGTAACCGAAGTTTATTTTGTTGAGGGAGACTCTGCAGGTGGAACAGCAAAACAAGGCCGCGACAGAAACTTTCAGGCTATTATGCCATTGAGAGGTAAAATCCTGAATGTTGAAAAAGCAATGCCTCATAAAATCTTCGAAAACGAAGAAATAAAAAATATTTTCACAGCCCTGGGTGTAACTATCGGTACAGAAGAAGACAGTAAGGAGTTAAATCTTACAAAGCTCAGGTACAATAAAATTATAATCATGACGGATGCCGACGTTGACGGTAGCCATATCTCAACTCTTATCATGACTTTCTTTTTCCGTCACATGGAAGAGCTTATTAATAAGGGCCATTTATATATTGCTACTCCACCTTTGTATCAGGTTAAGAGAGGTAATAAGTATAAATATTGTTGGTCGGAGGAGCAAAGATTACAGGCAATCGATGAATTGGGAGAGGGCTCTCATGTTCAGCGATACAAAGGTCTTGGAGAGATGAATGCTGAGCAACTCTGGGAAACTACAATGAATCCTGAAAACCGGACTTTGAGACAGGTTACTATTGATAGTGCAGCAGAAGCCGACAGGATTTTCTCTATGCTGATGGGCGATGATGTGCCACCACGCAGAGAATTTATAGAGAAGCATGCAAAATATGCAAAAATTGATGCCTGAAAATTTACTTTATAGTTGAAAAATAAATGCCGCTTAATGCGGCATTTTTGTTATATTATGCAAAAGATTTTGATTATGAGAAAAACAATTATACTGCTTCTTTCTGCCTTTGTATTCAATGTATCGCAGTCGCAAGTCTCAGAAATGGATTGGGAACTTGATTATCAGATTTACCTTAAGCTTGCTAACGATTCGAATTATGTCTATGATATTCGAAACCTTTTTCATGTAAATAATTCAGAAAATTTCACCTCAAATTTTGTGTTTTATCCTGTAAATCCGGGTCAGGATATGCTTAATGATGCTCCGATTATTAACCCCGAGCTTGAATATTCGACACTTTGGAGTGCCTTACAGGCAAAAATAGGTGGAGGATGGATACATTTCTCTAATTGTATTGCTTATGCCATTGAAACGCGTAAATTAGATTTATATGCGCCTTTATTAAAAAGACCGGAAAGCAACTGGAAGCCAAACCCCATTACAGAAACATATAAGCGAACAAAAAAATGGGAGTATTATGTTCCCATGAGCCAAAAGAATGCTCAGAAAGAATATAAAATCAAGCTTAAAAATAATGAGCTGGGCGATTTGCAAAGTTTACCCGATTCATATATTACAATGTTTTTAAATACTTCACAGTCAGATTATGACAATTTAATCAAAGCAAAAGAGTATAAACAATTAGCAAAAATAGATTTAGTTAAAGTTCTGTTGGGTGCAAACTATTTAGGCGAGGCTCAGATTGCTTTTATGAGCAATTCAGTGTTAAATGCACTTCAGGCTTATTCATCAAACATACTTCCTTCAGTTATAATTTTTGACGAGTTTGATGCTGCATCGGCAATGTCTTTAGATGCCAAGGGTTATAAAATTGAGAATATAGTATTTCGTTCGTCCGCCAATTTATCAGACAATGAGAGGCAGAACCGGGAACAAAAGATCAGAGAAATTGTAAGCAAAATAAACGAGTACAACAAAGAATCCTTTAAAAAGAGTCTGGGAAACTATTATAAAGAGTAATGGAGTATCTTGCCCCTCTAAAAAAAAGTTTTGAAGCTGCTGCTGACCCTGTCCGTGCTGAGCAAATGAGTAATTACATGCGAAACAAGTTTGTGTTTCTTGGCATGGCAACAAAAACGCGACAGGATATACAGAAAAGCTTTTATAAAGAATATGGCTGGCCCGACAAATCTGAGCTCTTCAATATTATATTTCAACTTTGGGAATTACCTGAACGGGAATATCAAATGGCTGCATTTAGTTTATTGCAGAAATTTGAAAAAACATACGATGAAGAAGATATATTTCATCTTGAAAAATTACTAATTACAAAATCGTGGTGGGATACTGTTGATGGCTTGTCAGCTTGGAGCTGCGGGGCCTATTTTAGTTTATATCCCGAAAAGTTAAAGCCTGTTATTGAAAAATGGATGCAGAGCGGTAACTTCTGGCTTCAACGCGCCTGTCTGTTGTTTCAATTGAAATATAAGAAAAAAACCGATACAGGACTTCTTTCCGAATTAATTAATCAGCTTAAAACCGAAAAAGAATTTTTTATCAGAAAAGCAATTGGCTGGATTTTGAGAGAATATTCAAAAACTAATCCGGAATGGGTACGAAATTTCATTTATACCACACAGCTTTCACCTCTAAGCAAAAAAGAAGCTTCAAAATATATTTAATTTTTTTTTGTGAATAATGAGAGCCAGGAAAGTTTTCAAAGGTTTATAACTTTATATTTGCCTCAGGCGATTAATAATTTCTTTTGTTTGTAATTAAAATTTATATATATGGGGTATGCCGAAACCCACAATTAAAGAGGCATAATTTAAAGTCCAAAATTATGAGAAAATTTAATTTAATTATTCTGTTTGCAGTAATTTATATGTTTTCATTAAATGCACAGGAATCACCTGGTAAGTATGCTGTTGAAATGAATTTTAACCCTGCATCTTTGTTTGATGCCTTAGCAGGAACTATGTTTACGATGCCACAAATTAGTGGAAAGTATTTTTTGTATTCCGATATGGCAGTCAGACTGGGAGTTGACATGGGAGTATATTCAAATAAAAGTTATTCTGATGCTGATGGAGACAATTATCAAAAGGACTCGGGTTTCGATTTAACAATTTATCCTGGAATTGAGAAAAGATTTGGCAGTGAAAAGTTAGTTGTTTTAGTTGGTGGTGAATTACCCTTAGGTTGGTCAAGTACAAAAAGAACAACAACCATGGGCGGTAATACTACTATTTATAATAATATTAACGGAGGAGGAATTAATGTAGGGCTGCATGCCGTGCTCGGGGGTGAGTTTTATCTTTTCCCGAATTTTTATATTGGAGCAGTATTTACTCCCGGTCTTGATGTTTTGTTGTCAGCCGATCAAAAAACAGACAACGATATAACTCAAAAAGGAGGCAATAGTGCAAGCTTTAACCTGTCATCATCTTCAGGTTTAAAAATAGGTTTAAGGTTTTAAAAACATTATTCTTTCAATAGAAAACTGCTGATTAGAATTTTTCTGATTAGCAGTTTTTGCTTTTTCTGGCAGGAGCATAATAACATAATATCTTAAAAAATATTAAATTTCAATAACCAGCTCAACTTTCTGAGTTAAACAATGTTAAATGGCTATCTGTTGATTTGAAAATAAACTTACTTTGTTATGAAGTTGCGCTGACAATATTTCAGCATGTCAATTAAGGCATATTTTTTGAAACTATGGAGAAGAATTATAGTAAAAATCACATTAAAAAAAGATAGCTATGAAAACAAAAATCGGAAGCTTATTTACATACCTGGTGATAGCGTTGATAGGAGGTTTTATTGCAATTTTCGCATATACTAAAATTGTTCCGCAAGAACAAAGAATAGTAAAAACAATAGTAGAACAGCCTGTTGGTTTTGCCGGTATAGCCTCAGGAGATCTTGAAAATTCAAATTTTGTAGATGCTTCACAGAGTTCGGTTGAAGCAGTTGTGCATGTTAAAACACAATCGGTTCGTGAATCATATAACCCAATAATGGAATTCTTTTACGGTGACAGTTATCAGGAAACACAACCTGTATTAGGTTTTGGTTCCGGTGTTATCATTAGCAACGACGGCTATATAGTAACCAACAATCACGTTATAGCAAACAGTAATCAGATATTTGTAACCTTAAATGATAAACGGGAGTTCGAGGCAAAGCTTATTGGTGCCGATCCGAATACAGATATTGCATTATTAAAGGTTGAAGCAGAAGATCTCAAGTACATTCCCTGGGGCAACAGCGATGATTTAAAAGTTGGAGAATGGGTATTGGCTGTGGGTAATCCCTTTAATCTTACTTCTACAGTAACAGCAGGAATTGTAAGCGCCAAAGGTAAAAGCGTTGGCATAATACAGGAGCAAAACAGGATGGAATCATTTATCCAGACTGATGCTGCGGTTAACAGGGGTAACAGTGGCGGTGCACTTGTAAACACAAAAGGTGAACTGGTTGGTATCAATACAGCCATTATTTCACCTTCGGGAGGATATGCCGGAATTTCATTTGCCGTACCTGTATCTATGGTTCGTAAGGTTGTTAAAGATATTATGGAATTCGGAACCGTTCAACGTGCTGTTCTTGGCATTACAATTAGAGAACTTGATGCTGAACTGGCTAAAGAAAAGGGTATTGATAAAATAGAAGGCGTATATATCGAGAGCGTAAGTGAAAATGGAGGAGCTAAAAAAGCAGGTATAGAAATCGGAGATATTATCCTGTCAATAAACGAAGTAGCCGTAAACAGCATGGGTGAGTTGCAAGAACAGGTAAGTCGCTACAGGCCAAACGATAAAGTGCAGGTTTTGGTAAAAAGAAAAGATAAAACGAAACAATTTGAAGTTACATTACGTAATTTGCAAGGAAGCACAGAGATTGTTAAAGCAGGAGCTTTTGAACCACAACTCGGTGCCCGATTCTCAGAACTAACAAAACAAGAAAAAGACGAACTTGGAATTAGCCATGGTGTTAAAGTTACCGAACTTAAACCCGGAAAGCTTAAAGCCGAAGGTGTAAAAGAAGGTTTCGTAATAATACAAATAAATAACCAGGTAGTTAACAGAGCTGCCGATGTTGAGAGGATCTTAGAAAATGTAGATGGTGGTGTATACATTGAAGGAGTATATCCAAATGGGGTAGTAGCATATTATGCATTTGGGTTAAAGTAGAGTTTCAAGTCAAAAAAACACAAAAAAGGACTTGCAATTTTGCAGGTCCTTTTTTTTAATATAGGAATTTATATTGAATTTAAATAAATAATAGTCTAAATTCGCGAAAATTTAAAAAGGTAAGATGAGACAATTAAAGATCACAAAGTCGATTACAAACAGAGAGAGTGCTTCGCTTGATAAATACCTTCAGGAGATTGGACGTGAGGAATTAATAACAGTTGAAGAAGAAGTTGAGTTAGCACAAAGGATTAAAAAAGGTGATCGTGTAGCTTTAGAAAAACTTACACGCGCTAATCTAAGGTTTGTTGTATCGGTTGCCAAACAATATCAAAACCAGGGATTAAGCCTTCCAGACCTTATAAATGAGGGTAACCTGGGTCTTATTAAAGCTGCAGAAAAGTTTGATGAGACCAGGGGTTTTAAATTTATTTCGTACGCTGTTTGGTGGATTCGTCAATCAATCCTGCAGGCTTTAGCTGAACAATCTCGTATTGTACGCTTACCTTTAAACCAGGTTGGTTCGCTAAATAAGCTTAATAAAGCCTTTTCGAAATTTGAACAGGAATATGAGCGTACGCCAACGCCCGAAGAATTAGCTGACACGCTTGAAATTCCAAAAGAAAAAGTAGCTGATACTATGCGTGTTTCCGGTCGTCACGTTTCTGTTGATGCACCATTCGTTGAAGGCGAAGATAATAGCCTGTTAGATATTTTGGTTAATAACGATTCGCCAAAAGCCGATAAAGAACTAATCGGAGAATCTTTAATTAAAGAAATTGAAAGAGCACTCTCAACACTTACCGAAAGAGAAAGAGATATAGTAAAACTATTCTTTGGAATAGGTGTTCAGGAAATGACACTTGAAGAAATTGGTGAACGCTTTGGTTTAACACGTGAACGTGTAAGACAAATTAAAGAAAAAGCAATTCGCCGTTTAAGACATACATCCCGCAGTAAATTATTAAAAGGTTATTTGGGATAAACAATAGTTTTCATAAAGGATTAAACCCGGAGTCAAGACGATTTCGGGTTTTTTGTTGTAAGCCACGAACCAAACCCTATAATTTGAGGTAAGCTCAGTGTTATTGCACGAAAATTATCTTTCTTCTTTTTCTTCCAGCAATTCTTTGAGTTTGTTCATCTCATCGCGATACTGGGCTGCTTCAATAAAGTTTAATTCCGATGCAGCTTTCTCCATCTTCTTTTGTGCCTTTTCAATGGCTTTTTTCAAACCATCGGTATTCATGTACTTTACAATTGGATCAGCCGCTACGTTAGGTTTCTCCGGCTCTATATAAGGTACAGCTTCGCCTGAGATTTGTTTTACGCCCTGCATTATGGTTGATACAGGTTTTATAATGGCTTGAGGTGTAATGTTATTTTCTTCGTTATATTTTAACTGCTTTTCTCTTCGTCTGATAGTTTCGTCAATGGTCCGCTGCATCGAATTAGTAATCTTATCGGCATACATAATTACTCTTCCGTTAAGATTTCTAGCTGCCCGGCCGGCGGTCTGTGTAAGTGATCTTTCAGAACGCAAAAATCCTTCTTTATCAGCATCAAGAATAGCTACAAGCGAAACCTCGGGTAAATCCAATCCCTCGCGAAGGAGGTTTACACCAACCAGAACATCAAAAGTACCCATTCTAAGGCCTTCCATAATTCCAATTCGCTCCAGGGTGGCAATATCAGAATGAATATAGCGGCACTTAATATCAAAACGCACCATATAGCCTGTTAGTTCTTCTGCCATACGTTTGGTTAAGGTAGTTACCAGAGTTCTTTCTTTTTGCGCAATGTTCCTGTTTATTTCTTTAAGCAGGTTGTCAATCTGGTTTGTGCTTGGGCGAACTTCAATTACCGGGTCAAGTAATCCTGTTGGTCTTACTACCTGTTCAACAATAACTCCTTCCGATTTTTGAAGCTCATACTCAGCTGGTGTAGCACTTACAAATATTGTCTGCCCGCAGAGTTGTTCAAATTCTTCAAATTTTAAAGGTCTGTTATCGCTGGCTGCCGGTAAACGAAAACCATATTCAATCAGGGTTTGTTTCCGGCTATGATCACCACCGTACATCGCCCGAATCTGTGGAATTGTAACGTGGCTCTCATCGATTATCATTAAAAAATCATCCGGAAAATAATCAAGCAGGCAGAATGGTCTTGTGCCTGGCTTTCTTCCATCGAAATACCTTGAATAGTTCTCAATACCCGGGCAATGGCCAAGCTCTCTAATCATTTCCAAATCATATTCAACACGTTCCTGAATCCGCTTTGCTTCAATAGGTTTATTAAAATTGTTGAAATATTCTATTTGCTTTACAAGGTCGTCCTGAATTTCTTCGATGGCCTGCTTCATTCTGAATTTAGCTGTAATAAAAATATTGGCAGGGAATATGCTTATAGATTCATGTTCCTCGAGGGTATTCCCATTGATGGGATCAATAGATTCTATTTCTTCAATTTCATCTCCCCAGAATACAATGCGGTAGGCAAAATCGGCATACGCTAAAAAGATATCAACAGTATCGCCGGAAACTCTGAATGTTCCTCTTCTGAATTCTACCTCATTCCGGCTGTACAAACTATCAACAAGTTTTCTCAGGAAAACATTTCTGCTGATAGATTCACCCTTAGATATGTAAATGGTATTGCTGAAAAAGTCGTCGGGATTTCCAATACCATACAAACAACTTACCGAAGAAACAACAATAACATCTTTTCTTCCGCATAAAAGCGATGAAGTCGTACTCAATCGTAGTTTTTCTATTTCATCATTTATCGACAGGTCTTTTTCAATGTAAGTATCAGTAACAGGTAAATAGGCTTCAGGTTGGTAGTAGTCGTAATACGACACAAAATACTCAACAGCATTTTCAGGGAAAAACTGTTTAAATTCTCCAAAAAGCTGAGCTGCTAAGGTTTTATTGTGACTCAATATCAGCGCGGGTCTTTGTACTTGTTCAATCACATTAGCTATGGTAAATGTTTTGCCGGAACCTGTAACACCTAAAAGTGTTTGAAAAGGCGCGCCACTATCAGCACCATCAACGAGTTGTTTAATAGCTTCCGGCTGATCTCCGGTTGGTTTATATTGAGAGCTGATTTTGAATTTCATCTGCTAATATTTTTTTTTATGGCCATCCCGAAATATCGGGACATTAGGCAATCATGTGCTTGTATTAAATTTTATAGGAATGGATGTTTCATGTTAACTGTTTAATTGAAGCAAACTTGCCACTAATCAAAAAAAGCGCTATCTTTTAATAAATAATTGCAACTATTTTGCATTAAAATTAGTTAAACAATTAGCTTTATACAATCAATAATCAGTTGAAGGTTTATTATTCTCTATGAACGCTGACAGGAAAAGTTCTATTAAGCATATTGCTGAGCTAATTGCACAATTAAAAAGTCTTGAAGAAGAGAACCTTAGATTGAGGCAACAGGTTGATCAGCTTCTTAACGAATTAGAGCAAACAAAAGCCTTAGCTACAAAATATAGGTTTGAGTCTGATAAGAAATCAAAGAAATCTACCAAAGGTAATGTGCTGAAATTTAAACTCGCTACCGTTCTTTTTGCCGATGCACAGGGGCAGACACACCTTTCGGAAAAAAATGTAAGCGACCAGTTAGTTGATAATCTCGATGAAGTTTTTATTGAACTTGAGAATATTGTTGGCAAACATGAATTGCGAAAATTACGAAGTCTGGGCGATTCAATAATGTGTGTAGGAGGTATTCCGAATAAGAATATGACCAATCCGATAGAGGTTGTTACTGCTGCCATTGAGATGCAGTATTATATTAAGGTACTGCAAAACAGCTACGGTGCCGATAAGATTTGGAGCATGCGCTTTGGTGTTCATACAGGCCCGGCAACCGCCACAATTAACGGAAGAACAAAAATTTCATATGAAGTGAAAGGAGATACCGTAAATTTATCTACTAGGATTAGATCGTTCTGTGAACCCGGAAATATTCTGATTTCTGAAAATACTTATGAACTGGTAAAAGATTTGATAGATTGTGAGTATTTTACCCGTATGCCTGTTAAATACCGGGGCAATATTGAATTATATTACGTTAAAGGCATAAAAAAAGACTTTTCGTTGCAGGGGAAAGGAATTATCCCGAACAAAGATTTTAGTGTTCGATTTGGACTTATTCAGTTTACCGACTTGCAGGAACTTATGCTGAACAAACTTGAGAAAGAATTACCAGAATATTTGTATTACCATAATGTAAAGCATACTATTGATGTTGTTACCCAGGTTGAGTTGATAGGTATTGGCGAAGGTGTTGATGATTCTGAATTGCTTCTGTTAAAAACAGCCGCCTTGTTTCACGATTCAGGCCATATTTTATCGTACGATGATCATGAGCATTTTGGTACTATGATAGCCCGTGAGGTTTTACCGGATTATTTCTATACCAGCAGGCAAATCGACAAAATCTGTGAACTTATTATGGCAACAAAGATGCCTCCAAAACCTCAGAATAAGCTTGAGAAAATTATGTGTGATGCCGATCTCGATTATTTAGGCAGAAGTGATATGATTCCTGTTTCGAACACCCTTTACCGGGAATTGAAAGAAATGAATAAAATTGGAGCAATAAACGACTGGAATAAACTTCAGATAAAATTTATCTCAGGGCATCAATACTTTACAAAAACAGCCCAGTCGTTACGCGAAGTAAACAAACAAAAACAGATAGAACGCATACGTAGTCTTATTGAGTAGTGTTATTTTCCGACAGAAACAAATTCAATATTGCTTACGCTTCCGAATAACATATTCAACAATCTTTTCTATTCTTTTTAGTCTGGTTTCAGCCTTTTTAGCGTCTTCGATATAATTTATAAGTTCTCTTTTACGAGCTGATGTGAAATTCTGGTAGATTTCCCAGTTGTCATCTTTTTCTCGAAGTATTTGCTCAAGGTCAAGCGGCGTTTCTTTCTCGCGAGAGACATTGTCGTATTCAATAAATACATCGGCTTTGTCTTCAACCGAAAGCCCGGTCTTTTTCCTTATCTCAGCATTCAGGTGTAATACAAAAAGTTTATTTTTTCTTGGAGAAATTGTTCCGATAAATTCAGTGCCATTTATTCTGCCGTGTACCGGAATATTTCCATGCCGATTGAAATATTCTGTTGCTGTGGAAGGAACATCAACCAGGTAATTGTATCCTTTCTTATATATTTCGCCAGTAAAATGAAACATACATTATTATCGTAGAGTTTAATAGTCTAAAGTTATTAAAAGAAAAGAAAATTAATTTTTCCGCAAATTAAAAAAGGCAGGCATGCAATTGCAGTCCTGCCTTATCTAAAATATTTCTTGTTAAACTTATTTAGTCGTTAATGTCAATGTTTGCAAATGAATAGGAATAATCAATCGGGATTATGTCTAAATAGTCGCTAACAGAGGCATTGTCTAAGCAGGCTTCAATAATTTTTTGTCCTGTATGAGATAATTCTTTATTAATATACTTTGTTAATTCAGCTCTGAAGAAATCATAAAGTATATTTGCACCGGCGTCATATCCTTCTGTGCCAACTTCAATTTGGTTGTAAACCTTTAAGAATCGGGAAGGGATTTTGGCACCTTCGATGGTAAGATAATTCAATTCGTAACCCAGAAGCGGACATCTTGCATCCTGAAACTGGTCGGAACGCAATCTTGCATCACCACGCCTGGTTACGTATTCACGCATAAAAAGCTGAGGTTTAAATCCAACTTTCCAAACGCCTATGTGCTGGTTAGGTGTAAGGGTATATTGTACTCGAGGCGACTGAACAATTTGCTCCAACAACAGGTTGGCATGTTTTGACTGCTTTCCGGTTGCAAAAGGCCAGTATGAACCAACACCTTCACTCTCCATATTATCGCCGCCAACAACACTTGGGTTTCCGTGTCCTCTCGGAGAAACAAGCCTCCAAAGCCATGCCAATGCGGGTGGAAGTAAGTGAAACATTCCAATTATTCCGTACGAAGGATTTTCTTTCGAACAGGGGGGAGTTCGCACTCCAAAACTTCTTACATCAATTGTAGCAGGCTTATCAATAATATTGGGGACAATTTCGCGGGGTAAGATTACCCTTGGGTTCGGACACTTCTTACCCGGACTGTCTTCGATATGATTCCATGGCAATGCAGTTGAACCGGGAAAAGTGTCGATATTTAAAAATAAAAGCGGCTTTGGCGGATTAATTGTTATTTTTTCAAGAAATGGATCATCGCCATATTCTTTTATACTGTCAACCCTTATAAACCATGCATTTTCAGCATCAATAATAGAAAGTTTTCCGTTACTTTTTTGTAATGAAGGATGACAAAGAGCCATATCATCAGTAACAGGTTTAAATTCGCAAAACAAAGGGAAATTTATGATACGTTTCTCGCCTGTCAGCGTATTTTCACCAATCATTACCTGGCCGTTTGTTTCTCGGATAATATGCTGAAGCATTTCGCTTTTTCCACCACCACTTGCTCCTTCATGCATGAATGTTGTCATGTTGTCGTATGGACTAATTACCTGCACTGTAGAGCAGTGGGTAGTAATCCAGTTTTCTTTTTCACCCTGATTTAAAAGAACACCATATAGTCCTTTTTTTGCACTCGGACCAGGGTAAAGGTTGTATGAATACATTTCGTGAAGTTCTACACTACGTTTGTGAACAACCACCTGTTTCCCTTTAAAGTGTGTGTGTCTGAATGGTGGAGCAACATAAATTACCGAGCCGATCTTTAATTTTTCATCAAGTTCGTTAATTGGTAATATGGATTGTAACATAGATAAACCCATTGCAAAGAAAGCTGCATTAGCAGGGCAGACGGCTAATCCGGCACTGCCAATACCATCGCGGCCGGCAAAATAGAAAAATACGGCCAGGTCTTGTTCTTTTAACCAGTCAAAAGTCTCTTTTTGCAGTTTAGAAAAATCGTATCCAAACCTGTCGGCAAATTTTGCCTTGTCTGTTGGTAAATCATCTGCAATAAACATAGTGTCCGGATCGCGTCTACGCATATACGCGTCGGTGTAATTTGCCGATATGCCATTACTAACCCTGTGAACATAAGCTTCGGTATATTCACCCTTGCCGGGTATTTGATATTTTACATCAAAACTTAAATTATCCTTACCATTGGTTGAAGCTTCGGCTAATTCTTGTGTGTCGCTAAAAAATGTAAGGCTTTTACAGTTTTCAAGAACATCAATCACTTCGTTCGGAAATTTAATTCCTTTTTGTTTTAATGTTTCTAATGTTGTTTTCATCTTAAAATTATTAACCCCCTTAACTTATTAAATTATAAAATGTAATCAAAAAAACATAATGTAATTACATAATATAAGGATAAGACCTATATATGTTATAATGTGGTGTAAAAATACAAAAAATACGCGATAATTTTAAATAAAGTATATTTTTTAGTTTAATATCAGCAAAGTTTCTAATGTAATAACTATGAAAACCAAAGCTTGTTCGAGAACAAATATAAATTTCTGCAAATATCGGAAATAAAAAAAGTCCTGGCGCTGTCAAAACCAGGACTCTGAAATCAGATAAATTCCATTGTTGTAAATTCCTATATAAAGGACTAAACAAGTCTTAAAATAGTTGCATCAATACTAAAAAAAAGTTTTAAAGTGTTATTTGTCAGCGCTATTGCTGTTGGGTTTTATCTTTTTGGTTCCGTACCAATCTACTTTTCTTGAGAAAATCATTACAATTCCGAGTATAAGTACTAAACCAATATTTCCCATTAACAGAGCATAATCGGCAATCTGCAATATGGTAAATAAATAAACGTAGAGAGCACTCATTGTCAGACTGATTATCAAAGTGGTTTTTTTGTTTTTATATATACTGTGAATAAAGAATGTATTCATTGTAATAATTGTAATGCTTCCTATTAAGTATGCGTAATTAAAATGTATATGTTCTGCCAGTGCGATTAATAGTGAATAAAAAATAACTAAAGCAATACCAACAATTAAATATTGTATTGGATGAATTTTTTTAGCACTGGTTATTTCAGTAAAAAACATAATTAAAAAGGTAAGTGCAATAAACAAAAAGGCATATTTTACCGACCTGGTAGATTTTTGGTAGGTATCAACAGGTAGGATTAAATCTACCCCTGATTCCTGAAAATTTATATTTGAAGACATACTTTCTGAAGAAAGAATCTGGGGGAAAGTTCTTGTCATTTCATTGGCCTGCCAATTGGCTATAAACGAAGATTCGGAAATTTCTGAGCTTTTAGGCAGCAAAGAACCGTTAAAGCTTGGATGACCCCAGTTTGATGTTAATGTAAATTCGGTCTGATTTGCTACCGGGCTTATATAAAGTTTTTCTGAGCCATTAAGTTTTAAATTGATTTTGAATGTGTTAATGCTGTTTGGGAGCGTATTTATTTTAGCATTTACCCCATTTTGTAATACAAAACAGTTTGATTTGCCGGGTGAGAGCTTTATGTTTTCATCATTCCAATTTATTGAGGCTGTTTGGGTTATGCCTTTCAAATCGCTAACACCTATAATCAACCTCGAATCCTCCCAAAGAATTTTATCATAATTCTCCGGCCATTCTTTAAAATCTGTGTTATTAAAATCGCCTTTAATTATTAAATCGCTTCCGAAAATAAGTACGTCGTATATTCCCCTGTGTTTATTGGTTGTATTTATGTCTCCATTAATATTCAGCTTACTTGGAAAAATAAAGAAGTACTCTTTTTTTGTGGTAATTGTGCCATCGGTAAGCTTATAGCTTTTCTGATAGGGAACCTGGAGTATTGGTCCGGTAATAATCTGACTTTTCCCCCATTTTTCGGCAATTTCTCTTGTAGCTTCATTTTTACTGTACGATCTTTCCGTTATCAGACTTTTTATCATACTTGACGGTATCAGCAGAATTAAGGATAATACTACAATTACACTGAGTTTAAAGCTAATTGAGTTGAAGAAATTGTTTCTGTTTTCTTTTTTTTCTGTTTCCATGTTTATTAATTTGAAAGTACTTTGAAAAACAAAGTGAATTTGTAAAAAAAAATTATATATTTTCTTGTATTAGCATATTCAGGTTGTTAAGATGTTCGGTAAACATTTTTTTGCCCAATGGTGTAGCCATATATTTTGTGTTTGGCTTTTTCCCGATAAATTTCTTCTCAACAGATATCATATCATGCTTTTCGAGGTTAGAAATATGGCTTGCAAGATTCCCGTCAGTCACATCTAATATTTCTTTAAGCGAATTGTAATCAATAGATTCATTTACCATAAGTACAGACATAATTCCAAGCCTAATTCTGCTCTCAAATACTTTATTTAGTCCTGCTATTATTTTTTTAACAACCATTATTTATTTCAGTTTTGTAAACTAATAGAATCATAACGGCGGTACATTACAATTCCGTAAATAATATGAAGTAGCCCGAATCCTATGCTCCATGCTATTAGACCATATCCTGCAAATGCAGTAGCAATAAGTCCAAGACCAATTTCAAAAAGACCTAACCAGCGTATTTCGGTAAATGTATATTTGCTTGCATTTATTAATGCCAAACCGTAAAAGATGAGTGTTGCAGGAGCAACAAGAAAAATTATTCTGTAATAGATAAGTGCCAGACAGAAAATTCCACCTGCTGCCAGTGGTATAAATAGATTAGTGAGCATTTGTTTCGTTATGCGATTCCATATTTTTAATCCTTTTTTGCGAGCTTTCCTGGCAGTAAAGAAAATAGCACTGATTAATGCCAGAATTAGTATAATTACGGCATCCAGTATAAGAATAAGCAATGTTTTATCGGGAATGAAATATGGCGGATTATTAAAGTACAAATCGGGTTGGAAATACCTGAGGTTGTAATTTAAATAGAAAAATGCATAAATAGTACCTAAAAGTGCAATCAGGCCAACAGAGATTCCCGATAAGCCGCTTAATGACAGAAATCTGGACGACTTCTCCATCATTTCTTTGATCTCAGCAATTTGATTTTGTGGAGTATTTTTCATATTAAAAGAACTTTGAATTACAAAGTAAATGTATTTTCTGAAAAGCTCAAAATGATTTTAGAAAAATTAACATAGTTGTTCTGATTTAACTCAAAGAACTGAATTGTAACATTTTATAAATATTCTCGTTCAAAACAATTATAACCAAACTAATCAAAACATGAAACGAACACTATTTTTTCTTTCCAGCCTTATCTTTTTTTCAATGATTTCCTGCGATGAAGATAGTAATAACAATTCCGGAGGAGATGTATTAACAAATTCCTTGTATGTAGCCGATTATTCTGCTGCTAAGGAGAGTATTCTGCGTAAAATTCCACAGATTTATATTGATAAGGCCCGTGAAGATTTGCATGTTGCTTATCAGCATACTTCGCATGGTACGCATGTGAGTTATGGATTATTTGGATTACCTGATTATAAAAACGGGGATGAAGAATTGTTTGGAATTACCAACAACAATACCCAGGAAGGTAAACTTGATTTTCATGATTATGCAATGGCCGCATATGCAGCCAATGGCGACGATGCATCGGACTTAAGCAGAAATGAGACGGCTTTTGTTCAGGCTACCCGAAATTATTTAGATGCGTCAGAAAATGCCGCTATAAATGTTGTGATGTGGTCGTGGTGTGACATTTCAGGCCACAATGTTTCTGAAAATTATTTACCCGGTATGCAGACTTTAATTGATGAATATGGTGAAGGTGGATCAAAAACAGGAACCGGAGCAGGAAAGCGAAGCTCTCCGGTAACTTTTATATTTCTGACCGGACACGCAAATTCTAACTCTAATGTTGGTGCCGGAAAGCCAAAAAACCAGGCAGATTTGATAACTTCCTTTTGTGAACAGAATAAATTTTTCTGTTTAGATTATTACAGCATTGATTCGCACGATATGTCTGATAATTACTGGGAAGATGCCGGTGATGATGGAAACTCAAATGAGTATGGCGGTAATTTCTATTCTGACTTCCAGGAATCCGGTTCGCTCGGCAGTAATTACTATGAAAACAAAAGTTCTCCCGGTGGCAGTGCAGAATACGGACAACACAACAGCCAGCATATTACTGCCAATCGTAAAGCTTATGCCATGTGGTGGATTCTTGCCAGAATTGCAGGTTGGGACGGGAAAACAACTGAATAAAAAACTTTTCAGCCTGGTCTGAAAGAAAAAAGCCCCGGTGCTGTCATACCGGGACTTTTTAATCAGATAAATTCCATTGTTGTAAATTCCTATATATAGGACTAGTCTAATTGCAAAATAGTTGCATCAATAAAAAAAATTAGTAATAATTATTATAGTCCTCTACTATCACATTCACGTAACCCTCTATTTTAAAGGTTTTTTTGTTCGGATATTTTCCTTTCGCTGTGTAAAAATATTTTCCTGAAGGAGCAATTCTTCCTCTTACAAATCCATTCCAGCCAATTTTAATATCATCGGTTTGGAAAATTTCGTTACCCGTTGAAGTGTAAATCTTCAAATTGTATTCTAAAACGCCATTATTTTCGGGATAAAATACAAAACTTTGGTTTTCAGCTTTTTTATATTGACCATCATTAGCAGCGGCGTTAATATTAGGCCTGAAACTATTTGGAAATAATAACCTGTAATCTTTTTCAATAAACTTATTAATATACAATGCGGTATCACTGCATCCCATGCTACTGAAAACGGTCAGTTTTACAGGGTAAATGCCTGTAGTTTTATACTGATGAGTTGCCTGTTGCTGCTCTGAGCTTTCATTATCGCCAAAATCCCAGTTGTATGAGATGCTGTTTTTTGAGTTATTTATAAAATGAATAGTCCTTGTTTCAATATCAGATTTTTCGATATCAATATCAAATTCGGCTAAGGGACTATTGTGCACAGTTACCCATTTTTCCAAAGTTTTTGAATTCCCATTTTTGTCGCTGGCTACCAGCAGGACTTTAAATTTGCCCGGTTTTGTATACGTATGGTTAAAACTTGCAAGTGATGTTTTAGATCCATCGCCAAGATTCCAAGAAAATTCTTCGGCATTTTGCGATGTGTTTTTAAAACTTACAGCCAGTGGAGCACAACCTGAAGTTTCTGAAAGGGTAAACCCTGCAGAAAGCGGGCTATTTGCAGTTTCTTCAGTGATGGATGCGGATTCCGGGCTAACTTCTTCAGGTACAGAAATGTTGGTGTTTTGATCGGCTATTTGCAAATTTTCTGATTCAGAGCCGGATCTTTTAGTTTCTTTTACAACTAATTCTTCAGTGTCAGTTTTACTTGAGTAACTATAAATTACCCCTGTAGTTCCAAGTAATAACAACAGATACACAACATTAAACTTGTTTGGTCTGACACTCAAAAAATCCGCCAACCACAGTTTGAATCTTATCTTTTTAACCAAATCAGCCGAAGGTTCAATTTGATGTTCCTTAAAGGCTACCTTAAAAATATTCTCTATATCGTTCTTAGCCATAAAAATTAAAGCCAGTTTAATTTTTTCATTTCACGAATCAACCAATTTTTTGCTCTTAAATATTGTGTTTTCGAGGTACTTTCATCAATTTTCAGTTTTTCAGCTATTTCTTTATGTTTATACCCTTCAATAGCATACAAGTTAAAAATCATTCGGTAACCCTCGGGCATAGTTTTCAACAATTCGTATAATTCCTTAATTTCAAATTCCTTATCTGGAGAAATCGTATCCTGTAATTCAAAATCTTTAATATCTTCTATTTCGTCGTGGTAATAATGTTTTTTTTCTTTGTGAAAATTGGTGATAGCCGTATTGATAACTATCTTTTTCATCCAATTTTCAAATTGCCCCTTACCTTTAAAGTCACTTATGTTTTTTAAAATCTTAAGAAAAGCCTCCTGTAAAATGTCTTCAGCTTCGCTTTTGTCTGTAGCATATCTCTGGCAAACACCTAACAGCATAGCTGAGTATTGGTTGTAAAGCGATAATTGCGCTTTACGTTTGTTTTTACTACAATCGAGAACAGTTTTCTCAAGATCAAACATTAAAACCTACTTTATTAAGACTTTGTTTTTTAAAAAAAAGTTGCATGCTACATTGTGAAAATAAAAGTATAAATATTTCTGACTATAATAAAATCCCTGCTATAGGCTGATTCTTTTATTTATTTTTTATTTTGAAATTTATTGCAATTGCCGATAAAGTCTGCATAAATTCTGAATAGCATTAGTAACCATTTTAAACTTTCTTTTTATTGATTGTCAAAATAGGACAATATTTTTTCGCTTTTTGTAAAAAAAATCTACTTTTGCATGGCACAATCGGGGTGTGGCGTCCCGATGTCCCGATAGCTATCGGGACTGGAGCTGGCGTACAAAGTCCAAACGGATAAAAAGTACGAAAAGTTTCCCCTAAAAAAAAAAGCCGCAGAGAAAACATTTCGGGGTGTGGCGCAGTTGGCTAGCGTACTTGCATGGGGTGCAAGTGGTCGTCCGTTCGAGTCGGATCACCCCGACAGAAGAGGAGAGGGCAGTATAGCCCTCTTTTTTAATTCAGAGCGATGTATACTACCTACATACTTTTACAGTAAGTTGCCAGATAAATATTATACAGGTCAGAAAAGCTTTCAGGATTGCTTTCTGAACAGGAAGGCTGATATACCAGACGGGAATATTGATTTTTAAATCATCAGGCTTGAAGTCCGGTGCCTTCAACATCAATTGGAAATGGAAATAAAATTTCATCATCGAGGGATAGGAAAATATCGTCAAAAAGGACAACATGGTTGACATCACCGTCAGTTTTTTCAACCCGCTTTGCGGGTATTATTATTGCTTTTTTACAAGTGAGCAAACACGGCAGCGGTTTATTTCCGGGCTCTTTTGTTTGGCGATTTTATCGATGGGAAATAGGTTTTTTACTCACATTTTATATTTGATTCTTAAAGTTGTATGTTAGCACTTCGTGAGCCACGATTGCTTGCCATAATGATAAAATTTAATTGTTAAATAATTAATTATGTTTAAATGCTTGAAAATTGCATTTTATTTAAATTCAATTGTTTTGGTTTGTTGTTTTCATCCAGTGCCGCAAAAACAAATGTGCCTTCAATAACTTTTTCACGGTTTGTTCTATACATCTCTTCGGCATAGATTTCGACCTTGACAAAAACTCTGATCATTTTCACCTTTTCCACTTTGCCAATTATTTCGCATATTGTATCTGGATGAACTGCTTTAAGAAATTTTATTTTCTCAGCATAAACCGTAAACATTCGTTCATGTGTAATACGGGTAGCTGTTATGTATGCGACTTCATCCATCCATTTAAGTACTTCGCCGCCAAACAAAGTTTTATTTGCATTAAGCATACAAGGGAATACAGCTTTAAACTGTCTTGTAGTACTTTTTTCGATTAATTCTTCCATAATTAACACAATAAGAGGAATTGTAAAAAAATGATTTGCTTTAAAATGAACATTAGTTCATTTTATTTTGTAAATTTATTACGAAAATTGAATGGAATGACTTCTGTTTTCAAATTTATTTAACGATCAAGTATTTTTTATTGTTATGTTAGTAATGTTTTTGCAATTTCAATTGTGCGGTGCAATAACATCATAAAGCAGTTCCTTGTCTTTGCGAAAAAAAGAAAAGAATGAGAAGAAGAAATACTATTTTTACAATGAAAAAATATAAGCTGTAATATAAATGCCAAACCGTAAAAGATACAGAAGGATAACTATGCCCCCGCAAATGGAAGGCTTTAAACCTTTTGGTATACCTATGCGGGAACTTGAGCCTATAGTATTGTTATTTGAAGAATATGAAGCCATAAGACTGGCCGATTATGAAAACTTAACACAGGAAGAGGCTGCAATGAAGATGAATATTTCAAGGCCGACTTTTACGCGGCTTTATGATAAGGCAAGAAAAGTTATTGCCAAATCTTTCGTTGAAGGGAAGGCAATATTTATACAGGGTGGAAATTACATTACCGATGATTACTGGTACAGGTGTTATAACTGCCATGAAACCATGATTACCATGAAACCGGCAAAACATTGCAGGGCATGCGATTCAGATAATATTACTCAATTAAATTCTCAACCTGGAAATGCAGAACAAGAATAAAGCTGACGAATACTGCATTTGTTTAAATTGTATCAGATGGATGCCAGATGAGCGCAGCATACCATGCCGAGATATCAGATGCCCCAATTGTGGAGAAATTATGTTTTGAGCCTTGCTTTTATATTCCTATTTATAAGTTAGCAAACATTTGAACGCAACCTGACATCAAAATAATCCATCTAATTATAAAAAACAGAAAATGAAAAAATCATTGATTTCATTATTTTTATTGCTCCTGATTTTTTTATCATGTGAAAAAGATGATAATTTTGACAATAGAGACTGCCCTACAGAACATTTTTACTATACGTATGCTGAAAAATATTATATAGATAGTATTTTACAAAATGATTATCTTTTAATAGGATTTAAAGGAACCTATTCGATTGAAGAAATAGACGAATTTCTTGATGAAACACAGAGCTTCAATAATGATAACTTAAATGTCCGTTCAGACTCTAGTAATATTTTAATAATTAGAAAGTTTAAGGAAACTAAAACTTGTCTTGAGATAAGCAATATAATTTACGAGTTGCAGAGAGATAATAGGGTGGATTTTGCAGCTTATACATACACAGGAGAATTTTGCATTGGATTCGATTGCACTGAATTAATGAGTTATGCAAATGAATTTGTAGTTAAACTTAATGACACTTTACAATTTGACAGCGTTCAAGCTCTTTGTTTATCAACTGACACATGGATTCTTGAAAAGAAGAAACGAGGTAGATATCTAATCGGAGTTGATAAAAATTCACAAGGTAATGCAATGGAAATGGCAAATTCATTTTACGAATCTGGTATATTTGAATATTCTCATCCAAATTTTCATTATTTTAACATCGAATAATAGATAAACGTTTGCTAACAGCCAATATAGGTAAGCGTGTGGATAGGGGTTGCATTCAGCATCCCGTCTCCGTTTTAGCGTTTTCAACATCGGATACCAACGAACTCCGAAAACCACGCCTACCCATATTGGCAAACCGATATAATGATGCATATTCAGATAAATGAAATTTATGATTGATTATTGCCCCGGTATCTTCGGCGATGTTGCCGTAAAGGGCTGTTTCTATCATTCTTTTGCCTGCTTTTAACAGCGGGTGACATTATATTCCCGATTTTAATCCCAAAATATATGGTACGCGGGGATACAGGGCCATACATATAAGCCGGGTCACGGTCAGCCCCCTGGTCAAAATCAGTTTGATAAGCATTAAACATATTTTTTATCCCGCCAAAACATTGCAGGTTTGCACCGTTTAGCTTTATTGTATACATTAGTTTTAAACCTAAATCGAAAAAATCTTCCGATTTGCGTAATTCCCCTATTTCAGGGTCTGTTTCAGTACCAAAATAGGGGACCAACATACTGCCTGTATAGTTACCGGTTGCTGAAAAACAAATATTTCCCGCAAAATCCCAGTCAACGGCAAAAAAACCGTACTGGCCGGGTGTACGGAAAAACCGTTTTTCATCAAATTCCTGGACTACATCGTATTTGCTTGATTGTACAGTAAACCCGGAAGTGTACGAAAGCGCTTTTAAGGGTTTCAGTTTGAATTCCATGTTGATACCTTTTACAGTAGCCCCATCCTGCGCGTTTCTTCTGGTATAAATAACGGTTCCGTTTTCATCCGGTATCCCTATTTCATTTACAAAAGGATCTTCAAGACGGGTATAAAATCCTTCAACCAGCAAACCGGCATAAACTGTTCCGATTAAACCATTAAAATCCAGGGAAGACATAATACTATGACTTGTTTCTTGTTTAAGACCCGGATCATTTAAATTAATAACCTGTCGCGAACCTGAGGTTTCAATGTGCAAATCTTCATCGAAAATTTGCGGCGCACGGTAACCCTGCGAATAACTTAACCTCGCCTGCGTGTTTTTTATTAATTCGTACATCAAACTGATACGGGGGCTGAACACATTGCCAGTTTTTGTATTTCCAGCTTCTTTGGCAAGGTCGTTCACTTCGTAATGGTCGTACCTGCCTCCAAGGGCAATTTTTATTTTATTAAATTTTAGCTCGTACTGGGTAAAAATACCCGAAGTTACCGAAGATTGGTCGGCAACTGTTGTGGTTGAGGTATGTGGCACTTCTACGATGGAATCGTTAATAATTAGGGCGTTCTGATAATCAGGGTACCCCAGCTTTTTATCCGTAAGAAAGCCCCCTGTATTTTCTATCCCGGCAATAATTGAGGAGTTTTCAAGAATGGTTTTGTACTGAACACCCATATTATAGGTTTTATCTTTTGAGTTGCCATAATCGCTCAACGATTGGTTTGCGCCATAATATGAATCGCGGTTAAGGAACTGTCCCGATGCAAATACAGACAGCAGGTCGTATTGCCTGAAATATTGCTCCCAGGCTAAAGACATTGTTTTTAAATCGTGTTTAACAGCCTCGGCCACATCACGTTCATGTAAAGGCAAATCCTGCTTATTACCCCCATCTCGTTGTTCTTTTATGGTGAAAAAGTCGAAGGTAAGTTTACTTCTGTAACCAAAACGATGAAAAAACCTTGTACCCAGTGTAAGATTGTTCATGGGGGCAATTTCGGAAAAATCGTCGTTATTGGCATCGAACATTTCGCGTTCACGGGAAAACCCATAAAGTGACATACCCGTTTTATGGTCGTCGGATACCAATGAAGTATTAAAATTAGCCGAATAATCAGGGGCGACGCCATCGAAACCTTCCGCACCAACCTCGCTAAAAGAACAGGTACCTCCAATTTCGTATGAATTTGAAACCGGTTCTTTTAAAATAATATTGATTGTTCCTGCAATGGCATTACTGCCAAAAAGTGCAGAACCACCGCCCCGGACA
>JAFGVA010000083.1 GCA_016938235.1 Bacteroidales bacterium | reverse complement strand
TTCATTTGGCGAACGACAAATTACCTATAACGTTCCGGTACTCGATATCAACAATTATGAGCAAGCCGAATATTATTCGATTAAATCAACTTTTCTTGATTTCCCTTTATTGATAAAATACAAGGCCCGAAGAATCAACAATGATAGGCCTTATATAATCTTTGGAGGTGCCTATCGCCAGGATATATCCAGAACTGCCCAAGAAGACCTTGTTAAATTAAAAGGAGGAGGTTTTTATGCAGAAGCCGGTGGTGGCTGGGATCATTACTTCCCGTTTTTCCGTTTATCGGTGGAAGCCAAATTCAGTTTTGGGTTGACTGATCAATTGGGGGATTTGCCTGCCTTGGTGCAAAGGCAATATTACGCTCAATCCATTAAAAGTCTGCGATCAAAGATATTTACCTTTTCCTTTCATTTTGAATAAGACAATGTCCGTCGTTTGAATTCAGCGCAAAGTATGGCAGTGGCAACCGAAACGTTTAGCGATTCTGCTTTCTGAATATTAGATGAAAAATTAGGAATACTTATCTTTTGATCCACAAAATGCGCTATTTCTTCACTAATTCCATTGCCCTCATTTCCCATTACCAATACCGATTTATTAGATAAATTCTGAGTAAAAACGTTGGCCCCTTCCATGAACGTTCCATAGATTATTGCATCAGAACGCCTGGCTATCGTTTTTAATGAAATAAAATCACATTCGGTAACTGCCACCCTTGCAAATGAGCCCATACTTGCTTGAATAACTTTGGGATTAAATGGATCAACCGTCTCTTCTGAGCAAAATATATTACGGATTCCAAACCAGTCGCAAATCCTGAGAATAGTTCCCAGGTTTCCGGGATCCTGAATTCCATCAAGATAAATCGTAAGATCTTCTTCCAATGCCAATGGAAGCACTTTCGGTTTGGGAATGCTACAAACAGCCAAACTATTTTGTGGCGTTTTTAACTGGCTGATTTTTTTGAGTTCTTCTTTGTTTATAATTGTAACTGTTTCAGCATGTAAATTATGCTCCTTACACGACTTTTCAAATTCAACAGTTACAAATAATTCTGTAATACTTATGGGAGATTTTGACAGTTCCAAGACCATTTTATCACCTTCAACCAGAAATAAGCCTTCCTTGTTTCTGTATTTTTTTATTGCCAGCGAAGTGAGTTGTTTTACTTTTGATTTACTTATCATGGAGAAAAAAGCACCTTCGTATATTATTTGGAGTAAAGTTACTGTTTCTGTTACAAACTCTTCTTTATTTTTGTGCATTATAAAAATTTTGAATTTGATTTTAAATCAGCATATAAAAAAGTGGATTGGGAAGGTTTTTATTATTGCACTGGCAATACTAATCCTGGCTTCCTGTTCATCTACCAAGTTTGTTCCGGAGAACAGCTACCTTTTAAATAAAGTGGAGCTGGATGTTGATAATCCTGAAATAAATAAGGAAGAAGCGAAGTCATTTATCCGGCAAAAGGAGAATTATAAGATTCTCGGCTTTATAAAGTTTTATCTCTTGTTGTACAATATGTCGTCTAAAAAGAAAACTGACGACTGGCTGAAACGAATCGGTGAGGCTCCTCAACTTTATGACGAAGTGATGACAGAGCGATCAAAGGATCAGCTGAAGCAATACCTGGACAATAAAGGATATTATCGGGCTAATATTACAAGTGAACTTGAGCTAAAGGACAAAAGGAAAAAAGCCAAACTGAAATTTAATATAGAAACGGGTGACAGGTACACCATCAACAATGTTCGGTACCATTTTGCCACACCAAAACTACAGGAGATCTTTATGAAAGACTCCATTAACCTGCGATTCCGAAAGGGAGTTCCGTTTGATATATATGATTTACAAAAACAGCAGGAGAAGATCGTGAAGTTATACAGGGACCAAGGATACTTTTATTTTTCAAAAAACCAGGTCAGGTATAAAGCCGACACTACACAACAGGAAAAATTGGTAGTACTTGATTTGTATGTGGGCGAAACCAGGAATTCTCAAATTGATTCTGTTAAAATACTTCGACCTTACTATTTTAATAACTTTAATTATTTTATTATTCCGGGATCTGCCCCGAACCTTTCTTCAAGTAGCTTGGAAACTGAGTTTGCTGATACCGTTGAATGGGATCATGCAAAATTATTTCTTTCTCCTGATATTCATTATCCGGCTAACCTTTTTAGACGAACTACCCAAATGTTGAGTGGAGATTTGTATAATACCACCGATGTGGAAAACACTTTCAACGGACTCAACCGGTTGAGGCAGTTTCGTTATGTTGATATTCAGTTTGAAGAGATTGGGGACTCACCTTATTCCAATTTGCTTGATTGCAACGTTCGTTTGTCGCCGTTGAACAAACAATCGATTTCGCTTGATGTGGAAGGCACCAATACTTCAGGAAACTTAGGGGTTGCAGGAAACATTTATTATCAGCACAGGAACTTATTTAGGGGAGCAGAGGTTTTTCAAATTCGCTTGAAGGGCGCTGTTGAGAGGATGCAACGTCAGGTCGATAACGGTTCGGAATCATTTAACACGAGGGAATTTGGTATTGAAAATAGTTTAACAGTTCCAAAGTTGTTGGGGCCGGGTACGTTTATCCGAAGCTTTGAGAAAAATCTTCCGAAAACGGTTTTAAACATTGGATTTAACTTTCAACGACGTCCGGAGTATACAAGAACCATAACCAACCTCAAATTCGGGTACGACTGGAAAACATCGCAAAATTATAGCCATACATGGAATTTGATGGATGTAAATTTTGTCCATCTATTTGAATTTGATCGTGACTTTGTCAACTCCATAAAGGATTTGTACATCAAAAGTAGTTTTACCGATCACTTTATTTTTGCCATGAACTATTCGTTGATATACAATAATCAAAGATTGGGAGTCAAGGGCAACTATACCTATGCTCGGCTCAATATTGAATCAGCAGGTAACTCTTTGTGGGCTTTGTCTGAAATTACGGGGCGAACCAAATACGAAGACCCTAACTATGAGACGAGGCTTGTTGAATATTACAGGTATCTGGGAACACCGTTTGCTCAGTACCTCAAGGCCGATATTGAAGTTCGCAGAGCTGTTCAGATTGATCAATATAATTATGTTGTAGGCCGGGCGTTTTTTGGAGTAGGTTACCCTTACGGTAATTCACAGTTATTACCATTCGAGAAACAGTATTTTGCCGGTGGGGCTAATGGAATAAGGGCGTGGCAGGTGAGGTCTCTCGGTCCCGGTGATTATAAAGCACCTGATGGATTCTACCCAAATCAGTCGTCCGATTTAAAACTGGAGGCTAACCTGGAATATCGTTATAAATTAATCGGGAAGATGGAAGGAGCGCTCTTCCTGGATGCTGGGAACATCTGGGCGATAAACAAATCTGATAATCGGGAGGGCATTCGTTTTCGTCCGGACGAGTTTTATAAGCAAATTGCAGTAGGTACCGGAACCGGTTTTCGGTTTAATTTGAATTACTTCATACTTCGCATCGATTTAGGAATGAAACTTCGTGATCCGGCGGCGGAATCAGGCAAAAAGTGGATCATTGGTAACAGAAAACTAACTGCTGGTGAT
>JAFGVA010000007.1 GCA_016938235.1 Bacteroidales bacterium | reverse complement strand
CCTCAAATAAATGCTTTTTTGCTAATTCAGCGATGGCTGAGGGGAGCAAAGCGGGCAAGGCTTTTTGGTTTGTGCAAATCAGCTAAAAATTAAAGATAAACAAAGCTACAAGCCAAGCATAGCGATTGCAGTAACCAAAGAGCCTTGAGAGGCAGAAGGCAGGCAAAGTGCGATATGTTTGGTGGCCTGTACATTTATAATAAAGCACCAAAAGATGAATTAATCAAAGGCAAGGGCAGGGAAATAAATACGTCGTTAAAAGCATACTATTTTTTGGCCGGATTCAACCAGACTTACAATTGAAAAATGACTAATTTGCTTTGAGGTATAACTTACTTATAAACAATAGAAAACTCAATCACCAATGCGCTTATAATACCAAACAACCTGCCTTTGTTATCACTATTTTTTCATAGAGTAAAAACATTCTGTCTACATTACAAATAACAAATCACAGATCACACATTAGAGATTACAAATAAAAAACTTTTGATTAATTAATCTTTCTTTACTTAATTTGCTCCGCAATCAAAAAAAACTTCTATAATGAAATTACTTGAAGGAAAAACTGCTGTTGTTACCGGTGCTGCCAGAGGTATTGGTCGTGCAATTGCTTTAAAATTCGGAGAACAGGGAGCAAACGTTGCTTTTACCGATTTGCAATTGAATGAGAGTACCGAGTCGCTTGTAAAAGAACTGGAAGCTCTGGGTGTAAAAGCAAAAGCATATGCATCAAATGCTGCAAATTTCAACGAAACACAAACCGTTGTTACTAAAATTGCAGACGATTTTGGAAGCATAGATATCCTGGTAAACAATGCGGGAATCACCAAAGACGGTGCATTAAAAAGGATGACAGAAGAGCAATGGGATATGGTAATATCTATAAACCTGAAATCTGTATTTAATTTCACCAAAGCTGTTCAACCAATTATGTGGAAACAAGGCAATGGAAGCGTTATTAACATGAGTTCTGTTGTGGGTGTATCAGGAAATGCCAATCAGTGTAATTATTCAGCTTCAAAAGCAGGTATTATTGGCTTTACCAAATCTGCTGCAAAAGAAATGGGAACCAGAGGTATAAGGCATAATGCTATTGCTCCTGGATTTATTATTACAGAAATGACCGGTGTATTGCCCGAGGCTGTCAGAAAAGAATGGGAAAGTAAAATTCCATTGCGTCGTGGAGGTACTCCCGAAGATGTAGCTAACACATGCGTTTATCTTGGTTCTGATTTATCGTCATATGTTACCGGACAAACAATTCATGTTTGTGGTGGTATGAATATGTAATTCTCTTATCACACATTTATAATAAAAAAAAGCACTTCATATATTGAAGTGCTTTTTTAGGTTTTACGGTTTAGGCTCCTATACTAATCGTTCAATTTTACATTACCATATTTTGTGTCAATCACAACTTCAGCTTTTGCGTCTGATTTTCCCACAACTCCCTCAACTTTTAACTCAGTTGTTTCCTGAAAGCGATTTACCCTGCCATTATCAGGATAACTGATATTGCCGTATTTGGCTAATCCTTTTAATTTATAGGAAGCTCCATCTTCAACACCAAGTCTGTATGAACCATACCGGTTATAAACATTTATTACTTCAAAGCTGGGAGGGATGTACCCCACTTTAAAGTCAGAATAACTGGTTTCGGTATGAAGTTTCTTGCCTATACTTTCGAAACTAAAGTTGCTGTAAGCTGCTTCGGTAACAAAATTGGCAATTGTTCCGATTTTGTATTCGTCATATTTCGACTCAGTTACAATAGAGCTGCCTCTGTCAACATAAATCTTCGAATACTTGCTCATAATTACCAGAGCCTTACTTTCAACAATATTCAGTTTTGAATATTTCATATCAACTTTCAACCAGCCAGAAACTTCAACCGTTCCTTCTGAGTATCCCAGATGTATCTGGGTAAGCGGTTCTTTGTTTTCAGATGTAATATCGTTCACTTTCAGTTTACCGTATTTTACAGCAATTACAGATGGTGAGGATAGTTTGTCAATAAAAACATTACCGTATTTGTTTTCAACATCAATAGCCAGGTTATGAGGCATTTGTATAATATAATTCACTTCAAAACCCTTCTCTCCGTTGTTTAGTCTCATAAATTCCTTGTTGAATTCATCATCAAAACTGGTTTCGAAATAAATATCACTTCCGGATGTGTACTGTTTTATTTCGATTGATTTTACAATTTCTTCAATCTTTTCATCATCAATTCCACGAAATACAATTTGTACTTTTACATCTGCAACTTGTTTATTCCAGTTACGAAAGTCAATATTGCCATATTTGTTTTTAATATGTAACTTACTACTATTGCTTAAGTTAAAAGATTCGTGTATTTCTCTACCAATCTTTTCCTGTGCAAACAAAAATGTAAAAGAAAACAGACATATAACTAAGGTCACGCTAATCCTGAAAAAATGAAATCTTTTTCTCATTCTATATGTATTTATGAACTATATTAATAATATTGTCAATGGCTTCAATCTTCATCATGTAGGTGTTAATCACTGCATTAACTACACGCTGATCTCCCGGAGCCTGTTTATAATCCTCTTTTAAATTGTCTAATTCTGAATCAAATCCCAGAAGATCTTTTTTTATTTTTTTTTGTTCTATTTTATCTACTAAAGCATCAATTTGATTCAATTTTTCTTGAATCTGGTATTGAAAGTATTTTTCAGTTTCAATAAGTTCTGAACTTTCCTGTGCCAATATTAACACATTGATAGTTTTTGTATCGGGTTTTTGGTATAAAAATGACAGGAGTAATGCGGCAATAAAAACTGCTGCAATGGCATATATGCTTATATATAAAGTCTTTTTCTCCGAACTAGAATGTAGTTTCGAATTCAGTTTTGCCTCAAATCGGGAAAAATGTCCTTCGGGTAAATCTTCCTGAATACTGTTGCTAAATTTATTTCGCAATAAATCCATTTTCTTTTTTATTTTCAAGATTCTTCAAAATAAGGCTTTTTGCCCGTGCATATTGCGATCTTGAAGTAGATGCGGATATATTCAATATCTGCGCAATTTCTTCATGATCATAACCTTCAAATAAATAAAGGCTGACAATAGTTCTATAACCTTCCGGCAGTTTAGCTATTTCTATTTTTATTTGGTTTGCCTGAATCGTATTAAATTCCGATTCCTCTGGTCCAGACACCTCAGCTTGATTAATATTTTCATTGAGTTCATCGAAAGTAACAACACGCTTTCTTAAAAAATCAACGCTTTTGTTTACCATTATTTTCTTAAGCCAGGCTCCAAAACTCACTTCTCCTTTGTAAGAATTAATATGCTGAAATGCAGAAATAAAACCATCATGCATTATTTCTTCAGCATCGGAAGGTTTATGAGTAATATTTAAACAAACATTATACATTGCCTTAGCATATTGGTTATATAGAGCTAATTGTGCACGCTTATCATTTTTCCTGCATAAACCAACCAGGTTTTGCAAATCCTTTTGCACTTTATCTCTTGAGAAAATCATTCTACCTGTTCTAAAAGACGTATTTTTTTTTAAACTGCTGCATCAATTTATGAAAAAGTTCGAATATAGTTCCTGGTTTTTGTTACAAAGTTCATAGTTACTGGTTTATAGTTACCGATCGCAGATCACCAATCACCGATCACCAATCACCAATCACCGATCACCAATCACCGATCACCAATCATCGATCACCAATCACAGATCACCAATCACCAACCACCAATCACCAATCACCAATCACCAATCACCGATCACTTTTCACCTGGCCACTTCCAGAATTTTCATAGCTACTTTAATACCGTCTGCAGCGCTGCTTACAATGCCACCAGCCCAGCCACTTCCTTCACCGGCAATATAAAAATTTACAAAGCCGGCATTTAAACGGTCTCTGTCCCTCAGTACTTGTATAGGTGAGGAAGTTTTACTTTCCAGACCAATAAGCACTCCATCTTCATACCCTCTTAGTTTTTTAGAAAAGTTCTGAAGGCCGGTTTTTAAAGATTCAATAATTCTTTTTGGGAGCAGCTCATTTAAATCAGCAGAAAGTAAGCTGAAGGGATAACTTGATTCAGGGAAGTTTTGTGATACCTTATTGTTTATAAAATCCTGTATTCTGACAGCAGGAGCATCGTAGCTTTTAGCGTAATTAAAAAACTTTTGTTCGAGAGTTTCCAACCAATCAAGTGTTGCCAAAACCGAAGTATCAACTCCTAAAACTTCATCAGGATGAAGACCGGCAACCACAGCAGCATTAGCCATATTATTGTTCCTTTTATAAAGGCTCATGCCGTTTACGGTATTAGAATTTTTATATGCGGTGGAGGGCACTACAATTCCACCGGGACACATACAGAAAGAGTACACCGGTTTATTAGCTTCATCGCTTGCTGTAAGTCTGTATTCTGCAGCTTTTACGCCAGGTAATGATTTTACTCCCCACTGTGCTCTGTTAATTAATTCCTGTTTGTGCTCAGCACGCATTCCTATGGCAAAATTCTTAGTCTGAAAAGGAATCCCTGCGCGAATCAGCATCCTGTATGTTTCATAGGCAGAATGACCTGGAGCAAAGACAACATAATCTGCTTCAAAAACACCGGTTTCTGTTTCCACTCCGGTAACTTCATCATCAACTTTTTTAATACCTGTAACCAGTGTGTCAAATAAAATATTTCCACCCAAATTAATTAGCTCCGCCCTTAGTTTTTCTGTGATGCCTAACAAGTTATCACTTCCTAAATGGGGGTGAGTCATATACATAATCTCCTGAGGCCCACCGCATTTTATGAATTTTTGAAAAATGAAATTCTTTTCCTTTGAAATACCTTTTGTTCTTGAGGTGAGTTTTCCATCAGAAAAAGTACCTGCGCCGCCCTCGCCAAATGCGTAATTATTTTGCTCACTAAACTCTTTTGTTTGCTCAAAGTGGTCTATGGCGTTCTTTCTATTACGCACAGAACTGCCTCTTTCAATGAGTGTAACCTGCATGCCCGATTCTGCCAGTACAAGAGCAGTAAATATTCCGGCCGGGCCGCTGCCTGCAACAATGGCTTTTTCTTTATACCTTTTAACCGGTAATTCTAATTGCGGAATATCAGGTATATTTCCTGTAATTATTTCGTCAGAAGTAATACCAACTCTGTATTGCCAGGCAATATTTCTTTTATTTCGAGCATCAAGGCTTTTCAAAAGTATGCTGAAAGAAAACTTTTCAATGCCGGTTTTCTTACTTAATTGAAATTGAAGTTCTTCTTCTTCCATGCCAACAGGAACGCGTATATCAATCTCCAGATATCCCATAAATATTTAAAATAGCATATTATTGGAACAATTTTTTTTGTAAATTACTAATACAATGTAAATATAGAAATCTAAAGACATAAAAAAGTGATATATACTGAAGCAAAACAAGGAAGAGTATTTATTCTTCGGCTTGAAGACGGGGAAATCATGCAGGATGTGATTGAGGAATTTGCTGAAAGGACGGGAATTCAGCGGGCATATATACAGGCTGTTGGTGGGGCGGATAAAGGAAGCATACTGATAACAGGACCCGAAGAAAGCAGGTCTCAAAAAATTGTGCCCATACATTCTATTCTGAATGACATGCATGAAACTTTCGGATTTGGAACTATCTTTCCAAAGAAAAATGGCAAACCTTCGTTATACATGCACATTTCTTGCGGGAGGGAGGATAATACCATCACCGGTGAAATAAGGAATGGTGTGAAAGTATGGCATGTTATAGAAGTTATTATTATTGAATTGCTTGAAAATAACTCAACAAGGTTAGCTGACTCAAAAACCGGTTTTGATTTATTAATTCCTTCATAGCGTTTATATGGCAAGAATGTTAGAAAAATTGCTTAAAAACCTATCAGAATATAGAAAACCCTACCAATCGATTGACTCAACTATATTTGGTGATGAAAGAGCAATGCATGTGAGTTGGACTCCAGTTAAAAGAGGTGGCTCCAGCTTCAGAACACATAAACTTGTTCAGGTTCAAAACAACCGTATTGAATTCAAAGCAACTTTGTGGGTATATATTTTTTCGTTAAGCTTTGCTTTTGGTGGGGTTGCTTTTGCTTTTTTCTGGGTTTTTAAAGAAAATAGCGGGAATATTTTCTATACCGATTTTGGCAGCTATATGCCAATAATAATATCTACGTTACTAATAATTGTTGGTTTAAGTATGGCTATAGCGTATAATAAACCCCGTGTGTTCGATAAATACACAAATTCATTTACAAAAGGGTGGGTCAACAAAGGGAAGGATTACACCAGGTATAATGCAAAGAAAAATAATGCAATAGGCTTATATGAGATTATTGCTTTACAAATAGTTCCTGAAAGAGTTCAAAGCAGTAAATCGAGTTTTCTTAGTTATGAATTAAACCTGATGCTTAAAGATTATTCAAGAATTAATGTTATAGATCACGGAAATCTGAAAAAGTTAGAAAAAGATGCTGAAAGGCTTGCAGATTTTCTCGGTGTTCTTGTTTGGAATGGATGTTTGATAACCACGTAAAAGTATTTTAAAATAGTTACAAAAAGAATCTTGTGATTAAATGTCAGAATGACTATTTTTGGCAAATCTAAAAACCTAAAGTACTATATCAATGAGCAAAGTAGTTATTAATAGTCATGCAGAATTCGAGAAGTTTTTGGGAAAGCTGATTGGCTATTCAGATTATTTACAGATTACACAAGAACAGATTAATATGTTTGCTGATGCAACACTTGACCATCAGTGGATTCATATTGATTCGGAAAGAGCAAAAAAAGAATCACAATTTGGTGACACTATAGCTCATGGATACCTTACATTAAGTCTTTTACCCTATTTGTGGGAAGAAATAGTTGACTTCAGAAATATAAAAATGATGGTTAATTACGGAATTGAGGACTTAAAATTTCAGGATCCTGTAAAGGTAAACAGTAAAGTTCGTTTAAAAGCCGAACTTACCGATATTAAGAACTTAAGAGGCATAACAAAAACCTTTATGAAGGCAACTCTTGAAATTGATGGTAGCAATAAACCTGCTTTTGTAGCAACGGTTGTGTTCATATACCATTTCGAACAATAACAAATTGAATATCGAGTAGATAATATAATGAAACCCGTGTTAATCAAGACGCGGGTTTTTAATTTTTAAATTGAAATGGTTTAGAAGAAATACACAAAATTCTAAAATGCTGTTTTATTGCGTACTTTTAAGCTGGCCATTTTCATAAACGCCTTCCTGTGCAGATCCATCGCTCCAGGTATATTTCCCTTTTCCATGAAATTTATTGTCTTTAAAGTACCCGGTATACTTATCTCCGTTAGGATAAAAGAAAATGCCATATCCATCCTGTATGCCTTTTTTCCATTCACCGGTATATTTTGATCCGTCTGACCAGGTATAAGATCCTTGGCCGTGGTATTCATCTTCTACCCACATTCCATCGTATTTATCGCCATTTGGGAGGATTAACACACCACTACCGTTTCTTTTCCCATCTACCCAGTTGCCATTATAGATATATCCGTTTTCGTATATATATTTTCCTTTACCATTCGAACAGGAGCCATCAACACATCCGGTTTCCTGGGCATCTATTCCGCTCCATACAGAGAAAATAAAAATAGCACATGCTGCAAGTTGTTTCATGTCAAAAAGTTTTATTGAACCATTTTGTTTACTAAGCATTAAATTACATTTTTAATTTATTTTAATATGAACAAATGGAAGAATTAAGTAAAAAAGTTATTTGAGAAGGATATCGATTAGTAAATTCAAGTTACCCCGTAGCCGTTATCAATAAAACTTTTACGAACAAATAATTTGTTGTATTATTATTAAGCATACCAATGGTGTGTTAAAATTCTCGAAGCTACGAATGCACAATTTATATTAATTGTATGAATAAACAAATCGTGTTTGAATTTGAATAATACCATGGCTTTAAATGCTTAGTAGAATAATAGTAATCTGACATTTATAAGTGCTTTTATTTTATTATATTAGCACTGTACAGTTCAACAAATTATAAAAGTTGTTGGCGAATAATAAATAATCTGAACTTCTTTATTATGCTTCGACAACAGATTTTTTTATGTATTTATCTGCTTAACCCTTCTTTCTTGTCAGGAAAAAAAAGAAAAGGAGTACAGTTTTTCAAAAAAAGATGCCATTGAAGCCCTTCAAAACTGCACAGAGCAATACAAAAATAGGGCTAAAAGCCTGACAGGGTTCACGCGTATTTTACTATTGTCTCAGCGGTAAGGTAAAATAGAAGGTCGAACCATGACTTTCCAGGCTTCTCAACCAAATTTTTCCTCCATGTTTTTCAATGAAGGTTTTGCAAAGACTTAACCCTAATCCTGAACCACGTTCACCTTTGGTACCTTTGGTATGAAAATCAACCGGATCATAGAATAGTTTATCAACTACATTTGAGGGTATTCCAATACCTTCATCAACAACCTGTATTTCAATTAACCTGCTTGTAAAGCAGCTTTTCAGTATTATTTTGGTTTGAGCGTTTGAAAACTTTAATGCATTGGATATTAAATTACGGAAAACAATTTGAATCATATTTTTATCAGCAGAGATTTCGCCCGATTCTATCTGATTTATAATCTTAATACCTTTGTTATCTGCTATATGACCTATGTGTTTAATTGCCTGCTCACTTATCTCCCTGATATCCAGTTTTTCAAAAAAGGGTTCAAGATTTTCCCTGTTATAATGTGCCCAGGTTAAAAGGTTTTCTAAAAGATCATAAGTTGAATCTACAACAGGATAAAAACTTTGCATCATTGATTTTACCGAATCAAAGTCAAGTGAATCATCAAGTGTATACATCACAGCATTTCTTAATGTGCCTATTGAGCTCCTCAAGTCATGACTAATTACAGATATTAATTTTTCTTTTGAACTGTTAGCTCTGGCAATTTCTTTGAGCAAAACCTGGTTTGCTTTGCTTTTTCTGATTACTAAGAAGATAATTACTATGGTACTTATAAGAAACAAAATGGAAACTATTGAAAGAATGACAAACAGTCTCCTTTGTTTTGATAATAATTTATTTTCAGCTTCAGCTATTTCAAGGTTTTGTTTCTGCTCTTCAAACTTATATTTTGCTTCAAGACTTTGAACAAGCGACTGCTTGCTTTTATCTCTCAGACTATCGGCATAATCATTTCTTATCAAGGCATATTGAAGAGCATCCTTAAATAGTTCCCTTTCTTCGTAGAGCTCATATAACATTTCGTAATTAAACAACATGAGCTCAAATAGCTTCATTTCTTTTGCTCTTTTTAACGAGCGTTCAGAATAAAAAACAGCTTTTTCATACTGTTTGTTGTTATAATAGGTAAAAGCAATATAATAATCGTCTATTGCCATCTCATAGCCCAGATCGTTTATTGAATCGTAATAAAAAGCCTGTGCGTGATAATACAATGCCGAATCGTATCGTTCCATGTAGGTGTATGTGTGTCCGAGGTGACTTAAGTTATAAGAATCAGGTTTACCCTCTCTTTTCAAAGCCATATAATGAGCCATGTAGAGATAATATAATGCCGAATCGAACTCATCTGTTTCGAGGAAATAAATGCCAATATTGTGATAATCTGTTGCAATTCGCGCAGAATCGCCCAATTCGATATCCAGCAACAATGCCTTTCTGTCATATTTAAGAGACTCCTCATAGTCTTCCAGAAAATATTGTACTGCTGCCAGGCGACTATAACATTTTGATTTAAGTTCCTTATTGTCAGTCACCAATTGTAATGCCTGGTAGACGGTCTCCATCGCCAGGCTGTATTCTCCTGTCATGGTGTACACGCTGCATATTCCAAGCAGGCTGTTAACAAGTAATGAGGTGTCTTTGATTATTTCGGACAGACTATATGCTTCATTGTAATACTTGATCGCAAGTTCCGGAGAATTACTTATAACTTCATTACCAAGATCTGTAAGCAGCCTTATTTTTGCTGAATCGGTTTTAGCAAATCCCAGTTCTTTCTGAAGACTATCAATCGTCTCGTGCCATCCTGCAAAAAGTAAAGTGCAGGCAAACAGTAAAAAAACTACCGATATGGAGGTAAGCTTGGGCATGAATAGTTCTGAGGCTGTTTTGACACAAATATAATAGTTTCAATTTAGTTTTCAGGCTTATTCGTGATTAGGTGATTGAGATTTATTAGTGATTGAGTTTCAGTTTTTAAAGTAAATCTCAATTATACATTATCGATTATACGTTCTGCATTATACATTTTACATTCTGCATTATACATTTTACATTCTGCATTATACATTTTACATTCTGCATTATACATTTTACATTCTGCATTATACATTAATCTAATACCTAGGGTCTTTTTTAAAAGGCAACTTTGCCATTTTCTGAACTTCGATGCTTGGAAAGCCAAATTCCTCAACCACTTTACCTAAAATAAGGTATACACCAGTTCCCCTGTAGGGATAATTCTTTAAGGAGTCCGGGAAATTCACACAGTCAAAAAACTCACCTTCAAAATCAAGAAAACAACCAAAATGCATCCATTCTTTTTTTACGGTGCGTACATATTTTATGGTTACAAGATTACCAAGAATACGAACCATTTTTCCGACATTATCTCGTAAATGACGGGCATAAACCTGTCCTCTGAAGGTTGTTCCCAACATATCAAACATGGTCATACTAACCGTGAAACCAATAAGTTCAAGCTCATCGTATGCGTCTTCAAGTGTCTCCTGTTCAAGCGGAGGGAGTTTATACTCCCTGGGTTTTTCGGTGAAAAGACTTTTCATCTGCGGAAGCTGCTTTTTAGAAGATAAGTACATGTGTGCTTCCCATAGCAGTTGTTTCTTGGTTTTCCCGGTAAAACGCAAAGCATTTAAGCGAATCAGAATAATTATCTGCTCGCGGGTAATGCCAGTTCGTTTCATGAAATCGTATAAATCAACAAACAAACCGTTTTCTTCACGTTCTTCGATAAACCGATTAACCAGTTTAATCTCCAGGTTCTGAACATGTATAAACCCTATGTATATGTCTTTACCAGTTAGGCTTGTCAGGTATTCCCCCCGATTAACGCAAGGCAACAATACATCGGCTCCTAAACGGCGGGCTTCATTGAAATATACCCAACGCTGGTAAAAGCCTCCAAAGTTGTTTATTACTGAAACAATAAACTCATGCGGATGGTACGTTTTTAAGTAAAGACTCTGGTAGCTCTCTACTGCATATGAAGCTGAGTGTGCTTTTGAGAAGGCATATCCGGCAAAAGATGAAATCTGGCGCCAGACCTCTGCTATAAGCTCCTGGCCATATCCACGTTCCAAGCAATTATCAAAGAATTTATTCTGAATGCGGGCAAATTCAACTCTGGAGCGAAATTTTCCAGCCATGGCCCTGCGCAGGATATCGGCATCAGACAGGTCTAAGCCTGCAAAGTGATGACAAATTTTTATAACATCTTCCTGGTAAACCATAACACCGAAGGTTTCTTCAAGCTGTTCCTTCATAACAGGGTGCAGGTATTCAAAATTATCGGGATTATTAAATCGGTGAATGTATTCCTTCATCATACCGGATTTTGCTACTCCCGGGCGAATAATTGAGCTGGCTGCCACTAATGATAGATAGCTGTTGCATCTAAGTTTTTGAAGTAAGCCGCGCATAGCTGGACTTTCAATGTAAAAACACCCAAGAGCCTCACCTTCCTGTAAATGTTTGTTTAACTCAGGATCATTTTTAAAATCCTGAACCCGATGAACATCTATCTTTATTCCGGTGTTCTTTTTTACCAGCTCAACAGTATCATTTATGTGTCCAATGCCCCGCTGACTCAGAATATCGAGCTTTTCGAAACGCAAATCTTCGGCAACATACATATCCCATTGGGTTGTAGGAAGGCCTTTGGGTGGCAGATCCAGCGCAGTGTAATAGGTGAGGGGAAGCTCGGAAATCAGTACCCCCCCGGCATGTATACTTCGAATATTTGGAAAATCAACAATGCTATTACCTATTTCAAAGAGTTCTTCGGTAATCTGGCTCCGGTTCATGGTATCCTCTGGATTTTTGACCAGGTTGTCGATTTCTTCTTTAGGCAATCCACGCACTTTTCCAAGCTCCCGAAAGATTGACTTATCTTTAAAAGTTGTAATGGTTCCCAGTAGTGCAGTATGGTTTTTGCCATAACGCTTAAAAATATAGTCCTGCACATCGTCGCGATCGCGCCAGGAATAATCGATATCGAAATCGGGCGGACTGCTGCGCTTTGGATTAATGAATCTTTCAAAATACAGATCAAGTTCGATGGGATCCACATCGGTTATGCGCAGGCAATAAGCAACAATACTGTTGGCACCGCTACCGCGGCCAACATGGTAGAATCCCCGGCTCATGGTATAGCGAATAATATCCCAGGTTATCAGGAAGTAAGCAGAAAAGCCAAGTTTGTCAATAACTTCCAGCTCGTGCTTTATCCGTCGCTGAGCTTCTTTGTTGTTCTTACCGTAACGGTATTGCATGCCCTCACAGGCTAGCTTCTCAAGCAAAAGCTTATCATCATAACGACTTCCGGAATAAACCTGCTTGTTCTTTACCGTTGAATAATCGAAAGACATTTCAAAAGCGCTGAGTATTTTCTGTGTATTCCGAAGAATATGCGGATGCTCATCGTAGGCTATCTGAAAAAAATCACGCGATAAGAAATGCTCGTCTTTCCTTGCTAAATCATCAACAGTAAGTTTGGTAAGCAGTGTGTTTTTATCGATAGCCCGCAAATACTGATGGATTTTATATTCTCCGCTATGGGCAAAGCTAACCGGATGCCATGCCAGTAACTTATGCTTTTCACTTTTAAGTGGAGAAGTTACTAATCGGCGAAGTTCATGAGGCCTTACACCTACAAACTCGGTTTCTTTAAGCTTACGGGGAAGCTTTCCGGTAAAAGGATATACCGAGATGGCATACTGAAAGACAGGCGGACAGGGCGGGAGAGTGGCCTTATTCTGATTGTGCCAGGTAAGAAACTCGTTAATCTCCCTGAACCCCTCGTTATTAGCTGCTATTGCTGTGTATAAAGGCTGATGGTTATCGTCGCGGAACTCCATGCCCCCAATGGGCTTTACCCCGGCCTTGTAACAAAATTTAACAAAGTCGGGCATGCCGGTCGAATTATTAATGTCCGTCAATACCAAGGCTTCAACCTTGTTTTCAACGGCTTTAGCTACCAGCTTCTCCGGCGAAAGTGTTCCGTAGCGCAAGCTGTAATATGTGTGACAGTTGAGAAACATGTGTTTTGCAAAGAGTGATCTGTAACCTGTGAACAGTGAAACTGAGAATGCAGAATCCAGTAGTCAGAAGCTGGAAGTAATAAAGAACGTTATATGTAAGCTAATTCTAATTTTGCACCTGGCTATTTTTATTCTTAATTCAGCATTCTGTATTCTCAATTCTTAATTTTTCATTCTACATTATTCTTTCATTCCCACTGCCCGCATTACAGCATCTTTTCCGTAACGATTCCGGAGCATGTCCATGGCCTTGTACAGCCGAACCGATTCCGGAGTGTCTTCAAACATATTAAGCTGCTGCACTCCCTGTATCAGGTGACTAAACCGCACTCCTATAAGCCTGATGAGCATACGGCGCTGATAGAGCCTGTCGTACAGCTCCTTAACCACCGGAATTAGCTGGTGATCAAAAGCTGTATAAGGAACTCGTCGTTGCAGGGTATGGGTATCGAAGTTTGAATAGCGGATTTTGACCGTCACACAAGAGGTTAACCGCTGCTTTTTTCGAAGTTCGAAGCAAAGCTTTTCGACCATACTCACGAGCATCTCTTTCATATGCACCACATCAATCGAGTCCTTATCGAAAGTTCGCTCGGTACTTATTGATTTTCTTTCGGAATAAGGCTTGACCGGGGTTAAATCAATGCCGTTTGCTTTATCCCATATTACCAGACCAGGCTTACCCAGTATCTTTTCCATCATGTCTTTGGGAATCATGCCCAGTGTACCAATGGTAGCAATTCCCATAGACCGAAGCAGATGATAGGTTTTCTCACCAATCATGGGGATTTTATTAATAGGCAAAGGGTGCAGGAAAGGCTTTACCTGTTGTTTTGACACTTCTTTTTCGCCATTTGGCTTTGCCTCGCCGGTAGCAATCTTCGATACCGTTTTGTTTACCGAAAGTCCGAAAGAAATGGGCAGACCTGTATCTTTAATAATATTTTCGCGCAACTCGTGCGACCATTTCAGACTCCCAAAAAAGCGATCCATCCCGGTTAAGTCGAGGTAAAACTCATCGATAGATGCTTTCTCGTAAACAGGAGTACGTTCGGCAATAATATCGGTAACCATATGTGAATAACGGCTGTATAGCTCCATATCGCCGCGTACCAACACGGCATCGCCACAAAGGTAACGGGCCATTTTCATGGGCATGGCCGAGTGTACCCCGTATTTACGGGCTTCGTAACTACAACTGGCAACAACCCCACGATCCGACATGCCTCCAATAATTACCGGCTTACCGTTCAGGCTGCTGTTAATCAACCGCTCTACCGATACAAAAAAGGTATCCAAATCGAGATGCGCTATGGTTCTTCCCTGCAATTCCATTTTTAAATAAAAATGATTATTATATAATCAAAATTGAGATTATAATATAATGATTAAATAATTATTGAGAAAGAATTTTAACAGTATTTTTTTGAAATAATGTTTTAATTCAAAACAAATTCGAAAATTGTATATGCTTTCAAACACATTGTACTTACAAGAAAAGTAAAATCAGAACTACTACAAGGTCAATCCGTTAAGATAATTATCGGAATTGCTGCAGAATCTCCTGCTTATGAGTAAGTAGCGACATGCAATGACAGGAGATTACCGCCTTCGCGGTAATGACGAAGTAGTGTGGTTAGTAATATGCAAAATGAAGTGATGTTGTGATATGGTTTGTTATTTGAAAGGGCATTCATACTGATGCAGCCTGGCAAAAATTCATATCTTTGAATCCACAACTATTAACCCAAAACCTATGTCAAAAAAACACTACCAGGGACCCGAAACCCGGGGGCGAACAGACAAGATGTCGAAGGAGGAGATTCATCAGCGGTTCGAGAATGAAAATTCGGCCAATTACATTGAACGTAGTATGAACTGGCTTCCGGAGGAGGAATATGTTATGCAGTTGGTTATTGATTTTCTTCGTCATGCATTTGGGGAAAGTTCAGGAAGAATACTGGATTTAGGTGCCGGAACCGGAAGATTGGCAAGACATATTCTTGGGCACTTCGATAAGCTGAAGATAACATTAATGGACTTTTCGGCTAATATGATAAAGGCTGTACCTGAAGTATTGCAGAATTATAACGGCCGGTACAGAACCATTTGTGCCGATTTCTTTAATGCATGCCTGGGAAGAGAACAATACAATGCAGTAGTTTCAAGCTTTGCCATTCATCATGGAAGAAACGAAGAAACCTATCTGAACCTGTATAAGAATATTCATGAAACCCTGATGCCGGGAGGAATTTTCCTTTGTCTGGATGTTATTGATGGGGATAATACATTATTTGCTGAATTTGGCGAAGTAGGTTGGACCAGCTTCCTGGAAAAGCAGGATTTTCAACCTGATGATATTGAAACCATTATGAGTAATTACCATACTGAAGATTCACCAGTTTCTTTAAATAAGCATTTTGAATTGCTGAAAGCTGCTGGATTCAACCAAGTGGATATTTTATGGAAAAAGTATAATTTCGGGGTATATGTGGGGGTGAAGTGATCGGTGATCAGTGATCGGTGATCGGTGATCGGTGAAAAGTGAGGAGTGAAGTGTAACAATTTCAAATTCAATAATATAACCATATAATGAGCTATACAATCAAACCCTTAACATCTGAATTACTCGAAGATTATCTTTGGTTTTTTGATAACCGGGCCTTTTGTGATAATCCTGAGTGGGCTGGCTGCTTCTGCACATTCTATATGATAAAAGCCTCCGCAGGCGAATGGATGAAACGTACGCCTGAAATGAACAGGAATAGGGTTATTGAACTGATAAAATCAGGAAAACAAGGTGGTTTTCTGGCCTATAATGGAAATACGCCTATAGCCTATTGCAATGCAAATGCCAAGGAAAACCTCTGCTTCGATAAATTTCGCACAGAAATAAACGATACGGGTACCGAGAGAATATATTCAGTAGTATGTTTTGTAATTGACCCGGAATACAGAAGAAAGGGTATAAGCAAAGCTTTCTTAAAGCATATTATAATAAATGTTGATTGGGAAAAGTATAATTGTATTGAAGCATATCCTTCAATTAATACTTTAGACATAAAGTCGAATTACCATGGTTTTGAGCATGTTTATAAAGAATTATATTTTGAAGAATATCGTATTTATAAAGAGCATGCCGTTTTAAGGTATAACAAGAAATAAGAGAAAGCTAAATACTTTTTTTACACTTGGGCTTTTTTCTTTTCCGTCATCTCCGGGCTTGATCCGGAGAGCTCTCAACTCACACTCATCGTCATTTTCGGGCGAACAAAGAGTTCCAAAAGCTTTCGGAACGGAGAACTCCGACCTCCAAATCAGCTATATAGTTATGCAAACGTAGGAGATCTCAGATATTTTCTTCGCTGCACTCCAAAAATTCTGAGATGACGGTGTGTCAGATTTGGTATGTTGCTATTGTTTGTCTGACTTTTTTTTTATTTGTAATCTTCAACCTCCCTATCTGGCGCGCGTTTGCAACGCGTGCCTGTTTCTTAATGTTATTATCTAATATCCTGCTTTATCTTCTTTTTAATACTACTTT
>JAFGVA010000082.1 GCA_016938235.1 Bacteroidales bacterium | reverse complement strand
TTCATTTGTCAGTTTTTAGTTGAAAAAGTTGATTTGAAAATTGGCAAACAGTCCATTTCAGGAAAGATTTTCCTTGTAAAGAAAAGCGGAATATAAATGAAAAGAGGCTGGCCAATTCAGCTCATCAGACAGCCTCTTTCCTACATACTCAAACTTGAAATTTATTTTGCTAATAAATAGTCAATACTGTTTTTATATATTTTTTGCACATTACTTAAATATGGGTTATCGCGACCATCATTCATGCTCCATTCCATACCCCCAATTCCAATTGTTATGATATATCCTTCAAACCTATCAAATGGGTTCCAGACAATAATACCTGCAAAGCCCTGACCACCAACAGCCCAGTCCCAGGCAGCAATTGGTTCAGCATTGTAACGTGAATTGAAAGTGTTATAAGGTGAAGTGGTAATAGATCCCAAATTCCATAAAGCATTATGGTCTTCTTTATAACCCGCATTTATTACATAAGCCATATTTGGGGCATAGAAGTCTAAACCAGCCGAGATAATATTAGAAACTGGCGAACCGGTAAAACCAACCCCCCAAGTATCAGGGTTACTTCCACCTTCTCCGGTTCCGATAATATTTCTTAAACCAGAGTTATCCCGACCTAATTCTTCAACAAGCCCGGTTCCTAGTAATCCTGCTACAATTTTACCACCTTGTACATAAAATTTAGAAAGCACATTTAATTTATCTAACAAGGCTGCCGGTTGAGCCGATGAACCTACATTATCATATACATATACAATAACATTAACGCCATCCAATGCTTCATCAGACAAATCATCGTAGGAAACATAAACAAAATCACTTCCATAAGTTGCCTCTGTCCATTGGGCTGCAGCCTTCACATCATCATCAGCAATTTCAGCAATGGTTGCACCATCGCCCAGAAATGCGACTTTCGAAGGCAATAGCGTTGCATAAATTGTATATGCTCTTTCTGAAACATTATTACTTACAACAACCTGAACAGGATTAGTCAAATCAAGGGTTGATCCGCTTGAAGGCGTAACAGTAACTCCTTCCGGAAAAGATGCCTCAAATAGCACAGAGCTTAAATCGGTACCACCCGCCAGACTGATATTTATTGAACCTGATAAATGATCAACTACAGCACTTATACTGTTGATCGTAACCCCTTCCACTATATCAAGAACCTTGGGCCCATCCATATAGTTTTCCCGTTCGTTACAGGATTGTAGTCCTAATAAAAGGACTACGATCGCCAATATGTTAATAAAGATTATTTTCTTCATTTTATTGATTTTAATTATTTAAATAGTCAATAATGTTAGAAGTAAGCAACTCTATATTACTTTGATAATCATTAGGCCTTCCATCATTTGAGTCAAACTCGTAACCAATAATGGTATTTTCAAGAGTAATCACTCGTCCGGCAAAATCTGTCGGGATATTTGTGTCGAAGTTTGCATCCAAAAATCCGTTTGTTGGCAAAAACTCAACAGCACCATACCCAAACCCATCTCCGATCCAACGTAATGTTCCAAGTTTTACAGCATTTACTGATTGTTCGAATACTAAAGCTGCATCTTGTCCACAACATCCAGGTGTCAGGATACCATCCATGTGTTGCCACCAGATCAATCTTGCCTCCCGGGTACCAGCGTTGTTTAAATAAAGTTCCCCATCGCCTTCAAATGTTAATCCATTAAATATGGGGTGTCCCCTTCTGTTTCCGGAATTGTTTGCATCTCTTACACCTAATCCCCAAATATCATCTACCGGCTTATTCGTATCGACACAACCTCCGGCATCAGCACAGCCAAATTCAGTATATCTGTAATTTCCTAACGCCCTTGGAGCGCTATAATCAGCAGGCATACGACCTATAACATGAATAAATGAAGTTGGATCTCCTGCAAGGAATAAGTTTCCACCACCTTTAAACCAGTTAGTTAAAGCAGTAGCTTGAGCCGCCCCTGGTTGTAATTCCGCTGGTAATAATGTCATTACGTTATCAGGTGTAGCAAAATATTGCGTACCATCAGTAAGTGGAGTTAAGTAGTATAACATAGCAACATTCGTGTTGGCCAAAGCTGCTTCAGTAACATTTGCAATTTTAATATATGCAAAGTCATCCGGGTATTGAGCTTTTAAAAATTCTGCGGCTGCCTTAGCGTCATCATCTTCAAGGGTATTTATACAATCAGCTTCGCCTAAAAAGACTACTTTTTGGGTTGACTCTTTCGACAAAATAGTTACCTGATATTCTGTAGATAAACCTTCTAAATTTGTAACAGTATACGTTACGGCTCCCTGGCTAAAATCCTGAGCTACACCCGAAGCAGGAGATACTGTTAACTCATCATTCAAGGTAATAACCGGAGAAACAGATGATAAATCTGATCCTGCAGGAAGTATAACAGTAATTGTTGATGCATTATTATCTATAACACCGGTTACGGCACAAACATCCTCAGAAGTAGCAAAAGCATTTATTACGGGAGCTGCAAGTTGTGTTACAGTTACTACATATGATTTACCGGTAAATCCGTCATTCGATAAAACGGTATATTTAACCGGATTGGTAAAATCTTGTGCCACCCCTGATTGCGGAGACGCAGTAGTACCTCCGGGGATGGTATATTGCGGAGCTAATGCTTTGATATTTTCCTGGCTGCCCACGATAACGGCAATAGTACCATTTGCTTGATCAATAACACCTACCTTATCACCGATTGAAAAGGTCGTTATCATCGGATCCCCGTAAGCGGCTACCGTCACCGTATACTCCCGGGTTATTCCATTATTAGTAACCTTAAATATTACGGGGCCAGCAGAAAAATCAAGTGTACTTCCTGAGGCAGGATCTACGGTTGCTCCTTCAGGAAGTGAGATATCAACTGTTACAGCACTAATATTGGCTCCGGCAGGTAAAGTTAAATTCACCACGCCATTGGTTTGATCGATAGTTGCTTTTTGACCATTAGCCTCGAAAGACCTCATTATTGAATAAGTATAATCAGGCACCAGGTCATTAAATTTTACGTCATTTTCACAGTTAGTGAATAATGCCACCACGATTCCGAAAAAAAGGACAGGAATCCATCTACTGATATTTTTAATTGTATTTTTCATATTATCGTTTTTTTATTCTTAAATAGGTTTATATTTATTTATAATCATAGATTAATTATAACCTGGCCTTTGAGTGTAAACACCTTCTCCTATTGCATCAATTTCAATTTGTGGTATGGGTAAATACTCATCTCTCCCAGAGGTGAACGACGCTCCTGCGTAATAACTCCTTTTGGCACTTTCTTTAAACATGTAGTCATTAATCCAACTCTCAGCAATGCCCCACCGAACCAAATCATAGAAGCTATGTCCTTCATTATGTAGCTCTAAACGACGCTCCATTCGTAATGCTTGCCGGGCATAGCCTTGTGTTACATCGGTAGGATACAGGCCTATGAAATAATCAGCTGCATCTTGAGACGGTTGGTTAAAGTCATAAACTCTGGGTGAATTTTTTGCCCTGGTGCGAATCTGGTTAATAATACTCATTCCGGTGGGTACATCACCCAACTCGATTGCGGCTTCGGCTTTCCATAAAAGCACATCACTAAATTTAATTATCGGAAAATCCAGTGCCCCTTTAGCC
>JAFGVA010000081.1 GCA_016938235.1 Bacteroidales bacterium | reverse complement strand
TTATACTACCCTTGTTTACTAATGTACAATAGGTGTCGAGGGTAGTTGTATTTAAAAATATAACGATATGAAAAAAGTTGAAGCAATAATTCGTAAAACTAAGTTCGATGATGTAAAAGAGGCATTGAACGAAGCTGGAATAGAATTCTTTTCTTTCTGGGAAGTACGAGGTGTCGGTAAAGCAACTGAGTCTCGCATCTACCGTGGTGTCAAATACGATACCAGTACTATTGAGCGTATAATGATTTCGTTTTACATGCGCGATCAATACCTTGAACCTGCTATTAAAGCAATTTTAAGTTCAGCAAAGACAGGCAGCATTGGAGATGGTAAAGTTTTCGTTTCCGATATTCAGGAGGCTTATAGAATAAGAACTGGAGAGCAAGGCGAAAAAAGTCTTTACATCGAAGGTGAATAATAAAAATTGAATGTCAATCAATTAAAAAATTACAATCATGGAAGAAACTTTAGCAACAATACCAGCAGCTGTAGAAGCAGCTTCAGTTGGTTTAGATATTTCAATAAACAATATTTGGCTGCTTGTAACCACATTTTTAGTAATGTTTATGCAGCCTGGATTTGCAATGGTAGAGGCAGGTTTTACCCGCTCTAAAAATACTGCAAACATCCTGATGAAGAACCTTATGGACTTTTCAATAGGCTCTATCGCCTATTGGTTGATAGGTTACTCGTTAATGTACGGATCGGGTAATGCATTTATTGGCGATTTCAGCCTTACGGCTTTTGATACCTTAGAAGATGGTTATGGTGCTGGTTACTCAGACTTTGCCGATTTAATGTTCCAGACTGTATTTGCTGCAACTGCTGCAACTATTGTATCGGGAGCAATGGCCGAAAGAACCAAATTCAACGCATACCTTATTTTTAGTTTGGTGATCACTGTTATTATTTATCCTGTTTCAGGTCACTGGTTATGGGGTGGCGGTTGGTTAAGCGACCTTGGCTTTATCGATTTCGCTGGTTCTACATTAGTACACTCAGTTGGTGCATGGGTAGGTCTGGCAGGCGCAGTAATCTTAGGACCACGTATTGGTAAATACGTTGACGGTAAAGCGAAAGCGATTCCTGGTCATAACCTGGCATTAGGCGCACTTGGTGTATTTATATTATGGTTCGGTTGGTTTGGATTCAACCCCGGGTCTGAGTTAGCTGCTACCGAGGGAAGTACTTCTGCCATTGCTAAAATTGCGTTAACTACGAACCTTGCTGCTGCTGGTGGCGCTGTTACAGCAATGCTGGTTGCATGGATGAGATATAAGAGACCAACTTTATCACTTTCGTTGAACGGTGCTCTTGCAGGTTTAGTAGCAATTACTGCCGGTTGTGCTGCAGTAAGTCCGCTGGGTGCGTTATTAATTGGAATAATTGCCGGTATTGTATTAGTATTCAGCGTTGAATTTATCGACCAGGTACTTAAAATTGATGACCCGGTAGGTGCTATTTCTGTACACGGAGTTTGCGGTGCATTAGGTACTCTGCTTGTAGGTGTATTTGCTATCGACGGTGGTTTGTTATATGGTGGTGGATTCCATCAGTTAGGAGTACAGGCAGTAGGTGTTGTATCTGTTGCAGCCTGGGCACTTGGAACTGGATTCCTGTTGTTCACAATTCTTAAAGCTACAAACGGACTGCGTGTATCACGCAGAATTGAAGAAGAAGGATTAGATGTCTACGAACATGGTGAAAGTGCATATAATTAATTATTACCTTTTGCTATGATAAAAAGAAAGCCGCTTTCCCCTGGAGCGGCTTTCGTTTTTTAAGATTTTCCATATTTGCTATATATGGGTATTAAGCTTTTAAATTACTGAAATATTCAGGCCTTTTAAATAATATGAATAATTAATTTATATATTTACAAGACTCAGTATGAACAAGAATCATTAATACTATGTCAAAAAATTATTTTAAAGAATATCCAAACAGTGAAGGATATTTTCAGGATTATGGCGGTGCTTTTATCCCTCCGGTTTTAGAAGCCGAAATGAAGAAGATAACTGATGCTTACTACTCAATCAGTAAATCGCATAAATTTATTTCTGAGTTGCGTAGCATAAGAAAACATTATCAGGGAAGACCAACACCTGTATATTTTTGCAACAGGTTGTCTGAAAAATACGGAGCGAGAATTTATCTTAAAAGAGAAGATCTAAACCATTCAGGTGCCCATAAACTTAACCATTGTATGGGAGAAGCTTTATTAGCCAAACACATGGGTAAAAAAAGGCTTATTGCCGAAACAGGCGCTGGTCAGCATGGTGTAGCTTTAGCAACCGCTGCTGCCTATTTTGGTCTTGAATGTGAAATACATATGGGAGAGGTTGATATCGAAAAAGAACATCCCAATGTTGTAAGAATGAAGATTCTGGGAGCCGATGTTGTACCTGTCACTCATGGGTTAAAAACGCTCAAGGAAGCAGTTGACTCGGCATTCGAGGAATATCTGAAAGATCCGATTAATACGCTCTATTGCATTGGTTCAGTTGTGGGGCCACATCCTTTCCCTATGATGGTAAGAGACTTTCAGCGTGTAGTTGGAATTGAAGCTAAAGAACAATTCTTTGAGATGACAGGTGAATTACCCGATAAGGTAGTTGCTTGCGTTGGTGGTGGTAGTAATGCTATGGGATTGTTTTCGGCATTTCTTGATGAACCTGATTGCGAATTATTTGGTGTTGAACCTTCGGGACGCTCGCTTAATCTGGGCGATCATGCAGCAACTATGACCCTCGGAAAACCAGGTGTAATTCATGGATTCAAATGTTATTTATTGCAGGATGAAAAGGGTGAACCCGCACCGGTTTACTCAGTGGCCAGCGGATTGGATTATCCGGGTGTTGGCCCGGAGCATAGTATGCTTAACGATTTAAAGAAAGTAAATTATAAAACAGCTTCGGACAAAGAAACCATTGATGCATTTTATGAACTTAGCCGTTTAGAAGGTATTATTCCGGCACTTGAAAGCGCACATGCCGTGGCATATGCACTTAAACTTGCAAAGGAAAATCCACAGGATTCTATTTTAATAAACTTAAGTGGCCGGGGAGATAAAGATATTGACTTCGTGGTTGATACTTATGGATTGCCAAAAAAATAAAAAGAAATTGCTTTTAATTTAGGCAGGAGAATTTCTCCTGCTTTTTTTTTACCCTTTCTACATATAAAGTAAGTGTATTAAGCTTATTACTTGTATTACCATTGAAGCTTTTACTATTTTTATGCAAGAATCAGATAAATATATCATGCAGCACGATATACTCATTAAGCAATTGCGCGAGGGACATGAAAAGGCTTATGAGTTGTTGTTTAAAACTTATTACTCAGATTTAGTGATACATGCAAACAGGTATTTGTATGACTTTGAATCGGCAAGAGAAATAGTGCAGGACCTCTTTGTAAGTATTTATGAAAAACGCTATAACCTTGATATTAATAGCTCAATTAAGGGGTATTTGTATCGCTCGGTTCAGAACAGGTGTATAAATTTCATTCATGCTCAGAAAACCAAAAATAAATATGCCGAATATGTTAAAGAACATAGTTCAGATATTGAAAATCAACTTGAAAAAGAAATTCATGCATCTCAACTGGAGAAAGCTTTGCTAAATGCAATTGGAGAATTGCCTCCAAAATGCAGAATGATTTTTAAAATGAATCGGTTTGAAGGTTTATCAAACGGAGATATTGCGGAGAGACTGGAGTTGTCGAAAAGAACCGTGGAAACACAAATAACAAAGGCTTTAAAAATTCTTAGAAACAAACTTCAGCCTTTAATAAACGAAACAGCAACCATCTGAAAAAACTGAATATTATGAAAGAAGATAAATATATAAATTCAATTAACGACGAAACTCTGGCAAAATACCTGTCGGGTGAGCTCGACGAAAAACAAATTGAACAAATTGAATCTGAAATAATGAAGAACGCAGAGAAAGAACAGGAAATGAGGGAATTGTCGCAATTATGGGAAAAGGCTGCCCGGGTTGGAGATTATGAAAAAATTAATGTTGATGCAGATTGGACCGCAGTAAAAACGCGCATGGGTTTTAGAAAGTCGAAGAAAATTCCTTTTGTTAAATATTTTGCAAGAATTGCTGCTATTCTTGTTTTGGCAATTGGATTGGCCTATCTGTTAAATCAGGTTATGGATAAAGTTAATGTTGCAGAACAAAGCAGTTTTATTAAATTGGCAGCAAAAGATGAATTACGCGAAGTAGTATTACCAGATAAAACCATTGTAACCTTAAACCGGAATTCAAGCCTTACCTATAACGATAATTACGGGCTTGAAAACAGAGATATAATTCTTGCAGGTGAGGCCTTTTTTGATGTAGAAAGAAATGAAGATATACCGTTCAAGGTTTTTGTGGATAATTCTGTTGTCGAAGTGCTAGGAACCAGTTTTAATATTCATCAAAGTAAAAATAATATTAAAGTAGGAGTTGTTTCAGGACATGTATTGGTCTATGAAAGCGACAAAAAGGACAATCATGTTGACCTGGTTAAAGATGAACAAACACTGTACAACAAAAGTACACATGAATTTTCAGCTAAGGATGCGCTTGATGAAAACTCAATTGCCTGGAAAACAGGAATTTTATCCTTCGATGGTGAATCTTTTGAATTTGTTTTTGAAACTATTGCTGAATTTTTCGGGTATGACCTTCAATTAAATATCTCGCTGAATGAGAAAATTAGTCAGGTTAACCTGCCAGCCAGCTCACTAAATGAGACCCTTGAAAATCTTGAGTCGACAATTAAACTGGAATATAACATGGAAATTAAAGGAAAAAAACTTATTATTAGTGATTAATTTGAATCTTACGTGCGCAGGAGCCGAAGAAAATATCTTTATTTGACCGTACTCTTATTATTCAGTGTATTACTGAGTGCTCAGGATGTATTAAAACAATCTATCTATATAGATATTCCTGAATCAAAACGAATCCGCTTTCTCGATTCAATCCGAAGTGTTACAGGATTTGAACTTTTGTACAGTTCTGCTATTAATCCGGAAAAAAAGGTTGTTGTGCCTGTTGGCGAATACACAATCAACTCACTTCTTGACAGTGTTTTTAATGATCAGGAGTTAAATTATATTGTTAAGGATGGTTTAATTATTTTATCACCTCTTGTAAAGCAATCGGTTGAGAATAAAAATGTTATTGTGGAAGGAAAAGTATATGGGAAGAGAGAAAAAGCCATTCCTTTTGCAACAATATATTTTGAAAGACTTAGCCGGGGTACCATTGCAAATTCCGATGGTGAATTCAGGTTTATTGTGCCCGAAAGAAACCTGAACGATACCATTACAATAACGTGTATGGGTTATAACCAGGTAAAGGTACCACCCCATATTTATCTCACGCAGAGACTCGATATAGAGTTAAGTCCCATATCAATTCCCATTAAAAGTATCATTATCAGGCCCACAAACCCTAATGAAATTATCCGAAAATCAGTTGAGGCTATTGGTAAAAATTATCTTTCTGAGCCAGTGCTGCTTACTGCCTTCTTTAGGGAAACATCGAAACAAAACGAAGACTATATCTCGCTTACCGAAGCCTTAATTGAGATTAATAAAAGCAGTTATTTGAGTTCGGCCGAAGATTTAATCAGACTGATTAAAGGCAGGAATGGTACAAATATTAAAAAATCAGAATTGGTTAACCTAACTGTTGAGGGAGGCTTGTATAACGGACTTCGTTTAGATATAGCCAAATACAACAGCAATTTTTATAGTTCAAATTCGAGAGAATTTACAGATTACCGGTATGTAAAATCGATGCACTACAAAGGCAGGGAGGTGTATATTATTGATTTTGTTATGCGGGAAAATACTCAATTTCAGGAATATAAAGGCACCTTATATATCGATGCCGAAAGTCTGGCCTTAGTCAGAGCTGAATTCGAAATTACTTCAGAAGGTCTTGAATTTGCAAAAGACATCCTGGTGAAGAAAACACCACGTGGATTTAATGCACGTCCCTTATTTGCCAGATACGAAGTTGAATATCGCTTTTATAATGATGTTTGGAATCTTTACTATGCTCATAGCGAAATTGGTATAAAAGTCAGAAAGCGACACGGCAAAGAAAATAAAGGTTATTCCTGTGATTTTATCTCTACATCAGACTTTGTGATTACCGGTATTATTACAGAACCGAATTATAAAATTCGTTATAAAGAGGCTGTAAAACCAGGTGATGTTTTGGTCGACCAGGTTAGAAATACATCAGAAACCTTTTGGATTGAGGATAATATTATCCTTCCGGAAGAGCCGCTTCAAAAGACCATAACCAGATTACAGGAGGAAGGCGTTATTAACACGGATGAAAATCAATAAGCGGGTTATTCTGTATCGGCCCCATCTTAAAAGCCTAATTCTTTATATTTTTGTTCCAGATATAAACAGAATGATATAGATATTATGGAGCAAGGCTTTAGTTACTTTTTGGAACAATTTGCCGATTTACGCATTTTAAAATATAAGGTACCAGGTTTTGAAAATTTGTCTCTAAAACAAAAAAAACTGGTATACTTTTTAAGCCAGGCGGCTATTTGCGGGAGAGATATTTTATACGATCAAAACGGCAAGTATAATTTACTGGCCAGGAAAAGCCTTGAGAATATATACAAAACATATTCATTAGAAAGAAAGGGAAAGGAATGGGATGAGTTTGTAATATACCTGAAGCGTGTCTGGTTTTCAAACGGATTGCACCACCATTATTCAAACGATAAGTTTATTCCAAACTTCACGCAGCAATATTTTAAATTTTTATGTTCTAATTCTGGTTTGGAAAAGTTTTTAACTGACAAAAAACTATCGGTTACCGATACTATTAAGCTCTTAGAAAACTTAATCTTTAATAAAGATTTTTATGCGCAAAAAATTGTATCCGAAACTCAGAAAGATATCGTTAAGGAATCTGCAGTTAATTTTTATGGTGAAACAGTAACACAAAAAACTGCCGAAGAATATTACTCCAATATACGCAGCAGGAATGATTCTAAACCGGTTTCGCATGGCTTAAACTCAATGCTTGATTATGAGCAGGGTAAGTTAATTGAACGAACCTGGAAGTTAGGGGGCATGTATTCTTCTGCCATAGAAAAGATATGCAGCTGGCTTGTAAAAGCTGTTGATGTTGCCGAGAATGAAGAACAGAAGGAAGGTATCAGGAAACTAATAGAATATTACGAGACCGGAGATTTAAAAGCCTGGGATGAATACAATATTCTTTGGGTAAAGGATCTGAAGTCACATATCGATTTTATTAACGGTTTTATTGAGGTTTATAGCGATCCTCTTGGTATGAAAGGAACCTGGGAGTCGATTGTAAATTTTAAAGATATTGAAGCTACCAGGAGAACCATTATAATAAGTGAAAATGCACAGTGGTTTGAAGATAATTCGCCAGTTCATAACAGGTTTAAAAAAGAAAAAGTAAAGGGTGTTTCTGCCAAGGTAATTACTGTGGCAATGCTTGGAGGTGACTGCTATCCGGCAACACCAATAGGAATAAACTTACCAAATGCCGATTGGATTCGAAAAGAGTATGGCTCAAAATCGGTTACCATTGATAATATTACCTATGCCTATGCACAGGCCGATTTAAAATCGGGCTTTCTTGAAGAGTTTTCGTTTTCCGAAG
>JAFGVA010000006.1 GCA_016938235.1 Bacteroidales bacterium | reverse complement strand
TTATGCTAAGTCTGAATAATTTTTTTCCTATTTTAGTGGTATACTTTTCGTGATAATCTCTGGTATACTTCTTCTAATATTTAACACTTACAAGACCCGCATCAATAAGCACTTCTGTTAACAGATTTTGCCAGATAATTCATTCTTCCAATTAACTTTGTTGTTCCTTATAAACTATATGCTCCATAAAACAACAGGCATAGTATTACAAGCAATAAAATTCAGCGATTCATCGCTAATTGTGCAAATATATACACGCGATTCCGGCAGACAGTCTTATATTGTACAAGGTGTTAGAGCAAAGAAGTCGAAGTTTCACTTTAATCAATTTCAACCACTTACAGTTTTGAATTTAGAGGTTGAACACAAAGAATCAAGGGAAATACAAAGAATAAGAGATTTAAGCCTTAAGCATGCCTTCCATAACCTACACACCAATATTGTTAAGAATACAATTGCTCTCTTTGTGGCTGAGGTATTAAACAAATCTTTGAAAGATACCGAAGGGAATAACTCTCTTTTTGATTACCTCGAAAGCTCCATTCAGATACTTGATATTTGCCAGGAAGGATATGTAAATTTTCACCTGGTTTTTATGGTACAATTTACCCGTTTTCTGGGCATCTTCCCGCAAAACAACCTCGAACTCGACAGCTACCAAAGCGAAGAAGAAAAAGTAAAACTACATGATATTATACCCTATTCACTTAAAGATTTACATAAATTAACATTAACTAATACTACAAGAAATCTGTTAGTTAAATCGATTGTCGATTATTACCGTTATCATCTTGATGGTATATCAGAAATAAAATCTATTAAAGTATTACATGAAGTATTTTCGTAATAAATGCTGTAATAAAGCTCTATAGCTTGCTCTTAAAAAGCTTTTTCTGTTCTTCGGAAATCATGTCTGACTTTAGAAAAACAGATTTCATTACACGTTTCAGTTCTTTATTTTCAATGCGCCCAAGCTGATCAATATTTCGCAGGATGACGGCTAAATCTTCCTCCCTGTTATCGTAGCCCAGAAACTCCGGAGCATTGTCCTGTATAGCAAACCTCAGGTACCTTATTTCAGCATTATCCGCATCAATCAGAATAATGGAGTCAAGTTTATGCTTCCCCTGGTTAAACATGCGGTATTGATTAAACTTGCCGGTTGTTATGTCGGCACACATTGCTAAGGAAAGTGCATGATATCCAATAAGCAAGGAACTTTGCGGTGGATTTTGCCTGAAATACTGAAGAAATTCAGTTGCATATTGCCTGTCTTTTGCTGCATCGAGGTACATACCCCTTACTTTGTCGATTTCCTGAGCAGCAAGGAAGAATGAGATAAATACAAAACATATAAACCAACATAAACGCTTCATTCCACAAAAAAGTTTTTGTTTGTTTTCTTGTTATATCTGGTTAATTTAGTTCATGGTCAAATAAGTTATGATTCAGGTTGCATTCCTGTGAACCCTTCTGTTGATTCAGATTGTTATATATCGACCTTATTCGAAAAAAAGTAAACAAAAATTACAACAAAATAAATGTATACACAAGAGTTTTTTGACCACCAATACTATTTATTGGCTTATTGCATTTTTCAATTACTTAAAAAATATCTTTATCATTAAGAATGACCTTTAATAGCTGGTTTAATAAAAATATTCTAGTATTTTAGCGGTATATTGCTAAAATCCTTATCGTTTTTCCAAATGAGATTCATATACATTTTCGGTTTATTCCTTATTGTTTCAAGTATGCAAATTACTGGTCAGGTAGTTTCTGAAAACGGCCAATTGCAGGTTGACGGTCTTTATCTTAAAAATGCCCAGGGCGATACAATAGTTTTAAGGGGCATGAGCCTGGGCTGGCATAACTGGTGGCCCCAATATTACACCCCTGAAACCGTAAAATGGCTGAAAGAAGACTGGAAGTGTTCAATTGTAAGAGCCCCAATGGGCGTTGATCCGGATAGTGGTTACATTAAAATGAAAGAATGGTCGGTAAACACTATAAGTACAGTTGTCGATGCAGCCATAGAAAATGATATTTATGTAATTATTGATTGGCACAGTCATAGTCTGAAAACCAAGCAAGCTGTTGAGTTTTTTAGTGCAATGGCTAAAAAATATGGCAGCTATCCAAATGTAATTTATGAAATATTTAACGAACCAATCAATAACTCTTGGGAAGAAGTAAAAAAATATTCGATAAAGGTTATTGAAGCTATACGTGAACACGACCCTGATAATATAATTTTAGTAGGAAATCCACATTGGTGTCAGGATATTCACCTTGTTGCCGATGACCCCATTGAGGGCTACGATAACATTATGTACACCGTCCATTTTTATGCTGCCACTCACAAAGATTTTCTTCGCGAACGCTCCGATTATGCACTAAGTAAGGGCATTCCGGTATTTGTTTCGGAATATGGAGCCTGCCATGCTAACGGAGATGATGAGATAGATTATGAAGAATGGCAAAAATGGCTTGACTGGATGGATGCCAATGCTATTTCGTGGTGCAAATGGAGCATTGTTGATAAAGTTGAAACCAGCGCTGCGTTAAAACCAAAAACTCCAACTTCAGGCTGGACAGAGGATGATTTATCTGAGTCTGGCAAAGCATCAAGAAAACTACTAAGAAAATATGCCGGTTTAAAAGACTAGCTAATTCTTATATCCTCCGGATGCCTTAAAAACTTGTTGGGCAACGATTTCTCCGCTAATTATTGTAAATGGCACACCTGGTCCGGGTACAGTAAACTGACCTGTATAAAACAAATTTGGCAGGTTTTTATTCTTAATCTTCGGCTTAAAAATACCTGATTGTTTAAGTGTATTTGCCAGTCCAAATGCATTCCCCTTATAAGAATTGTAGTCTTTAATAAAATCGGAATGAGCATAGCTCCTGTGGTAAACAATATTTTCGCGAATACTGGTACCCGTATAACTTTCAAGCTTTCCGATAAGCATATCGAAATAGTATTCGCGTACCCTGCCGTGATCTTCAAGATTAGGTGCAACCGGTATTAAAACTACCAGGTTTTCTGAACCTTCGGGAGCTGTTGAAGGATCCGATTTAGAACTTACCGAAACATACATGGCGGGCGATTCAGGCCAAACAGGTTTTTTATATATCTCTTCAGCATAATAATCTGTATCTGCCTCGAAAAATAAATTGTGGTGAAGTAGCTTTGGCAGCTTTTTATTTACCCCAATAAAAAAAGTTAAAGCCGATGGAGCCAAAACTCTTGAATCCCAGTATTTTTCGGAATAATTGCTGAATTTCGCAGGTAACATCTGTCTGTCGGTATACTGATAATCAGCCGAGGATACAAAATAATCGGCATAAAAGTTACGATGCCCTGAATGCGCAGCTATTACTTTATTTTTTAATATATCAAGCTGATCAACCTTAACATTGTATGTAATTTCAACATCAAGTTTTCTGCAAATTTCAAGCATAGCTTCAACTATTTTATACATCCCCCCTTGAGGATACCAGGTGCCTAATTTAAGATCGGCATAATTCATGAGGGTATACAGAGCCGGTATATCTTTTGAAGCGCCAAGAAATAAAACCGGGAATTCAAGTAAATGCATCAACCTGGGTTCTTTAAATAATGAGCGCACATAGCTTGAAAGCGAGCGAACTGATTTTGTATAAAACAGGCCTGTCAGTAATCTTAGATCAAGGTATTCCAAAGCTGAGAACCCCGGTTTATAAACAGCATTTTTCATGACGAAAGCATATTTCCGGTGGGCATCAGCAAGAAATTTTTTTAACTTTTTGCTGCTCCCTTTTTCTATAGATTCGAATAGCTGGTAAAGTTCTTTAGGCTTTGAAGGAATGTCGATGTAATTATCCTTTGCAAAAAACATCCGATAGCTCGGATCTAACCTTTTCAGCTTATAAAAGTCAGAAGTCTGATATCCGAAATTCAGAAAAAACTTTTCGAATATTTCCGGCATCCAATACCACGATGGACCCATGTCGAAAGTAAAACCATGTGATTCCATCCTTCTTGCCCTGCCACCAGAGGTCGAACACTGTTCAAGAATATCAACTTTAAACCCGTGTTTTGCAAGATAAGCTGCCGAACTTAACCCGCTAAACCCACTACCAAGAACTATTGCCTTGCTTGCCATAATTATTCAGATACCCGGAATACAGTTTACATTTATCGTTAAACGAAATTCCAAAATAGTAATTAATTGACACAAGGTAATGAACAAAAATGAGGTTCCCACAGGATTTTATTCAGAAAATGTCAGGTAATACGCTTATTCAAAAGAATAAAAATCGGGGGAATCGTAATTGGCTTTATATTTTGAAAAGCTTTTCTGAGCAAATTCTAAATCATAAGCTATTTGCCAGTCATTGGTTTTCTCATAGAAAGGAACCAATTCGCTTTTACAGGATTGACAAAGAAAGCCTTCATCTATTAGTTTTTTACAACGAGTACAGTTTATCATAGCCAAACTTTTTTGTAGTTTTGTGTATAATTTTCTTACGTTTATCAATTTCCTGAGGTTACATTTATCAAAAATTTTTAGATGATTAATATCACTGGTAAATATGGAACCGCTTTTTTATTTATCCGTACAAGGTGATAAACCTTCAATATCAGGGAATGACATTTTATATCCAAAGAACAAAAACAACACCCTACGCATTAATAAATGACGGGTATATGAAGATTGCGGGGAAGGCCGTTCCGATAGAGGAACATAACTTCTTTGGAGTAATTAATAAACAAGTCGATAAATATATACAGGTTCCTCAAAATATAACTTGTGTTGATTTATCTCTCTCGGTACTAAATGCCAGTTCAAAGCGATCAATAATAAGCTTGCTGAATCAGCTCGAAGCTTTAAACAGCACAGGATTTCAGGTACAGGTGAACTGGTGGTACGAAGCAGATGATGAAGATGTGAAAGAATTTGGTGAGATTCTGAAAGACATGTTTAAACTTGATTTTAACATACAGTCAAAATAATAAATACCTGTTTGGTCAATAAAAAAGGGGCTTTGAGCCCCTTTTTTTATTTTACTTTACTGTTGTACTCCTGTATAAACTGGTCAAGTGCCATCGTCATCGACGGAGCATTTGGCATGGGTGCCTGCAAATCGAGACGTAACCCGGCTTCTTTAACTGCCTGGGCAGTTGAATTACCAAAAGACGCAATTATTATGTTCTGTTGATCAAAATCGGGAAAATTTTTCAATAATGATTTTATTCCCGAAGGACTGAAAAATACCAGAACATCGTAATTTATCATCGATAAATCTGATAAATCGCTACTAACGGTTTGGTAAAGAATTCCAATTTTATAGCTAAGCTTATGCTTATTCAGCAACAAAGGAATTTCTTCCTTGTGTTGTTCTGATAATGGCACAAGAAATTTTTCATCCTTATGTTTTTCCAGAAGTTCCATTAATTCAGGAAAACTTCCTTTTCCAAAGAAAATCTTACGTTTCCGGTATACAATATACTTTTGTAAGTAATGCGCTATTGATTCTGATGTACAAAAATATTTCATGCCATCAGGTACAGTAATGCGCATGTCATTAGCTATCCGGAAATAATGATCAATTGCTGTTTTACTTGTGAAAATCACAGCTGTGTAATCAAGCAATGCAACTCTTTGTTTTCTGAATTCCTTTGTTGGAACTGGTTCGACATGGATAAATGGCCTAAAATCAATCTTCACATTGTTCTTTTCCGCAACTTCAAAATAGGGATTTTTGTCAGAAGATGGTTCTGGCTGGGATACGAGAATTTTTTTAATCTTCATGTTTGTGAGCCTCCTATTATAACTTCTTCTATCTCAGCGATAATACAAATTTAACGCCTGCCAAAAAAGGCAGAATTTCAAGCGTACAAAGGTACAAAAATGTATAAAATAAAAAAACTTTATATTTCATAATAACCTGTAACGCCCGCAGATACTTATATAACATAGCAATTACTACAAAAGAAATTGCCAGATATAATACAACATCAGCCATTGGCTGACTCAGGTAGAACACACTTATTACCAGTGGTAGTAAGTAAAGACCAAGGTTTTTGTTAATAATGTAGGTGTTATGTAAATATTCTCTGAATAAAGGTGCCGAATCAAAAATTAAACCAATAAGATGTATTAGTCCAAAACGTATGATTAAAACAATAGTGATGATAACTAATAATTTTACGAAGACAATAAAACTATTCTGTCCCGGAAATTGAGAATGAATAATTTGCATGTTCTGCATAAATACATATGCAAAGAGCGATATGCTGATAAGAAAGTTTATATTCATAAACCAAAAAACACGTTTAATAATCACGTTTTTTTCTCTCATCAGTTTTTCTGAAATCTGAATGTTGACAACAGAATTAACTATGCCGACCAGGTATTTTTGGTAAAATATTCTAACGGTAATAAAAACAAGAACTGCAATAAGAGCTATACCAAGTACCCAGGCTTTCTGGAAATTTGTTCTATTATTGATTATTCGTGGACCTGAATAGGCAGTAGTCGGAACAGAATCTTTTGATTTTAAAACTGTGCCCTGAAAACGGACCAATGAACTGTCGGTTTTTTTTAAATAAATAAACAAATTAAAAGGTTCTGCTTTGCTTTCTGCCTTCTGAAATCTTGTACTATCCAATTCGGACTTCGATACAGAAGTTTCAGGCTGCTTTACCTGAACTTGTTTTTCTGCTCGTTTAACTACCGGTGCAGCTATGATTTCTGTAGAGTTTGTATCTGGCTGTAAAGATGAGGCCTGACCGGTTTCAGTATTTAAAATAATACCGGTTTCAGGTATGAAATTTGTATCAATAAATCCGGTTGAAGAACTATCGCTTTGAACTTTTAGCAACGAATCAACCTGAAATTTCAGCATACATATACAGAATTAAGCTGCAAAAGTAATGCGCCTTAACCGATTTTCGAGGGATTTTTAAGGAAAATTGTAAACAGAAGATTCTTTTAGGCTAAAAACACCCACTCTGTTTTGAAAGCTATTTGGGCTTCAAGGCATCTAAAAGATTTCCGGCAAGCCTGCTTGCTCCTATTCTGAAAAGTTCGGGAGTCAACCAGTCGTCGCCCAAAAGGGCATAAATAATTGCCAGGTAATCTAATGCTTGTCCGGAAGTTGAAATACCACCGGCAGGTTTGAGTCCAACACGCTTCCCGGTGTTTTTATAGTTCTCAGAAATAGCTTTACACATAATAAAAGCCGCCTCTGTTGAAGCAACTGAACCGTCTTTCCCTGTTGAGGTTTTAATAAAATCTGCACCTGCCTCAATGGCCAGCACAGAAGCTTCATGTATCAAACTCTTTTCCTGTAAAATGCCTGTTTCAAGAATTACTTTCAGGTGCTTTTCTCCGCAAATCTGCTTGATTGTTTTTATTTCGTCGAATGCAACAGAGGTTTCGCCGTTTAAAAAAGCCGATAGGTTCAGCACGATATCAATCTCATCTGCTCCGTGCTTTAAAGCAAGTTCAGTTTCGAGGTATTTTACTTCGCTAAAAGTTTGTGCATGAGGAAAATCTGCTGTAACTGTGGCAATTTGAATACCAGTCTCGTTAAGCAGTTTTTTGCAAAGTTCGATATATAATGGATAAATACAAACAGCGGCAACCCGAGGAACAGCAATGCCTTTGTGGTCAATAAGCCGCGCTTTGGTGCACAAATTGTCTATATCGCTTTTCTTTGCATAACTGTTTAAGTTAGTAAGATCGATGCAAGAGTACAACAGCTTCAGATTATCACTATTATTAAGTTCTTTACTCTTATCTAATATTTCATTTAATAAGATGCCAGTCTTTTTCATATTAAGGGGTGTGTATTAATTATTCATAGAAAATGGAAACAGTTATAAAGTAACAACTCAAAAGTGCAACTAATGCACAATTGGAAGAGTAACTTTAAAAACTGACCCTTTATTTATTTCGCTTTCAACCGTAATTGTACCATTGTGTTTTTCTATATAATCTTTCGAAAGCAGAAGACCAAATCCATTACCAATTTCTCCTTTGCTACCCGGGGTTGAACGTACTTTATCAATAAGAAACAGATCGTTTAATTGCTCTTCTGACATACCTAATCCTTCATCTTTTACTGTAAGGGTAAACAGGTTTGACTCATCATAGGTACAGGAGATAAATATTTCGCCCCCATGTTTTGAAAATTTAATTGCATTTGAAATAAGGTTTCGGACTACCGAAGAAATCATGTTTTTATCCACTTTAAGCTTAATCTCCGGCGAAATTTCTGTGAACTTAATGCTTAAATCTTTTGAAGAGGCAAATTCTTCAAAATGCTTAAGAGCCGATTTTATGAGTGGACATATTTTAACTTCTTCTTTTTTCATAATTTGCATACCCGATTGGGTGCTCCCCCATTCCAGCAGACTTGACAATAAATCAAAAGTGCTCTCAAGTGAAGTATGTATTTGGCCAATGTTGGTTTTAATTTCTTCTGATGAGAGGTCTTCAAAATTATCATTCAGGAATTTTGTGTAAGTTGTAATTGTACCTATCGGATTTTTTAAGTCGTGGGCAATTATTGAAAAGAACCTGTCTTTCATTTCATTCAACTCTTTAAGCTGTTTATTTTTCTGATTTACCTGATGTGCCTTTTCAGCAAGTAAATCGCTCTTCATAATAAGCTCCTTTGTGCGCTTATCTACCAGTTCTTCGAGCAACCTGTTCCGAACCTTAACCTGATGTTCTCTTAAATAAATTATTAATACCATTAAACCTATAACAAGCAGACTTATTATTACCCTAAAAAGAATAGTCTTCCAGAAAGGAGGTAAGATTATCAGTTCAAGATAAGCACCTTCTTCATTCCAAACATTGTCGTTGTTCGAAGCTTTAACTCTAAAGATATAATTACCGGGATCAAGGTTTGTATAAGTAACATCTCTTTTAGAACCTACATAGTGCCAGTCCTTATCAAAACCTTCGAGCATATAGGCATAATTGTTTTTTTGAGAATTAATATAGTTAAGTGCTGTATACTCAAAAGTAATAACATTGCTTTCGTAGTCAAGGGTTATTTTACGTGTTTTCTGAAAATCTTTGTTGCCATACGCCAACTTCGTATTATTTCCAATTATAGAATGATTAAAAAGCTTAACGCTTGTAATATATACCGGCGGTATGGTTAAGTTTTTATAAATGCTGTCGGGGAAAAACTTAACAATGCCCAAGGTATTTCCAAACAAAAGTTCGCCCTGAGGAGTTTTATAACAAGCATTACGCAAAAATTCATTGCTGCTAAAACCATCATCCCTGATAAAATTATGAATCTCACCTGTTTCCGGCTCAAATCTTGATATACCTTCGTTTGTGCTTATCCAGATTTCGCCTTTACTGCCTTCAAGAATTCCGAGAATATTTTGTCCGTTAAAATTATAGCCGTTAGCCTGGCTGAATTGACGGAAATTATCATTTTCTCTGTCGTATAAATTTAAACCTTCAATGGTTCCAATCCATATTCTATGTTTCGAATCTTTATACAATATATTCAGAAAACTATTGCACAGGCTGTTGGTATCATCCTGAAAATGGAGGTATTGCCTGATTGTTCCATCATTTGATACCCGGGATAATCCATAGGCTGCAGCAACCCAAATATCGTCATTCGTGTCGGCCAGAATATCAAATGTCCAATTGTTAGTAAGTGTTGTTGTATCCAACGGATTTGAAACATAATGTTTTATTTTTTCTGATTTCGGATCATAACAAATTAAACCTAATCCGTGGGGTGCCAGCCAAAGCCTTCCTTTGCTATCTTCATCAATAGCTCTTAAATCGCAATTTGATAGTTCGGGAAATGCTTTACTAGCCTGAACCTTTTTTGTGTGTCCGGTTTTTAAATCAATTGTTCTGAGTCCACTTTGTTGTGTTGCTAAATAATAAACTCCTGCAGAACTTCTAAATATCTGAAAAACACTGCCAAGTGGAAAATCAAGACCGTATCCGGCATCAAAGAACCTTTTTGAATAAGGCTTTTCAAGAGATTCAAAGATGTCAATTCCGGCATAGAAAAAACCTGCAATCAGATCGTTTTTTTCATCGGAATAAACCGTCGTTATAACTTCTTTTGATAAGCTTGGCTTTTCGGTTTCAATGCTCATAATGTTTTGAAAATTCTTGTTTTTAAACATATAAGCCAAACCCTTATACTTCACTCCAAGCCAGAAATTATTCTGATTATCTTCAAAAATACAGGTAATGGTAGCATGATCGGTTTCACTTTCAGACACAAACGGAAATGTCTGAAAACTAAAATTATCGGTTTCGGGATTGTATTTATAAAGACCATATCCCTCGCCAACCCATAAATTACCCCGACTGTCTTGTGTAATAGAATAAACAGAGCTTATTTCAACACCGTATTGTTTGTATTCACCTGTGTTTTTGTTTAGACGAAACAAACCGTCGCCAATGGTACCAATCCACAAATTATCTCCCTGACTATGCAGGCAATAGATATTTTTACCAGCTAAAAACCTGGCTTGCTGAGTCTCGGTATAATTAGGGTTAACAGTAGCATTTTGAATGTTGTACTTTAAAAGACCATGTTCGTGACCAATCCATATTTCATTTTTATTTTCAAACTCAACGGTAACAGATCTGAAATTAAAAGAACGGTATAAATTGAAATTATTTTTGCTTTCGGAATACCTGAAAATTTGCCCTTCGGTAGAAATACAATATAAATGGCCATCCTCCGATTCATAAAAACGATTCACCGAGTGAAGCGTAATATCAGAATCGGGCAGGTAATAATAATTCAAAAAACTGTTTGTTGAATAATTGTACCTGCTTATGCCAAAAGGTGTACCTATCCAAAGCTGACCTTTTGAATCGACATACATTCCTAAAATGTGATTGTTGCAGATACTGGCAGAATCTTTTGATGATTTGAAGAATTTCATAAAGTTGTAACCATCAAATCTGCTCAATCCGTTTTCGGAGCCAATCCAAATAAACCCGTTTTTATCCTGAACAATTGAGGTGATAGTGTTACTGGATAAGCCATCTTGTTTTATGTAAATTTTAAATTGAAAATTGCCCGCCTGCACCGCACTGCCAATAAACAGCAAGCAGTATAAAACACATAAACCCCATTTTCGAAAATTCCTGTACATTAATAATCGAATTATTCAGCTCTAAGATTTTAAAAGATCTAATAACAATTTAACCAAAAAAAAACTTTTTACTACTAATAACTATAAAATTATAATTCACAGACTATTTTTCTCTGTACATGAGCTTAAAAATCAGCTCCTCCAGAGGTTTTTTCTTTTCAGAATCTGCATCAATGCTATCCAACAGCTCAACTGCATTATTAATAAAACTAACTGCCTGTAATTGAGTATCCGTTCCTGTTTCGAGTTCTTCATATATTTTTTTAACTGCTTCAATCTTTTCTGGTGGATTAAAATCTTTGAGATTAATCCAGTGCTTTAATTCCTCAACTAACATTTTGTTGTCGCTGTTTAAGGCATTAATAAGCAGATAAGTTTTTTTGTTATTAACGATGTCGCCCCCTGAAGTTTTTCCAAATTTCTCGGTTGAAGCATATACATCAAGGTAATCATCCTGTAACTGAAAAGCCAATCCAAGGTTAATACCCAACTCGTACAGTATTTCTTGGTCAGCGGCGTCTGCGCCTGCACAAATACCCCCTATTTTAAGTGCTGCAGCAATAAGAACTGAGGTTTTTAAACGAATCATTTCAAGGTATTCGGGAACAGTAACAAGCTCCTCCTCTTCGAAGTTCATATCGTATTGTTGTCCCTCACAAACCTCAAGGGCTGTTTCATTAAAAACCTGAAATACCTTTCTGAAAATACTATCAGGCAACTGTCCGAGCAGTTCATATGCTTTTATGATTGCTGCGTCACCAGACAGAATTGCAACATTTTCGTTCCAGACTTTATGAACTGTTGGTTTACCCCGGCGTATTTCGGCCTTATCCATTATGTCGTCGTGAAGTAATGTGAAGTTGTGAAAAACTTCAAGTGCCAAAGCTGCAGGAACAGCTTCAGAAGTATCATCTCTAAAAAGACTGGCGGCGATAAGTGTTAATGCCGGGCGCAAACGTTTCCCCCCCAAATCTAAAATGTATTGTATAGGTTCATATAGTTTTTGAGGTTCAGAAGGAAAATTTAGTTCTTTAAGTTTTTCTTCGATTAGAACAGTATAATCTTTCAATTCCGACATGAGTATAATTTTCTTCAAAAATAAAACTATTAAACAGAAGTCTTAGTTTTGTTTAAGAATAATAAGCATTTGTAAATTTGGCCAAAATAAAATGTCAGCTATGCCTGTGAAATATTTCGATAAAAAAGAACTTCAGCCTGCCGAGAAAAACCTTGAACTTGTTTTGGGAAATAGCTATGAAGTACTCCGGGAGCTAAGCGAATATCTGAAAACAAACTACCACGAACCCATTCCGGAGTGGAAATTTTACAGCCCCAAATATGGCTGGACATTAAAAATGCTGCTGAAAAAAAGAAATTTATTCTTCCTTTCTCCCCGTGAAAATGCTTTCAGTATTACCTTTGTTTTTGGCGATAAGGCATTAAATGCCATTAACGAAAGCGATTTACCAGCCGATATAAAAGAAAGTCTTAACAATGCCCGAAAATATGCTGAGGGGCGGGGTATCAATTTAATTATTGATGACAACTCCAAAACTGAGATTTTGAAACAACTTATTCAGATAAAGATTAAGTTTTAGCCACAAATACACGAATGAATTGATTAGCTTAATAAGAATTATCCATGAATTTTTTCCAACTTTTTGCTATTTCGTTTTCCATTACATTTTTTGGTACCATTCCATTCGGACTTGTAAATCTTTCAGTTCTCGAAGTATCTTATCATCATGGCAAAAACAAAGCATTGAATGTGGCTATTGGAGCCGTAATAATTGAATTTATTTATGCTTTCCTGGCTTTGAATGCAGGAGTATTCTTAGGTAAACATTTAGGCACTGAAAAATCATGGCATATACTTGTAATGCTTGTGTTAGGTACGGTGGGAATTTATTACTTCTTCAAAAAAAACAGCTTAAATAATGTTAAAGAAACCCGGCAGCCCGGAGTAATAAAAGGGATGGTCTTAAATTTGATTAGTCTGCAGGTATTGGTTATTTGGATATTAATTATGACCTACATTAGTGCCTATTTTAAATTTCCACATACTTTAAGTGCAGTAATTTATTTCATAATTGGTGCGGGCTGTGGTAAACTAATAACACTTTGGGCTTATGCCTGTTTAAGCGAAAAAATTCTGGGGAAATACAGTTTCATAGCCGATAATATAAACCGCATTATTGGCGTTGTACTTCTTATTACTGTTGTAGTTCAGTATTTTAGAATTTTCTAAGACAGTATGTAAGTGTGAAAGTTAGTCTTTCTGTATTCTTAGTGATTTTATATTTTGGTGACTGAAATTGAAACCGGATTGAGCTTCTCGGTTGATAAGACAGATGGACTGACATACAATTGGCTTGAATCTGATTCATACACTATTTCAGAAAGAAAAGATTCGGATACAGTTATTATAAATTGGGGCTGTACTGCAGATACTTTAAAGCTTGAAGTAATTGCTGATGGTACAGAAAGATATATTATTGAAAAAGTAATCCGGATAATACAAGTTTCCTGCAGGTATCTGCATTTTAACTATCCAATCGAACGATTTTGTTTTTTCTCAGAAACTATTTGTTCAGAAAAATTGAAATAAAACACAGTAAACAGTCCTGAAAAAACCGTTTTTTTTCTCTTATTTTCACAATTTAGCTTATTTAAAGTGTCTGATAATCTGAACAATAAATACAATTAGCGTATAAAAAATGTGCTATTTATTATGATTTGCGTAAAATATTAGTAGCTTAAAATTACACTATCAGGCGATACTCCACTATCATTGTGTTGAAGATTTTTTAAATCCCAATTAGGATGAGAATACAGAAAAAAAATAATAATAATTATTAACCCTAACTTTTTTATTTATGAAGAGACATTTATGGTTATTGTCAATTGCATTGCTGTTTTTTAGTACTGCTCTTATTGCTCAGCAAAGAGTTGTTACAGGAACAGTTAAAGCAGAAGATGGAACATTGCTTCCTGGTGCTGCTGTACAGATAAAAGGTACATCTACTGGTGTAACAACCAATCTCGATGGTCAGTATACCATCGATGTTTCCGGATATGAGAATCCGGTAATAACTTTTACTTATGTGGGTTATTTGACAGAAGAAGTTGAAGTTGGTGCTCAAACCGAAATCAACATTCAACTGGTTACGGATATTCAGTCACTTGACGAGGTTGTTGTTGTTGGATATGGTGTTCAGAAAAAGAGTCTGGTTACAGGTTCAATATCAAAAATTAGCGCAAAAGAACTTACTCAAACTCAAAATCTTCGCGTTGAACAAGCCTTGCAAGGCAAAACATCGGGTGTAATTGTTGTGCAGGAATCAGGTTCACCAGGGGCAGCAATGAAAGTTCGAATCAGGGGAGCTGGTACAAATGGCAACGCAAATCCACTTTATATAGTAGATGGAATCAGAACAGGCGGAATTGATTATCTTCCACCATCAGATATTGAATCAGTTGAAATCTTAAAAGACGCAGCTTCAGCAGCTATTTATGGATCCGATGCAGCAAACGGAGTTGTTCTGATAACAACAAAAAAAGGAACAAAAGGTGCTGGTCAGGTTTCTTACGATGGCTATTATGGCATACAAAAAGCATCGCATTATTCAGAAGTAATGAATGCAGAACAATACATTGACTATTATCAGGAAGCCTATGCGTGGCAAAGAGTTAATGCAAGCAGAACAGATAATGTTACAGATATAACTGATCCATTAGCTGTAGATAACTCCTTTAAAACATTTCCCTATATTTATGAGAATGGAAAAATTTATAAATTAAGCTGGGAAGGTGTTACCGACCTTAAAACAGCCAGCAATGCTTCTACAAGAAAAGACATGGGAACAGGAACAAATTGGATGGAGGAATTAATTAATCCGGCACCGATTGTAAACCATAATATATCAGCTTCTGGTGGTTCTGATAATAGTAGTTACTTTCTATCAGGAGGTTATTTTAACCAAAAAGGTATAATTGGTGGCGAACAAAGCAATTACGATCGTTACAATTTCAGGTTTAACGGAGTATTGAATACAAAAGACTGGATTAGTTTTTATACAAACATTGGCTATACCCATAAAGAAAGAACCTGGATTGGAGAAAACGATTGGTTTGGTGCCGATGTTACCTCGGCATTCCGTCTGGATCCGATTACTCCGGTGTATGCTAATTCAATTGCTGATTTTGCCAGTTTGTCTGCTACCGATCAAAAATACCTGGTTCAGGACGACGATGGACAGTATTTTGCAATTTCTGAACTGGTTGCAGGAGAAAATGCAAATCCACTGGCATCAATAAAAGCCCGCCGACACGATAAATGGAACGAAGATAAAGTGGTAGGCGGTGTTGGATTTAATTTAAATCCCATAAAAGGTTTAACCATCCATAGCGGCCTTGATATTGATTTGGCACATGCCTTACAGTCCAATTATGATGGTAATTATTATTTAAGTAACGATTTAAAGAGAATTCCAGGAGCTAATGATAAATTGGACGATGGCGGCGATCCCCTTGACGAAGAGCTGGATTCGCTGACCAATGGAATAAATTTAACCTATCAGACCTATAAATGGTTTACTATTCAAAACGAAAATTACATTACTTACAGTAAATCAATAGGTAATCATAATTTTTCATTATTAGCAGGAAACACAATTTATCAATACACGAACTTACATTATGCAGTAACTAAACCCGGCTTGTATTCAGACGATGAAAAGTACCTGGTATTTGATAACTACAGTTTTAAAAAGTATATTGATGAGGTTGGTATGTGGGGCTCTACAGGTACCGATAGACTTTTATCGTATTATGGCCGTTTGAGTTATAATTACAGCGAAAAGTACATGGGTACGGTTAATTTCAGAGCCGATGGTTCTTCAAAATTCGGAACCAATAATAAATTTGGATATTTCCCTTCTGTATCTGCCGGATGGGTATTTTCACGCGAAGACTTTTATCCGCAGGATTTTATAGTTAATTATGCTAAAGTACGTGCAAGCTATGGCATAAATGGTAGCAATAGTAACCTCGGAAGATGGAAATACCTGGATTTAATGAGACTTAAAAGCGATGGCGGTATTGAACGATACACCGTTAGCAACCCCGATTTAAGATGGGAACAAAGTATACAGACCGATATCGCCCTTGATTTAGCCTTAATGCAAAACAGAATTACTTTAACTGCCGATTACTTTGTTAAAAAAACAGAAGGACTGCTATTAGAAACAAGCGTGCTGGCATCTGAAGGTGAAGGCAAAACTGTTAACGCAGGACAAATTGAAAATAAGGGTGTCGAATTAGAACTTGGATTCAATAATAACATAGGATGGCTTAAGTATAATATTGGCGTAAATGGTTCTTATCTTCAAAACGAAGTAACTTCGAAAGATGATAACAAGTTTAAAAAACTTGCAGGTGCCAATATTATGGGAACCACCGTTACAAATTTTGAAGTTGGTAAACCTGTATGGTATTTGTATGGATATAAAACAGACGGAATTTTCCAGAATTGGGACGATATTGATAACCATAAAAGTGCCGTACCAAATGCTGAAGGTGGTATAGATTCTGTGATTTTACAGCCTGAGGCAAAACCAGGTGATATTAAATTATTAGATATTGCTTCCTTAGATACCAATGGCAACATTGTAATGATACCCGATGGCTTAATTGATGAATCGGATAAAACAATGATAGGAAACCCGCACCCTGATTTTACTTTTGGGTTAAATGTCAACCTCGAATTCTTTAATTTCGATGTGACAATGTTCTGGCAGGGAGTATTTGGCAATGAGATATATTTGTACCCAAGAACCGAAAGGGCTTTTTACAACAGGCCGGTATATATGTACGACGATAGATGGACAGGTGAAGGTTCTACTAACGAAGGCATACGCCCATTTTCGGCTGAAACAGTCGGAAGAAATAAAGACGCATGTGATTTCTGGGTTTATGATGGTTCTTACCTGAGGTTAAAGCAGCTTTCAATTGGTTACACCATTCCAAAAAAAATCAGCACCAAAATGAAAGTGGAAAAATTCAGGGTTTATTTTTCAGCAAATAATGTTTTGACATTTACAAACTACCCGGGCAATGACCCAGAGGTTGGTGGAACAGATGCAGCAAACTCTATTGGTGTTGACTTCTCGATGTATCCAAGTGCAAAATCCAATATTATTGGAGTAAATCTTATGTTTTAATTTGGTTAAATAGTTAAAGTTATAAATATGAAAACAATAAAAATGATTCGATATATAATACTGGCCTTTTCATTCGCCGTGCTACTTTTTTGGTCGTGCGGAGAAGATTGGCTGGAAATAGACCCCGTTGCGATGGATACTCCTGAAAACCTTAAAGGGGAGCCTCTCGATGTTATGAAGTTGAGTTTAGCAACAGCTTATAATTCTGTTACTTATGTTTATCCGTGGGGTGCTTCTTCGTGGGTTGCATTAAACTGTGCATCGGGCGATGCTAATGTTGGTGGTGGCGCTGCCGGCGACAGAATTGAATATGAAGAAATGCAACATTTAGACCAATTAGGTCCTAATTCATTGTCTCCGCAATATTTGTGGGAGAAAAATTTCAGGGGAATAAGAAACGTAAACCAGATGCTGAGCGATTACCGTGAATTCTCCTCTGAAGCAGTTGACATTTTAAAGGGAGAATCAAAAATCTTAAGGAGCTATTTCTATTTCGATATGGTGAGAATGTTCGGTGATGTTCCTTATTTTACTGAAGACTCTACTTATAATGTTGAAGGAGTGAGGATTCCTGCCAACATTGTGCTTGATTCGCTTATTACCACTATTAATGCAAATGCCCATTATCTGAAAAGAAAGGCTGCTAATGGTAAACTTAATTATGATGCAGCTCATGTATTGCTGGCAAAAATTTATATGTGGAAAAAGGACTATGTTGGTGCCGCAGCTGCATTAGACACAGTAATTAATGGTGGTAAGTTTAAGCTATTGGATAGTTATGCATCTGTTTTTAATTATACCAGCCCACGTAATGAAGAAGTTATTTTTTGCACAAAACCTACTACTGCTGGTGATCCCAGCAGCTGGGAAAATTGGGTATCCTTGTACAATATTGATATGAAACTTTGTGGTATAAGGGATTTTGTTGATACAAAAACAGGTAACGATGCCATTGTTAACGGATGGGGATTCCTTAAACCCAGGAAGGATATCGTTGACGCCTATATTGCTGCCGGCGATAGGGTTAGATTAAACGAAAACATCTGGTTTGCTGATGAAACCATGACAGATTATGCACAGTATTTCGATGAAACGCTATATGACAGGTCAAAAAAAACCGATGGAGTAACATCGTATTCCAAGGATGTATATGGCTATGAAGGTTTCTTCAGAAAGAAATACACAAATTATAAGGGATATATAAGAGCAGGTGATTGGGTAGAAGCAACTTTTATTCTTTATCGGTATGCCGATGTTCTTTTATTAAGAGCCGAATGTGCACTTAACGGTGCAGGTGGCGATGCTGATGCATTCATTAATGAAGTTCGGGAAAGAGTATCGCTGGAACCAATAACAGGAGCCACAATGGACGATTTAAAATTAGAACGCCGATTAGAATTAGCGTTTGAATATGACAGGTATTTCGATCTTGTACGCTGGGGCGATGCCGCTGATGTGTTGGCAGGCAATGGATATAATCCTGCAAGAAATGGTTTATTCCCGGTTCCACAAAGCGAAATCGATTTATCAAATAATGTTTTAACACAAAACCCCGGTTATTAAAATTCTCTGGTATTAGTTTAGAATAAATTAAAGGCCGTTCACAATGATGAACGGCCTTTTTTATTTGAAGCACCCTGTAAAACGATTCGATTGCTTCGCTTTACTTTTCATGATGTTATATAAAAATGTCCGAAGTCTCGACCCTCCGGACAATATGTATAGAAACAATTTGTAAAGTTAAAAACAAACGATTTCTTTGTCCTGTGTTCTCGCTGTGACGCTATAAGTAAATAGGGAAACCAAATTTTTTATCTCTTAACTGCTACTTTCTGTGTTTCCTTGCCTACATAAGAAACAACCAACTCCAGAGCATCGTCCGGAAGTTCAAAACTAAAATTGCCCCCGGCATCGGTTCCGGTACCAACGGTACCATTTGCAACAACTATATGCGCTCCCGCTATCGGTTTTCCATCAGCATCAACAACTTTGCCTTGCGCCACTATGCTGCCATCCCTATCAAGGTATTCAATCTGAATCTTCATAGCATCTTTATTAACTTCAGCTTCATCAATTACAATTGTACCTCCTTTATCTCCCAATGAAAAATTAATTGGTATTGTGTAGCTTACCGGAATTGCTTTCCCTGCCTGGTAACCAGGAGTCCAGTCGGGCATACTTTCGACCACACGAACTGCTTCTGCATCAAGCTCATTGGAAACACTTCGCTCAATTTTGGCCTGTACTACCTTTCCGTTTTCAGAAACAACAAAAGAAACAAAGACCTGACCCTCGGTTCCATCGGTTTTGGCCTTTTCGGGGTATTTTACATTTTTAGCAATATACTGTCGCATTGCCATTATTCCACCAGGAAACTGGGGCATATCTTCAACAACAAAAAATACTTCTTCCTGTGGTTCAGGCAAAGTAAAGTTTATCGGAAATGTAAACTTCACGCTAACATTTTTTCCATCGTTCTTCGCTGGAGTCCAGTCGGGTATTGTACTGACAACCCGTAATGCTTCATTATCAAGTTCATCAGAAATTCCACGGACTACCTGGGCATCGATTACCTTACCTTCTTTTGAAACCACAAACGAAACAAATACTTTGCCTTGAGTTTGTTCATTTAAGGCTTTTTCGGGATATACCACATTTTCTGATATATATCCACTTAGAGCTTCTATACCGCCTGGGTATTCGGGCATTACCTCAACTTTGTCATATACTTTGTCATCCTGCTTTTCGCAGGCAAAAGCAATTAGTAAAGCTACCAGACTGATAACTGCCAATGCTGGTTTGAAGTATCCAATTGATTTATTTATTTTATTATTCATCATTTTTAATCGTTTTTTAATTAATGATTTATTCAGGTTGTTGCCCAACGCAAAGCGTATTCCTAAAGCTTCGTTCAGCAACATTTCTTTATAAAACCCGGGGTTTATGCCGGTTTCCAGCGTTTTCCGGTCGGCCTGAAATTCGTGCACTTCTTTCAGGTCTCTGCGGAGTATCCAGATAAACGGATTGAACCATTGAATGATGAGAATTAACTCAAGCAAAAGAATGTCGAATGAATGTTTTAGTTGAATATGGATCAATTCGTGATTTATGATGGTATTGAGTTCCTCACCGTTGTATGCCGTTTTGTTTAAAAACAAGAACCGGAAAAACGAAAAAGGATTCTCTTTTTTGTGCGTATCTACCAATATGAAGTTTTTATGTTTTTCAATAGTGGCCTTCTTTCGAAAATTGTATAAATGAAAAAAACTAAGTAAAAACCGCGCGATTAATAATCCAAAACCCAATATATATAGTAGGGGAATCCACCTGAATATTTCAAGCGAACTAACTGCAAGCTTTCGCGTGCCTTCACCAAAAACGGTTATGGCTTCGAGCATGTAGTAACCTCCACCGACTATTACAGCGGGTAGAAGATTTCCGGATAGTTCTTCTTCAGGTAATTGTAAATGAATGAAGGGTAGAAATGCAGCAAAAACAACGACAGAAAGTATATACGTTCTGTTAAACCAAAGCACTTGTGATTTCCTGAGAAAAAACCTGTATATCAAACTCAGAATTCCAAGTCCAACTGATGACTCAACAATATAATTCAGTATTGTATTCATTTGTATTGTTTTACTTTTTTTCTTTTTTTATTTCTTCGAGCATTTCTTCCACATCTTTCAAATCCATACGGTTTTCTTTTACAAAAAAAGAAACCAGATCTTTAAATGAGCCATTGAAATAACTGGAAACAAATTTCTTGAGGAATTTTTGTGTGTAATCCTCTTTGTTTACCATAGGGAAATAGATATAACCCTTTCCGAGCGGCTCGTGATCTACAAATCCTTTTTTCTCCAGTATACGCACAATAGTAGATACGGTGTTGTATGCAGGCTTAGGTTCGGGCAATAGTTCTAAAATATTATTTACTGTTATTTTGCCCTGTTCCCAGAACACATGCATAACCTGTTCTTCTGCTTTTGTTAATTCCTTCATTCTTTTCAACTAATTCTTTAGTTCAATATTACAACTAAATATTTAGTTGAACAAATTTTTAAGGAAATTTTTTTGTTTTTTCCGTTTATTTTAAGAATAAGACTCCCAATTATAGATAAATGAGCACGGATATCTAAATCAGAGTTGAGCGTTTTCGCTATTGCGAGGACAAACGAAGAATCAATCTTTTATTATGTGTCAACAAATTGCTTCTTCCTGAAGTCTCGGGACGAAGCAATGCCGATTATTAAAATTTTTTAGATATATCTAATCCCAAACATACTTCCAGGTATTGTCAGTCTGCTTTTTCCAAACGGTATGAAATATGCCTGAATAGACTGTAGAATCTTTTGTTTCAGGATCAATAACTATAAAATCGTAACCGCCATAGGTATATGCAAGATCGCCTGCTTCAGAAACTTCGATAAAGTCTGGTGTCCATTGCAACAATACATTATCGAGATCTTTATTTATATAATAATTCAAGATGCCCGCTTTCCCCTTTATTAAGGTGTCGTTTTCGCGTTTTATAACTGCGTTGGTATCGGCAAAAAAATGAAAGGCTTTTGTTATCCCTTTATCGGCTGCCATTTTTTCGAAGGCTTTTTCGCTTTTAAATGATTTTTTAAATCCAGACCAGCATTTCCTTAAGATTCGATATTTTCCCGTCCACCAAGTCTTTCACCAGCTTGTAATTAACCGGAATATCATTTTCAACAAAAAGTATCTTGCCAGCACCCGCTTTTACTGCCGATTTTATTCCTGTTATAGAATCTTCAAGTACCAGGCATTTTTCTATGGGAACATCAATCTTATCGGCAGCCCGCAGGAAAATATCAGGAGCAGGTTTGGGTTGCATGGTTCCATCGTCGTATACAACAAGTGCTTTATTAAACCATTTATCCAGTTTGAGATAGTTGAAATAAAAATGGACATTTGATATTTCGGATGAAGTGGCTATTGTAAAAGATATTTTACGGCTTTTTAATTCTTCAAATAATTCAATACTCCCTTGTGCAAGATTATTTAAGTCGGAACTTTGAATTAGTTCCCGATACAGTTTTTCTTTCTTATCGGAATATTGTAGTACCTCTGTTTCTGAGAGTTCACATTGAAATACATAGGAAAGGATGTCTTTATTAATTCTGCCGTGTATATGATTTTTCATGTCTTCCTCAGAAAGAGGTTTGCCGGCCACTTCTAACGCAAACTCGCGCCAGGCTTTCTCGTGATAGCTGGAATCCCAAAAGAGCGTGCCGTTGAAATCGAAAATAACTCCTTTTATTGTTTTATTATTTGCCACTAATGCACGAATTTTTTTAATCTCAAATTTCTATACCGTCATACCTGTGAAGACAGGTATCCGACTGTTTTATTAATTTCTATCCGAAGCATAACGCTTCGGACATTACTAATGATTCGTCATTACTCGCTCTGCTCGTGAGCTAAAGGTTCCTGCGTAGGCAGGAATCCGTAAGAATATATCCCAAAATCCGATCCCTTCCTTCGAAGGGATGACGTTAAATAGAAAACTTTTCACTTTTCACTTTTCACTTTTCACAGTTTACTATTCTTTTTATGTCTTTCGCCGTCTCGTCTGGTTTTCTTCTCCAGATTCCTGGCAAAAGCCTCCTCTAAATCAACCCCTGTTTGGTTTGCTAAACAAATCAGTACCCAGAGTACGTCAGCCATTTCATCGGCTAAATCATATACTTTGTCGCTTTCTTTAAAGCTCTGATCGCCGTATTTTCGGGCAATTATTCTTGCCAATTCTCCAACCTCCTCGGTTAGAACAGCCATATTGGTAAGCTCACTAAAGTACCTTACTCCGTATGTTTTTATCCAGTTATCGACTTGCTGCTGGACGTTTTTAATTGTCATAATATTCCAATTTATAATGAATAATGTATAATGTATAATTAGGATAATAGCAGTTCCATTTTACATTATCAATTATACATTTGAATTAACTCACTCCCTGTTTTTAGAATCAATAAAAATCGTAACCGGTCCGTCATTTATCAGGCTTACCTTCATCATGGCACCAAATTCACCGGTTTTTACTGATTTGTCAAGCTCTTTTTCAAGCTGTCTTACAAATTTTTCATACATGGGTATGGCAAAATCGGGTTTCGAGGCTTTGATATACGAAGGACGATTTCCCTTTTTTGTGCTTGCATGCAGGGTAAACTGACTTACAATCAAAACCTCACCCCCGATATCTAAAACCGATAGGTTCATAACTCCGTTTTCATCGTTGAAAATACGCAACCTTGCAATTTTTCCGCACAACCAGTCAATATCTTCCTGATTATCATTATCTTCAATGCCCAATAAAACTAATAATCCGGCACCTATCTCCGATTTATTTTTACCCTCAATTGAAACTTCTGACCGGCTTACACGTTGAATAATAATACGCATGTTTGTAACTTTGCGTACGAAATTAACGATTTCCCCCGATTCTTAAAGAGTGGAGTGATAGGTATGTGGAGACTGATTTTTTTAGTGGTTTTGTTTATACCACTTGTTGCATTTATAGCACATAAAAACAAAATTGGCACAGTTATATTTGGTGTCAAAGTATACTTCAAGCCCAAAACCCAAAAATTTTTAAAACCTTTTTCAGATGCTATAAAAGCATTTCCTGAATTGAAAGGTACCAGCATTGAAATAAGAAGAAAACCTATTGGTACATTAATGGCTGCCAGGCCAAAACCTTGTTTTATTTTTCGCAATAGGAAAGACAGAAGGTATGTTATTGTTATTACGGACAAACCCAGCATGAATTCCGATAAAGTTTACAATTCAATTAGTGAATTCGCGCTTACAGGAGTACTCGGACATGAGTTGAGCCATATTCTTGATTATTCCGGAAAAACAAATATTCAGATGCTTCTGTTTGCCATTAAATATAGCTTTAATCGCAGACGCATTGAATATAAAACAGATAAAACAGCTATTTCGAGAGGATTTGGTGAAAAAATTATTGAATTCAACAAGTTTATATATCATTCACCATATGTTAACAGAAAATACCTGATGGCAAAACAAAGGTTTTATTTAACTGTTTCTGATATTGAGGAAAACCTGCTTCTTAACTATGCATAAATAAATCTTTAGGATATTTATTACATTTACAGTTCAACAAGTGAGATTCTAGAAACGATATTATGAAGAAGACCATTCAAAAAATTAAAAATAACAAGCGCACAATAATAATTGCTGCATCAATTCTTATCATTTCATTCGGTTTTGTACGACCTGCTGATAAAGACTTTGAAATAGCTAAAAACCTTGACATTTTTGTTACCATGTTCAGGGAAATAAGTTCACTTTATGTTGACGCCAAAGAACCCAAAGAATTGATAGATGCCAGTATAGAAGGCATGCTTTCGTCGCTTGATCCTTATTCATCCTATATTCCCGAAGAAGATATTGATGAATTTAAGTTTATGACAACCGGTAAATATGGTGGTATTGGTGCCCTTATACGCAAAGCCGGTGCATATACCATGATTTCGGAACCTTACGAGGGTTTTCCGGCACAAAAATCTGACGTTCGTGCAGGAGATACCATTATTACCATTGATGGTGTTTCAACAAAAAATAAAAGTATTAACGAGGTAAGTGAATTGCTAAAAGGAAATCCGAACACCGAGCTTAAACTCGAACTTAAACGCATTGGTGTTGATTCGGTAATAACTAAAACTTTTAACAGGAAAGAAATTACCATTCCGAATGTGCCGTATTACGGTATGATGAAGGGAGATATAGGTTATATTATGCTCGGTAATTTTATGAGAAATTCCGGACTTGAAACAAAAACTGCATTAACCGAGCTAAAAGAAAAAGGAGCAAAAGCCATCATTCTGGATTTACGTGGAAACCCCGGTGGTTTATTAAACGAAGCAGTAAATGTTACTAATATTTTTACCCCTCGCGGACAGGAAGTTGTTACTACCCGGGGTAAAAATAAAGAAATTCAAAGTGTATACAAAACCACCACTGCCCCGGTTGATACAGTTATCCCTCTGGCAGTACTCGTAAACAGGGGATCTGCTTCGGCATCAGAAATTGTTGCCGGTTCACTTCAGGATTTAGACAGAGCAGTTATTATTGGTCAGCGCACTTTTGGGAAAGGCCTGGTGCAAACTACCCGTCCCCTGAGTTACAATGCCCACGTTAAATTTACTACTGCAAAATATTATATCCCAAGCGGAAGATGTATACAGGCTGTTGATTATTCGAACCGAAATGAAGATGGCAGTGTTGGAATAATTCCTGATTCATTAAAAACAGAATTTAATACCCGAAATGGCAGGCTGGTATACGATGGCGGAGGTGTTGAACCTGATATTAAAATAGAAGGAGACTCACCCGGAAATATTACCCTGGCGCTATATACAAAAAATCTTTTGTTTGATTTTGCAACCTTATTCCATGTAGAAAAACCAAAAATTACCATGGCCTGTGCTTTTGAAATTACCGATAGCATTTACAACAGTTTTATTGAATATGTGCTGAAAACTGATTTTGATTACAATACAAGCAGCAGCGAAAAACTTAATGAATTAACAAAAATTTCGAAACGCGAAGGTTACTATGATCTTATCAAAGACGACATAAATTCGCTTGAAGCTAAACTACATGGCGACACCCGAAAAGATCTTGAAACATTCAGGAAAGAAATAGCAGAATTGTTGAAGGATGAAATTGTAAGCCGATACTATTTCCAAAAAGGAAGGGTTGAAGCTAGTTTACAGGAAGATCCTGAAGTGAACAAAGCAATGGAGATTCTGGAAAATCCGGTTACAATAAGCAAGATTCTTGATGGATCATACGAGGGCGAAACCGTTTTTGCCTACCGTAGCCATTAATTCTGCCAAATAAAAAATTCTAAACCTGCTAAATTATTTTGGCAGGTTTTTTTGTTTTGTTCCTCCGAATTTCATTATCTTTCAGTTTCACCCTAATCCAACATGCACAGGCTGAAAAGATCTCTATATTTTCTTTTGTTACTGAATTCATTCAGAATAATTTACAGTTGTTGTAATTGTAATGACTCCCTCAATTATTTCGATTTGAAAACGGTTACCGTAAAAGCTTTAGACAATTCTCAGGAATGGCCTGTAATTGCTGAAGACACCACTTTACACAGAAATGCTGTTGCTTTTGAAGTTTGGTTAAGCGATGAAGAAGTTTCGGAATGGGCCTGCCTGACAAACAGTTACGGATATAATGAACTATACGCCTGTGAATGTGTCTCTTCTTACAAAGCCAAACAAAATATAGATAGTATTCAAATAATCAGCATCGGGAAATACAATGAAGATATTTATCAAAACCAGATTATTAACAAGTTTTGTTTTGCAGAATCTGTATATAATTCCACCCTTTCCGATTTGTATATCAGCATGGATGAATTAGTGGAATCTTTAAACAATTTAGTGTTATCCGGCAGCATGGTTTATAAATTCAGGATTTTTCTAAATTCGCGTTCCATCTATCGTTCTGCTCATTTCGATTTCAAAATTTACCTCTCCGACGGAAGCATTATTAGTCGCGATATTCAGATAATAATTGTATAGCAGGTGAAAATCGGAAAAACCATAGGACTCATATTATTAAGTTTTGCAGCAATTCCGGTTGTTTCACAGGAAACCGAGAAAGATGCTATAATATCAGATTTTAAATTTAAAATATTTGCCGGTATCAGAAATATTGAATGTGATAGCTTCGGGATAGATAAAAACTTGGATTTTGTAAATGCCTATTACTCTGAATATGATTATATTGAATACCAGTACCTTGGTTTGAATTTTGGCATAAAAGCCTGGCAAAAGATTGAATTAAATTTAGATCTTCTGGTTGTTGACTCTTATGTTTTAAACAATCTGCAAGCACATTTGTGCTATATGCCTTTTAAAAATCTTGGATTTTCAACCGGATATTATTCTTTCGATTATTTTATGAATGATTATGATTATTTCTATCGAATCATATACCCGGACTATTACATCTATCACGACGATAATTTTTACCAAAAAAGAATAAAAGATTATGGTTTTTTATTTGGTCCGGTTTTTCGGGTTCATCCTAAACGTTTCTTCGTAGAACTAAGAATGAATTCTGGTTTTCTCACAACCAAAATGTTTGTTGAAGAATTTGCTATGAAACAGAAAAACTCAAATTTCAGACAGCTGCTTAGGCTTGAGACCCATAAAGCCTGGACACCTTTATTTTATCCCGAAATAAAACTTGAATATAATTTCCTGAAGAAAACAGACTTTAACATGGGATTAAACTGCCGTGCCAGCTATTTTATACAAGACAAATACCTCGATTATACGCTCATTCGGTATGAGTGGACCAGGGAAAACAGTACAGAAGAAATATGGTTTAATCCTCATCATAAATTCGAAAAATTAGAGATTGATCTGGGCCTTTTATTTAGTTGGTAATCTCTTTATTGCTCTATTTATGTGCTATTTATAAAATATGAAGTGATTTTCTTGTATCGGATCTTAAAGATTCCTTATTAATTTAGAATTCAAATTATTAAACAACAATAAATATGAAAAAACTCATTGGTACATCTAACATTCTTAGTATTGCGGTTTTTGGTCTTTTGCTCTTCAATTCTTGTAGCAAAAAGAACGACAGTGAAAAACAAATTAACGATATAATAAACAAAATGACCCTTGATGAGAAACTCGATTTCATTGGGGGTTATAACGGATTTTATATCCGGGGTTATGAGCATTTAGGAATTCCTGAAATACGAATGGCCGATGGTCCGGTTGGTGTCAGAAACCTGGGTCCGTCAACAGCATATCCCGGTAGTATTGCACTTGCAGCTTCGTTCGATAAAGAAATTGCGATGCAAGTTGGTAAAGCTATTGGAAGTGAAGCCCGTTCAAAAAACGTACACATCATGTTAGGGCCAGCCATGAATATTCACCGGGCACCTTTCTGTGGCCGCAATTTTGAATACCTTGGCGAAGATCCGTACCTGGCCGGACAAATTGCTGCCGCTTATACAAAAGGGATGCAAAACGAAGGTATTATTGCCACAGCAAAACATTATGCGGTAAATTACCAGGACTTCAACAGGCATAATGTATCATCGGATCTGGATGAAAGAACTTTGCACGAGATTTATCTTCCGGCATTCAAAACCACTGTTCAGGAAGGAAATGTTGCAACAGTTATGACAGCTTATAATCTTATAAACGGAGTGCATGCTTCGCAACACAAATACCTGATTAACGATGTTCTTAAAGAAAAATGGGGTTTCGAAGGTTTTGTGATGTCGGACTGGGTTTCGACCTATGATGGAATTGCCTGTGCAAAAAACGGACTGGATTTAGAAATGCCTTCAGGTAAATATATGAATCCCGATACCTTAAAACCAGCTATTGAGTCCGGTGAACTTGATATAGCTGTTATTGATGAAAAAATACGCCGGATTCTTGGCGTTTACAGTAAATTCGGACTTCTTGAGAATGCCAATATTGCCGAAGGATATACTGTTGACAGTACCTTTTTACGCTCAACTGCACTAGAAGCGGCAAGAGGAGGCATTGTTCTGCTTAAAAACGAAAATTCCTTTTTACCATTGAAAAAAGCTTCTGTTAAATCAATTGCAGTAATCGGTCCAAACGGTTCTCCGGCGGTTACCGGCGGCGGTGGAAGCTCTTTTGTAAGACCACTGCATGCAAGCTCGGTTTTTGAAGGCTTGAAAGCAGAAGCAGGTGATGGTGTTGAAGTAAAATTCGAACAAGGAGTATACACCGGCGAGCGTTTGCCTGCTGATTTCTTTGAGGATTTTAATTTTTATATCTACGAAAACGGACAGAAAAAAACCGGATGCCAGGCTGCGTTTTATAAAAATATAAAACTTGAGGGTGACATAGTTGATTCAAGGGTTTTTGATATCCTGAATCTTGAGAAAGATAATATGTCGAACGAGAAAGTATCTGACGAAGATTTTTCAGTTCGGTTTACCTGCTATTTTTCGCCTGAAGAAACTGGTTATTATTGGTTAGGGTTAGCAGGTGACGATGGTTTCAGAATGTTTCTTGACGGAAAAAAGGTAATTGAGCAATGGCAAAACCAGGGTGAAACCATCCGTAAATACGAAACCAAACTGGAAGCCGGAAAAGAATATAAAGTGGTTGTTGAATATTACCAGGCCGGTGGTGATGCAGTTATCCGCCTTGGCTCTCAAAAACGAATCGGAACATCAACAGGTCCGGAGGAATACATGGCAAAAGCTGTAAACCTGGCAAAAAATTCTGACGTAGCTGTTTTATGTGTTGGATTTAATAATGAAAATGAAAGTGAAGGATTCGACAGAACGTTTGAAATGCCTTTCAGGCAAGCTGAACTAATTCAGAAGGTTTCTGCTGTAAATCCGAATACAATTGTTATACTAAATGCCGGAGGCAATGTAGATATGAGCGGTTGGATTGAAAATGTTCCCGCCTTGTTACATGCCTGGTATCCCGGTCAGGAAGGCGGTATTGCACTTGCTGAAATAATTTTCGGGAAAACCAATCCTTCGGGAAAACTGCCTGTTTCTTTTGAGAAAAAGTGGGAAGATAACGTTACCTATAATTCTTATTTCGACAACGACAACGACCTCAAAGTGTATTTTAATGAAGGAATTTTTCTGGGATACCGCCACTTTGATATGTCAGACGTAAAACCTCGTTACCCGTTTGGCTATGGTTTATCGTATACTACATTTGAAATAAGCGATGTTGAAGTGGATAAAACTTCTTTTACAGCAAATGACGAAATTAAAGTAAGCATCAGTGTTAAAAATACTGGAAACCTTGCCGGTGCCGAAGTCATTCAACTATATGTTGCCGATAAAGAATCGAGTCTGCCAAGGCCCGTTAAAGAACTAAAAGCTTTCGATAAAGTATTTCTTGAAAAAGGTGAAACAAAAATTGTAGAAATCAAACTTGAAAATTCAGCATTTTCTTTCTATGATCCAGAAATTCACGACTGGAAAACTGAACCTGGACAGTTTACCTTATTCATTGGAACCTCATCGGTTGATATTGATGCTGAACTAACTGTAAATCTGGTTGAATAAGAATTAATAGTTATAATTTTTAAAAGGGGATGGAGGAACAAGATTCTAAAACCCCCTTTTTTTATGTTTATTAGTTTTAAAAATTGTTTTTCTACCTTATGCTTACTGAAGATATTTGACTAACTTTCAAGCTATATGGCATAATTTTTGTTATAGATATGTGCCCCTAAAATCATTCCATATGAGATCTTTCCTGATATTTGTTGCATTGTTGATTCCGATAGTATCACAATCCCAAAAAGCACCCATAAAATATGGTAAAGTTGATTCTTTTGAAGTATCGCTAAAAAACTATCAGGATGCCGATGCCGTAATTTTATGCGACTACGGAACCTACAATTTCGATGCTTCTTCCGGTCCGGTTTTTTTTTATTTTACCAGGCACCTGCGTATAAAAATATTATCGGAAGAAGGCTTAAAACATGCGCAACAAACCATTCCTTTCTACGACCTTTCAAAATCTATTTACTACAGATACAGTAATATATACGATTTAAAAGCACAGACTTTAAATCCCAGGTCAAACGGTAAAACTCAAAAAACAAAGGTTAAATTCAAATCCCTGTTAAACATCCCGGCTGATGAGGACTACAATGCATCGGTTACAATAAACTTCCCCGATGTTCAGGTTGGTTCTATTATTGAATATGTGGTTAAAATTCCAACCATCGAAATGGTGAATCCGCCTGAATGGTATTTTCAGTATGATATTCCCGTGTTAAGAAGCGAACTTGTTCTTACCGCGCCTGAAGATGTTCAATACTCAGCCAAAATCTACAATTTTGATATGCTTGACGACTTTGATCAGAAAAACCTGGTTTCGTCGGTAGGTTATACAAGAGGAATTGTAAGTTACCAGGCATACCGAATGAGGTTTACGATGTATAAGGTTTTACCCCTGACCCTTGATACTGAAGATCCCATGTATAATGCCAGTCGCATGCAGCTGAAACTAATGCTTGTGTATGCAAGCAGAAAATTTCTTTTTCCGGGCATGGAACTCCTGATAAGAGCCATGGAACCCGACTTTAAATACAAAGACAAAGCTGAAAAGAACAGCACACTGTCTAACCCCGCATTTGTTCTGTATAAGGCTCCAACGCTTGAAAAAATACCGGAAGAACTTATGAAAATTCCCGAATTTGGTTTGCCTCTTGATTTAAATATAGGAATAAACGATACCATCAGAACCCTGACTAAAGATTGTAAAACCGAAACGGATAAGTTAAACGTTATTTATGACTTTGTGAGCAACGGAATGAACTGGAATGGGCGCTACCGGGTATTTGTTGACCTGGGCTACAGCGGTTTTATGACAAAAATTCTTTCCCGGTTTAGTGTCGAAAAACTGAATCCCACTCTGAATAAACCCTATAAAAACCAAACCGGAACCAGTAGTGAAATAAATTTTATTCTCATAAACCTGCTTCGAAAGGTAGGACTGAAAGCAGATCCTGTTCTTGTGAGCACACTCGATAATGGACTGGTAGATACCTCATTTTTCAATCTGCACCAGTTTAATCATGTTGTTGCAAGGGTAACTGCCGACAATAGAACTTATCTGCTGGATGCTGTTTTAACAAAAGACGGACCAATAATCAGTACTCAAATTATGAACGAGTTTGGCATGGTTGTGAGAAAAGATGAAGCTTTTTGGATTTCGTTAAGCAATAATGAAGAATAGACAATAAACACCCCGGAAATTGTTTGCCGGGTAAGCATTTTTCCCGGAGTGTATTGAAATAAATGTTTTAGAATATCTTTATTTCTGAAGATTCCGTTTGCAGGTTACCTTGTTTAATTCCGGTAAGCGGCCGATCGGCTTTCATCATTTTTGCCACACTTTTTTTGTTCTGGTTAAAATACGCAACCAATTCTTTAAGCTCATATGCCAGCAACGAAAGCTCTTCGCTATTGCTTGCCATTTCTTCGGCAGCGGCTGAAGTATTCTGAGTAACAATATTAAGTTGATTAATTGAACTGTTTATTTGTCCAATTCCGGTTTGCTGTTCTATGGTAGAGCTTGAGATTTCCTGAATCATTTCGGCTGTTTTCTGAATTTTAGGAAGAATTTCCGATAAAAGCTTATAAGCTTTTTCGGTGTCCTTATGGCTTTCAGCTGCGAGTTTTACAATTTCTTCGGCTACCTGTTTACTGTTCTCGGCCAGCTTTCTTACCTCATCGGCAACCACAGCAAAACCCTTTCCGTGTTCTCCGGCTCTGGCGGCCTCCACAGCGGCATTCAAGGCTAATAAATTGGTCTGAAATGCGATGTCGTTTATCATCTGTATTTTATCGCTGATTTTTTTCACCGATTGCAGGCTTTCCTCCGAGGCTTTCTGAATTTTTCCGATCCCTTCTGAAGCTTCATGAGCCATACCCTGGGTTTGTTGAGCATTTTCCGCATTGTTACCCAAATTAGCTGTTATCTGCTCAATAGATGATGAAATTTCTTCAACACTCGAAGCTTGTTCAGTTGCCGACTCAGAAAGCTTTGCTGCATCTGTATTCATCTGAGCACTTGAATACACTACCTTTTGAGAATTTTCGGCAATCCCCGAAACTATTTCTTTGAGCTTGTTTTTCATAGTTCTCAGTGATTCCGTAAAAACAAAAACCTCATCTCTTGTTTGAGCTACACTAACCTCTGTTTCAAGATTACCTTCAGCAATCTCGCGGGTAGTTTTTATTCCACTTTTTATAGAATCAATAACCTTGTTTATGATAAGCCTGTTGATAAACAGAACAGTAAGTAACCCAACAAAGAATAAAAGGATAATTCCTCTTCTGATTCTAGTACTGACTTCAAATAAATCTGTTTTATATACCGTAACTGCAAAAAAAGCATCCAGGGGTTCAAAATATTTATAAAATTGTACCTTTTCTTTTCCTTCCCAGGAATATTCCTGTTTTTGTATTGATTCTCTGTTTTTAAGCATGTCCCGAAAAAAATCAGTATTTGTAAGATTTCCATTCATGGTAGGATGAATCAGAAAATTTCCTTCCACATCAACTACATAGGGATAACCTGTTTTAAAATAAGTCTTAGTAACCAAGGCTGTTTTCAACCTGTCTATAAGGTCATCGGGTAAGCCCACATAAAGAATTCCCTTTATTTCACCATCGATATATATGGGTTCATAGGCAGTATAATACCATTTATTTACAACAAAGGCTCTTCCTTTAAAAGTTTCACCTTTTTCAATGGTTTTTATTACGGGCGAATCATTCGGTATAAAGGTTCCGACAGCCCGGTTTCCATCCGTATTTATCACATTGGTTGATACCCTGAGATACCCCTGTGGTATTTTTTGAAAAATAGTAGCTGTTTCTATGGCTTTTCCCTTAATAGCATCAACTATTCCAAAATGATTTTGAATCTGGAAGCCATTAATAGTCCATAAAGGAACTTTTACATCGGATTTTTGTTTTGAAATCTGGTTAACCGCAACAAATTCAACAAATTGGTCAGCTGACTCTTCAAGAGTTCCCTGTGCGTAAAAATATTCATGTGCCAGGTTCATTGATATATCAATTTTTTCCGAAATGTTTACTACCTCACTGTTAAGAAGCAGTTCAATATCATTAACCTGCTCGGTAAGCGCATAATCTATAATATTCTCGGTATACTTTTCATAACTCTTTAAAGCATAAACACTAATAAGCGTAATGAGAATAACAATACAGATACTAATCCAAAAATTTAGTTTTCTGCTAATCGTTTTAAAAACAAGTCTTTTCATTGATATTTAGTTTGATTGTTCATGGTGTTTTTTTGTGTACTTAACGTTTAGGATATAAAAGTTACAAAATTTTGTTTCGCCCAACAAAAAAAATGATTCTCAGCCTACAGATATTTTTTATGTTTCTCAACATGTTTCACAAAATAGTGTGCTTATCAAAAACAGCTTAAATGTTTTTCTTTTGATGATTTTGCCTTAATTTTAATAATAATAAAAACCACCTGCCATGACAACCAATAAAGGAATTGCTGATTTTGAAAACAAAATCAGAACAGGAGTCGACGCATTAACCATTTCCAGAGCATTTCTCGATCATTTATTTTATATGCAGGGTTGTACCCTTATGAATGCCAGTATGAACGATTTATACATGGCTTTGTCGTATACCGTAAGGGATCGAATGCTTACCTCGTGGAACAAGGAAGTAAAAGAAATTATACAGGCATCAACAAGTGAGAATTACAAGATTGTAAGCTATTTATCGGCTGAATTCCTGCCGGGACCTCACCTGGCAAATAACCTGGTTTGCCTGGGAATTATGGAGGAAGCCCGAAAGGCAATGAAAAACCTGGCAATTGATATCGATGATATTCTTGGACAGGAAGAAGAGCCCGGATTAGGAAACGGAGGCCTGGGTCGTCTGGCATCATGTTTTATGGATTCGCTGGCTACGCTGAACATTCCAGCTTTTGGATATGGAATCCGATATGAATTTGGCATATTCGATCAGGAAATAGATAATGGCTGGCAGATAGAAATGACTGATAAATGGCTCAAATTCGGTAATCCCTGGGAAATGCCAAAGCCCGAATTTAGTCAGCAGGTATTCTTAGGCGGATATACCGAATCTTATGCCGACGCCGAAGGAAAATATTGTGTAAAATGGAATCCCAACCGCGTGGTTAAAGGTGTACCTTACGATACCCCAATAATTGGTTTTGGCAATAAGCATTTCAATACATTACGTTTATGGAAGGCTGAGGCCATTGAATCTTTTGATTTTAATGACTTTAACATAGGCGATTATTATGCAGCCGTTGATGAAAAGGTGTCTTCGGAAACTATTACAAAGGTCTTATACCCAAACGATGAAACAGATGCAGGAAAACAATTAAGACTGATTCAGCAATACTTCTTTGTTTCCTGCTCACTGAAAGACATGATTCGTCAACACTTCTTCATTAATAATGAACTGGAAAATTTTCATAAACATTATACAATCCAGCTCAATGACACTCACCCGTCGATAGCAGTTGCAGAATTCATGAGATTGCTGCTTGATGACTATCATAAATCGTGGGATGAAGCATGGAACATAACCATTAAAACCTTTGCCTATACAAATCACACTTTGTTGCCTGAAGCTCTTGAAAAATGGCGAATAGATATTTTCAGCAACCTCTTGCCGAGGCATTTAGAAATTATTTTTGAAATTAACAGCAGATTTCTGGTTGAAGTTGATAAAAAATTTCCGAACGACGGACAGCGGAAAACGCGTATGTCTATAATTGATGAAACCGGCCCCAGATACATACGAATGGCAAACCTGGCATGTATTGGAAGCAAAAAAATAAACGGGGTTGCAGAACTACATTCCGAATTACTTAAAAATCATGTTTTAACAGACTTCTATGAACTCTGGCCCGATAAATTTAAGAATGTTACCAATGGTGTTACTCCGCGTCGCTGGGTAGCAGTTAGTAACCAGAATCTTACCAGACTCATTTCGAAGAAAATCGGTAAAGACTGGGTTCAAAATTTTAGTACAGAAATTAACAAACTGGAAAAATATGCCAAAAACAAGGACTTTCAAACAGCATGGCAAAAAGTAAAGCTTGACAATAAGAAAATTCTGGCAAAATGGATTAAAAAGAATACCGGGATTAAGGTGAATACCGAAGCTTTGTTCGATATACAGGTTAAGCGTATACATGAATATAAGCGTCAGCACCTGAATGTCTTACACATAATAAGTCTTTACAGTAAACTTAAGGAAAACCCCAATCTGAAAATTCCACCCAGGGTATTTCTTTTTGGGGGAAAAGCTGCTCCGGGATATTTCATAGCAAAACGTATTATTAAGCTCATTAATTCTGTCGGGCAGGTTGTTAACAACGATCGGGAGATTAATGATATGCTTAAGGTCGTTTACCTTCCGAATTTTAATGTACAGACCGGACATATTACTTATCCTGCAGCCGATTTATCGGAACAAATATCGCTGGCAGGAAAAGAAGCTTCCGGAACCGGAAACATGAAATTTACCATGAACGGGGCATTGACCATAGGTACTTTAGATGGAGCCAATGTTGAAATCCGTGAAGAAGTAGGTGAAGAAAATTTCTTTCTCTTCGGACTAAAAGTTGAGGAGGTACTGGCTCAAAAAAAATACGGATATAAGCCCTGGGAATATTACGAAAGTAACCAGGATTTGAAAAAAGCTATCAATCAGATTTCTTCCGGATTCTATTCCGGAGGAGATACAGAGATTTTTAAACCCTTGGTTGATAACTTATTACGCTGGGATGATTACATGGTTTTAGCCGATTTTGAGTCTTATGTAAAATGCCAGGAAAAAGTGAGCAAAGCATACCTGGACCAAGAAAACTGGACGCGAATGGCAATTCTGAATGTAGCACGCAGCGGTAAATTCTCTTCCGACAGGTCGATTGCCGATTATGCTGAAAAGATTTGGGAAATTTAGCAAGCTGATAATAAAATGAACAACCAAACAGATAAAATATGAGAAAATGGTTTTTATTATTTTTTTTATTGGGACTGATTTCATGCAATGAGAACAATTCTCCAATTATTGAAAATCCCAATGATAGTATTCCTAATGTAACAGAGGTTTTAATTAAAACAGATACTATTATTGTTGAGGATAATATAATAACCCCTGGTATTCAGCATGGTTTTTACGGATTTATTATTGAGTACAAGGGTGATTTTATGCCAGGTACGGAATATCCTGGAACTATTGATACTGTGCAAATGGATTTATATATTTTTAATAAGCTGAGACTTGATAGTATTCAAAATGCGCGACCAGATAGAGCTTCCCCCCTTTGGCTTGTTAATAGTATAAAGCAAATACCTGTGGCAATAATAAAGACAAATAACTTAGGATTCTATGAGTTTGAAATACCAAACGGTGAGTATACCGGATTAATAAGAATTGATAATGAGCATTTTTATGCTAATGGATTTGATGGACTCGGATATATTACACCAATGATTAAGAATGATGATGCTTTAATAAAAATAAATTTCAGTGTTGATTACGAAATGGATGTTTAACTTTTCCAAACGCACGTTAATAAGCATCGCAGAGAAAATATCCGGAATCTCCTACCCTTGCATTCCGATTAAGAAAATTCTGTGAGGAAATTCCCGGTTCTTTTACCACGCCCGAAAATAACGATGAATGTTGGTATGGATGACTAACTTTTTGTATTAAAGACAGAAGTCGCAGACCCATGGGACAGACAGGGTTATTATTTATTATTATCAATCCGTTTCCAAAAAGCCTCTTTAAAACTTTCACCAATGGGTATGAGTTTCCCGGCAATTTTTATACGATTACGTTCTATAGATTCAATTTTTGGTACATTAACCAGCCATGATTTATGAACCATTATAAAATCTTTTTCGGTCAGAAGTTCAAGTAAAGCTTTAAAACTCATTTTGGTCATAATTTTTCTGTCTTCCAGGTTTATTTGTAGGTATTCGCGCATGCCTTCGACAAAAAGAATATCTTTTACCACAATGTTTTCTCTGCGGTATTCCGTTTTAATGAAAATATTTGGGGAGGAATTAGCCGTTTTTTGTCTGTCGAGCATATCATCGTAAATCCGGTTTACTGCCGTTAAAAACCTATCGAAAGAATATGGCTTAAGCAAATAATCAAAAACCTGTAGTTCGTAACCTTTTAGGGCATATTCTGAATAAGCAGAGGTTATAATAATGTATGGTTTTTGATTCATGGTTTCCAGAAGCTGAATACCGGTAAGTTGCTCCATCTGTATATCAAGAAAAATAAGATCAATTTGGTTTTCTTTTAAAAAATTTAACCCTTCAACTGGTTTATCAAAGCTTCCAAGCAAGCTTAAGAAAGGTACTTTTCCAACAAAATCTTCAAGCTTTTCTGTAGCTAAAGGTTCATCCTCAATAATTACACATGAAATAATCATGAAAGCACAATTTCAAGTTCAAGTTTAAAAATACCATTTTCTCTTTCAATATTCAGCATGTGTTTTTGCGGATAGATTAATTGCAGACGACGGGTAAAGTTTTCTAACCCGATACCTCCTGATTTCTGTATTTCAGAATGGCTGTTGTATGTGTTTTCACAGGTAAAAAATAATTTGTTCTGCAAACAATTCAACTTAATAAATATAACAGGTTTTTTATTAAGTTCTCTCGAGTGTTTATAGGCATTTTCAATCACAGGTATCAACAACAAGGGAGCAATTGATATATCCTCACAAACTTCAGGAAAATGATACTCTACATATTCAGAACTTCGATAACGTAAATTCTGAAGTTTAATATAGCTGCGTATATAATTAATCTCATTCTCTAATGGAACTACTTCTGTTTTAGTCTCATAAATCATATACCTTAACATCTCGGAAAGTGTTATCAGTGAATCTGATGCTTTATCGGGCGAACTAAGTATTAACGAATCAATATTGTTGAGCGTATTGAATAAAAAATGCGGATTCACCTGAGATTTCAGCAGCTCGAGTTCATTACGTAAGTTTCGGTTTTCCAATTCGTTTTTTAAAGGAACGTTGGTAAACCAGTTCTCAAATCCACGAACAAGGCAACCGGTTTGCCCAATAATAAATGTACCGAATATAGGAGGTAAAAACATTCTGTAATTAAATATCTGAAATTCCTGAAAGAGATACTTGTGTACAGGCAGGAAAACAAATGTTATCACTACACTTGAAACAACTGAAAATATTAAGTAACGAACCAACAACCTTTTCTCAAAAAACCGGATGAAATAAAAATAGAACAGGTAAAAAATAACAGCTGCCCAAATCCAATTCACCAAAATATGCGGTGTTATAGCATCTAAAGAAGGCCAAACACCCGACTTTGGTGTTATGCCCGACATTATGGTAAACATCAGGAAAACAGACCAGTATATAGAATGAATGAAAAGCCTGAGCGATAGCTTCATTAAATGTTTATTTATTTTGATGCTTTAATAATGTAGGTAAAGGTATTAAAAGAATTAATCCTAAGAGTAAAGCTATATATGCAAAAGGATTGGTATACATGGTTGAAACCGCTATAAGTGCAAGAATAAGAAAGTACACGATACAAAAAACTATCAAGTTGCGCGATTGTTTATTCCCGGCTTTTAAGTTTTGTAACTGATTTAAAATAGCTACTCCGGGCAAGAAAGTACCCATTCCGGCAATTGTGAACATGGACAGAAAAACGGACCTCATTTCGGGATTTACCCCTTTCATAATAAAGGGTGTTGCTGCAAGATGGATACATCCAAGTACAACTATAGCTATTGCATTAATTTTTAAGAGTTTATACATGTTGTTTGAATTTTAGATTAAACTTCATTGGTTGGTTTTACAAAAAGCGGATAAACAAAACAAAAGGCAGGTATTGCGCACATCGCTATAATAACAGGAGTACCTGAATTAACACCAAATAGAGTAAATTCGGTTAGAATACGTATCAGGAAAAACAAGGCGAAAAATCCCAGAATATTATATTTTATTTTGCTTGCGAGTACTACTTTAGCCTGAAACAAGCATACAATAAACATAAAAAACAAAATTAATATACTTATATAATGGTAGGTAAACAGAATTGCCCTGTCTGATACCGATAAACATTCCAGCGCCTGGTTCCAGTTAAAAAATTTTGCAAACAAGGCATGAAATACTATAAACGGGACACATAAAATTCCGGCTATCTGCAGCAAAATAACTGATGTTTTCATATTGAATTTGGTTTAGAGATTTACAAATTTTCTGCTTCTGATAAAAACTATTAGGTAAGCCATTGCAAGGCTTAGCTCAATAAATATGGAAAGCAATATGGAGGAATTTACAGTTCCCCTGAAAAACTCTATACTGCCCATAGTCGACAAGCCCAGAAATGTAACTGCCAGTGAAATACATACAGATTGCCGTGATCTGGATGGGGGCAGGTTCCGTATTCCAATAGTCAATACTACAATTCCTGCCATGAATATGGCTGCTCGGCGCAGTACCACAGATACACCTGTTCCTGGAATCAGCCCTAAATCGGCTGCAAATTTTTCCGGAATTGCCATTAGCTGAATCATAAGAAAGGAAAAAAGAATGGCTGTTGAATAACAGATAATTTTATACAGTCTCATAGTGTGTCAGTTTTGTTTTAAAATATCGTAATCCTGTTTTTAGCTGAGATTTAACAATAAGTTTATGAAATGGCTTAATGAGCCAGAAGTAAAACCGCCCTTTGAAATTATTAAATTCTACCTGTGTAGAAACAATAAGTTTGTTTGTATTACTATGTTCAAGATAAAATGAGAGAACTGCTGAAAGATGTTCATCATCGACTCTAAAAATCAATTCATTCTCAGTTTTCATGCATACTGAAAAAATGCTGAGCATCGAACCTTCGCTAAGCTCAAGCTCAGGTAATTCACTGGAAGAAACTATCTGGCTATTATCGTGTTCCAGGTTTAAAATTTTAGCCAAAGCTCCTCTCAGTGTAAAGAGAAAACGAATCCATGCCGGCCATTTGTAAAAAAAACAAGCAACAAATTCTTCATGATTGTACTCTGTGTTTTCGGGTAATATCCCCTCAAAACAATCTAAATAATGGGTGTTTGGTAAATATTTTTTCGCCTCACTATTGAAAGGAAATTCTTTTGTTTTACGAACCATACAAAATGTTTTTTCGATTCAAAATTGGTTGAGGTTTATTGTCAGACCAAATAAAATCAACGAATCGGAGAGATTTGTCAACCAACGGTCGCACATATGAAACGAAGCGGATTGTGGAGCTGCGTCTGTAGCCCTCCTAAAAACCTTGATGCAAGCTGAACTGCTAGATAACCCAATGCTACCGCATTGTTTTATTAGCGTGGTTAGGCGAAGTTATTTTTATATTCTTTTGGTGTTAAATCGGTCCATTTTTTAAATGCTCTTATAAATGAACTTGACTCTGAAAATCCTAACAAAAATGCAACCTCTATAATTGGAAGGTTATCTGTTAATATATATTTACGAGCCAATTCGATTTGACATTGTTTTAAAATCTTATGAAATATTGTCCCTTCCTTTTTTAAATGTCTATATAATGTTGGAACAGTAATATTTAATCTGTCAGCTATAAAATTCGCATTTACTTTTCCTGTAGAAATATTCTTAATTATTAAATCCTGAACCTTTTTTGTCACATTATTCCCATTTAATTCTGAAAGTAATTTATCAGCCTGCTCTATAATCAGAGGTTTTAAATAACTGTGTTCAGCCTCAATAGGACGGCTTAAATAAGATTTTTTAAAACTTATTGAATTGCTTTGGGAAGAAAATGCTATGCTGCAATTAAAATATTTCGTGTAAAATTTATTATATGAAGGTTTTGGATATGAAAAACTGACTTTATCAGCTTCGAAATCTGCCCATGAATTTTTGAAGCCTTCATAAATATTAACCATTATCATTTCAACAGTATTTTGGTGATTGCCATTCACAATCTTTTCAGAGAATTTCAGTATTGAAGTATTACCAAAGTCGGTCAAATCAAAAACAAAAGATTCATTTAGCAATTTTGAATATCTTATAAACTGGCTTAACATTCCATAATAATCGTTTTCAGTTGCTATTAAATATTTTATTAAAGGGGATAGTTGAAAGCAAGATTTTCCATAATCAAGAAAGAAATATGGATTTTTAGTCAATTCACAAGCATCTGCTTCAATTTTTCTATACTTATCCAGTTGTATTCTTTCGTCAGGATTCGCGAGTTTTTGAGAGTCTATTTTATAGTTTTCAATTATGGATTCATACGAAATTTCATATTTTGAGATTTCATGAATTAAACTATTTACCAAAATTGAAGATACTGTCATTTGAAAATGATGAAAAGTGTCAATTTTTTAAAACAATCTGTCAATCAATAATGCTTTTGCTGTATCTACTTTTGACAAAGTAAAAACGTTGTAAAGCTATTAAATAATAATTTGACATGAAAAATTTGAACAAATTGTCTGGTTTACTTTTGATTGGGTATGTAATTTTTATATTTATTGCATTAATAATTTCAATAAAATTTAATATAACACTATTTACTAGTGATATCAATGAAAGTTTAATAAAAATCAACCTTAATTCAACAGCACATATTACCGAACTCATTTTCGATACAACTTCAAGCATTCTTTTGATAACCGCATCCTTATTACTTTCAATATTGTTTAAGAAAAAAACAATTGCGTTAATTGCTTCTTTATGGCTTATTATTGGAGGAATTATACTTGCCATACATAATATGGGAAATTTTGCATTAACCTGGGTTGCCAAAGAATATGTCAATTCATCCCCATTTAATGTTGAAACACTAAAAACATCTGCTTTTAGTATGCTTTTAACTGCCAAATGGGGTGTTACGATTGGGTCTTTTTTTATAATCATTGGAACTATATTGTACAATTTATCAATTCTTAAACTATCAAAACCAATTGGGTGGTTTGGCATTTTTGCAGGTTTACTGGCATTAATCAGTTTACCTTTAGTCTGGGTTGATACAAAGTATGAAATGTTAAGCTACAATCTATATCTTCCTATGATTCTTTGGCAAATAATTTTTGGTATTTGGCTAATTCGTCGTAATGTGGACTATAATTTTGCCTAACTAGTTGGTAAATTTGCTTTTCACCAAACCACATTCAATGGTATGCCTGAATTTCCTGCCTCTGGATATGCTTAATCGTTTTGCAAAGGTTGGGGATTCCGCATCAAGTGCGGAATGACGGTTTAATGTGGCAAAGTAGTACGCAAACGCATGAGATCTCTGCTATTTTCACAGCTTTACTTCGAAAATTCTGAGATGACGGTGTTGCTGGACATAGCTGAGAATAAACCCTCTTTTTTATTACTTTTACAAAAAACAGATTTTCATGGCAACACGCATACTTTCATACAACGTAAACGGTATCAGGGCAGCTTTGAACAAAGGCTTTGCATTATGGCTACAGAAAGAATCGCCCGATATTTTATGCATACAGGAAACCAAGGCTCAACCCGAACAAATCGACAAATTGCTGTTTGAACATCTGGGTTATAATGTGTATTTAAATTCGGCTGAAAAAAAAGGTTACAGCGGCGTTGCACTATTTTCGAAAAAAGTACCTGCATTCGTAAATACCGGAATTGGTATTGATAAATTTGATACGGAGGGCAGAATTCTTCGTGCTGATTTTGAGGAATATACTGTGATAAGCGCCTATATTCCCAGTGGAACAACCGGCGATATACGCCAGGATTTTAAAATGGAATTTCTTGCCGCTTTTACTAATTATATAAATAAGTTAAGAAAGAAACGGCCCAAACTTATAATCTCGGGTGATTACAATATTTGTCATAAACCCATAGACATTAACCACCCTGAGCGGCATAAAGACTCCTCAGGTTTTTTACCTGAAGAGCGCGAATGGTTCGATAAAACTCTTGCAACAGGACTCGTCGACAGCTTCCGTGAATTTAACAAGGAAACCAACCAGTATTCGTGGTGGAGTTACCGGGCCAACTCCAGGGAGAAAAACCTGGGCTGGAGAATTGATTACCATATTGTTACTGAAGAACTGAAACCATACTTAACCGGTGCCGCAATGCTTGCCGATGTGCATCATAGCGACCATTGTCCGGTTGAAGTATTGTTGAATTTATAATAAATAATGTATAATTGATAATTATTGACAGTACTCCAGATTCCTTAAGCCACAAATTGAAATCCTGGTTTCAAAGAAAAAGTTTTAGAATATTTTCGTATTCAGCTTTTGTAACCGGCTGTACCGAAAGCCTGGAGCTTTTTACCAGAACCATATCCTGTAGCAAAGGATTTTCCTTTATTTCTTTTAATGTTATCGTTCTTTCCAGTCTTCGAACTGGTTTTATATCAACTACAGACCAATCACCACCGTTTGCCGTAGGATCTGGATAGTTTTCACGTGAAACCTCAGCGAGACCTACAATACCCGGATTTTTACCACTGTGATAAAACAACAACCCATCACCTTTCTTCATTTTTCTGAGGTTGTTGCGTGCCTGGTAGTTTCTTACTCCGTCCCAGATATCTTCTCCTTTTTTTACTAAATCGTCCCAGGAAAAAGTTTCAGGTTCCGTTTTTACCAGCCAGTAGTTCATTATTCAACACAAATTTTTAAGCTATAAACTTAGCACGAAATTTGAATGAAATATAATATTGCTGTACTAACTTAGTTAAGAATTTGAAAACTTAATTATGATATCAACTGAAAAATACCGCGTCAAATTTCTTATTATACTGATGCTTTTAGTTTTTATGAGATTTGGCATTTCTCAAAATTCTGAAATTATCAATATTGAAAAAATAACTTCCGATACTATATCTCTTGATAAACCTGTGTGGAACGCAACCGGCGAAACGTTACTGTTAACCGGAAAAAACAACAAAGGATTGTATACCTTAAACTTAACGAATCGGGAATTAAGCTGCATCAATAAGGATATTAAAATTTCGGGCGTACCCCTGTGGCTGAAAAACAATGTGATTGTTAGTTTTGAAAAAAACAAGCCTTTATTAATCAATGATTTCAAGACTTCTGCCCTGACTACCAGCGATACCATTCTGAAAATCAATATTAAAAACCAGTCGGTTGATTTGTTTTTCTTCTCAGAAAATCTTGAAAAACCAATAACCACCAAGCGAGGTTTGTATTACAATCCAATATTATCTCCCGACAAAAGCCAGGCCATTATTCATCTTAAATCAGAAATGTACCTGTTAAAAACCGATGGATCGGGTGAACTTATTCGCCTGGGTACCGGAATAGCATCTTCCTGGTCGCCCGACAGTAAAACATTTTTTTATTTTCTTGATGAAAGTTCTGACGGACATCGCATTAATAATTCTGAAATTTATATGATGGATATTGTTGAGAAGAATCCTATAAAAATAACTGATACACCAGATATAATGGAAATGTGGCCTTCGGTTTCTCCCGATGGAAAACAAATTGCCTTTTCTAACTGTGAAACCGGTGAAATATTTATTGGAGAACTCAAAACTGTTTCTGAATAATGAGAAAAATATTTCTTGCTTTAACAACTCTTTTTTTTAGCAGCTTTGGCTATACTCAGGTAATATGTATTGATCCCGGACATGGTTACGGAACCCAAGGCGAAGATGTTGACGGAAGAACCACAACAGAAATTCATACCAATTGCGAAGTTGGATTAAAACTCAGAGACACACTCGAAAAGAAAGGCTATACGGTTATCATGACCCGTGAGGACAGTGATACCGGAAGCTGGATGTCACTTACCCAAAGAGCTGAATTAGCCGATACTTACGAAGCTGAACGTCTTTTGAGTATTCATTGCAATGCCGGAGGCGGTACAGGAACCGAAACTTTCTGGTGTCATATAAATTCTCCAAACCGAGCTATTGACAGTACATTCTCAAGACTTGTTCAGGATAATATGGCAGAATATGGTGAATGGCGAAGCCGCCGAAGCATAGAAGATATCAAATATCTGGGATTTCACCTGGGTGTTTTAAAAGGAGCTGCCCCGGGATGCCTGAATGAAATAGGTTTTGTTGATACACCTGAAGACTCTGCAAAACTTGTCGATGAAGACTGGCAATGGCTTTTTGCTGCAGCCTACACCGAGGCTATTGATATAAGTTTCACTATAGATTATCCCTCATACATAATTGAAAATCAATTAAATGTTAACATTTATCCAAACCCCGTTAATAAGCTATTGATATTAAAATCAGAAGAATATTTTCAAACCAATACCCTCATTAGCTTGTATGATATACAAGGTATTCTGCTAAATAATTTTCAAATAGAAAGCCCTCAAAAGGAATATTTAATCCATTTAGCCGACTTGAAGAAGGGTTTGTATGTCATACAAATTGCGGCAAAAGACAGCATTGTTTCACTTCTTTTTGTAAAGCCGGAAAATTAATTCAATACTTGAAGCATTAATTATTGAACTGGTTTGCTAGCTTTGCATAGCAATTTCAAAAATATATGGAGAAGAAAATAAAAGCTCTTTTTGTTGGCTTGAACACAATTGATTTGCAGTTTTTTGTAAACCAATACCCCAAATCAAACACAAAAACAAAAGCTCATCACAACGAAATCTCAACCGGCGGACCTGCAGCTAATGCAGCAATAACTGCTGCACACCTGGGGGCAGAAGTAACATTAATAACTCCCATTGGAAAACACCGGCTGACATCTTTTCTCAAAGGAGAAATCGGTTCGTTTGGAATAAACCTTATTGATCCGATTCAGGATTTCAACAGCAATCCGGTATTTGCAAGTATCATTACAGATGAGAGCAATGGCGAACGAACCATTTTTTCGTATATGCCACCCAACAGTACCGAACATTTTATAGAAAAGCTAAATCACGATTTCAGTAAGTATGATATTGCTCTTTTTGATGGCTTTTACCCTGTAATGAGCGAGCTCATTCTTAAAGAATTGAATAAACATCATATTCCTACTGTGTTCGATGGTGGAAGCTGGAAAAAAGGACTGGATAAAATTCTGCCTTACATTGATATTGCCGTTTGCAGCGACGATTTTTATCCCAGCTCATGTATTACAAAAAAAGAAGTTTTTAAGACACTTAAATCTTTTTCTGTTGAAAAAATGGCTATTACACAGGGTGAAAAGCCTATACTGATTTACGATAATGAAAAAATAACTGAGCTGCCTGTTGTAAAACAACAAGATGTAAAAGACACTCTGGGGGCCGGCGATATATTTCATGGAGCTTTTTGTTATTTCTATGCTAAAAGCCATAACTTTAATCAAGCATTGGCACAGGCTTCGGAGGTTGCCGGTTTCTCGTGCAAATTTACCGGAACCCGTTCCTGGATGGAGCACAAAAATGAACTTAATATAGCTTTATAAAATATTAATGTTATTAAATTAAGCCACGAATTTACGAATTACTTCTGCTCGTATATTGGTGATTAACTGATACTATGCCATGAAAAATTTAAAACTAAGTTTTACTATTCCCGGTGAACGTGAAGTAGTATATGCTGCACTGACAAACCCTGTTATTATTGAAGTTTGGAGTGGTTTTGATGTCAGGTTTGAAGCCAAGGCAGGAACAGAATTTTCGATTTGGGATGGCGATATTGAAGGCAAAAATCTCGAATTTATCCCCGGAAAACTGATAAAACAACAATGGTATTTCGAACCCCAGGTAGAAGAATCTATTGTTACACTTACACTCTCAGATAAAGGCAAAGATACTTTTATTGAACTCCTTCATACCAATATTCCTGACGAAGCATTTGAAGACATGGTGGAAGGATGGAAAAAGTATTACTTTGGAGCACTAAAGAAGTACTTTATGTAATTGATTTTGGATTTTGGATTTTGGATTTTGGGTTTTTTTACAATAAAAATCCTATAAACTAAGCTGTCCAACGATATTGAGCTTTGCAATGAGAAACAATTTTTTTATAATTCAAGTTTTAAACTTGAATCATTTTGCAAATCTTTTTTATGTACAAAGAATCGATGCCTGCCTTCGCAGGCATGACGAATAAATAATTACCGATGTTTTTCTCCTTCATCGGTAAAAATATTGTAGTAGCTCCGGTAACGCGACCATGCAATCTTTCCTTCCTTTACAGCTTCCAGCACAGCGCATCCGGGTTCATGAATATGGGTACAATTTGTAAATTTACATTCAGCAGATTTATGAAAAATATCTTTGAAATAAAGGCCGGTTTCATTCTTTTCAATATCAATAATTCCAAAAGATTTAATCCCCGGAGTATCAATAACTAAAGAATCGTTAGTTAACTTAAAAATTTCAGAAAATGTGGTAGTATGTTTACCCGATTTATGGTATTCAGAAATTTCACCGATTTTCAAATCCAAATCAGGATTTATTTTCCTTATCAGTGTCGATTTTCCAACTCCACTATTGCCCGAGAGTAAAGTCAGTTTCCCTTTCATTCGCTCATAAACCTCATCAACACCTTCACCCCAATCTGCTGATAACAAATGACAGGTATATCCGGCTTTTGTATAGGTGTCAACAAACTCGTCTATTTCCTGCTGAGAAAGTAAATCTGTTTTATTCAGTAAAATGCTTGTTGGAATAAAAAACATTTCGGAGGCCAGCAGGAAACGATCAATAAACTCGTATGGTGTTTGTGGCATTTTTAATGTCACCATAAGGAAAGCCTGATCGATATTTGCTGCTATGAGATGTGATTCGTGGTGAAACCGGGTAGCTTTTCGAATAATATAATTTTTGCGTGGTTCAATAGAAAAAATCAGCCCCGAATTATCTTCTTTTACCAGATCGAAATTCACCAGATCACCCACACATACAGGATTTGAAGTTCTGATTCCCTGTGTTCTGAATTTTCCTTTTATGCGGCAGGGTATAACATTATTTTCAAACAAAACAGAAAACCAGCTTCCGGTCGATTTTATTACTAATCCTTGTGGCATATAATAATCTTATGCTACAAAAATACCCTTTTATCTATGCTTTGCAACCGGGCAAACAAAAAACCTGTTACCAAAAGATAACAGGTTTATTCACACTATATATTGTTTTGTTTAATCTGTATTTCTGCGTATTCAATAAACCGAAAACTCGTTCTCAACATACATTCTTCATAAACTTCACCCATTTCCAGGCTATCATCGTCTCCTTCTTCGTAATGCCAGTTTACATTTACTAAACCAATTTTATTGTTTGCATCCAAATGCTTCAACAAGTCTAATAGTTTTTTTGATGTGGCAGTATTAAAGTATTCGAGGTTTATGTTGAATTCAACTTTTTCGGTTTCAAGTTGTGAAACAAATTCAATCAAAGGATTAAAAAATTTGTTTACATCTTCAGGAATTACCCTTCCTTCTAACTTAAATTTACCGTCTGTTTCAAAATCTACCAGTGGCAAATGGTTTGTCGCTTCAATAAAAATTCGTTCCATAGTTCTGTATATCATTCCTGTTTTGTAGTTCTTACGGGCTTTTTCTGATAACGATATAAAGTGTTGATTAATGGCAGTTATTTTGTGACTTATGTAGTTTATTATTTGATAATATCCGGTTGCAGTAATTGATGCAAAATTAATTATGCAGCTTCCTGGTATTCGATATATTTAAAAGCAATCCTCATCAGGCTTTCTTCATAAATTTCGGCCATTTCAATACTGTCTTCATCACCTTCTTCAAAATGCCAGTTTACACATACTTCGTTTATTTTGTTGTTTGCATCCAAATGTTTCAATAATTCGAGCAATTGTTTTGATGTGGCAGTATTGAAATATTCAAGATTAATGTCGAAAACAACACTACCGACAGATAAATTAGAAGCAAAATCAATTAAGGGACTGAACAGCTTAACAACATCCTCTGGTAACGAACGCCCCTCCATACTCAACTTCCCGTTTAAATCAAATTCTACCCTGGGTAAATGATTTGATCCTTCAATAATTATTTTTTCCATCACACATATTTTGTGGGTTTCTGTTTTATGTTACGTTGGTTTTCAGGCAAAGATTGGTTATATTGATTAACACGTATATTTATATGATATTTACATAAATTCTAACGATAAACTTATTTTGAATAATTTTAAATAAGCAAATCCATTGATTAAAGCATCGGAAAAGATAATTAGTGCTTTAAGCACCGTAAGATTAGGTATAATTGAGTTTGAAGCTTTGGTTGAGCCGGGAGGTTCTGATTTATGGAATTATATTGACAAGGAAACAAAAGCCCTTTCTAAAAGGCTCCAACTTGATTCCATTACGCAAAATAATATAATTGCCGAAACAAGAAAAGCCTATAAACTTTGCGGAAAAGATCCAAGCCGGTACAGACCATCTGCAGATTCACTAATGAGAAGAATTGTTAAAGGGAACAACCTCTACAATGTTAACAATGTAGTAGATGTGCTTAATCTGATCTCTGTGTTGAGTGGATACTCAATTGGTGGGTATGACAAACAGAAATTATCGGGTCAGATTATATTGGATATCGGAACCGAACAGGACGAATATTTTGGTATTGGCCGTGGAAAACTAAATATTGAAGGCATGCCTGTTATAAGAGACGATGTGAGCATATTTGGCAGTCCAACCAGTGATTCAGAAAGAACAATGATTACAGAAACAGCAAAAAATATTCTTTTTGTATTTTATGATTTTGGCCTTCATGAAATACTTGATAATACTTTGAATCAGGCTGTTGAGCTACTTAAGAAATATGCTAAGGGCGGTAATTTCACAATTTCTTCTGTTCTGATAACATAATTTTAACAATTTTATCGTTATACATAAGCAACCTTAACAACTCTTTTTGCATCTTATAGATTAAAATATACTCTAATGAGGTAATAAATTATTCGTATAGATACTTATCTATTGAGTTTTCAAGCAGGCAGCTTTGCTTAGTTTCAATTATTTGTAGGTGATTGGCATTCCAGACTAACTTCTGCCTGTTTGTTTTTATCTTCCAAAGAAATATATTCCTTTGTTTACATTAACATTTTACAAGTAGGACACAAATTCTAAAAAAAGAATGTTTTGCCCATTAACTAAATTAGCTTTTATTGGTTAATATTGACGACTATTTCTATTCATGAATAATTTCTTTACCGAACTCAAAGATTCCATTTTTGGTGTTGAACAGGATTATACAAAAATAAGGCTACGAAAAGCCATAGTGCTATTATCAATACCTATGGTACTGGAAATGCTTTTCGAATCACTTTTTGCCATTCTTGATATTTATTTTGTTTCACAACTTGGCGACAATGCTACAGCAGTAGTTGGCCTTACAGAATCGCTCATGACCCTGGTTTATGCTATTGGTATTGGAATTGCTATGGGTACAACCGGCCTTGTATCGAGAAGAATTGGAGAGAAAAATCCTGAAAAAGCTTCGAGAGGTGCAAGCCAGGCTATTTTATTAAGCCTGTTTCTTTCGTTGTTTATAGCTATTCCCGGTTTTTTTGCTGCTGAAAAAATACTCGGATTAATGAAAGCCAGCCCTGAAGTTATTGAGCAAGGCAGAAATTACACCCGCCTGATGATGACTGGGAATATTCTTATTATGTTGCTTTTTGTAAATAATGCCATATTCCGAAGTGCCGGAAACCCTGCCTTGTCGATGTGGGTATTGATTATCGCAAACCTGGTTAATATTGTACTTGATCCATGTTTCATTTTTGGATTAGGGCCTTTCCCGGAACTGGGAGTAACCGGGGCAGCTGTTGCAACAAACACGGGCAGAGGTTTGGCCGTGCTTATTCAGTTTTACCTGATGTTTAAAGGTAAAGGAAGAATTAAACTCAGACTTTCGTATTTCAGGTTGCAAATTAAAACCATGTGGAAAGTTTTGTACCTGTCGGGGGGTGGTATTTTCCAGTTTCTTATTGCTACATCAAGCTGGATATTTTTATATCGCATTTTATCGTCATATCAGGAAGAAGTAATTGCCGGGTATACCATTGGAATACGCATTTTTGTTTTCTTCCTGCTACCCGCATGGGGCTTGAGCAATGCCGCCTCAACACTGGTTGGTCAAAATCTTGGAGCAAAAAATCCAGAACGGGCACAAAAAGCTGTGTGGATTACTGCACTGGTAAACGCATGCTATATGCTTCTGATAATGTTACTTTTTCAGTTTATTCCGCATATTCTCATTTCTGCTTTCGGAACTTCTGAAGTATCATACGACGTAGCCATCAGATGCCTGAAAATTATTAGCCTGGGCAACCTGTTTTATGGTGTACAGATGGTTATTGGTCAGGCCTTTAACGGCGCCGGAGATACTTATACTCCTACCTTGTTGAATTTTATTGGTTTCTGGCTTATTGAAATACCCTTGGCAGCCTTGCTGGCACTCAAATTAGGAATGGAAGAAAACGGGGTGTTTTATAGCATTTTTATAGCAGAATCGGTACTTTGTATTATAAGTGTTTATGTATTTACAAGGGGCAAGTGGAAACTTAGAGAAATATAGAACATAAGGATAGTTTTTGCTTGATATTTATAAAATTACTTTCTCTATCATCAACCACTTAAGCCGGATTGCTCTTATTTTTTTTCTTTTGTGAAATGATACAAAGATGATAATTATGAGTTTGAAAATAAAACTAGTCTTATTAACATTAATTACATTAAAAGATTTCACTGAAAATTAAAGAATAATTGCTAAAATCAGCAAAACCATGAAATCCCAAAAAATAAGCGATTCAGACAATTTCACCAACAATGAAAAATCAAAACATCACGCATTTCAATGATAATTTATTATATCACGTAATTGAATGATAATTTTGTTTATCACTCAATAAAGTGATACATTTGTAAAAAAAAGAAAATATGACAAGTATAATAACCGGCGACATTATTCACTCCCAAAAAGCTAGTCCAACTATTTGGCTGAATAAACTAAAATCGGAGCTCAATGCATTAGGAAGAAATCCGGAAACCTGGGAAATTTACCGGGGCGATAGTTTTCAGGTTGAAATTACAGATCCTTCGCTTGCCTTGTTAACAAGCATAAAAATTAAGGCTGCTATAAAATGCATAAAACACATTGATGTGAGGTTGGCAATTGGAATAGGTGATAAAACCTACCAGGCAACAAATATCACCGAATCGAATGGTTCGGCCTTTGTAAACTCCGGCGATATATTTGAAAGTTTGGTTAAAAAAAAGCAAAACCTGGCCATTTCTACGCCATCAGTGGAATTTAATAAAGAAATGAATCTGCTGTTTAGGCTTGCACTAATAGCTATGGACAATTGGACTATTAACTCGGCAGAAATGATACATTTAACACTGAGTAACCCGGGATACTCACAAAAAGAACTGGGAAAGATGCTGGGTATTAAACAAAATGCAGTAAGCAACAGGCTGAAACGTGCATACTACGATGAAATTTCAGAACTAATAAAGCGATATCAAAACAAAATAAAAGAAATTACTTGATGATACTACTTAAATTAATCCTGGCCCATTTATTAGGCGACTTTATTTTACAACCCAACTCATGGGTTACTGCAAAAGAAAATAAAAAGTTAAAAGCCTGGCAGTTGTATGCTCATACCCTCATCCACTTTGCTTTAATATTATTACTTATCCGGCAAACAGAATTTATTAAATGGGCAATAACATTGGCAGTGATTCATTTAATTACAGATATAATAAAACTGTATTTTCAAAAGGATCAGACTAAACGAACATGGTTTTTTATGGATCAGATTTTACATTTTGTGATAATTATAATCATCTGGTCATGGAGTCAGGAAATGTCATTAATACCTGAATTCTTTCAAAACGAAAAATTTTTATTATTGATAACTTGTATTTACGCATTATCGCAACCCGTTTCGGTCATCATTAAAAATATCATTTCCAAATGGACTCCGGACACAAATTCAAATAGTTCCGATTCCCTGGCAAATGCTGGGAATTACATAGGAATACTGGAACGGATGTTTGTATTTGCTTTTGTTGTTACAGGTAATTGGGAGGCAATTGGATTTTTGCTGGCAGCAAAATCTGTTTTTCGGTTTGGCGATCTAAAGGAATCGAAAGACCGAAAGCTTACTGAATATGTACTTATTGGTACCTTAATAAGTTTTGGAATAGCCATATTGGTTGGAGTTATTTACAATATTATTAGTATTCAATAGCAAATAAAAATATGGCCGAATACATCAATGTCGAAAAACCCTTTTTAGACAAGCTTCGCCAATTAGGCTGGCAGGTTATTGACCAGGGAATATGGATTCCACAGGAAGCATCACAAAATTTGCGCGAAAACTTTAAACAGGTTTTAGTTCCCGAAGTTTTTAAAACAACTATTAAAGATATTAATACAACATCCGATGGCAGAAAGTGGCTGACCGATGACCGGCTAGATGAAATTCTGTTTGAAATTCAAAATTTTGCGGGTAAAAGCCTGCACGAAGCCAACAAAGAAATTCATCGTTTGCTTTTAATAGGAACAAGTGTTGCTGTTAATGAAATTACCGGTGAACAAAACCCTACTGTTAGTTTGGTCGATTTTAAAAATTACGATTAAAGTAATAGAACTGCCTAATCGGTGGGCATCATGGACACCTAAAAACAGCCTGAATTATCATTGGAAATGTGCCAACCCTATTTATAAGCATCCCGAAATATTCGGAACCAAAGCTTTGATAACGATTTCATAATAACATGCTACATATTTGACGGGATTATCGTTATCTTGTAATAAAATATTCAATAGCTCCGGATTTAAACTCACTGCACTATGGAATTTGTTGATACTCCTTTATTCGAATACCTGATACTTCCACTTCTGATTATTATTGCCCGGATTTTTGATGTATCGTTGAATACTCTTCGAATTATTTATTTATCGAAAGGATACAAAAGCTTTGTACCTATTCTCGGTTTTTTTGAAGTATTAATATGGTTACTTGCTGTTACACGGATTTTTTCTGATCTCGATAACTGGGTTGCCTATCTTGCTTATCCTTTAGGCTTTGCCCTGGGAAATTTTATTGGAATGAAACTTGAAGAAAAGCTGGCTGTAGGGGTTGAGCTTATCCGGATTATTACCCGAAAAGATGCCGGTGCTTTAATTGAAGCCCTGCGTTCCAAAGGATTTAGTGTAACAGCTATTAAGGCCGAAGGCAGTCAGGGTAATGTAGGTGTGTTGTACTCAATTATAAACCGTAAAAACCTGGAGGATTATGTTAATACCATTCAGGAATTCAACCCGAATGCATTTTATACTATTGAAGATGTAAGGGCTGTGAGCAAGCACCTGCCGGATACGCGCACAAAACTTAAGGAGCGCAGGAAAATGAAGAATGTGGAGTGATTAAGTTTTTGGTTTTTTGTTCCTGGTTCAAAGTTTCTAAGATTCAAGTTTTATACATGAATCAGTATAATTAAGTTGTTAGTTTAAAGTTGGTATTTGTCATACTTGTTTCAGTATGACTATAAATAGAGTCTGTGTCACTCTATTATGCTTAAACTTTATTTTTTCGGAGTTTTAAAATGGAGGAAGGTGAAAATTATCTACCCAAACCATTTTTCCAAAATAGCTTGTACGGTTTCTATTTTTACGGGTTTTGTAATATAATCGTTCATTCCTACTTTAAGTGAATAGGTTTTATTTGATTCACTGGCAGAAGCCGTCATGGCAATTATTGGCATTTGATAACCCAAATCTCTTATCGCTTCAGCAGCTTCAAAACCATTTTTTTCAGGCATTTCAAGGTCCATGAAAACGATGTCGTATGCCCTGGTTTTTACCATCTCAACAGCTTCCTGGCCATCTATGGCTATATCAATTTTTTGTCCGCAATTCTTAAAAATATTCTGAGCTACCTTTTGATTAATCAGATTGTCCTCGGCAACAAGAATTGCTATATCGTTTTTAATAGCATATGATTCCGATTCGTTGAAAGAAATACCCGGGAAGCATTCTTTAAAATACTCTACCAAACGTTTTTGCTCAAAGGGTTCACTCAGATAATAGTCAATACCTGCTAATCTTGACTGAATATAATAATCGGGGTTATGCTCATGACCAATTAAAAAGAACCTGTGTTTTTCGGTTGTTCCGGAACTATGAAGCTGCCTGGCAAGCCACAACCCATCGAGACCCGGTTCTTCCATAATAAAAACAAGATGATAGCGTTGCTTAAACTTCTCTAATACCGATTTTAAATCTTCAATAATGGTATGAGAATATTTTATCGACTCAACATTGATACTATAATGTTCGAAGATATTAAAAAAGCGTTGCTTCGTTTCGAAATTTAAAGCTATTACCAAAGCGTTTATCCGTGAAAGGTCAGTAATTGCTGAAAAATCAACTTCTTTCAGTATTTCTTCGTTAGAAAATACTTCAATTGTAAAATTAAAAGCAGAGCCCTGGTATTTTTTGTTATCTGACAAACCTGAGGGACATTCTACCCATATTTCGCCATTCATTAAGGTTACCAGCTGTTTACAAATAGTTGTTCCCAAACCCGAGCCACCATAATTTCGTGAAGTGCTTTTTTCGGCTTGTGTAAACGAGTCGAATATGGTATTAATTTTCTCTTTGGGAATTCCAACTCCGGTATCGGCAACAGTAAACAGCAGTGTAATGTTGCCGGAATATTCCTCTTCGATTTTCACCGAAATTTTTATTTTGCCCTGAGATGTAAATTTAATGGCATTGCTTATCAGGTTTGATAATACCTGACGAAGCCTGTAGGGATCTCCAATAATTTTATCGGGAATGTTTTCGGCTATTTCGGTTTCAAGTACTAGTTCTTTGCTCTCAGCAACAGCCCTGAAAAGATCAACAGAAAGTTTTACTTCTTCACGTAAATTGTAAGGAATATCTTCGATGAGCATTTTCCCGGCCTCAATTTTGGAATAGTCGAGAATGTCGTCAATAATATTCAGTAGCAAGTCGGCCGACTTTCTGATAATATCAATGTATTCTTTCTGATTGGGTTGAAGATTTTCCTGGTTTAGCGCTTCGGCCATCCCGATAATACCATTCATTGGGGTACGAATCTCATGGCTCATTTTAGCCAGAAAATCTGATTTGGCAGTATTGGCTGCGGCTTCATATTTTCTTTCTTTTTCAACCGGGGTAATATCGATAAATGCACTTAAAACCATTTCTTTATCGCCGATATTACAGGGTAATTCTTTTCGGTACAACACCATTTCATCGCCATCTTTCTGATAAAAATAATAATGGTTAGAATCGTATGCTGCATTTGGAGAGGAAGCCGGCCTTGACTGCGTATTGAATTTTCGTTTAACGAGAGAAGCGGAATAATTCTCGTTTTCGTTGATCATAAGAATTTCGCGTGCTGTTTTATTTATCACATACACGTTTTGGCGGTAATCATAAACAATAATACCAACGGGAAGGTTTTCCATTGCCTCCCTGAGTATAAGAATGTTGAAGTTTACTCCTTCATTTTTTTTTTTAACTGGGTAATTTGTCGAGTAAGGTAAAGCGCAATAGCTATAAAGAATATGATACTAAATACACTTATAATCGCTAAATTATTCCAAATCTGTAATAAACAGGTTTTAAAATCGACACTCATGGCAATGCCAAAATCCTTGTTTATGGTAGTAATAGGTGCATATACCGTTAGGAGCTTTCGTTCAACAGAATCGTTGCTCACTTTATGTATTATTATTGAACCAAGCTCCCGGCTAAGGTTATCAATGATTTCTTCTTTGCCTTCAAATACTTTATATTCAAAATCGCTGGTACAAAAAATCTGTTGATTTTCAATGTCAATTACCCATTGAAAGGTATATCCCTCCAGATGAAATTTTTCCAATTCAGAAAGGATAAAGTGATTAATATTAATGGTAACCAATATGTTGGCAAATATCTGGTTGTTTTGAAAAACCGGCAGCACGTATTGGTATTCACTCTTTTGCATTAAAACTTCTTCTTCTGAAGCCAGTTTTCTTTGTCTTTGGGCTATATACCGGTCGGTAATAAAATTTTTCTTCTTGTCTCTAAAAATATTCAGAACGTTTTTGTTGTTATCGTAAATGTCAATATTCTTAATGAGTTCGTAGTAAGTTGAATAAAAGAGTTGTAGTTTTCGAAGTCCGTCGGAATCGTCTTGTGTAAATAAGTTGTTTATATCATCACTAAAAAGAATGTAATTCAGATCGCTTTCAAACCGACTTACTACCTTCTCTATCTCGGAAGTGCATACCTGTGTTTGTTTAGTTAGCACATTTTTCTGGTGTGCCATTTGCATATCGTAGAAACTCTTAAAAAAATATGCATTTATCGCAATCAGAACTAATAAAGACACCCAAATTACAATTCTGTTCTTATTCATTTAATATCCTTTACCAGGTTACGAATATAAAAAAACATTAATTGACTTTTACAGAGCTTAATAACTAAAATTGTTAATAAGTGTTTTTATGTTTACGTTATACAGTATCAATTGTTAAGCTGATAAGCATTTTTCTATGCGAAAAATTTGATATTTGCTAAAATGGAGTCTTTAATGAGAATTCTTATGAAATCTGGCTTTATAATAAGCTTGCTTGTGGTGTTTTCAGTCACAAAACTGCATGCCCAGTTTTATAATTCCGGTACGGTTCCGACCAGAACAAAGTGGAATCAGATAAAAACCGATGAGTTTACCCTGATTTTTCCACGTGAAACGGGGCATTTTGCTCAGTCTTTTGCTAATGCTCTTTCAAACACTACCGCAGCCAATAAATCAAATTTTGGTAGTATAAATGTAAAACCCCTAAAAATTATTATTCAAAATTACAATGTTGTTTCGAATGGATACGTAACACTGGCTCCGAAACGTATGGAAATCATAGCCAGCAGTCCTCAGGATAATCATTCCGAATCGTGGGAACAGCATCTTGCCCTGCATGAATACCGGCATGTTATACAAACAAGCGCTCTTGACAGGGGTTTTACGCATGGCTTGAAATATTTTCTGGGCGAAATGGGGGTTGGTGCAACGGCAGGCTATTTGCCACTTTGGTTTCTTGAAGGTGATGCTGTATTTACCGAAACGCTGCTCAGTAAAACCGGCAGAGGCCGCGAACCCGGTTTTATGAAAGAAATAAAAGCTCTTGAACTCGAAAATAGCAAAAGGCCAAGTTATGAGCAGGCATACCTGGGATCTTACAAATTTTTCACACCCGACTATTACAGGTATGGCTACCAGATGGTGGCTTATGCAAAAACAACATACGGAAACCAGATTTTTGACAAATCTTTCCGAAATATTAACAATAAACCATTCAGCCTGGCTCCTTTTTATTTTGGACTGAAAAAATCGGCTGATTTATCTAAAGTTAAACTTTATAATGAATCCCTTAATTTTTTATCGGATAAATGGTTAAATGAATACACTGAAACTTACAACTATCGGGATATTCAAACTCATTTTCAATCGGATTATGTAAATTACAAATTCCCCTTTTCAATAAACAACAGGTTTTTTGCGATTAGAAGCTCCTTTGATGATGTAACAAGATTAGTTGAAATAACTAATGATAAAGAAATCAGTCTCTTTGAAATCGGGTATTTCTATGGTTCGCAAATAGGTGTCGGACAGAATCTGATTGCCTGGGAAGAGGTTCAGAATGACATCAGATGGGAGCAGCAGAATTACTCAGTTATTCGGGTATATGATCTTGCAAAAAACAGTTCCTGTGTATTAAAACGTAAAAGCAAACATTTTTCTCCTTCTATTGATAAAACAGATAAACTTATTGCTTTAATTAACTATAATTCAAGTCAGGAATCAAGTATAGACATATATTCTATTGCTAATAAGAAACTTATTGTTTCGTTTAATCATCCGGAAAACCAGCAACTGATGCATAATTGCTGGATAGACAGTATAAACATGGCTGTTTTGAGCCTGGATGAGAAAGGAAAAACCATTAACAAGCTTAATACAAAGACCGGTGAATGGACCCTTATCTTTGGGCCGAGTGTTAAAAACATTTCTCATCTGAATTCCGATGGCAACAAGCTTTACTTCACCTATACACTGGATGGTTCTGAGAATATCTATTCCATTGACCTGAAAACAAATGAGACTGTACGTATTACACAAAACAATATTGGAGTTGACTTTGCCTTTACTTATGAAAACAAGTTAATCTTTTCTGAATATTCCTTTAAAGGTTATAAACCAAAGACTGTGTTCCTTGATTCAGTTCAAAAAACGAATATTCAGGATATTAATTCCTATCAATATGCTTTTTTGTCGTCTGAAACCATTGTCGAAGAAGCTTTTCAGCCCAAAACCCGAAATTTCGAAGTAGAAAAATACCAGAAATGGAAGCACCTGATCAACATTCACAGCTGGATTGTTCCTTTTTATTTTGATTTAACAGAAACGGGGTTTGATTCCATTCCGGTTGAAATTTATAACAATCTGAATCCGGGATTCAATTTGCTTTCTCAAAACGTATTAAGCACATTAACCACAAGTGTGGGATATTATTACAAAGACGGCTATCATCATGTTAAGCCGGTACTAAAATACCAGGGAATTTACCCGATTATCACTCTTGATATGGACCTGGGCGGAGAAACCAGAATTCTTGTTCGAGATTCTCTTAATTTCATACCGGATGGCATTAGCAACCAAAAACAAATAAATCTGAGCATATCACAACCATTAAGATTCAGTACTTCGCGTTTTTCTGCCGGAATAGAACCTGAAGTGAGAATTAATTTTGAAAACCTTCTTATTTCGACACATTCCAGAGAGGCCGGTTTCGAACCCAGCTTTACACAAAACCAGGTAGATTTTTACAAAAACAGCCTTTTGTTCGATGGAAATATCAGTGCATATGCTTTTACCAAGCAAAGCAGTAAAGATTTATATCCAAGATGGGGGTTCAATGCTTATGCATCCCAGATTTTTCCTGTGAAAAACAACCCCTATTTTGATAATTTTGAAAACAGACTTGCCATTGTTGGAATTTATTTACCCGGTTTATACAGGCACCACTCGTTGAGAATCAGAGCCTCTCTTGAAGAAGGACTTTACAACAGGATAATATTGCCCAGGGGATACTCAAGAGTTGGCAGAAATCGCTTTTTAAATGATCAAAAAGTAAGCATTGATTATGCCTTTCCCCTTCTTTACCCCGATATTTCTTGTGGACCCATAGCTTACCTGAAAAGAATACATGCCAATACATTTTTTGATTACATGCAATATAAAATTTATAATGACGGCGGTGAAATATATAGGGCATATATAAATTCAACCGGCCTTGAGCTTGGATTTGAAACTCATTTTCTTCGGTTTTTCTGGCCGGTAACACCAACAATCCGCTATAGTTACCTGATTGATGAATCGGACTATGATGTTTCTTTTTTCATGACAAGTAGCTATAATTTTTCGCTTTAATACCAGATTTTTCTGGCCATCCTCCTTGGTTGCTGTTGCACTAACGGATTGCTGTATGAAATCGTTGGGGATTGCGGGCTACTTTCCTGTCCAGTTACACCGAAATTGATGCGGGGCAGAACGCTCGAATAACCGATTAAACCCCAATGTTTTATACCGCGTGTTGTACGCTGGCCGTTATTGTTTTCTAATCTATTTGTCTCATTATTAATGTCCTGTCTCTCAATCCGAGCGTTGGAGCGGGACGGGCTGGAAGGCTCTTTGGCAAAATTTGTTTGTAGCGTTGGTTTTGTGCGTTTTGCCAATGTGCCCTATCTGGCGCGCGTTTGCAACGCGTGCCTGTTTCTTAATGTTATTATCTAATATCCTGCTTTATCTTCTTTTTAATACTACTTT
>JAFGVA010000080.1 GCA_016938235.1 Bacteroidales bacterium | reverse complement strand
AGGGTTCCTTGGCCGAGTGGCTAGGCAGCGGTCTGCAAAACCGTGTACGGCGGTTCGAATCCGCCAGGAACCTCAATGCATAATTACAAATAATTAAAAAAGAGAACTTTAATAGTTCTCTTTTTTCTTTTTAGTCAACATTTAGACAATTAGTTTAGATTCTGTGACTTTTACATCAAATAATTCCTGTCCGTCCACATTTAATTTGATCGGACTTCTTTCTTACGGAGATTTCAAACTCGTTTTAACGGGATGAACCTGGCGGACAATTGATAATCTAGTTCTTGATTTTGAGATTGTATCCTGTGGAATTCAATTCAACACTCTAAAATATTTAAAGTCCATGTAATAAGAAATATTGTTTGACTCAGCCCTGTTTCGTATTTTGCTTGGTGGACAACATCCCGGCCACGAACTACTCAGCTCAATTTAGGCAGTCGATACGATAATTCTCGTATCGGTATTACTGGGATACAGGAATTCCTGTATCGCTTCAATTAATTCATCGATGGAATTCGTTTTTGTTGTCCTCTCAGAATTTGCTGAAAAACTTCAGTTTTAGTCTGACCTGTTTCCCAGGACTTGTTCTCCGCGAAGTTGTCCAGTTTCTTCCTCAACCTTCCTCTATCCATTTTTTATATTAGTTCTTCGAGGGTATTCTCATTCGCTGGCCCCTGATTAATGTTTTCAGGATTTCCTGCCGGGTTTTTCCCGTTTGCTCCGCCTCGTACTCCGCGAACCGGTGAATTTTGGCTTTCAGTTTTTCTCTGTCCATTTTCATAGTCTTGTAAAATTACGTTATCTACTTCATTTTCTGAAAAATTACCGGATTATCATAAAGGTGATTTTTCTCATTGGGTTTTTATGCGTGTTATGGATATTTACATTGCGGTAGTTTCCCCATGTAAGCTATTACTCATTACTACCCGTAATTCCGAGATGTAAAGGAGGGGTACCTCTTATTTGCAATTGTTTTAGATTTACTCAGCCCAATTTTGAACTCAGTTTGGTAGCCAACATTCTGTACACGAAATACTCAGCTCATTTTTGAGCTGTCATAGTTTTATTTTAGATGCGCAAAATCTTGCGTATGTAAATACACGGAATCACGGGTATTTACATAGGGGGAATTGCCCCTATGTGGATTGTACTTTTTACATACCCGGAATTCAGGGCATGCAGAATATATTCTTAGGTTTAATTACGCAGAATCTTGCGTATTTACTACTTTTTTCAAATAGGGGGAATTGCCCCTATTTAACACTGTCATCTTCTTCAAATATAGAATTCCAAGATGCATGCTTGTTATAATACATTTTGAATTTGAAGCTGAAATACTTTTTAGCTTCCCGCTGCTTAATCAGATTTAACCTTACTCGCTCTGCAAAGCTTCCTGACGTTGAAGTATTCGCTGCAACATCTGCTCTGTCTGCTGGGTTTCCTTCTCGTTCAGCATTATTTCGCGCTGTGCGATCAGACTGGCTTCCCTTGCTGTTAGTATCTCTGGAATATTGGCTTTCCGGTTGGTTTTGCTTTTTCTCAGTGCCTCGTTCTCCAGTAACAGGGGTAAATAAATCGAGACTGCCCTGGCTACCTGACTGCTGCCGGTTTCTTTTTCCACCTGGTTGCGAATTTCCATTTCCATTGCTTCGGCTTCTTCCTCCGTTGCCTGGAACATCCGCTCCGTCAGATTGTACTTCATTTCCGTCGTTTGAGCTACTTGGTTCGCTATTTCCTGATCGATTAGATACATCGTCATTACCTTTATATAAATATAAAGAATTTTCGTCTAATCTACTAAAAGTCTGACCAATACAAGTAAACCTACCTCATTCAACTTTTGTTGCAAAGGAGTTTTAAACAAGTCAAGGTGATTTGTTTATGTTTGAGGTAAAGTATTTTGTTTGGATTGTTCGTTTAACTCGGGCTGCCGGTAATTGTGCAGAACTTCCCTGGCTACCTCCGTCCGGCTTTTCCCGGTCCGTTGGGCTTCCTGTTCTGTCAGTTTCTCCATTTTCTCCTGAAACTGTTCCTTCGTAAGTGTTTGCTCCTTTTTTGTCATTTTATCGGATGTTACAACTAAAATACAAAATACCTTCGAAATTTTATGAACCCAATTTTGATCCGAGCCAAAATATCACTGAGAAATTTTTAGGTTGCTGATAATATTTTGGACGATGGTAGTGTGTCTCGTTACAGGATCGTTATCATTTATTGGATTGGTTCCGATCACACCTTGCTTTTCCGCGACAAACGGAGCAATTTCCCGGAATCCTTCAATTAATATACGGGTTGGGATTTTCTTTAATTGATCCGGATCTGTGAAGCGAATATTAATTTCGTTAATAATAGGAGTAAAAGCTTTTTCCAGAATGATGTCACGAACTTCATCAAGCTTGTGTTCAACAATAGCTTTGGTTGCTGCAATCTTTCGTGTATCATTTTTTACCGTGGCTTTTTCTTTTAAGTATAAATCCCAATATTTTTCTTTATATTTTATTATCGATGATCTTGAAATACCGCACTCTCTAGCTGTTTTAAGCTGGTTCATATTGTTTTTATCCAATACAGCCAGCCATCGCAATATCTGTGATTCATCTGGTCTCTTTCCTCTTGTTGTACCCATTTTCGATTTATTTACTGTTACTCAAATCAACTGCTTGTTGCATTCTTTCGTCAATCATTTCCTGGCATTTTTCAGCCTCATCATCTTTGCCTGCTTCCTCTAAAGCCAAACATCTTTCACGAAGTTTCTTGATATTATTATCGAGTTTTAAAATTGTGCTCGAATTTGTGGTTTTCCGTGTGTCTTTCGACAGTTCACTGGCTTCTTCCAATTCTCCATGTTTAAGCTTGTCTTTGATCGATCTGATATAAATTTCTGCCTCATCAACTGCTTTATTATACTCTCTTTCCAGTTTTGGATAATTTCTTTTAGAATTCAAGTGAATACCTACGCCATGCGAAACGGCATCAAAAGCATCAATTTCACCCAAAGCAAAAGCAAGGCCGTTTTGCAGAGGGACCGGAAGAAAGCCCCGGAACGTACTTAAAATAAATGAAGGAATTTCTTCATATTTTACAGGGCCATAATCTCCCGGTTTTCTCCATCTTGTTAACTGACCTTTATTTTTGCCTCCTTTCGGGTCACCAACCCGGTATCCGTATTTTTTGCTCGATGTTTTGTATTGTCCTTTCTCATCGATCCCAAGTAATTCATCCAAGGAGGTAAAACGTTTGCCCTGCCAATTCTCTCCCTGCATAAATTCCATTGCCGTTTTACCTATTACACTGCTTTTGTTTTTAAATGATTGGGTAGGTGCTATGATAAACTTAACCGGATCGTAGAAGTGTCCCAAAAGTGAAAAATACTTGTTTACATCCCTATCCTTTTCGTATTCTTCTTTGGCTGAAATCCATTTATACAATGGTGTAATATCAACAGCAAGCCAGTTTCCCCTTTCCGGATCTTCAAATGCCTTCTTATAGGTTTCTGTAACTTCATTCCAATATTCGGTTTCATCGTCGTCGTCAAACAATACCCTTAACGCCATTAACAGGTTTAATGCAACACTGCTAAATGCAACACGGAAGAAAGTTCGCTGCCAAAAACGTTGATACATTCGGCGCTCTATCTGCAAGGATTCTTTT
>JAFGVA010000079.1 GCA_016938235.1 Bacteroidales bacterium | reverse complement strand
TAAACCGGCAGCAATAACGGCAGCTTCAAGGGTATCATGAGCTTCACTACCAACTACGATTTCAACAACAGTAGCCGGATAAGGCATTAGCACTTTATCGATAACATGAACAACTCCATTATCTGCACTGTTATCAGCTGATGTTACCTTTGCACCGTTAATAAAAACATCACTACCCACAATACTTACAAGCAGGCTGTCTCCATGTAAAGTAGTGAGGTATTGTCCATCGGATAAATCAGTAGAAAGGGCTGAACCTGCAACAACATGGTATTTCAGTATTTCTGCCAAATCACCAGTTGGGTCATTTAATAAAGCTTCTAGTGTACCAGCCGGAAGGGCAGCAAAAGCATCGTCCGTTGGAGCAAATAATGTAAAAGGACCCGTGGCAGACAGATCATCATTAAGTTCTGCTGCGATAACTGCAGCTTCAAGCGTGTCGTGATCATTGCTGTTCACAACAATCTCTACTACATTCGCAGCGAATGTAGTTTGCACTCCTAAAAACAGAGTAATAAGAATCGAAAGTAGATTAAATTTTTTCATAGCTAAACGTATTTAAGTTTGCTTGAGAAACATAAAGACGATTTAAAGGTTCAACAAAAAATAAATAAAAGTTAAACAAAACATTTTTTTCAAAATAAGTTTTATATATAATATGCAGTAATACAGTAGAATAGTATTTCTTTATGAAAATAGTAGTCAAATAATAAAAATGTGTATTTGACCCAGAACCAAGAGTATGTTAAGGGATAGGTTTTATTATTGAGAAAGGATACTTCTTATGACTACAGATGCACAAAAGGCTCCAAAAATTGCCGGCATATACGACATTGTACCAACAACAGTACGTTTATTGTTTGAACCATCGGTTTCTATTAGGGCATGTTGAGGAACTTCTTCAGTTGAGAAAACTGCAGTAATTCCATTTCGGATTCCTCTCCGGTGAAGGTATTTTCTAACCAGGTATGCAAGTTTGCAATGATGCGTTTTTTCGATATCGGCAATGGCAACCTGGCTTGGATCCAATCTTGCCCCGCTTCCCATGGAGCTTACAACCTGCTTATTGCCAAGCACACAGGCTTCGAGTAAATCAACTTTTGGAGTAAGGGTATCTATAGCATCAACAATGAAGTCGTAGGGTTTTGAAACAAGCTCTTTTGCAATATCACCCTCGATAAAAACAGAATGCTTTTCTATTTCAACTTCAGGATTAATTAGTTTTAAGCGATTCTCTAGTGCATCGCATTTGTTTTGGCCAACTGTATTGGTTAAAGCAATTATCTGACGGTTAATGTTACTGTGATGAATGGTGTCGTTATCGACAATAGTAAGCTTACCTACACCTGCTCTGCAAATTTGTTCAGCAGTGGCTCCACCAACACCGCCTACTCCAACAATGAGTACATGAGATTTTTTTAATTTCTCAATTCCTTCTTTTGTTACGAGTAGTTCGGTTCTGCATTTCCAATCTTGTTCATTCATAGTTTTATTCCGAAGCAGGTAAAAAAATTATTTTCAATTTGCTCTTCAAGCTTTTTTAAAGGTATGTTTTTTAATTCTGATGCTCTGGTGTAAACATCCCAGATTGATACATCGGCATCATCGGTTTCAAAGAAAAGTTTATCTAAAGGTATATTGAGAAATGTTTTAAAAGCATTACTATTCTCCTTAAAAAGCATATGTCCAAACGATAAATATGCCCCTTTTTTTATCAGTTCCGAACCCATCTGAGGCGATGCATTATACCAGTGAATAATCCATGGATGCTTGTGGTTTGCTTCTTTCATAACCGAAAGCAACAGGTCGTAGGCTCTAACGCAATGGATAACAATTACTTTTTTAGTTTCTTTGGCAATATCAATGTGTTTTTTGAATACTTTAAGTTGAATATCGATATCGGTATCTATGGCTTTGTCAATTCCGGTTTCGCCAATTGCCAGAACAGAGCTTAAGCGGGAAGCATATTTTACCTGTTCAATACTTTCTGAGATATCCTTTATATTTATGTGCCATGGATGCAAGCCAACTGAATAGTATCCCGAACTTGCAATTTCACTTGTCTGAGTATGAAATATATTCCGCAACATAATATCAGCATCTTGCTTATCGCTGCTATGTCGGTGAATATCTATCAGCATTTTATTAACTTTTTTAGTATCATGTTTATCTAGAAATTCAAATAGCAGATTGCCACGGTCTCGTGCCTCAACCTCGCAATGACGTCATTCCGAGGAGGTACGACGAAGGAATCTTTTTCACTACAATTATTATACTTGATATTATAAAATATCTAGTGCTTTCTCAATCCTTTTTATTGATTCGTCTTTTCCGATCATCTCCATAATATCAAACAGGTGAGGACCTTTTCCTGCTCCAACAATAGCCAGTCTTAACGGGTTCATAATTTTTCCAAAGCCAAGCTCATTGCTTTCAATGTAAGCCTTAATTTTTTCTTCAGCTACAGATGAAGAAAATTCGTCAATGGATTTAATTATATCGAGGCATGCCTGAATAATAGCCGGTGTATCTTCTTTCCAGAATTTATTTTGGGCTTTTTCATCGTATACTGAGGGAGCGATAAAAAAGTAGGACGATAATTCCCAGAAATCAGAAACAAAGGTCGCTCTTTCTTTTATTTGTGAAACTACCCTGGCTACATAGTCTATTTCAGCTTGAATTCCTTTTGACTCAAGAATAGGAACAAATATTTTAGCTAATTCAATATCCGATTTTTCTTTAAGATAATGCTGGTTGTACCATTTTGCCTTTTCGGGGTTGAAACGCGCGCCTGACTTGTTAACGCGATCAAAGCTGAACAGGTCAATAAGCTGGTTTAGTGAAAAAATTTCCTCTTCGGTCCCGGGATTCCAGCCGAGCATGGCCAATAAGTTAACTACAGCCTCGGGGAAATAGCCCGATTCCCGGTATCCTGAAGAAATTTCTCCATCGGCTGATTTCCATTCAAGTGGAAATACCGGGAATCCTTCTTTGTCACCATCACGTTTGCTCAGTTTACCTTTTCCCGTTGGTTTTAAAATTAATGGCAGATGCGCAAACACAGGTCTTTCATTTTCCCAGCCAAAAGCTTTGTAAAGCATGGCATGAAGGGGCAACGATGGCAACCATTCCTCACCTCGAATAACGTGCGAAATTTTCATCATGTAGTCGTCAACAACATTAGCCAGGTGATAGGTTGGCAATCCGTCTGATTTGAAAATTACTTTATCATCGAGTGTGGAGGTATTAAACTTAACCGTTCCACGTATAAGGTCATCCAAAACTATTTCATAGTTCTCGGGCATCTTAAATCTTACTACATAAGGAATTCCTGATGAAATTTTAGCCTGTGTTTCTTCATTGCTCAGATTTAATGAGTTGTTCAGGTTTATTCTTAGGGTCTGATCGTATGCAAATGTTTTCTTTTCTGCTTCAAACTGATTTCTCAATGCATCCAGTTCCTCAGGAGTATCAAAAGCATAATATGCCCAGCCCGATTCAACTAGTTTTTTAGCCAGTGGGAGATAAATTTCTTTTCTTTCCGATTGTCTGTATGGACCATAATCTCCACCCTGTTTAACTCCTTCGTCTGGCACTAACCCTAACCATTCCAGCGATTCATTAATGTACTCCTCAGCACCTTCAACAAATCGTGTCTGATCGGTATCTTCGATACGAAGCAGGAAATCACCCTTGTGTTTTTTAGCAAAAAGATAATTAAACAAAGCTGTACGTACACCGCCAATATGCAATGGCCCTGTTGGACTTGGAGCAAAACGAACCCTGATTTTTTGAGACATATTCAGATATTATAAAATTTCAGACGGCAAAGATACAATTTATGAAAAGTAAAAAGAGAAAAGAGAATAGTAAAAGATTATTTGCCACGAATTGACGAATAAATTTTTTGCTGATGTTATCTTATTTCTTTGTGTGTCTCTGAGGCTTCTTTGTGAATCTCTGGGTTAAAACTTTTAATAAACACAAAGTTGCACAGAGTTTTCTCAAAGTTTCCCTGAGAAGCCGGAGCAATTGTTTATTTTCAAGATGCTCTACAAATTAAACTCATGAATTCGTGGCTTATTTAGTTTGAACCCTAACATGCATTTTATCATATCAAAGCATTATGAAAAAACTTAATTTCACCCATTAAATTTCAGGCTAATATGGAAAAAATACTCATAATTGGAGCAGCAGGTCAGATTGGATCCGAGTTAACTATGGAACTTAGAAGGATTCATGGTAATGAAAATGTATTTGCAACCGACATTAAAGATGCTCCCTATTATATTAGGGAGAGCGGACCTTTCCAGTTTTTGGATGTAATGGATGATCGACATCTCATTCATTTTGTTATTCGAAATAAAATAACCCAGATATATCATTTAGCTGCCGTATTATCGGGCAATGCCGAAAAACTTCCGCTGCAAGCCTGGTCTATTAATATGAACAGCCTGATGAATGTTCTGGAAGTAGCCAAAATGGTGGAAGACGTAAAAAAAGTATTCTGGCCAAGCTCAATTGCAGTTTTTGGCCCAAGTACACCCAAAGAGAATACTCCACAGATTACCATAAAAGAACCCAATACGGTTTATGGCATTAGCAAACTTGCCGGAGAAAGATGGTGCGATTATTATTTTAATCAATATGGTGTTGATGTAAGAAGCATAAGGTATCCAGGTTTGATTAGTTATAAAACTGAACCCGGCGGTGGAACAACTGATTTTGCCGTTGAAATTTATTACGAAGCTATAAAAAACAAAAAATATACCTGTTTCCTGGGCAAAAATACCCGATTGCCACTTATGTTTATGCCCGATGCTGTTGCAGCAACAATTGCATTGATGGAAACACCTCAGGACGAAATATATTTTCATACCGGTTATAACATTGCCGGATTTAGTTCAACACCGGGTGAGATGGCAGATTCAATCAGGAAATATATTCCTGAATTTGAAATTACGTATGTACCTGATTTTCGTCAAGAGATCGCTGATTCATGGCCCGACAGCATTGATGATCATTATGCTCGCAGCAATGATCACTGGTCAAGCAAATACGATTTAGAACAGACAACAAAAATTATGATTGAAGAGATTAGAAAAAAAATCTGATTTTTCTTGAAGGCTTATCTTTGTGGTTCTCATTTTTTCTCTGTGCAACTTTGAGAAATAAATAAATAGCTATTAAACAGAGTTTTACAGAGAAGTTTCCCAAAACTTCACAAAAAGTTTTTATTCATTTGTAATTTTGTTGCAGATTTTAGGCATAGTATTTGTAATGGTCATCTAAACCAAAACTCTAGTTCCATGAAGAAATTTTTACTTTTATTGGCTTTTCTACCGTTTATCGCTCAGGGGAATCTTAGTGCCCAGGAAAAAGAAAAATTTATTCCGGGCGCTGAAACCAATTCCTTAGTTAAAATTCATATTATAGCGTTTGGGATAGGCGTAGAACAAGCTGTTGATCCAAATGTTTCGGTCTATTTCGATGTAGCTTTTGGAAATGACTACCATAGAGAATCTGAAGAATCTGAGTTAGATTATGTACCCTATTTTACAGTTGAACCCCGGTATTATTTTAACCTGGATGACAGGCTTGAAAAAGGGAAAAGGATTGATAATTTTTCTGGTCAGTTTGTTACTTTTCAAACCAAGGTAGGATTTCCAACAGTTAATATGACTGCCTGGTATTCTTTAAGCCCCATGTGGGGTTTCCAAAGCATGATAGGAAAAAGAGCATATTGGTCTTTCCAGGCCGGACCAGGACTACAGGGTTCTGCCGGAAAGATATATTCCGACTTTAGCGGAGATATTACTTTTGGGTTTGTACTGTAGACTTTTTTCCATATCAAACAGAAAGGGAATTGTTTATAACAAGTTTAAATTAATACAATTGCGCGGGTTTTTACTAAAAATTCATTTTATTTGACTTTCATTAAATTAATCCAACAATTATGAAAAACTTCGTAAAAATCTTAGCAACATTGATAGCGTTATTTGTTTTATCAACATTTGTATTTTCTCAAACTTATCCGAAAGTTAAAATTACCAAGAAAGATGGTTTAACAGTCGATGGGAAAAAAGCAACAATCTCGGATGGTGCAGTTTCTTTTCAAAGTGGAACCAGCTTGCAAACTCTTGACCTGAATGATGTAATGTATATTCAGGCAAAAGAAGGTAATGCTGCAAAATGGGCACTTGGTTGTGGTGGCGGATGTCTTGGCATTTGTTTAATAGCTACTGCAGTAAACCCAAACGGCGATGATGTTGGAACTCTTCTTGCAGGTTCTTTACTTTGGTCGGGTGTATTTGCCGGAATTGGTGCAATAATAGGTACCATTTCAGATGATTATGATAATGTTTATACAAACACTAATACAAGCTATATAAAAGATAGGTTTGATCTAAACATGTCAAGTACTCAGTATGCAGACTATAATTTAACCTTATCTTATAAGTTCTGAGTTAATATTTGATTTGAGTGAACAGAGTTTATTCTTTATTTTTATTTGCTGTACTTCATCTAATTTTTATTGGAATAGTATCTGGTAAAAACCCCATTACGGAGGTCATTAGCTACGGAGATTCGATTTTAAAGAAAGGATTTGTTCATCAGGCTTTACATGAATACAAAAGAGCTTATTTCTTTAGTAGTTCTTTTGATAAAGAAATTTCAGCTTCACGCATAGCAGATTGTAGTCTTTTATTATCTGATTACGACAATGCAAAAAACTTTTATGATTCAGCTTTCATTTATTCAGCAAATGATGAAATGAAAGCTGATTTCTTTCTTAAGAAAATAGCTGTTTATATGTTTCAAAAGGACTATGGAACAGCTATTTTGCGTTTAAATCAGGAAAACAGTTTTTCTTCTTCAGTGTATCTGTTAAGAAAAAACCTGTATTATGCAATGAACTATTTTGTTCTTGAGCAATTCGATACAGCACGCTATTTCTTTCTTAATTCGATACCTCCGGAAGACACGATGCGTATAAACAGTTTAAAAGAAGCGTACGGAGAAAAAATTAAACTTCCGAATAGTAATCTGGCTTTTATTTTAAGCCTGATTTTGCCCGGAAGTGGTCAGATCTATGTTGGAGATTATCAGCATGGTATAAATTCACTGGCTTTAGTTGGCGGAATTTTAGTTGGTGGAGTTTATGCTCCTAATTTTGGACAGTATTTGGTGGTTCCTTTTTTTTACAGGTATTATATTGGAGGAGCATGGAATGCGAAGCAAATAGCGATTAGACGGAAAGAACAAAAGAAAATGGAATTTGTTTCGGGTCTGGATTTGCCACTTGATAATTCTTTCGATTCTATATACCTTATGAAGGTTTTTGAACATTCTCATCAACATACCGACTATAAAAGTTATTTTCAGGAGTCGAAATCAGATTTTAAAATTTTATTGTCGATTTCATTTCTTTTTTATAAATATTTTATCTCATCTCAGGATGTAAATGCATGTGTGTTTGAACCGTCTTGTTCTGTTTATATGATGGAGTCGGTTAAATCGAAAGGATTAGTTTTTGGCACATTAAATGGTTTCGATCGACTTTTACGTTGCCATCGATTTGTTAATGAAGATGATTATGAGCTTAATAAGCAAACTGGACTATATTATGATGCAATCGAATAAAACCTTTTTATTGATTGCCTTCTTGTTAACAACTATTTTTAACAGTCGGGCGCAAAGTTATTTTGATTATGAAAGCTCGTTAAAATTCGCCAATTATTTGTTTGAAAGCAAACAATATTCTGAAGCAGCAATTGAGTATGAAAGAGTTTTATTTCTGAATCCTCTTGATTCTGTTTCAAGAATAAATCAAGTAAAGGCATTAAGATTCTCTGGAAATACAAGTGCAGCAAAAAACACATTAATATCCTTTTCAGGTAACAATATATCTCACCTATCACATCCATTGGCTAAGGAATATTGCAAGCTTCTAATAACCGAAAATGATTTTGAAGGTATGGGTTTGTATCTGCAAGAAGTAAAAAAAATTCCGAAAACGGATATTTCTGGGTATATGTATGGCTTGTTTCTGGCTCAATCTAAGTGGAAAGAGTCAGCTGAATATAGATTTAAAAATGAAGTTTTCTTAAAAAATTATTCTAAGTATAACGAATTGTATAACGTTGAGTTAAAAGGGCTACAGGAGATATACAAAAAGCCATGGCTGGCCACCGGATTGTCCATGGCAGCGCCTGGTTTGGGGAAAGTATATTCCGGACAATGGAAAGATGCTATATACTCTTTTCTTTTTATTTCTGCTGGTGGTTTTCTAACATATAATTCATACCAGAAGAATGGATTTAATAAGCAAACCGGAATTTTAGGAGGAGTTACTACAAGTTTATATTTGGTAAATATTTATGGCTCGTTTAAAAGTGCTGGATATTATAATTCTAAAAAAGATAAAGGGTATAAAAAAAGAGTTGAAGCTATATTATTAGATGAATAAATTTGCTAAATAGTTTATAAAAATAATTGAGTTATATTGAGGCGAATTTACCGTTATGGAGCTAGTATTTATGATAGGTTTTCTACTAATTACAATATGAACGAGGATAATATTAACAATCGAATTCAATAGAAATAAATCAGTATAATACAAACTATAATGTTTAACCGTACAAATTATTAATCATGAAAAACATCTCAAAATTTTGTTTATTTATTTCCCTACTATTTGGTTCAAGTTTAATCCATGCTCAAAGCTATTCAAAAGTAAAAATTATAAAGGCAGATGGTTTTACTGTTGAAGGGAAGCAAGCTGTTCTTCAGCAAGAATCGGTTACTTTTACTGAGAAAAACGGGTCACTTCAAACCTGTAACTTATCTGATGTACTATATATTCAGGCTAAAAAGGGGAAAGCAAAAAAATGGGCACTTGGTTGTGCAGGAGGTTGTGCAGGTTTTATGCTTGTTTCGGTTGTGGCCGCTTCTGCTTCAGAAAATGTAACTGTTTATGGTGACGCAGGAGGAGTCTTGTTCGCTTTAGGTTTATCAGCAGGAGTAGGTGCCTTAATAGGCACATTGACCGATAATTACGAAACTGTTTATACAAATCCGGGAAACAGAATTTCATCGATTATTAATAAAATAGACTTACAATTGTCTGGTACAACAATGGCACCCTACGCCATGTCTTTGGCATATAAGTTTTAAGTTTTTTATAAGGGAATAGCCAAAAAAAAGACACAATCAGTTATTTTCTGGATATATTGTAAGACAAGTATCCTTTTAGGTCTCTGTGGTTTCTTATGCGGCACTACTTTGAAAAAAGTAATCCGAGCCTTATTTAGTAGATTCCCGCATATGCGTGAAAGATGGGGACATAAAATATTCGAATTGCCTATACGGAAAAATAAAAGACTGACACAAGAAAAACTTTAGAATGTAAAAGAAGCAAGTTTATATCAAAAAGAAAGAATAATTTCCTCTTGTCAAGATACAGTTAATCATAATTATAATGGGGGTGAGGATTAAATTTCTAGCCATTAATTTCAAGGGACTGTCTTTTCACCTGCAGTTAATGGGTGTTGTAAAAACCTTGTTTTATATAAGGTATGGAATTACTGAGGAATAGATTTTAAAGATAATTTTAATCCGTTATCGCCCTTAAATATATATTTTGGAGGCTAATGTTAAATAGGTATTAACCTCCAAAAGTTATTCTCAAGTATTAATAATATGATTCAGTATTATTGTCAACATAATATGGCAGAGAATTTTTAGTTCCCCAAATGAAATACTGTGTACCACGAAAATATGTACTGGTACAAATTACTATTGGTGCAATAGCATTAACAGAACTTACTTTGTTTCGATTTTCTTTTTTCATTAATGGCATAGGAACAGGAGCCCAAATAGCATGGCCTTGCAAATTTTCATCATAGAACAATACATTTCCCGCAGAAGTTTTGAACTCTATAGAATTTTTTTTAAAACTTGATAAATAGTTATGGACTTCCTCGGAATCTTCATTTTTATTAATTAAGCCTAATGATTTTATTTTTTCCTTTTCACACAATAGGCCATCAACTTTTTCTTTTATTTCATTATACCTATAATCATCTTTCATGTAAATTAAGAGTTCGGTATAATTATTAAAAGATAGTTCTATATCATCAGATAGGAAAACTATTTTTTCTGTCACATTTTCATTACCAGAGATATCCGTTTTAATTTCTGTGAAATCATTATCTTTTTCACAACTTAATATTAAAAATAATGATAGAAAGCTGATGTGAGCAATGCTTAGTAAGGATTTTTTTGGTTTCATTTTTATGAAAGTTAATTTTGTAATTATTTATCAGGGTAAATATATTAAATATTATTTACTAACAAAAGGTTATGTAGATTTGTTTTTGTTGGAATATAAATGTGATAAAAACAGTTAGTTCCTGAACATGTATCTTTTTTTATTTAAAATATTCATCAAAAACTTTTGCTGAGTATATATTTTATTGACTTTATGATTAAATATCTGTAAAATTAAAAAGCCAAATTAGAATTCAATATTTGTTGCGCTGGTACAATTGGGATCAAGGTAATTGTGTGTAAAACAAAAAGGATGTAAATTTTTTTCATATTGTTGGCTGTTAGTTTGTGATTTTCATATATGCTAATTCTATGCCGAAAAATTCTTGTAATTATAAATCAGCAGATAAATATCATTTACTACATTTCTAATTTAAGTAACTTTATGTTGAGTTTGGATGGGAATCCTTTCAATTTATACAACGTCATCCCCGGCTTGTGCCGATAACTATCGGCAGGGGATCTCCTCCATTTGAGCCAAAACAAAAAATATACAAAGGTTGGAGATTCCCGCCTTCGCGGGAATGACGGGAAACTAAAATAAACAAATTGCCATGTACGGAAAAATAAAAGACTTTCTAAAAGAAGAACTTCAAAATATAAAAGAAGCCGGTTTATACAAAAGTGAGCGAATTATTACCTCACCACAAGATGCAGTAATAAAAGTTGAAAATGGCGGAGAGGTCTTGAACTTTTGTGCCAACAACTACCTTGGCTTGTCTTCGCACCCAAAACTTATTGCTGCTGCTAGAGAAGGACTTGATACTCATGGATTTGGAATGTCGTCGGTACGTTTTATTTGTGGTACAACCGATTTGCACAAAGAACTGGAGGAGAAAATAGCTGATTTTTTCGGCACCGAGGATACAATTCTTTATGCTGCCTGCTTCGATGCCAATGGCGGTGTTTTTGAACCCATACTAGGCGAGGAAGATGCAATAATATCCGACTCTTTAAACCATGCCTCAATCATTGATGGGGTAAGGCTTTGTAAAGCCAAACGTTACCGTTACAACAATGCCGACATGGCCGATTTGGAAGAGAGGCTTAAAGAGGCCCAGGCTCAGCGTTTCAGAATAATTGTTACCGATGGAGTATTCTCAATGGATGGCAATGTAGCCCCCATGGACAAAATAAATGAGCTTGCAAAAAAATACGATGCTCTGGTTATGGTTGATGAATGTCATTCGGCTGGCGTGGTTGGTGAAACCGGTCGAGGAGTTACCGAGCATTTTAATATTCGTGGACAAATTGATATTATTACCGGAACACTTGGTAAAGCCTTTGGCGGAGCAATAGGCGGGTTTACTACCGGGAGGAAGGAAATAATTGAAATGTTACGACAGCGTTCCCGTCCGTATTTATTTTCGAACTCATTGCCTCCTATGATTGCTCAGGCCGGAATAGCTATGTTCGATATGATGGCCGAAACCGATGAGCTTCAGCAGAAACTACACAAGAATACCGCTTATTTCAAAGAAAAAATAGTTAATGCAGGTTTTGATATTAAGCCTACGGCATCAGCAATTGTTGCTATTATGCTGTACGATGCCAAATTATCGCAGGATTTTGCTGCAAAACTCCTGAAGGAAGGTATTTATGTAATAGGTTTTTATTATCCTGTTGTTCCGCAAGGGCAGGCCCGAATCAGGGTACAGCTTTCTGCAGCTCATAATCAGCAGCATCTTGATAAAGCTGTAAATGCATTTATAAAAATTGGGAAGGAGCTAAAAGTTATTTGATATGCTTTAAAAAATAAAAACAGGAGCTCTCAAATTCAATTTAAGAACTCCTGTGTTGTAAATTATCTTAAGAAGATTGATTTACTCAATGATTATTTTTTTGCAAAATGCTCCTTCTTCAGCCTGTATTTTCAATACATATGTTCCGGATGCTAAATGGCTGACATTGTATTGAACGGTTTTAGTATCAAATGATTCTGAACAAAGCAATTTTCCTGCAATGCTTAATATTTCAATGTTTTGAATAGCTATTTCGGAATTAATATTAAGAATTCCCTTACATGGATTTGGGAAAATATCAAATTGCGAAACATCAACCAGGTCTATTGAATTATAACCATTTACTGAAATCGATACTGTATCCGGATCAGAGTAATACTGACCATCATAAACTCTAAGAACAAACTTGAATATATCATCGCTTGCGATAAACGGGATCTTTACTGTAGGGTTGGCATCTGATTCGTAGTATAGCTGGATATTATCAAGTGAAGACCAGATGTAGTACAAATAATCATCCTCATTATCGTAAGATGAACTACCATGCAATTGAATTATATCTCTGGGGAAAACGGTTGTGTCGTTTCCTGCATTTGCAACAGGAGCAGTGTTTGTTGGATTTGTAGGGTTTGATGGAGAAGGATTTGGGGTACCCACCAAATTAAGCACTCCAAATACCCTGGTATCTTTCCATGCATTGTCTTCGGTCGCATCAGCTCCTTCAGTATCGGCATCCCAGGCTAATTGAGCGTCTCGGTTTGATCCTACCTCCGTATCGTTATCAGCAAACTGAGCATCGAAACCAATAGTACCGCCATTAATCATTAATATATCATGAACATCTTCCTGCAAAGTGCCATCGGGCATAATGGCGAGCCAGGGTATAGCTGCTTCAACCTGCCAGTTTCCTGCCCCATCCACTTGAACAAAATATTCAAATGAAGCATCGTTTCTTGCTGATGAGCCGGTGTATTCATCATAACCACGATTATAGCGTAATTGTGATTCATCATGAATATATGCTCCGTCAGCATTGACGATTGTCGTATCAATGTCGATAAATACTTCGAAGTTATCTTGTTCGTATGTGTTAGAAGAGCCACTATCAAAGTTAATCGCAACATCGTCTGTTATATCGGCAAAAATGTAGAGATTGGTATAATCCCAACAGAATTTTATGTATCCCGAAAAGTCACTATTGTCTCCGTCATAACCAGAGGCATTGAACATTTCAGTTAAAGCTGATTCTGAACCCCAGCATGCTTCATCAGCGATACCGTCCAAAAAAGGCGCACTCGTTGCAACTGCATGGCAGTTTTCAGCTCTTATCGGAACCGCATGCTGCGAAAGAAGTGATTTACTAAAACAAAAGACAGATAGAATAATTGCAATAACAGTATAATAATACTTTTTCATTTGATGTAGGTTTAGTATATTTCAAATAAACGCATTATTATGAACAATACAAATACCTTCCATCAGGTATTTATTAAACCAGTAATCAAACAAATAGCTAGTGATTAACAGAGTGTTCCAGTTTACCTTACCCCCGAACCATTTTTTACCTTCTCAGACGGTTGTATAAACTTTAAAGCACCATCGGCATCTTCGGCCATTAATATCATTCCCTGCGATTCAATACCTTTTATCTGGCGGGGCTCAAGGTTAACAAGAATTGAAACTTGTTTGCCAATTACATTTTCAGGCTCGAAATATTCTGCTATGCCAGACACAACGGTTCGGGTATCTATACCAGTGTCGATTTTTAGTTTTAGCAGTTTTTTTGTTTTTGCTACCTTTTCGGCTTCCAGAATGGTTCCGATTCGTATATCCATCTTTGTGAAATCGTCGAAGTTGATGTTTTCTTTTTGTGGCTCAACTTCAGCGCATTCGGCTTCGTTAGCAATTTTTGTGTTTTGCAACTTCTGAACCTGGAATTCAACCTGGTCATCTTCAATTTTCTCAAACAATAAAGCTGGGTTGTTTATTTGCGATCCGGCTTGTATATTGTCTAATTTATCAGCAGAATCCCAATCAATTGCTTCAATATTCAGAAATTCACGAAGTTTTTTTGTTGTATTGGGCAAGAAAGCTTCAAAAACTGTTGTAAGGTTTGCAGAAATCTGCAGAGATATATTGAGAATGGTTTTCACCCTATCTTCATCTGTCTTAATCAGTTTCCAGGGCTCTGTGTCTGCTAAATACTTATTGCCAAGGCGTGCAAAGTCCATTGCCGATTTTAAGGCTTCACGCAATTTAAAATTCTCTAGATTGGTTTCAACCTGAGCTTTTATCTTTGGCATTTCGGCAATTGTTTCTTTGTCGAAATCGGAAAGTTCTCCTAATGCCGGAACAACTCCATTGAAATATTTATGGGTTAGCACAAGCGCCCGGTTTACAAAATTTCCGAGAATGGCTACCAATTCGTTGTTATTTCTTGCCTGGAAATCTTTCCAGGTAAAGTCGTTGTCTTTAGTTTCAGGTGCGTTTGCGCATAATACATAGCGCAAAACATCTTCCTTGCCGGGAAATTCTTCGAGGTATTCGTGCAACCAGACAGCCCAGTTTCTTGATGTTGAGATTTTATCGCCTTCAAGATTCAGGAATTCATTGGCCGGCACATTCTCAGGCAATATATAGCTGCCTTCTGCCTTAAGCATCGATGGGAAAATGATACAGTGAAAAACAATGTTGTCTTTTCCAATGAAGTGAATCATTCTTGAATCTTCATCTTTCCAGTATTTTTCCCAGTCTTTGGTTAATTCTTTAGTTGCAGAAATATAACCTATGGGGGCATCGAACCACACATAAAGCACTTTTCCATCGGCTCCTTCAACAGGTACAGGAATTCCCCAATCCAGATCGCGACTTACAGCGCGGGGCTGCAAACCGGCATCGATCCACGACTTGCATTGTCCGTAAACATTTGGTTTCCAGTGTTTGTTTTGCTCAAGAATCCATTCTTTTAACCAGGGTTCGTATTTGTCAAGTGGCAAATACCAATGCAGGGTTTCCTTTAGCTCCGGCACACTGCCCGAAAGCATCGATTTCGGATTAATAAGGTCTGTAGCGTTTAACGAAGTTCCGCAAGCTTCACACTGATCTCCATAGGCACCTTCGCTGCTGCATTTCGGACAGGTTCCGGTTATATACCTGTCGGCAAGAAATTGCTGTGCTTCGGTATCGAAATATTGTTTTGAAGATTTTTCAATAAATTCACCTTTATCGTAAAGGGTTTTGAAAAATTCTGATGCTGTTTTACGGTGTTCGGCAGAAGTTGTTCGTGAATAAATGTCGAATGTAATACCGAAATCTTCAAATGCTTTTTTATTTATCGCATGATAGCGGTCAACAATGTCCTGCGGAGTTACTCCTTCTTTGCGTGCTTTAATGGTAATTGGTACACCATGTTCGTCCGAACCACAAACGAATTTAACATCACGGCCTCTTAATCTTAAATATCTAACATAAATATCGGCAGGGACATAAACTCCGGCCAGGTGTCCAAGATGTACCGGACCATTGGCATAAGGAAGAGCGGCAGTAATTAAATATCGTTTATAATCTCTCATTTTTGTTTAAATCAGTTCAATGATGAAATGGTGTATGCTTTAAGTTGCGCAAAGATATTGATTTCAAGTTATCCGAAGAAATCATTTAATCAGAATGAAAAAATAAAAATTAGACCGATGAAAAAAAGAAAGATAAAGTTTAATATTTTTTGAATTTTGAACTAAGTTGCATGTGGATTGGATAATGTATAATGAACAATGTATAATGAACAATGTATAATGAACAATGTATAATGAACAATGTATAATGTAAAATGAATAATTTATAATGGATAATTATATAAAACCTGACTTATTAAAGCCTGGTGATGAAATAGTTATCGTAGCTCCTGCAGGCAGGGTTGAGAAAGCATATATTGAAAAAGCAAGAGCTGTTTTCAGTGAATGGGGATTGAAGGTTACTTATGGAAAGTTTCTTTTTGAAGAATACAATCAGTTTGCCGGTACCGATACACAACGATTGTCGGATTTGCAAAGTTCAATTGACTCCCCAAATATTAAAGCGATAATATGTGCCCGTGGTGGTTATGGAACAATGAGACTTTTAGACAAACTGAATTGGAAAGAATTCAGAAAGTCCCCAAAATGGATAGTCGGTTTTTCTGATATCACAGCCATTCATAATAAACTTCATAATCTTGGATTCCAGTCAATACATGGGCCAATGCCAATTAATTTCAAAAATCTTGAGCTAAACGATGAGCCACTTATTTACCTGAAACAAGCTTTGTTTGAAGGAAAAGTAAACTATAAAATTGATGCTGATGAATTAAACCGGCTTGGAGAATCTGATGCTTGTATAACAGGAGGAAATCTTTCTATTCTTTGTGCACTTCAGGGCACAGCTTTCGATATTGATTTAAAAAATAAAATACTTTTTATTGAAGAAGTTGGTGAACATTATTACAAGCTTGATCGATTGTTACTGACCCTGAAACTCGCTGGCAAATTAGATGAATTAAGCGGTCTTGTTATTGGCGGTTTAACAGAAATGGAAGATGGCAAGCGACCTTTTGGAAAATCGCTGAATGAGATTATTTACGATCATGCTGCAGAATATCAATATCCCGTTGCTTTTGGCTTTCCGGCAGGCCATGTAAAGCCGAATTTGCCGATTATGCTGGGAGCTGAAACAAAGCTGGTTTCGAACAACAGCAGTACTACTCTTACATTTCAATAAGCTATGGCGGACCATAACGATTTAGGCAGGGCAGGAGAAGATCATGCAGTTGAATTTCTTAAAAATGCAGGCTACAAAATTCTGGAAAGAAACTGGAGGTTTGAAAAGAAGGAAATTGATATTATAGCCCGGAAAGAAAATCTTATAATAATAGTGGAGGTTAAAACCCGTTCGACAGATTATTTTGGACAACCGGAAGAATCGGTTACACGAGCTAAACAAAAATACCTTATTGAAGCTGCAGATGTCTACTTGCAAGAACTCGGTTTTGAAGCTGAAGTCAGGTTCGATATTATTTCTATTGTTAAAAAGAAGGACAAGTTCGAAATCAGTCATATTGAAGATGCTTTCATTCCCAACCTGGAATAAAAAAACCGGGTTTTTCACCCGGCTATGTAAAATCTGACAGCTTTATTTAGTGACTATTAAAATGAGACTAATGAATTTAAAATTTCAATTCTAAGTGTAAACTGAACAGTGCCTTTAACAACCATTGTATTTATTACTGGTACTTTATTTGTTCCGGCAGCTTCCAGTGTATAACTGTTAGAAAGCAGGAAATCTGAATAATCCAGGTCAACAATATCACAATTTAGATTTGTAGCACCTTCAGGAATTGATTCTATCATTGCAAGGGTTTCTGGAGAAACAATATCGGTGCTAATTTTAGCTTCAACAGATTCAAAAATATCAAAACAGGCATCGGCATCGGGAGTACTTGAAACTAATTCAAGATCAACACTCTTAATGGCTATTTTACTTAGGTCGCTTGCTGAATATCCATGAGCCTCTAAAATACTATCGATATTTGTTGTATAAGTGCTGCTTGCAAATACCTGGTATCCTACTTCGTCGGTTGGGGCAATAACAAATTCAACGCTGGTCTTATCCAGATCAATATCAATACTTTGGTTTGCTAATTCATCACAGGATGTAAAAATCATTCCTGAAATCAGCATTAATCCTCCAAATAATTTTCCTGCTTTAATCATAATTAAATATTTTGATTGTTTCTTATTATACTACGCTCCTGAATTGGATTTGGATTCTTATCTGGTGGTGATGAAAATCACCTTTCTGCCTTTTCTTGATGAACATATCCGAACCGAGGATGAAACGATAAATTATTCCTTCGAACATAATTACTCAGGAAATTCAATATATAGATTTAAATTTACTTATTTTGAGGATAGTATATCGGTATCGAAAACACAAAATTAAGATGAATATCGAGCAAATTCGTGCATATTGTCTTTCAAAACCTGCTGTTGACGAAAGCCTTCCTTTTAACGACACTGCCCTTGTTTTTAAAGTGGGAGGTAAAATGTTTGCTGTTCTCGACTTATCGGATGATAAGCGCGGAATAACTTTAAAATGTGATCCTGAACTTGCAATAAAATTAAGAGAAGAGCATTCAGAGGTTACGCCTGCATGGCATTTTAATAAAACATACTGGAATGGCATTGTTTTAACAGGAACAATTACTCAGCGACAGATAAGGGAATGGATTGATCATTCTTACGATTTAGTATTTGAAAGTCTGCCAAAAAAAATTCAAGAACAAATAAACCTGAATAACCATGAATAGGATACAAAATATTTCCCGTCGGATGATCCGATATTTCTTCCAGGGAATTTTACTTGTTGCGCCAGCCGGATTAACCCTTTACGCAGTTTATGTATTGTTTACTTATGTCGATGGTTTCTTACAACAACAAATAAGTAAATACCTTTCATTTACAATACCGGGGCTTGGTATTCTTCTGTTGGTTTTGTTTATCGTATTGCTTGGATTCATTGGCCAGAGTATACTTTTCAAGCCAATAAAAATTCTTGTAGACCGTATAATGAAACAGGTACCTCTTGTAAAAGTATTGTATTCGGCCCTTACTGATTTGTTTTCTGCTTTTGTTGGTACTGAGAAAAAGTTCAATAAACCTGTTTTAGTAAAAGTAAATTTGATTTCCGATCTGGAGAAAATCGGGTTCTTAACCTCTGAGGATTTAACAGATCTGGGTATAAAAGACAAAGTTTCTGTTTATTTTCCACACTCCTACAATTTTAGCGGCGAAATGTTTATTGTTCCCAAAGAACAGGTACGCCCACTAAATATACCAGCAGCCGAAGCAATGAAATTTGTTGTTTCGGGTGGGGTTACTAAAGTTTAAATAACTCTTTATCTCCTTTAATAGTCTTCACCATTGTAAGGTTGAGAAATCAATTCAGGCGGAGTTTTGGGCTTTTTTGGTTTTTCTGGTTGTTGTTTTCCACCTCTAATCAATGTCATCTCGGTTACCGTTAATTTTTCCATTTTCAATTGTGTGTTTTTATTGTTTTCCATTCTGTTTTCTGTTATGAAATAAATTGTTGCATTACATTAATGAACAAGTCTTTTTTACTTCTTGAGATAGGGATCTTCGATTTATCTGTCATTTCAACATAGCCACCATCGTTTCGCACATACATAATTACATGATTTAAATTTACAAGGTGAGAATTATGTATTCTGAAAAAGGTGTGTGGGTCAAGCATATTCTGGTAATCGTTTAAGCATTTCGAAACCATTATTACCCGGCCATTTTCAAGAAATATTCTTGCATAACTTCTTTCCGATTCTATTCTTACAATGGTTTCTACGGGTATGTATTCATAACCTTTAGAGCTTGCAACAACCAGTTTTTTTGGTGTGTTTCCGTTAATGTTTTCGAGCAAAACATCATATTTTAAGTTGCTGTTTTTATTGGTGGTTTTAATTCTGTCTATAGTTTCCAGGAACTCTTTAAGTTCAAAGGGTTTTAGTAAGAAGTCGAGGGCGCTGTGTTTAATGGCATTAATAGCGTATTTATTATGTGCTGTAATAAATACTACTTCAAAATCTCTGTTTTGGAGCATTCTTAACAAATCGAAACCATTACCATCGGGCATTTCAACGTCGAGGAAAACAATATCGGGACTGGTTCGTATAATTTCGCCAGCTCCTTTCTCAATGTTATTGGCAGTGCCCACAATTTCAAACCCGGGACAATATTCACTTATCAATGTTGTAAGCGATTCAATGGATTTTATATCATCGTCGACTATTACAATTCGTATGATGTTGTTTTCTTTCATATCAGGTTAAAATAGGTAAATTAAATTCTACTTTTGTGCCAGTTGGTTTGTTTTCATTATCAAGCAAATCAGAATAAACCATTTTCATTTTTTTACCATAAAAAGAATTTAGCAGGTCAAGTCGTGTTTCAGTAATTTTGGTTCCCAAAGATCCTGATTCCTTCTGATGTTTACTTTTAAGTATGGCAGCTTGGCTGCGTCCAACTCCGTTGTCTGAAATCATACAATGTATCTGTCTGTCCTTATACCTCAGGTCAATTAGTATTTTCCCGTCTCCGTTTTTATTTTGCAGGCCATGAATTATAGAATTTTCGACATAAGGCTGAATAATAAGAGGTGGTATTTTAAACATAAAAGGGTCAATTTCATCATCGAGGTGAATTTCGTAATCAAGCTTATGATTAAGTCGCATCGATTCAAGTTCGAGGTAAATCTTCAGGGCTTCCAGTTCATCATTAATTGTAGTAAGATTAGCCTGAGAGTTATTAAGTGTTAATCTTAAAAGCCGGGCAAATTTTAAGAGATAGTTGCTTGAAGATTCTTTGTCGTTCTGAAGTATATATGCGTGAATTGAATTAAGAACATTAAAAATAAAGTGTGGGTTAATTTGGGAGCGAAGGTTTTCTTGCGATAATTCTGCAATTCTTTTTCTTGATTTCAGATTAATTTGCTGAATGATGATGATGCTGATAAATACTAAGATGGCAATAAGGCCGAAAAGACAGGTTATAAGAAACCGGGTTTTCTGTAAATTTCTGTCTTGTTCAATATTTTCTTGTTTACTGAGATTGTATTTCGATTCAAGATCGGCCATTCTTTTATCTAAATCGTACGATGAAAATTCTTTTTTTGTCTTATTATATGCTTGTAAGTTGCTAAAAGCAGACTCAAAATTTCCGGTTAAAGAATCGATTGTATACAGGTATTTGTGAAATTCTGATACCAGTTCCATTGATTCGTTGTTTATAGCAATTGATAAACCATCTTTGAAGGATCTGCCGGCTTCTGCGTAGTTTTCTTCAACCAAATCAAGATATCCCAGGTGTAACAAAATGGTCGATTCTTCATCGGTGTACCCATCGTCCCGTGCAATCGTTAGGGCATCATTAAAATAGGTTCTTGATTTACTGAAATTTTCAAGGCACTCGTATATTGTTCCAAATGAAATCAGGTTGTGAATTATTCCACTGTTATAGTCAGTTTTTTGTCTCAGATTGTATGAGAGTTCACAAAAATTCAATGCATTCTTATAATCTTCAAGCTCTGAATATACTGCCGACATATTGAAATAAACAGAACTTAAAGTGGTGTAATCGTTTATTTTTTTTGCTTCGCTGGCCGCTTGCCGGTAGTATTCAATAGCTTTATAATAACTGCCGGTAGTATAATACAAAGAAGCAATATTATTAATTACACCTATTGCGCCAACAGTATTTTCAGATTCTCGATATACTGTTAAAGCATTTAAATAGGAATTAACGGAATTATTAAGTTTACCAAGCTTTTGGTATACGTTTCCCAGGTTATTATAACTTTTTGCAATGTACAATGTGTCATGTATAGAATTTGAAGTCAGATTTGATTTAAGGTAGAATTTTTCAGCTTTATCAAACTCACCCAAATTAAAAAAAGCTGCACCAAGAATATTATTACATCTTCCAATTCCCCATTCATTATTAATTTCAGTAAAGGCATCCAAAGCCATATTTGCATAGCGAATAGCCTCCTGGGTGTTCAGATAATATTGTTTGATTGCAATTTGCATCAGAAGTTCAGCTTTTATAGTATCGTTTTCTGTATTCGATAGTTGAATTTCAAGTTCAGAGAGAGCTGTTGATTCTTGCGATTGCCCGGGTTCAAAAAGGAAAAGAAAAAATATAGCAGAGAATACAATAGGTATTCTATTAAGGAAAATCTTGCCAGAAAAGTCTGAAAAAAACTTTGTCTGTAATGATATTCTCTGCATTGGTTAAGGTATCTGGTTTTACAAACATGACAATTATCATACCACGAGCACGTATACATCAGAATATTAATTTTTTAGGATATTTTATAACAGCTTGTAAGTGTGCGTATTCGGTATATATATGTACGATATAGAACATTTGTTGTCATTTTTATGCTGAGAGGGTGATCAATTAAGACCACCCTCCTTCCAGCATTAAACACTAAACAGGGTCAAGGATTGACCCCGAGTAGTCTCCTATATATATTTAGGGATCAATGCCCATCAATTTTTGGTTAATACAGCAGTCCATGAATCTCCGTATGTATTGCCACCAACCACAGTTAAGGTTCCGTCTCCGTTTATAGTAAGACTTCCTGTAATTGTGTCATCCCAGGGATCCATTGTATTTACAATAGTGTATGTTCCGCAATTATCCAAAATCGTTCCCGGAACATCACCTCCATCGTAATATTCTGAATACCAAAGATCAAATAATCCAAAAGAGATAGCTGATATTTCATACTCACTTTCAACAGCTGTTTCGGTTATTGTAATTGTATGGACATAGCCGGTAGTAGTTATTCCGTCCGGCGATTCACCGTTGGTAACAGCTGTGTATGTACCAACAATCGCATCAGGGTTCGGTGGGCAATATCTTTGCATCATAAGTGTGAATGAAGTATCGAAATTTGCTATTTCAACATCGCCGCCAGTGATGTCAAATATTACCGTCTCAAGATTATCTCCAAATCCATCGTATAATCCCTGAATAAGGATGTTGCCAATGACCTGGTTAGCCGGAATCGTTATCGAGGTACTTGAAAGCTTAAAGTGTGTTCCTTCAATGGCACTGCCTCCGACACCTACCGATATGTTAACAGTTCTGTCTGCAGCTTCACTTTTTGTTACTCCTATTTTTACGGTATCAACAGCATTTGCAATATCCTGCACAAGAAAAAGTTGGGAAGCATCGGTAAAACTCACTATTGAAGGTCCGGAATAGGTAAAATCCTGTTCTTCGCAGGACGAAATAATGCCTGCAACGATTAAGCATATTGCTATAAATGTTAAATATATTCTATTTGACTTCATAATTGTAACTATTAGTATTGGTCATTTTGTACAATGTTATCATTGGCATCCATTTCCACTGTGGGAATTGGTAATTGCCACTTGTAGCTATTTGCAGGCAGGTTTAGGCTTCTGTATTGCAGTCCGCCACCATCTGCTTCATCTCCCGAGGCCATTCTGTTAACAGGTAGTCCTTTGCGTTTCAGGTCGAACCATCTATGTCCTTCAAAAGCAAGTTCAAGCCTCCGTTCCAGGTCTATGGCGTTTATTAGCGCCTGACCCGATTCATTTCCATCTGAAAAGCCTTCGTACCGTTGTGCCCTTAGTGTATTTAAATCGGATAGTGCAGTTGTTTCGTCAGGAGTGGCAAGATTCATAGATGCTTCAGCCCGAATAAGATACATTTCAGCTACCCTCAGAATTTTAGCATCCACCAAATCGGGGACACTTTCGCCTTCGCGCTGCTTGTATTTCCAGATAAGATTAAATAGTTTTCCGTTATATACATCTGTATATATCCAGCTGCTAAGCCGTATATCGTTTGCTGCAAAAAGGTTGTATAAATCATAGCTGCACACATATTCCGAGCGTGTTCCCGACGGACCTGTCTGACTGTAATATACACCCACTGTTGATCCGCTGGTTGTCTGGCTGTTATCGGTAGCAGTCATTCTTAGTTTAAACAATACTCCGGCCTCTGATGCATCTGTCCAGACAAGTGGAAATTCATCAATCGAGGCTAAAGATGAATTATTGATAACTTCAGAAGCCAATGATATGGCATCGTTCCAGTTTTCCATTGATAAATATACCCTGGCAAGAAGAGCTTTGGCAGCAAGTGATGAGAATCTTGTATTGCCCTCCGCAGGATCAATCTCACCCGCATCCATTAACTCTATGGCTGTGTTTAAATCAGCAATAACATTTGTGTAGCATTCTTTAACCGGAGTACGTGCCGGACTGGTTGGTTCCGGGGCAGTTACATAGGGAACTCCTAAATCAGCATCGCTTGCTGAAGTATAACTTTTTGCATAATATTTTAGCAGATCGAAATGCGCCATTGCCCGAAGAGCGTACGCTTCGCCCACAGAATGATTTTTGAGCAACAGTTCATCTCCTTCAGCTTCTACAGCATCTGATCTGGCTATAACCTGGTTACACCTGTTGATTACAACATAAATCTGAGACCATGCTCTTGTTACATAATAATTACCCGAAGATATATCCCAGGAATGCATCAGATCCATTGTTAACCTGCCTTCGGAGCATAATATCAGGTTATCGGCCAATACATCAGGAAGAATTAATTGCAGGCCATCGTAATAGCCGTCGTTTTCATGCATCTCGTAGTAAATACCCCGTGTTGCAATTTCAACTCCAGCAGCATCTTTAAAGGCCTGATCGTAAGCAAGTTCTTCATGAGGGTTTAAATCTAAATAACTCTCACAAGAGGTAAGCGCTAAAAGGCTTACAGCAATTATATATATGTATTTTATTCGTTTCATTTTGTTATATTTTTTAAAATCCTACATCAACACCTAATGAGATTGTACGCACAGCAGGATAAGTGTTTTCATCGAAACTTCCAACAGGAGCAGATGTACTTTCACTGCTATTGTAACCTACTTCAGGGTCGTATCCCTTATAGTTTGCAATAGTCAGAAGATTAGAACCTTTCAGGTAAACTCTAAACTTGTCGACTTTAATTTTTGAACTTAATGTTTTAGGAACGGTATATCCAAACGTTAAATCTCTTACTCTTAGGTAACTGCCGTTTTCAAGATTTCTATCTGTTAAATAAGCACGGTCGGTACCCCACCTTATTTCAGGCACATCTGTAATATCTCCTGGTTGTTTCCATGCTCTCAGTTGTTCTCTCGATTGATTATCAGCTACGTTCATGCCGTCACTTTCGGTTTCGTATACTGTGTAACTGAAAATATAATTGCCATAGTTATAGTATATCAGAGCTGATAATTCCAAGCCTTTATATTTTAAAGAGTTTGTGAAAGATCCATAGAATTTTGGATGAGGGTTTTTATCAAGAATAACCCTGTCTGCATCGCTATACTGATTGGTAATGTTACCATCAACATCATAAAACAATGGATCACCATTAGCAGAGTTGACGCCGGCATATTTTACGAGGTAGAATGAATAGGCAGGTTCGCCTACTTTTAGAATTCCAAAACCACTTTCGATTTGCTGATCTTCTGCCCCATAAAGCTCAACTACCTCATTTTTTAAAGTAGTTATATTGGCTCCAATATTCCATTGAAAATCACCGGTTCGAACTATATCCCCATCTAAACTTAGTTCTATTCCTTTGTTTACCATGTTTCCAACATTGTCAACCATATCGGTAAATCCAGATGTTCTTGAAACCTGGCGTGGGAAGAATAAATCAGATGTTTTTCTGCTATAATAGGCAAAAGACCCATTTAATCTATTCTGGAATAGTCCAAAATCAACACCAAAATCGAAGGTTGCAACGGTTTCCCATTTTAGGTTTGCGTTTTCAATTTTTGTGGGATAACTCGCGGAATAGCCATTGTAAGAGAAGTATGAGTATGTGCCCAGTGCTTCGTAGTACGGTTCGGTTAAATCGGTACGCAGGTATCTGAAGTTACCTGTTGTTCCATAAGTACCCCGAATCTTGAGGTTCGATATGGCTGAAATTCCTGCAAGAAAATCTTCTTTATTAATATTCCATGCTACACCAACTGCTCCAAAATTTGCCCACTTGTTATTTTCTCCAAATCTTGATGAAGCATCGCGACGGGCAATAAGGTCAACAATATATTTTTCAGACATATTGTAGGTTGCTGAACCGAAATAGGAGAGAATTCCCCATTCCTCAATCTTTCCATCGTGGTCGATTGTTTGAGCAGCAGCTGCAGGTACAGCCAGGTCATCAGACGGGAAGCCCTGCACCCCAAGGAGTAAGTCTTTGTACCAAAATTTTTGAGCCTCGGTACCTGCTTTCAGGGTTATTGAATGCACATCAAAACTTTTTTCATAGCTTAAAAAATTGGTGTAATTCTGACGCAATCTTCGATACATCTGGTCGCGCATAAAATCTCCAACATAGCTGGCCAAAATTGAACTTGGCATGGTAAAAGTCTGTCGGGTGATTTCACTAAAATCAAAGCCCGAGGTTGAGTTAAATGTCAATCCATTTAACATTTCCCATTGGATATTTACAGAGCTGACATTTTTTATTTGCTGTTGTCGCTCTGGGTTTTTCTCCAGTGCTTCCATTACATTGAAACTTGTATGCAGGTAGTTCCAGGTGCCATCAGGATTCTTTGGCCTTTCGTAGGGATTGTAAACATACATTGCATGGAACGGGTTTTGCACATTTCTTCTGTCTCTAAGTTCTCCACGGTTATAATATCCGGTGGTTGAATTAAAACTAACTTCGAATTTTTCGCTTGGCTTGTGCTGAAAATTTGCTCTGCTTGTTAACCTGTCAAGGAAAGAACCTTCAACTAATCCTTCCTGATCATAGATGTTTCCGGACAGGTAGAATGTTGTCTTTTCGCTACCACCCGAAAAATTTAATTCATGGCTGGTTGTTTTTGCAGTTCGCGACATAGTTTCAAACCAGTTATGATCTTGTGCAATCAAAGAATCAAGCATTTCCTGGCTTGCATCCTCACCCGACCTGAAGCCGGCGTCGATTTCATACTGAAGTTTTTCTTCGGCATTCATCATGTTCATGTCAGTTTTGGTCATATTAGACCATCCTGACATATGCCTGTATTGAACTTTAGTTTTGTTTTGTATTCCTTTTTTTGTTGTAATAAATACTACTCCATTGGCCGCCTGTGAACCATAAATTGCCGCAGTAGCATCTTTGATTATACTCACCGACTCGATGTCGTTCGGGTTTATAGCTGCAAAATTATCCGACTCAACAGGGACACCGTCGATAATGTAAAGAGGGTCTGTTGAGGCATTAATTGTACTTACACCACGGATTCTTACAAGAGCCTCAGCACCGGGTCTGCCTGACGATTGAAGTACCTGAACCCCAGCGGATTTTCCTTGTAAAGCCTGATCAAGACTAGCAATTGACGATTGCTCAATATCTTCGGCCTTAACTAAGCCAACGGAGCCGGTTAAAGCACCTTTCTTCCTGGTTCCATAGCCTACTACCACAACC
>JAFGVA010000078.1 GCA_016938235.1 Bacteroidales bacterium | reverse complement strand
TCTTGATCCTGAACTTTATATTTTGTGGACATTATTATCTTAAATTTTGTAATAAGGTACAAAAATTACCGGGTTACAAAACCTACAATATAATTTATAAAACAAAATAGACACGGTTTACAAAACCGCGCCAGGGGGTTTTATGACTACCGCAAGTTTTTAACTTGTGGTTTTTTATTTTTAAACTACAAGTTTCTGCTTTAATTCAACTTTAAAAGCCACAAGTCACAGACTTGCGGCAGTTGGGGGGCACGATTCACAGAATCGCGCCAGTGGGAATTTGTTTCAAATCATAACATCGAAAAAAGTAGTTTTTAGAGATGCCCTTTAGTCATATAAAAATTTTACAAAGTGGGTCTTTTCCCAATAATAAGAATAGCTTAAACTTTTTCTTAAGTCATCGACTGATATTCCATCATTAGGGACTATAATTGTTTCTTCTATAGCCTCCCATTTTCCTTTAGGCTCAGTCACAACTTTAAGCTCTCTAAAATCATCTTCCCAAATTCCCAAACAATCAATTAGATAATGCTTTACACTATTATTGATTATGCTAAAAGAAAAAAGGTAAACCTTATTGTTTGCATCTCGTAAAAGCAATGCATAATCATCAATTTTATCTCCATTAAAGTCAGATACACAACCCAAAGACTGCTCTTTATAGAGTTGTAGGAATTTCGAACTACTATCTACAACACTATCCAAAATAAAACTATACTCGGTTAAATAGTCTTGAATATATTGGAATACTCTTGATACCTGATTTGAATCTACACTATTGTTAGGCGTTTGTCCTTGACATTGCTGAAAAGCAATTAATAATAAAAAAACATATCGCATTATCTTATATTTTATTAGTTCGTTATAGACTATTTCTGTTCTTATAAATAGATAACTATTTAACCTTTTAATTTAATAATGAATTACTTCATTTTCTACTCAGCCCATTCTGTCGATCTTTGTATAATTGAAGGTGATACTGGTATTGTTATCCCCATATAGGTTAAATGTCCATGGTGTCCATGTTTGTCAATAGCCGCTCCATTAACATTCATTGGATAAAAAGTAGTCTTTATATTGCCCGTAGCTCCTGAGCGTATCATAAAACTCCATACATCTTTTTGATTAGATATATAATTCTTTGTAAAGCCCCATTCTCCAGCCTTTTTAAAAAAATAGGCATTATTCCAAGCATTAAATTTTGCTTCATTGGAAAAGCCTTGAAAGCTACTACCATCTTTATCTAAGTATTGAAAATCCACGCATACTCCTGAATAGCCTTTAGGGCCACCATGGGTTCTATGGTCATTTCCAGGTGCTGTGCCAGCTGCTGATGACATATCCCCTAAGGCGATATTAAAACCGTCTATTTCATTTGTCATTTCAGTGATAAGCCCAAATAGAGCAGCTGCTGCAATTGGTTTTAAATAGTGGTCTCCACCTTCATCTTCTGGGCCATAACGACTAAAACCATTTCCATTTGCAGGGAATTTCACCAAACCAGCATTGTTGACATCTAATGTAGTAGTAGTAGTCTCGTCTCCATTTACAACAACATATGTGTGAGTTTCACTTTTTTTAACAGTTGTTCTATTAATTGTTTGATTCTCAATATTAATATTAAAAGTATCTAATCCCATATAGTCCATGTATAAGATAGGATTGTTAGCAGCATAGACAAAACCAGATTGGAAATGATTTTTTTCAGTTAACGGGTCAACAGTTGTGAAACGCCCCAATTGCGGGTCATACATCCGTGCGCCGTAATCGTACCAATCCAAATCTTCCTGCAGTTCTTTACCGTTGTAGAGGTACTTTTGGTTGGGATCGTCTTCGGTTTTTGGTTCCTGGCGCAGGCCAAAGGGGTAATAATCGGCTACCTGGCTTATTTCTGCTATAGAGATGGTGCCGTTACCATCGTCGTCGGTAAAGGCCAGGCGGGTATTGCCCAGGTGGTCTTTTAGGTGGTATTCGTAGGTTTGGCTGGTGCCATCGATTAACAACCTGCCTTCGCTGGTAAGCATATACCTAAGTTCTCCATTTCCGTAAACCAGGTTGCCAACATAGTCTGTAACTTTTAGTAACTGGTAACTTTTGTTACTGTTTTCATAAGTATATACCAGATTGTCCATAAGGCTGCCGATCGCGTCTTTACGTTTTAAAGTTAGTATATTTCCGCTTACATCGTACGTAAAATCGGCAGAATAGGCATTTGAGGTGACCTTTTTGGTTTGGCACTTTGTGTTATTTATGTTCGTTAAGGTACAAGCCCTCACGAGTTTTATGACTACCGCAAGTTTTCAACTTGTGGTTATTTATCTTTAAACTACAAGTTTCTGCTTTAATTCAACTTTAAAGGCCACAAGTCCCAGAGACTTGCGGCCAATGTCATTAAGTTAGGCCTGTAAACCTGTTCTTCCGGCAATTAGGCCATGTTGGGGTATTGCTTCCTGGTTTCTGATTCTATAACCTGCAACTGGCATGTTCTATTATTTACAAATGTTATCCGTAGCTTAAAGCTGCGGACTGTGTGCTTTTGCTAATATAAACATATTTAGAAAAAAAAGTCCGTAGGCAAAGCCATACGGACAACATTTTGTTTATTTGTTTTCCACGCTACGAGGAACGGGGGGCATTTTTTATACGGTTGTTTGCATCGTAATTATTGGCACAGACTTACGGTAGTATGAGGTACTCTTTCTTAAATGGATGATGTTGCAATGCAAGTGTAGGAGATTTCAGATATTTTCTACGTTTACTCCGAAAATTCTGAAATGACGTTGTGATGAAAGCATTGGTCTTTCTTTGCGTACCTTTTAAACCATATAGCTGGCGCATACATGTTACGCGAGAAGTTTTTTTTATCCTTCGCTTACCCTTGGCTTCCCTTAAGGAACCTAATACACTGAATATAAATTAAGTCCACTGGCGTATATCTGTAACAATCCTGTGTTTTAGAATCAATTTTATTCTTTTTCTTGTTCTGGATAACTGGCAACGGCTGATGCTCTGCTAACATAGCCTACTTTAAAAAAGCCAATAGCCTCCGCACCCTCAATATTACCAACTGCATTTGCCGGTGGGCCTGACATATCAAAGGGATCGAAAGATTGGTTGGCAAGTTTCTGAGAGGTGGCAACAAAATCGAAATACGCTTTCTCAACTGAAATCATCTCCAAAGTAACAGTATTGCCTTCATCAAATTGTTCGAAAAATAAAAAGGAATTAATAATATTGCCATTTATACCTTCATTATCATTTGTAATGTATACTTCATCAATGGTATCATGAATAAGTTCACCCTCATTGTATAAATTCATTTCATAATAATTATTAATATCTTCCGGATCTTGACCAATTGTTACTGCAATTAATATCAGCGAATCCATTTCACTGTCCATATTAAAAAGCGGGTTTTCGTAAAGTGCGGTTATCAGGCTGTCAATTTCTAAACCCTGAATAAGTTGTCCCGAGGCATAATAATCTGTTGCATTATTTACAGGTTCGCTTAAGTGAATATTGAGCGTATAAGTACTTCCAGCAACTCCAGCTAAAGAATCAACTGTTTCATACGAGCCAGATCCTGCCGGGTTTTCGATCATGTTATAAACATTTTTGCCATCGGTAATTGATAAAATGGCTCCTGATACGTGTGGTGTTGGCTTGTTATAAAAATATTCGGCAGATAATGAAAGCTTTACTTCATGTTTTTTGTATTCGTTTGTAAACGAACCTTCAACAACCAGCATTACTGGTAGTTCTTTAGTTTCCCAATCAATATTTTTTTCGCAGGCATTAGCTAAAAATAATATGATAAGTCCCAGGATATATAATAAGTTTTTCATTGTGAATGCAGTTAAAATTTGAAATTATAGGTAATTGATGGAAAGAAAGGTATATATGTTACCTGTACAGCGTCTGTTTTATAATAATCAGTAACATTCTGCTTAAAGTAAATAATGTCGGGAGTTTTATAGTTGTATGCATTATAGACTGATAATACAAGTTCATCGCTTCGTTTAGGATTTTTTATTAGTATATTATGAATTGTGAGTGAAAAATCGAGTCTGTGCATATCAGGTAACCTGTCCTGGTTTCTGCCAGGGTAATAAGGAAAAATCAGGTTGCCATATTCATACCGCATGGCCGGAGCATTAAAGGGTTGACCTTTTTTCCAGAGCCAGGTAGCTGAGATATCTATTTTCTTCGATAAATTGTAAATGCCAACAATTGTAAAATCATGAGGAGAATCGTAAGGGGAGAAGAACCAGTCTTTTTCCTGAATGTCTTTTATTTTCATTTTAGATACCGAGTATTCATAACTAATCCATCCGTTTAATCTTCCTCCCGGCTTTTTAATTAGAAGTTCAAGGCCATAAGCTTTGCCTTTACCAAAACGGAGATCTTCTTCAATTAATTCATTAAATTGTGGTTGGGCAAATTCTTTAAAAGCGACCTGATTTTGAGTTTTCTTGTAATAAACTTCAACAGATGTTTCTATTGCATTATCAAAGAAATTTCTGAAATAACCGGCACTAACCTGGTCACAGATCTGAGGTTTTATATTTGGAGTAGTCAGAATCCATACATCAAGCGGATTTCCTGTGGTTGAGTTTGAAGCAATTGACATGTACTGGTAGGTACGCGAATAGCTTGATTTTATCGATTGTTTATCGTTAATAACTACTGTTGCTCCGAATCTGGGCTCAAAACCCTGATAGATGGTATTCTTCCAGCCATATTTTTTATTTCCGATAATATGATAATCATCTTCAACAATATTAATTTTATTGCTGTCGGTATTAAAAAACAGAGAGTAACGCAAGCCATAATTTAAAGAAAGTTTTGAACCAATTTTTTGTTCATTACTTATATAAGCAGCATTTTCGACTCCCGGAATTGAAGGGATTTTAAAACTAAAATTAACGGTGTCTTGCCTGCCGGTTACCTTTCCGGTATTAATATCGTGGTATGTAGATATTGCGCCAAATTTAATGGTGTTCTTCTGGTTGAGATAATACCCGAAGTCAATTTTTGCAGAATAGTCCTTAATAAACGCACCGTATTTAAATGCAAATTCTTTTTTATCTCGGCCAATCTCGTATTTAGTATCCATTAAATAATCGTAATTGCTGGCAAGGAGCGTAACATTAGAAAATAACCTGTTGTTATAAACATGGTTCCATCTAAGTGTTGTGGTATAATTACCCCAGTTAAATTTTGTTTGTGTATCTTCATTTGCTGAAAATGAAAACACATCGCGGCCAAAATATCCGGAGAGATAGAGCCTGTTATTCTGGTTTATTGTGTAGTTTATCTTGGCATTTAAATCGTAGAAATGAATTGGAAATTCTTGTATTTTAGCATTTTTGGTTACCTTTTTTGCTGCACCAATAGCGGCATCGAGGTATGTTCGCCTTCCTGAAACAATAAAGGAACATTTATCTTTTACAATAGGACCTTCAATTGTTAATCTGCTGGAGATTAATCCAATTCCGCCGTTTGCCGAAAAGTTTTTGGTGTTGCCATCCTTCATGCGTATGTCAAGAACCGATGCCAGCCGGCCTCCCATTTCTGCAGGAACAAAACCTTTATGAATTTCAACATTTTTAATGGCATCGTTATTAAAAACAGAAAATATTCCACCCAGGTGGGCTGCACTATATACAATGGCTTCGTCGAGCAACAACAGGTTTTGATCTCTTGTACTGCCCCGAACACTCATACCGGCGCTCAATCCACCGGTAGATTTTATTCCTGGTAAAAGCTGAAGGGTTTTTATGATATCGGTCTCACCCATTAAAACCGGTATTTTTTTTATGGTAGCAGATTCAAGTTTTACATTACTCATTTCTGTTGAAACAATATTATTGTTTTTTCTTGTTGACATAATAACAACCTCTTCGATTTCTTCAACAGCAGTTTTCAAATCAACATTCAAAACAATGTCCTTGTTGAGGTTTACTGGAATGACATTATCAGTAAAACCTGTATAATTGAATACCAAGTCGTAATTGCCTTTTTCGAGGGTTAAAGAGTAGAAACCATAAGCATTTGAAACTGTACCGGTATAAGTTCCTTTTACCAGAACGTTGGCGCCAATAAGCGATTCCCCGTTGTTGTTATCTTTTATATATCCACTAACAGTGAATTTCTGAGCAAAAACCTGCGAGCATAAAAATGACGTCAGGAATGTAAGGGTTAATAGTTGATATTTCATTTTTTTGTATAAGATTTAACTATCCGAATGACAAGCAGAATAGGTTAAGGTTGCACAAAATAACTTTTTTGATGGGTTTAAAACAAAGGAATTACGTTTTGTTAACATTTTCCCTGTATGTAACTTATAAAATTTATAATTTATTAAGAACAAACTATGTATTAAATAAAGCTGAAAAGTATACTATTTATCCGGATGCCTTGAATAATTTTCATTCAAAGGATGCTGTTCTGTACGTCCATCAACATATACAGCCACCCATTCAGCTAATCTTTTACCTAACCGGCGGCACGATTCAATTTCTTTATCAAGCCGCGGTTCTCCTGCCTGTATAGCACCATAATGCGTGGTGAACTGGTGGGCAACATAATCAGTCACACCAAATACCAGAAAACCATAATTCATAAGAATGGTATTCAATGCCTGGCAGGTAAGTTCTGCTCCACCTCCCCAGCCACCTTGTGAGCTAAAAGCACAACCAATTTTTCCATCGATTTTTTGCCATGCAGGCAGACAATCTTCCCAGAATTTTTTCATTTCAGATGCAACAGTTCCTAAATAGGTAGGTGATCCAAGGGCTATTCCATCGCACCACAAAACATCATCAATGCAGGCATCCTTTACATGCAGCATTTTTATATCGTTCCCCGAAATTTGTTTTGCTCCCTCAAACACATATTTAGCCATTTTTTGAGTATTACCATCTTTGCTGAAATACAATATCAGTATTTTACCCATTATTTCATGTTCGTTTTATTGTTAGCTTAAAGGTATTAAAACTGATTTAAGATACCGGCCTTTTACTTTTAGATTATTTTCCCAAAACGTTTTTGGCTCTGTCGAATACTTTGTCAAATCCCGGTTCAATATCAGCTGCATCATTCTGAATTACAATATCCGGTGGATAACCAATACCTTCGTAGCTAATTCCACGATAATCGCGCCAATCGCCAATCGAAATTGAATATACCCAGCCATTTGGCAACTCGCGGGTTATCATATCTGAAAAAGCTCCGGAAGTTGTGTCGCCAATTGTAATAGTTCGTTCAAGACGTTTAAACCCCATTGTTAGAGTTTCGGCAGCACTTATTGTAAACCTGTGAGTAAGTACCACAATTTTTTTCAAATACTGGGTTTTCCCCTGAGGTTCGATATAGTAGGTATAGAAGGGTGTAAAATCATTTTCTCCGGGACCATTCTTTAACCTAAACTTATATGCTGAATGTTTCTCTCTGGTAAATCGTCCGACAATGTACACTGCTTCATTATCGTTTCCGCCACTATTATTACGCAAATCAATAATTATTCCGTCCGTTTCTTTCAAAAAATCAAAAGCTTCATCAAGAAATTTTTCGAAAGATTTTATTCCGGCAGCCACATGGCTCAGGTACAGGTATCCATAATTATCTTCGGTCTTTCCGTACATCAATCCCTGAGCAAAATCTACCTTTTCTTTCAAGTAATTTTTTTCTATCACAGGCAAACTAAAATCGGTAAATGTTCCCATTCTGCCTACAATTCCACTTTGAAAGAAAGGATAATCGGGGTTTGTAGGTATTAGACTCACATGATTATCGTTTAAATGGATCATTAATGATTTTATTGCATCGTAAAGAGCTGATTCTGAATTCTGAACTTCAACATCTTTCCTGAATTCTATTGTTAGCGAATCCCAGTTTAATTTCTTAACACAAAAAGGACCATACATTTCTTTTACGTCTTTGCAGAAGATATCGTAATTATTCAATGGAGAGTTATCTTCCTCAGGGCCTAGTAAAGTCTTATCGCAAGAAATTAAACTTAATGTAATTATGCAGCTAAAAACAAGCTTCATTTTTTTCATAGTTATTTCAGAATTTTTCGTTTTAGGTTAAGGCTTACGCTATTATCATATGCTTGAATAGTTTTTTCTTGAGAATAACGAAACCAATAAAACCTATAATCGGCAGAAACCGACCATTTTGAACTAAGTTGTTTTTCAATTTCAAGATTTAAAACCATTTTTTGATAATTATTGAAACTTGCTATTCTGCTCCCTGTCCTAAAAGTCACATAAGTATATCCATGCTCACCATCAACAGGGTCATTACAATAAGGAAGCCTGGTATTTATTCCGAATACCGGGAAGGAAATATTTCCCTCAACCTTAATCGTTTCATTTAATTTATATATACCAATTAATGAGGGGTTTAGAGAGATTTCGGACATAAATAATATTGGAACAACACTAAACGACAAATAAAAATACTGGACAAAAGTTCCACCTGCATAAAAACTGAATTTAGAATCTTTCATAAAGATCCGGTGATGGTATGAAACATTAAAAACATCTTTAAAAATACCGGTCTTCGGAATAATAAATTCTTGTGATTCAAGAACTCCGGAAGAATTAGTGCTTTCAAGTATTACTTTGCGGTTTTTATATATTCCGGAACTACCAATCATACCTGGTTCAAAACATAGGTTTATTTGAAAGATTGATCTTTGAGATATACCAGAATACCCTAAACTAATGGGTAAACAATTTGCTGAATAAACCAACTGTGTTACTTGCCGGTCGAGCATTCTGAGATGCGAATAACCTGTTCCGAAGTTTATGTTATTAATTGTTTTCTGTATATCGTTTTGCGCTGTAAGGTTAGTTATCGAAATAAAAAACAACAAAGTAATGTTTTGAATAAGAAATTTGGTCTTTCTTATGTAATAGGCTTTAATTTTTGTGTTCATTGATTATCTGCAATTAGAATTCTATTTTATAGCTAAAAACCGGAATAATACCCTGAAGCGTATATTCAATTAAATCGAGAGTGTAATAATCGTAAAAGCCTCCGCCTACATTTTGTCTGTTTGTTGTATTCTGAATATCGAGTGATAATACATGTGCAAGCTTTGCATTGTTTATTTTGTAACTCACTCCAATGTCGAGTCTTAGATAAGGTGAAAGCATTTTTTCATTCGTGCGCTTGTGGTCCAGAATATCATAATCTTCTGCACCAACCTTGGAACGGTCGATAGGGGTAATTCTTCTGCCACCTGTCCATATAAAACGCATATTCGTACCCAGTATATTGTTATTCTGAAGGTTGAATTCTTTTCCACCGAGCGCCTTAATTAAATAACTGTTGTTGTACCTCGAATTATACCAGTTGCCATCAAGAGGCTTGTATTTGGCACTATAAAGAGTGCTCGTTAGTAAAAAGTAGTAGTTGTTTGTAAAATATTTCTCTAATGTGAATTCAATACCATAGTTTCGGCCTTTACCTTCGCTAACGAACTCAAACTGGCCAGTATTACCGTCAAGAGATGTCCATGTTTTTGATGAATCCGGAGAAACCGGCAGATTCCATAAATGCTGGTAATAAGTTTCAATCAATAATTTTATATCGCTCCCAAACATTTTGGAGTATCCCAGAACATAATGCATCGACTTTTGCAGTTTTAAATCTCTATTCCGGTATTCAACATTTCCATTCTCATCTTTAAAAATGGTGAAATAGGTCATAAGGTAATCGTGTTTGCTGTGAACTCCGAAGCCCCCATTTATTGACTGATTATTACGCATTGATAATCTGAATCCTGCCCTTGGTTCCAGGGTATGCTCATTCGTAAGTTTGAAATACATGGAATGAACACCTGCATTGATAGTAAGGTTTTTAAAAACTCTGTATTTTGTTTGAAAATATGCCTGTATATTTTCAGATTTACCCGAGCTGTTTAAATCTTCAATCCAGAAGCTGGTATCAGCCATTTCCCGAAAAGTATTCGATTTATATTTGTAAAAAAGTTTACTGTATATAAAACCAGCTCTTGCAGTTAGGTTTGAAGTGATTTTCCTGTTGTATGATGATGAAAATCTCAATGCAGATGATGAAAGAATTTCACTATAGTTATTCTCATTTCTGTAATCGTCATTTAACTCAAAGCCTTTGTCAATACTATTGTTGCCAGCAAACGAAATAATTGTTTTAAAGTACGATTTTTTGTCAGGGAAAAAGGTATGAGTAATTCCTGTAGCGGCCATGTTTGTTTTGGTTTCGTAACCGTTTCTGAGGTATGGCATGCTGTCCCAGAGTGTTGAATCTTTCTCAGGAATATCTCCAACATAAGCATGCCCACCCAATCCCCATATCGAAAAAGTACCGGCTTTATTTGTCGGCAGGTAAAACTTATACGAAAGATCGGTGTATTCGGGCAGCAGATCACCTCCAATTCTTACCCCAATAAGGTTCATTAGAGCGAAGGTAGAATAACGATAATTTATCAGGTAGGAGCCATTGTAGTTCTTACTGAAAGGGCCTTCGGTTGTCAGGTCAACTCCAAGCATTCCAAATTCAAAGGTGTTTTCACACTTTTGGTTATTGCCATTTCTAAAAGTAAGATCAAAGACGCCCGATGTACTGTTACCGTATTCTGCCGGAAATGCACCCGTGTAGAAATCTGACGGCCCCAGTATTTTTGTATTTAGTAAGCTTACATACCCGGCATCCCAACCTTCCATAACAAAATGGTTAGGGATTGGTATCTGAACACCTTCTAATTGCCAAAGCATTGAGTTCGGCGAATTTCCTCGAATAACAATCTGGTTCGATGCATCATCGTCGGTATTTACCCCGGCAAACGATAGAGCCATTCTTCCGGGATCGCCCACTGAACCTGCATAACGTTGCGACTCTTCTACTGAGAAAGAACGGGCGCTTACTGTAGCCATATCGTTTTTGGCTTCACCTTTTGAATAAGGCCTTACTATTACCTCTTTTAATTCTGAGGCCGATTCGGTCATCTGAAGATTCAGCACAACTTCTTTGGCTGAACCAACAAGAATTTCAGGAACAATAAGTTCTTCGTAACCAATGTAGCTAGTTTTAAGGCTATGTCGCCCAATGGGTACTTTTTCGAGCTTGAAGTTTCCATTCTGATCAGTAACAGAACCAATCAGTGGACTGGAATTCAATATAATTACATTGGCTCCCGGGAGCGAGAATTTTGATTCCCGGTCGACTATCCTGCCTCGAATAGTCTGGTACAATGCGTTTGTCTCCGTAGTATTGGCTTTTGCGTGTTTGGGTTTTATAATGATTACCTTATTTTTGATTTCATAACCCAAGGAGAGATTTTTGAGGCATTCATCAAGAGCTTTCTCGATTGTTAAATTTTTAATGTCGACCGTTATTGAAATATCTTTGGGAATTTGCTCATGATTCAGCAAATAATTGTATCCCGTTTGCTTATTTATTTCTTTCAGGATTTGTTCAATTCCACTTTTTTCGACCTTCAGGCTTACTTTAGGTGATTGGGCAAGAACAAACTGGCTGATTAATAATGCATAAAGAATTAATGGAATTCTTGGAGCCGAGAATTTTCCCCATAATACAGGCGCACACTTTTTTGTACTTTTTAAAATTTGTTTTCCTTTTTTTTTCATAATTTTAAGTGCTTAAAAGTTTCAGATTTCATAAGAAATTTGATTGACCGGGATATGTTGCTGCATCTCCCGGTTTTTATTTTTTCTATTTATTATTCGGTTTTTTTATTACAGTAATGTTTCTGCCTTCTGATTTAAATTGAATATAACAGCTTATCGAAATCATATCGAGAATGGTATCGATATGGTCATACTTGTTAAGTGTTCCTGAAAAATGTAGCTCACGAAGCTCCTCTGATTCAAAAATGGAGTTGAAATTATACCATCTTTCAAGCCTCTTCATAATACTGCCCAGATTTTCGTTATTGAAAACCAGTAAGCCATCTTTCCATGCAGTGTAGTCGTTTGTTTCAACTTCTGATATCTCCAGCGTTTTGGTTGTTTTTATCATCCGGGCCTGCTTTCCGGGAGATAACACAATTTGTTCGTGATTATTTGTGCTGATACCGGTGAGTTTTACTTTGCCTTCAACTAGCGTAGTAACTATTTCCGGGTCATTTTCATATGACCTGATGTTGAATGAGGTACCCAAAACCGTAATATTAACCAGGCTGGTATTTACAATGAACGGCTTAACACTGTTATGTGCTACTTCAAGGTAAGCTTCACCTTCGATATAAATCTGCCTGTTATTTCCAGTAAATTCTATTGGGTAAACCAATTTTGATTCGGCATTTAACCAGATTTTGGTGCCATCGGTCAGTTCAATTGAATACTCACCGCCACGTGGAATGGTAAGGGTGTTAAAACGAGGTTCAACAGATTTCGCATTATTTTCAGGAGCACTGCTATTTTCTTCATCTTTTAGTTCATATTTCAGAATTCTCTCTTGATTGTATATGTAAACCTGCTCGTTATCAATAGTTTGTTTGGTTTCAGAACCATCCAGGTTTATTTCTTTACCATCGCTTAAAGTTAAAACAGCCATATGGGTTCCTGGAACAATTATATCATCTATCGCAGGTTTCTCCTTTTCAAAGAGAAATAAATAGCTGGCAATAAATAAGGGTATTATTACAGCAGCAGCATAAGAAATAATTCTAAACATTGAACGGCTGGTTGATTTGGCTTTTATTTCAAGTTGTTTTTCGAATTTATTCCATGCTGTATTTTCATTAAACTTTTTGTAAAGTTTTAATTTCTTTGCAATGGCTTCGTCATTGGTTATTTTATTGTACAGTTCTGTCTGTTTGTCAGAACTGTTTAACCATTCGTTAAGTGTAGTATTTTCAGCATCGCTAATTTCATTCCGCATTTGCTTATAAATAAGTCCGGCAATTTTATATGGAATGTCAGGTAAAGTCATAGTTGTATTTGTTTAATTAATCCTATGACAACTAATTCTGAAAAGTGGGTGAAAAGGCTACAAAAATTTTTGAAAAATTATAGGAGATAAGATATAAAGGTATTTTAACTTGATACGTAGTTGCTGATAAGCAATCTTTTTCTGAGTTTTTACCGTATTTACCGAAATATTTAATGTTTCTGCTATTTCGTTATTTTTTTGTCCTTCGATACTTAGTAATATAATTTCCGCACATTTTTCGGGAAGCTCCTTTATGGCTTTGTGAATCATTCTATGCAATTCTTCTTCGATTATATGATCATGGAAGAAACCAGTTGAAGAAATAGAACTCAATTCATCGCTAATATGATTATCGACTATTTTATTGTGTTTAATTTCGTTGAGGCACTTGTTTCTTACGGAGGAATAGAGATACGATTTTACCGATTGAATATTAGTTGTAATTTCAGAATTATTCCACAAACTGAAAAACACATCCTGCACTAGATCTTCACTTAGCTCATGGTTGTTGATGTATTTATTGGCAAACGAACATAAAGCAGGGTAGAAGGACTTAAAAAGACCCTCGAAATCTTTTTTCGTTAAGTTGTGCAAATTCTTTTGCAAGGGGTTTTAGCGTTGGATTTCACCCATAAAGAAAATGAAAATTTACTGTTGTTGCAAAATTTCATTGACATTGTGTATTATTCTTACATAATGTACATTTTGTGTTTGGACACTTCATACAAACATACCTGTTGATTTCCAAACCTGCCACAATAACCAATACCCAATAGATTAAAAAGGTACAATAAACTTTGATGCGAGAACCGAAGCTCGAATAACCATTTCGCCTCAATATTTTATGACCGCGTTAGCGGCTGGTGTTATTTATTTATATCTGAGTTGTATTGCTGAAAACCTATATGCATCTCTTTTATGTAATTGTTCGTAATCGACAAAAGCTTTGTCTTACTTGAAACAAAATTCGAATTAATTTTTGATTCTCCTTTGTCTTGTAAATCTTTTAATCTATTACAAGCAATATGCGATGGAACAAAAAACATATCTCAATCACCGTGGTCAGTAAAAACGATTTTATCTCTCACTTAGTCAATATATTAACTTAATGAATACCCAAATCTTGTTTGTTTTTTAAGTCAGATATCTCATCTTTTAACTCAATCATTCGATTGATATGTATTTTTAATTCATTTTATCCATTTCTATTTATCATTTTTGTTTTCAATTTGCTTCCATTTATCTTTAATGTCCCTTTCTCCATCGAAATAGCCTGCTTGCTTGTCTTTTTTGAAAATCTCGAATGATGGGGCTAAAAGTATTTTATCTGAGTCTGGATATTCAGCAATATCATAACCAAAATAAGTCCTTATGTCCAAATAAACACAAGTCTCAGTCGTATGATTATATAACTGATGTGCCCCAGTCTCCCCTTTTTCAAAAAAAATCAAATCACCATTATTAACTATTTCTAATCCATTTGGAGTTCTCAATGTTGCAGAGCCAGAAATTATCATAAAAAGTTCCTCTGCATACCTATGAAAATGGTAGGGAGCTGAGTATTCGTCTGGATTTAATTGTCTTAAATCAAAGTTCAGGTTTTCAGGATTTAGTCCTTTTTTAATCCTTGATACATCTGTGAATATCCTGTAATTATCAATCTTATTGGGACTTTCCTTAAATTCTCTTTGGTCTGCTTTTAAAATCGTTGCCATATTTTAAAATTTTTATAAATCAGAAAATTTTAAGTCATCGGTTTGATGTTAGTCGCCCGCACACTTACGCTAACGGTATCGTAGTAAAAAGTCGTTGGGGATTGCGAGTTGCGGTCGTATCTCGGTGCACCGGGATACGATGCGGGCTTGAAAAGCCCGCACTACCACCTACACCCCAATGCTTTTTAATGCGTGTTAGCAACTTTTTTCAATATGATATTCCATTGATATGCAGTTTTTGAGTGTTTTTAATTTTTGTTATCACTTCATCAATATCTTTATTTCTTATGAAAATTGAATTTTCTTGTTTATTTTTTTTATCTGCTTTATTTAAATTTCTTTCAAATGGTGAATAGCGATAAATAGAGAATCCGAAATTTTCTAATATATTAAATATTTCATTTTCATCTAATTGGTATTTTGATGATAATCCATTGGTTTCAATAATTAATATTTTAAGATTTGGCTCTTGTAAAATGTTTTTTGCACCATTTAATACATTTAATTCAAATCCTTCCACATCTATTTTTATAAAACTAGGTCTATTGTTTTTTAGTAAATTGTCAAGAGTTTCTTCTTTTATCAATTCTGTTTCAAGTGAAGTATCTTCTTCTCTCGTTACTCTATTTATTGAATCTAAACCTTTTGTGAAAGAAATTTCTCCAATCTGTTCTCCAACTACACATTTGACTATGTTAATATTGTTTTGTAAGTTATTTATTGCAATATTTTGTTTCAATATTTCAATGTTCTCATCGTTAGGTTCAATAGCAATACTTTTAGCACCTGATACCCCTGATGCTAATACTGAAAATACTCCAACATTTGCTCCAACATCAACAAAAATATCGTTTTTGTCTAAAAAATGTAATAACAAACTCATTTCATCAAAATCATTTAAACTATTAAAATACTGTCCCATGGAACTAGCCGATTTTCTGCCAACTAATAGTTTTGTATCATGAATATAGGGATGTATAAACATTTTGTTTTTGTTCAGTCTCATGTATGCTCCTAGTCGAAAATAGTTAACGATACTTTTTAGCTTTCTTTTCCTATTTAAAGGATGATTGTAGGTTCTTTTAATGTCTTTAATATTCATTCTATTTCAAGTTTTAAATTTTTGCTAACTAATAAATAAAAATACCTTAATATTTGAACTCCTACCATAGGCAGACAAATTTATTCAATTTCAATTTTTTACATTATTGAAATTGAATTAAAATAAAAAACGGCTGTTTCAGAATAAATGAAACAGCCATTTTACAATTAGATTTTATTATTTATTCGACTGTGATTTCTTTCGATATAACATCTTCTGCATATTTATCTTCAGAATAAATGTAGCTTGCAGCAACCAATACAAGAGTATACTTACCTGCTTCTTTATAAGTATATATTGCTGCACCATCTTCTGCTAACTGACCTTTTGAGATATGATTTATTCCTCTGTCATTATAGTCATTTCCGGAACCATCCTTATCATTACCTGCAACTCCAAACCAGAATGCAGCACTGGCTCCGGTTCCGGTAAATTTAAAGGAATATTTAACCCCATGATACAAGGTGTAGGGTTCCTGGAGCATAATATCCTCAAATGTAGTAGTATCTGTATACCATATTTCCATATCGGCCTGAGGTTCGACCCATGTTTCTTTTACCTCGCATGATATTAAAATAGCCGAAAGTAATCCGATTGTTATAAATAAAAATGTGTATTTCATTTCTTTAATGGCTTTTAATTAATAAGTCTTATTCTGAACTAAATTTTTGTTCAATATCAGCTCATTACTTGGAATTGGGAATAATCTGCGTTCAGGAACAATATTAATTCCAAGACTTTGTAGCTTATCAACAGCAATTCCCCAACGTAACATATCAAACCAACGTTGTTGTTCAATTGCCAGTTCTCTTCTTCGTTCAAGACGAACAGCAGCACGCATTTCTTCCTGACTTAATGAGGAAGAAATCATTTCAAGTCCGGCTCTTTCTCTAATAGGGTCAAGAACAGCAGCAGCTTGAGCATGCCTTCCCAGTTCAACCAGGCATTCAGCTTTTAAGAGAAAAATATCTGCATACCTTAAAAGATATACGTTATTAGGAGCTTTTAAACTACACACATCGCTTCCGCTGCCAATTACATATTTTCGAACAGCAAAGCCACTTTTCCCATAATTATAAGGAAGCGCGTAAGGGATACCTTCATCACCAACAGGAAGATTAGTGTATTCAACTCCAGGAAACATGATGGTATGAACAAATCGTTTATCTGCAGGAGGTAAAAGCAATGTATCAACACCGTTTCCACCGTTATGATGGTTATAGAGTGAGTCAGGGTGTGGGTAGAAGGCAGCTATTAAGTCTTCATGAGGACTATGTGTACCCCAGCCATCTCCTGCATTTGTAATTTTAGAATCCCAGGGAGCAAAGAATGCATTCATCATATTTCCCGAACCATGACGTTCACCACAACCAATAAATTGTAATTGCCATATTGATTCTGCACAATTATCACCTTCGCGGGTAAACAGATCACCAAAGTTTGGTAAAATTTGGTATTCTCCTGAATTAATAATATTATCACATAGTTCAAGCGCTGTACTATAACAGTTTGTGTTATCTGCAATTGCTGCAATCTGACTACTGTTATCAGCATTTTCTTCTGTGTCAAACATAGTTAAATCACCAGCAATAGTCATGTAAACTTTGGCAAGTATTCCCATGGCTGCATGTTTGTTCACACGGGCAATATCATTACCAGAGTATTCACTTCTGGCAGGTAGTAATTCAATGGCTTTTTCTAAATCGGATATAATTTGTTTAAAAACAGCTGCTGCGGGAGTTCTTGAAGGAGCTTCCAGTTCTTCAGGTGTCATTCCATCAAGTATTAGTGGAATATCCGAATATATTCTTACCAGCACAAAATAGCCATAAGCTCTTAAAGTAAGAGCTTCGCCGGTAACTCTGTTTAGAATATCCTCACTGGCAGAGTTGCCATCAACATTTTCAATTACAATATTTGCTAAAGCAATCATTCGGTAAATGATACGCCACATATCATTGTTTCTGGGATTATCGCTTGATAGAGAAAACTCATCAATAGGAATATAATCCGGGTCTTCACCGTTGGGTTGGGCATCGTCTGAAGCACCATCTCCAATCATCCAGATTGTCTTTCCATTGAATCCTTCTTCACCTAATGGAGCATAGATGGCATTCGCTGCAAGCTGAATACCTTCGGCTGTTTTATAGAAATTTCCTGTCACTAGTGTGTCAAGTGGCTTTTTGTCCAGAAAATCATCGTCGTTGCATGATGCAAATACAAAGATGAAAACCTGTACTAAGAAAATTTTTAGTATTGTATTTAGTTTCATATTATTCTTTTTTAGGGTTTTAGAAATCAAGGTTTACACCAATTATTATAGAACGGGGTACAGGGTAATTTCCAATATCAATTCCTGTAAGAAGAGAATTGTTGTTTAAAGCACCATGTTCTGGTTCATAACCAGAATATTTTGTGAAGGTAAATAGGTTTTTACCGGAAGCATACACTCTAAGTCTTTCTGCTTTTACTTTTTGAGCAAGGTTCTCTGGGAATGTATATCCAAAAGTGATAGATTGTATTTTGAGATAGGAAGCATCTTCAACATACCTGTCCGATAGTCTTTTGTTGTTATTGTTATCGGTAGTTGTAATTCTTGGCATATCGGTATCGGTATTTGCTTCAGCAACCAGAAAATCTCCATGATCAGTTCTTAGATAAATATCTTCAGGAACATATGTATCAAGAACTACTGCCAGTTGATTCTGTTGGCCAGCTAAGGCTTCCATTGTTCGTCTGGTCCAGTTAAAAACTTTATTTCCATGGGTGCCTTGCAAGAAAATGTTCATATCGAAGCCTTTATATGAGAATGTATTTGTAATTCCATATACATGCATTGGTATAGGATTACCAATAAAAGTTTTGTCATCATCAGTTATAGTTCCATCACCATTTAAATCTTTAAATCGAATATCACCAACACTGGTTCTTGGCGATTGATAGGCGTGTTCATCAACTTCTTGCTGGGTTTTAAAAATACCATCTGTAACATGACCATAGAACTGTGCAATTGGATATCCTTCAACTGTATTGGTAAGGAATGGATCACGAGTTGTTATGGTTTGTTGTACACTGGTTCCCTGGAGTTCTAAAATTTTATTTCTATTATACGAGTAAGTCACCTGACTTGACCAGGAGAAGGTTCCTGATATATTATTAGAAATAAGACTTACCTCAATTCCTTTGTTTTCCATTTTTGCGGCATTTGCCCAGGGCGAACCAAAAGGAGATACAGTTACAGTTAAGGGTTGAATTATTAACATTTCATCAGAGATTTTATTATATGCATCAACAACCAGTTGAAAACGGTTTTCCAGAAAGTTAACATCTAACCCCAGGTTATAGGTTTTAACTGTTTCCCAATGTACATCAGGGTTGTCTTTTCCGTCGGGCTCGAATGCAGGAATTACAGCATTATTCATAGTAACCTCAACAGGCCTTAATCTGGCTATATAAGGTATTCCAGAAAGATTGCTGTTCCCTGTTAAACCATAACCAAGTCTTAACTTCATGAAATTTATAAAGTTCAAATTATTCATAAAGTCGTGAGATGTAATTTTCCAGGCTAAAGCATACGACGGGAAATATCCCCATTTATAATCTTTACCAAATCTTGAGTCGGCATCCCAACGGTGTGTGGTAGTTAAAGTAAGATATTCACTTAAAGAATAAACCAGCCTGCCATAATATCCAATTAAGGTTTGATGTCCGGCATATGCGCTATTCGACATATTTTCCAACTCACCCAGATTCAGGTTTCTCGACTCATTACTTGGAAAACCGTCGCGGTAGGCACTAAACTGATCCCATTTGACAAAACTACGGGTATTACCGGCAACAACATTAAAATTATGGTCGTTAAGGACATTTTTCGAATAAGTAAAATAATTCTCGAGATTCCAGTACATATTTTGCTGAATCGATTCTCTCATTCTTGCTCTTTCAATGTAGATAGCCCCTCTGTCAACAGATGGACTAAAGAGTGTTGTTCTGGCATTAGACATATCTGCCCCAAAGGAGGATCTGAAATTTAATCCTTTAGCAAGGTTTAATTGAGCATAAATATTTCCGACCAATCTTGATACAACATTATCATCCTGTTTTTCAAGTTCTGCGGCAATTGGATTATCAGGCAAACCGTCCATTTCTTCAGAAGGGCCAACGAAATTTCCATCTTCGTCTTTTACCTGCATAAGTGGCTGCATTTGCAAAATACGCTCCACCATGCCACCATTGTAATATGCATCGTTGAAAGACATGTTTTCTTTACTGTACGAAACCAACATGCTATTCCCAAAATCTAACCACTCTCTTAGTTTTATGTCAGTGTTAGCTTTTAAAGAAAGCCGGTCGAAAGAGGACCCAATTAAAATACCATCAACGCTATAATAACCTCCTGAAACTGAATAAGTGGCAGTTTTACTACCCCCTGAAGCAGTTAAATGATAATTCTGAATTGGAGCTAGTTGGTAGGCTTCTTCCTGCCAGTTTGTGTTAATATCAAATGAGTCGGGATGAAGAGTTGTATAGGGAATTCCATCATCGTTTATCGGATCTAATTGTTCTGTGAATACAGGATAGGTCGATTCATTAATAGAATTCATATGGCCAATAAGCCTATATTTGACAAAATCTGTTGCATTCAGCACATCAAGTTTTTTTGGTAATGACTGGAAACCACTATAGGCATTAAAAGAAAAATTATTTTTACTATTCATACCACGTTTGGTAGTAATAAGAATAACTCCATTTGCCCCCCTTGTGCCATATATCGCAGCAGCAGATGCATCTTTAAGGATATCAATTTTTTCAATATCATCAGGACTGATGGCAGCAAGAGGATTTGAAGTCTGACCACCCTGGCCGCCATCAATGTTGGCAATGCCACTAGTAGATGTATTACTAATGGGCACACCATCAATTACGTACAAGGGTTGGCTGGACGCATTAATGGAACTTGCACCTCGCACTAAAACAGATACTCCGCCTGCAGGTGATCCAGAAGATGACTGAACAATTACTCCGGCAGCTTTCCCTTGCAGAGCCTGATCTAAACTTGATACCGGCATGGCTTTAATTTGTTCTGATGAGACGGATGAAATAGAACCTGTAACATCGCTCTTTTTCATGGTTCCATAACCAACAACCACTACCTCAGATAAATCAATAATGTCGGGAATCAACATAATATCAATCTTCGTCTCTGTGCCAATTGTTTTTTCATTGCTTTGGTAGCCAATAAAACTGAAGATTAAAACATCACCCTGATTTGCTTCAATTGAATATTTTCCGCTTAGATCGGTAACTACACCACGTGAAGTACCTTTAACTACAATAGAAACACCAGGTAGCGGATCGTTTGTTTTTGAATCAATTACCGTTCCGGTAATTATTGTTTGCTTTAACATACCATAATTTACTTCAGCAAAAATCTGCCGGGTAGATAAAGTGAAAATGGTAATAATTGTACTGAAAATCAGAATGGAAGATCTGATTCTGTTTTTTGGTTTTTTTTTCATCTTTAGTGAGTTAGGTTAATGTGAGGAATTGTATTGAATTTGAAAATAAAAAAAATATTTTTAACCAAGATAATAAAAAGTCAAAATAAGTAAATGGAAAATTTTTAAGCTTAATAGGTGGTTAGTTTGTCAGGTTAAAAATTTATAATCCTATCGTGTATAAATTCATTAAATACATTGTACGCGCTCATGTAATGCACCAATTAGTCGAGAACTTGTTCTTCAGTTTGTTACATAGTTAATTCCGCCAACGGGTTTAAGAAGGTTATTCGTTTAACTCATTTGGAATCCAGATCTTCATTTTATTAACTCCCCGGTTTGACCAGGCATAATAGGGAATTAATTTAATGCTATCTTGTTTGATTCTATCTGTTGCATATATTATATTGATTCCACTAAGTAGATCAAAATTTCTATGAACTGAAAAAAGTGATTGATTACTAATTTTTATCTCATCGAAATTAGAGTTGTTATCAATTTCTTCTGCACAGTATACTACCGGACCAAGCTCAATTGCTGTCAAACCTTCATTAGTTTTCACCTTGTTATTTGTAATTACTTTTCTGGGAGTCATTGGGAAATTAATTTCAACTATATCACCATCTAACCATTTACGCCTTATAGTAATATAACCTGATTCCGGTTCATTCAATATTTCTTTATTGTTCAACAGCACTTTGTATTCGGGAGATACATTGTCGTTATATGAGTATAAATCACCCGGAACAACATGGTTTTGAACCCAACCTGGAATTCTTATTTTTAAATTGAATTCTGTTTCTTTTTCAGGAATAACTTCGATTTTTATTTTACCGTTCCACGGATAATCAGTAGTTTGAATGAGTTGAATAGTAGAGTTTTCAATTTTAATGTTTGCTTTGTTCGACATATAAAGATTCACATAAATGTTTTTGCCCGAAGTACTGTAAATCAGGTTCGGGATATAAGGGATAAACCGTATGAGGTTTGTTGGGCAACATGAGCAGTCAAACCACGATTCTCTGGTGCAGGAGCCATGGTTAAATGCATATTTGCCATCAGATTCCAAAGCATTTGGATAGAAAAATTCGTCGCCATCTAAAGAGATACCCGGAATTACACCATTATAAAGAGTTCTTTCCAATACATCGTAATATTTTGAATCTCCTGTTAAAAGAAACAACCTTAGGTTCCAGTAAACACTTCCGATTGCAGCACAGGTTTCGCTGTAAGCTGTTAAATTGGGTAATTCATAATTTTCTCCAAATGCTTCGCCATTGTGTCGTGCTCCGAGTCCTCCGGTAATATACATTTTTTTGTTTACCATGTTATTCCACAGACTCATTGTTGCATTATAGTAGGCAGTATCATTAAGAATGGCAGCAATATCTGTCATAGCTGCATACATATAAACTGCTCTGACTGCATGTCCAACAACTTCGCTTTGTTGAATAACAGGAAGGCTGTCCTGGCTGTATGAACCAAATAATTCTCTATGGGTGCTGTCGCCTCTGGAATCGAGGAATTTCTTTGATAATCTGAGGTAATCGTCCTTTTTAGTAATTTCGAATAATTTAATTAATCCGGTTTCAACAATCTGATGCCCGGGAACCTTATGGTTCGATGTGTCACCAAAAACCTGAACCAGCAAATCGGCGTTTTTAAGAGCAATGTTCAGAAAATTTTGTTTACCGGTGGCATAATAATGTGCCGATGCAGCCTCAAAAAGATGCCCGCTATTGTATAATTCATGACTTGCCGAGAGGTTCTCCCATCGTCCTCCCGGTTCAACCCACCAGGCTGGAGGATTCATCGGGTCAATAGTTTTCCATGTTGTTAAATATCCGTCATCTTCCTGTCCCGTGGCAATAATATTGATTACCGAGTCGATGTATGCTTCCAGAATTGGGTCGGGAGAGCTGATGATTGAATAGGAGGCACCCTCTATAATTTTGTAAACATCGGTATCATCAAAAGGCATTTTACCCCTGGTTTTACCCTTGAGTTTTCCTCCGGCTATCAGAAAATTGTCAAGCCGTCCTTCTTCCGTAATTTTATCAAAAGCATATTTTATGGTGGTGTTTTGAATGGTTTTAATTTTAGGTAACCAGAAACTATCTGTTAGTTCAACAAAATTAAGATTTACTGCTTTTCGCGGATAAGTATATCTTTCTACTGATTCTTTGCAGTTTGTTAGTAAACCGAAAACAAAAAAGAGAATTAAAATTTTCTTCATAAATCAGGAATTTAGTCAGTTTCAATATATAAATGTAATCAACACAATTAAAAACCGAACAATCAATTTCAGGATTTTATAAAAATTTACATTCCCTTATATCTATGAAACAAGTATTAAAAAATTCATCATTATTTTCACAAACAAATATGATTAATTTTTTATGGCGGTCACTTCCGACCTTAAAAAAACGGATGAAAATAATTTTTATGTAATAGAAAAAGAACCTCAAAGGTAATTTTAAAAGATTAGGCAAAAAGGTCTTTGTCGCGAATCAGCATCAAAACTGCCGAATGAGGTATGATAAAGTATTTTTCCTTTTTGAATTCTATTTCAAACCCGCTATTCTGCATGTAAATAGCTAAATCTCCTTCTTTGGGTTGTAAGGGAACATATTTTACTTCATTGCTTTTATCTTTCCAGGGTTCATCGGCATCGTTAATCGCCGGAATTGGATACCCGGGACCCACCTTTACAACATAACCGGCATATATTTTTTCTTTTTGCTGCACACCCGGAGGCAGGTATAAGCCAGATTTTGTCTTGTCTAAAGGTGATTTAGGTTTAATAAGTACACGATCCCCAACCATTATGAATTTGTCGAGATTCTGTTCGCCTAGTTCAAGAGTCATTTTCTTATTTCAGACTTTTAAATGTTTGAATATTTACTTGTCTTTACCGCCAAATACAGACAAATGTACATAGCGTTTCGGATTTTCTTTAAGATCTGTTAACAAGCTGTCAAGACTGGCTGTTGCACTCGACAGGTTAATGTATAAACTGCTGTCATTTACAAGCAAACCCGCTGTACCTTCATTGTTGTTTATCTTGTTCATAATGGCATTGGTAGCCAGCAGGGTGCTGTCAAGCGACATCAGGGTTCTTTGCAATCCTGCGCTGTCAAGAGCTGAAGTTGCATTAGCCAGGTTATCAATTGATTTACTTATTTCCTGGTTTTTATCTTTAATGTTTGATGTAATGGATTCTACGTTTTTTAATGACTTATTCAGTGTGCCACCCGGAGCCATCATTGATTCTATTGAACCTATTGTAAGTTTTAAAGCACTAACTGACTGCTGCAGATTTTCGCGGGTTTCGGCATTCAGCGTTTCTTTTATTGCAAAAAGAGTGGTGTCAATGTTAGAAAGAATATTGTCGAGTTGCTTCTTATAAGGTTCCAACATTTCTAAAGGACTTGATTTATAACCAGCTACAACTGTGTCGCCACTGTTATAAAATTCTTTAGCATCAGAAAATTCAATAACTAAATCTTTTGTTGAAGCTATCAGGTTAGTTTGTGTTCCAAATATTTTTGATCCAACAGGGATGTTAATGTTTTTATTTACATTGAATTTAACCACAAAAAATTCCGGACTATCACTATCGAAAACAATACCATTAATATTTCCGACTTTGAATCCACGGTATAAAACATTCCCCGATTCAATGATACCCTCAATATTTGCATATTTCACATAGTATTCGTTTGTTGGATTAAGAATATTCTTCCCTTTTAAATAATTAAATCCCCAAATTGCTAATGCTAATATGAGAATTGCAAATATTCCTGTTTTTGCCTCTCTTGATAACTTCATAAAATTATTTTGTTTTCAATAATCAATTAATAATTTTAAAAACGGGCACTTTAAGGCTTACTATTGCTGCTCAGTGCATTTTTATTAGTAATTCGATTAATTGCTTTTGTTTGATAAAACTTGCGTTAAAGGTACAATCTTTCCATTAGAAACTGCAACAATAAATGCATCAGGGTACCTGCTTTTTACCCATTTGCTATATTCTGTAACTTCTGAATAGCTATTGGATGAGCCTACTAAATATTTGAATTTCCCTTCAATTTCAATTTCTTCAACATCGTTAAAGTCTTTAAAAATGGCATTGTCAAGTGCAAGTTTATTCTCAGAAAAAAGAATCTGAACCTTAAAAACAGCATCTTTTTTGCCCCCTTCTTCTGTAATCTCATTTATGGCTTGCTTTTCTGATTCAACCACCTGTTTTGTTATCTCTTCTGGTTTTTTGCTGTTTTCTTCCTTTTTTGGATCTTCAATTATATTATTAGCGTTTACAGGCTTTTCAGTAATTTCAGGTTTATTGGTTTCATCCTTTGGTGCTGAATTAGAAGTCATTAAAATCTCAGAAGAAGTGCCTTCTATTTGCTGTTTATAGTCTCTAAAAGCCCTGAAAATTGCCGAGGCAAGGTACTCTTGACCTTGTTTGCTAATCAGGAATTCTTCTTCATGAGGGTTACTTATAAATCCTGTTTCTATTAAAATACTGGGCATCGAAGTTTGCCATAAAACAAGAAAACCGGCTTGTTTAACACCGCGATCCTTACGATTTACTCTGTCTCTGAATTGATTCTGAACAAGAGAAGCCACTGATAAACTTTGATCCAGGTAGATGTCCTGCATAAGCGACATCATAATATACGATTCGATATCATTTGGGTCAAATCCTTCATATTTGGCATGGTAGTTTTCTTCGTAAGTGATAACAGAGTTTTCCTTTTTAGCCACTTCGAGGTTTTCTTCTGACTTATGCAATCCCATTACCCAGGTTTCGGTTCCATAAGCTGAGGTTTTTTTGTTTGAATTTGCATGTATCGAAATAAATAGATCAGCTTTAGCTTCGTTTGCAATTCTTGCCCGCTCATGAAGTGGCGGAAGAGTATCTGTATCTCTTGTATATACTACATTAACATCGGGCAGATATTCATTAATGTATTTTCCGACTAATAATGTAATAGCTAAAACGATATCCTTTTCTTTTGATTTGAGGCCTATAGCACCGGGATCTTTGCCGCCATGACCTGCATCCAATACCACGGTACGAATTTTGTTCTGGTTGAAGTCTGGTTGTTGACAAATTGTTAAACTTTGTGAAATATTCAGCCCCAATACCAACAAAGACGTAATTATGTATTTTCTTGCAATCACCCTTAAAATTTTCTTCATGAGGAAACGTTTATTTTATTAGTTTTGCTGCCTCTTAACATGGTAAATAGATTTACAAAAATAGCACTAAAATTGTTTTCTCTGAGCAGAGCAAAATTTGTATTATCAACAACAAGTCTGTTGATTTCAACAATGCTTTGTGCTCAACAACCTGATTCATTGCGTTCTGTTCATTTACCCGATTCGGTTTTAAGCAATCCGGCAGATACTTTGAAAAAAGAAAAAAAACAAAAGAAATCTATTGTTGATGATCCGGTTTATTATGAATCGGTTGATTCAATGACAATGGTAGTAGGGGAGAAGCGGGTTTATTTGTATGGAAAAGGAAATGTTAAATACCAGGATTTTGAGTTAACATCAGACTACATTGAATCTGATTTAAATAAAAAAGAAGTTTTTGCCAATGGTGTTTCTGATACAACAGGAAAATACCTGGGCAGACCTTTATTTAAACAAGGAGGTGAGGAGTTTGAATCAGACTCACTCATTTACAATTTAGAATCGGGCAAAGGTTTAATATATAATGTAAAAACGGAGCAGGGAGAAGGTTATTTGCACAGTGAACTTACAAAACGCGATAACGAAGGGCATGTGCATGTTAAGGGAGGTAAATACACAACCTGTAACTTAGATCATCCTCATTTTTATATGGAATTGACCAAAGCAATTGTTATTCCCGATGATAAAATTATTAGCGGACCTGCATATTTAATTGTTGCTGATGTGCCAATACCTTTATTGGGGCTGCCTTTTGGCTTTTTTCCAAATTCAAAACAACGCGGAGCAGGTATTATTTTACCAACATATGGTGATGAACAAACGCGTGGTTTTTATCTGCGTAATGGTGGCTGGTATCAACCTTTGGGCGAATATCTCGATATGCAGTTCCTGGGTGATGTTTACACAAAAGGATCATTCGGATTACAATGGGGATCAAGCTATTTAGTTCGCTATAAGTTTGGCGGTAGTATGAGGATAAATTATAATGAAAACATTAAAGGGGGAGCGGAACGCGGAGATCCAGATACGGAAATAAGTAAGGATTTTAGGTGGACATGGAATCACCGACAGGATGCAAAAGCAAATCCAACGCAATCCTTTTCTGCTAATGTGAACTTTTCAAGTTCGGGATTTGACCTTAATAACTCCTATGGTTACCAGGATAGATTAACCAACCAAAAATCATCAAGTATCAGTTATACAAAGAACTGGCCCGGAACGCCTTTTAATTTGAGTTTGTCTGCCAATGCAAGGCAAAACACATCAACAAAAACTGTAAATATCGATTTACCAACTGGTTCTTTTAATGCGTCAACAATTTATCCATTCAGAAAGAAAGATGCTGAAGGTGTTAGTGCATGGTACCAGGATATTCTTGATAATATCGGATTTAGCTACAATTCAAGGTTTTCCTCAGAACTTCAGGATGTAGTAGATACCATGATTTTTTATCGCGAAACATGGAAGAATATGGACTTTGATTTTTCGCATAGCGTGCCCTTTGTTATTAATTTGAAATCGAAGAGGTTTAAGATGTTAACGGTCTCCCCTTCATTAAGTTACCAGGGGCGTTTTAAAAATTGGTACACAAAAAAGACGGTGTTTCAGCCTAATTTATACGACGATGCTGTATTGCAAACAGATACCATTCGTAACTACATATACGCTCATGCCATAAACCCAAGTATAAGTTTTGGTTTAACTCCAAAGGTGTATGGTATGTTTATTAATACCAGGTCCGATCCAAGGGTTATAGCAGTAAGGCATGTAATACAACCCAGGGCTTCGTTTTCTTATACCCCTGATATGCGTTTTATTAATCCCAATTATTACGATACTCTATATTATTTTCAGGACGGGGAGCTTGAGCGTGAAACCTATTCTTATTTAAATTCTCCTCCTTCTAGTGCAGGTCGAAATGGAGTGTTATCTCTCTCTTTGGGAAATAACCTGGAGATGAAGGTGAAAGATAAATCAGATACAACAGGTACAAAAGATCCTAAGAAAGTGTCATTAATAAGAAATCTGAATGCAAGTACATCATACAATCCGTTTGTTGAAGAATTTCATTGGAGAGATGTAAATATTTCCGGAAGCACTCAGCTATTTAATAATAAATTAAATCTTCAGGTAAATAACAAGTACAGTCTGTACGATTTGGAAGTTGACAGTGTTAAGGGTAAAAAGACAGTTACTCTTATTGATGAGTTCTATTACAGAAATGGTAAAGGACTGGCACGTTTTACCTATCTGAGCGTCAGCGCAGGTTTTTCTTTACGTTCAGAACAAGGAACGCGGGAAGAAGAACAAGAGGAGCAGGTTGATGAGTTTAATACTTATCAGGATCCATTGAATCCTGACTTTGAGTTTGTTCCCGGCTATTCTGCAGCAAATAACACATACGTCGATTTTAGTATTCCCTGGACACTTAGAGTAGATTATAGCTGGACACTGAACCGGCCAAAACTGATGGCAGACCAGACTATTACACACACTTTAGGCTTTCATGGCGATTTCAGCCTTACCCCTAAATGGAAAATAGGATTTAACTCAGGTTACGATCTGGTTTCTAAAGAGGTAACTTTTACAAATATTAATGTTCACAGAGATCTTCATTGCTGGGAAATGACCTTCAGAACGGTTCCGTTTGGTACTGCCCGAAACTTTAATTTCACAATACGAGCAAAATCAAGCATTTTGAGAGATCTAAAATATGAAAAGAAGCAATCATGGTACGATAACTTCTAGTTTCTATTAATAATTCTTATTGAAATGAAGAAAACATATAATACAACCAATGCTCCACAGGCTATTGGTCCGTATAACCAGGCAGTGGAGGTTAACGGATTTGTTTTTTTAAGCGGACAAATACCTGTTAACCCTGAAACAGGGAATTTGGTTGAAGGTGGCATTGAAGAGCAGACCAACCAGGTTTTTAGAAATATTGGAGCCGTTTTAAAGGAAGTAGGGATAAACTACGAACACATTGTGAAAACAACTTGTTTTCTGAAGTCAATGGATGATTTTCAGGCAATGAACAAAGTATATGCAAGCTATCTTAAAGAGAATCAACCTGCCCGTTCTGCAGTGGAAGTGTCCCGCCTGCCTAAAGATGCATTAATTGAAATAGAAGTTATAGCCCATAAATAAAAAACTCCCAACATTATCTGAAGGGAGTTTCTTATCGTTTTTTTGAGCTGTATTATTTATAAATCTTATTCAGCTACAATTTCAAATGGAATTTCTACTTTAACTTCTTTATGAAGTTTTATTGTAGCAGTATAATTACCAATTTCTTTAATAAGTTCTTCTTTAACACTTATGTTTTTACGATCAATATCAAAGCCTTTTTCTTTAAGAGCTTCAGCAATCTGAATCGTGTTAACAGAACCGAAGATCTTACCTTTTGAGCTTGTTTTTGCACCAATAGTTAAGGATACGTTTTTAATTTTTTCCGAAATCTCCAATGCTTCGTTACGTATCTTTTCTTCTTTGTGTGCACGTTGTTTCAGTATTTCGGCATGTTGTTTTCTTGCCGATACATTTGCATTTACTGCAAATCCTTTTGGGATTAGAAAATTACGAGCGTAACCGTCTTTAACAGTCACAATATCGTCTTTGTAACCCAAATTTGCTATATCTTGTTTTAATATAATATCCATTTTTTCCGGAGTTTTATTATTTCAACATATCAGTAACATATGGCAGTAAAGCCAAATGACGGGCACGCTTAATAGCTGTAGCCACTTTACGCTGGTATTTCAGCGATGTACCGGTTAGTCTTCTTGGAAGAATTTTTCCCTGTTCGTTTAAGAATCTTTTTAAGAATTCTGCATCTTTATAATCGATGTACTTAATTCGGTTCTTTTTAAATCTACAGAATTTCTTTTTCTTAGTTTCTATTGTGGGTGGAGTAAGGTATCTTATTTCTCCTTGTCCGTTACTTACTACTGCCATGATTTAGCCCTCCGCTTTTTCGGTTTGTTTTGAACGTTTCTTTTCAGCATATGCTGCTGCGTATTTATCCAATTTGAAAGTCAGAAACCTGATAATTCTCTCGTCACGACGATATTCAATTTCCAGCTTGCTAATGAATTCACCTTCAGCTTCGAACTCTAATAAGTAGTAAAAGCCTGTAGATTTCTTTTGAATGGGGTAAGCCAGTTTTTTTAATCCCCAGTTCTCTTCGTGCACTATTTTACCATTAGCTCCGGTAATTAGTGTCTTGAACTTTTCAACCGCTTCCTTCATCTGGGCCTCAGATAAAACGGGAGTTGCAATGAAAACGGTTTCGTACCTGTTCATCATTTTTTCTAAAATTTAATTAATAATTAAACTATATAGTTTTAAAAATTCGAGCCGCAAAAATAATCTAATTCTTTTTATAATCAAAAATTTAAACAAAGTAATTGCCGTTATTTTCAGGGGAATATCTTTTGATTATAATTTTTCAGGAAGTTTATTATACTTTAAAAAGTAAACTTACAATATTATGTTATTTAGATTCATTCTTCGATAAATACGCTTAGTTTTTTTTTCAACAATTCATTTCTATTGATTATTAGCATTGTATACATTTAAGACGTTATGTTATGTATATAAAGTAAACGTTCAGTTAATACTGTTTAATTACTCTTAATCATCATAAATTGTGACGAACAGCTATTCATTATTTCATATTTTTATTACCTGAAATAATATATTACAGGTATACTCACTATTTAATCTTTTTCACTTATGATATTTAAGAACGATCAAGCAATTGTAACTTTTGATGATCAGGTTCCATGTGTGATTTGGACTCCAAACGGATACATAAAGGGGGATAATTTCCGGGAACCTTTCAGAGTGGGTATTGATTTTGTTGAGAAGAAAATCAGTACCTACCCTAATATTACATGGTTGAATGATGCCCGCCAATTAAAAACCGTAGGAAGGGATGATCTAAACTGGTTAAACGAAAATGTTAATAACAGGGCTTATAAATTAGGCGTTAAGAAAGTAGCATTTGTGGTTCCTGAAAATATTTTTGGTAAATGGGCAGTGAAGTTTTATGTTGATTTTACTAATAAACGCTCTGACAATTCGCTGGATATAAGAGCTTTTAGTTCAATGGGAGAGGCTAAGAATTGGCTTAAAGTAGGTAAAGGTGTTGAAACCTCATTCATTTGATTAATAAAAAACCTGACTGTTAATTAATGTGATTTGCTCAAACATTTATTTTATTAATTCATGTTTCGAGTTCTTATGTTTTTATTGTTGGTTTTAACCACCAATCTCTCAGAGTATAAAGGTTCAAAAAAGTCTGATTTTATAATTACTTACATATCAACAATTTATTTATTAACTACTTGAATTATTGTGGTATTTCAGAAATCGTCAGTTTTTTAGTTATGCGAAATATCATTTTTTCATAAAGTAAATACTCCTTACATATGAATTCTTTAAATAACAATAAATCTCAGCAAAAGTGTGAAATTGCAGTTATTGGTTTAGCTTGTTATTATCCGGGTGCAAATTCTCCATCAGAATTATGGGAAAACATTTTAAGTCGCAGGCAACAATTTCGCGAAATGCCCGATGTCAGGTTGCCAAACAAAGAATATTATGACTCTAATCCTGAGGCACCGGACAAAACATACCAAAACAAAGCAGCTGTTATTGATGGTTATGAATTCAATTGGTTAGAACGGAGAATACCTAAACGCACATATGACAGCACAGATATAGTTCATTGGTTAGCTTTGGATACTGCTCTAAAAGCTTTGTCAGATGCCGATTACTCGAAAGAAAATATTTTAAAAGATAAAACCGGGGTGGTCTTGGGAAATACCTTAACAGGTGAATTCACGAGGTCAAATCAGATGTCGTTAAGATGGCCTTTTGTACGCAAAGTTTTAAAAGCTTCTCTGTTAAAAAAAGGCTTAAGTCATCATTTAAGTGATTTAAGTTCTACCATGGAGTATTATTATAAATCGGTTTTCGCTCCGGTTACCGAAGATACATTGGCGGGAGGTCTTGCAAACACCATTGCCGGCAGAATTTGTAATTATTTAGATGTTCATGGTGGTGGTTACATTGTGGATGGTGCTTGTTCTTCATCCCTTCTTGCCATTATAACAGCGGCAAATTACCTGGAACTTAACCAAATGGATATGGTTATTGCCGGAGGTGTAGATATAAGCCTGGACACATTTGAGCTAATAGGTTTTTCAAAAACCAAAGCTTTAACACGAAATGAAATGCGTGTTTATGATAAACAGGGCCAGGGTTTCCTGCCAGGAGAAGGTTGTGGAATGGTTGTTCTGAAGCGAATGGAAGATGCTGTTAGAGATGGTGATACAATATATGCAAGCTTATTGGGATGGGGAATCTCATCTGATGGAAAAGGCGGAATAACAGCACCAAGTGCCCTGGGGCAATCAAGAGCTCTTATACGCGCTTATGAAAAAGCAGGAATCGATACAAAGAAAATTAATTTCATTGAAGGTCATGGCACTGGCACAACGGTTGGTGATAAAATTGAGCTTGAAGGTATTACAATAGCATTAAATAACAAGAAGAAAATACCACCTCGAAATTGTGGTGTTACATCATTTAAATCGATTGTAGGACATACAAAAGCTGCTGCCGGGGTTGGTGCTTTTATTAAAACTGTTATGGCATTAGACCAGAGAATTATGCCTCCCACTGCAGGGCTTAAAGATTTTAATCCAATTTTCGAAGATAAAGCAAAAACTATATATCCTCTTATTTTCGGACAAATAAAAAACCCATCGGAAATATTATTCGCCGGAGTTTCTGCCATGGGATTTGGTGGAATAAATAGCCATGCGGTATTGTGTTCTGGCAACGCACCTTCTGAAAAGCTTAAACCTTCTGTTTCTGAACGTAAACTCATGGTTTCAAATCAGGAGTCTGAAGTGTTTATTTTCTCATCACCCTCTGTTGACGATTTAATTGCTGAGCTGGAATTATGCAGTTACATGGCAAAAGGTATCAGCTATGCCGAATTGGCCGACTTTGCCTATTATTTAAACACCAACATTAAAAGTGAACACAAGTATCGTGCCTCAATTGTGGCAAAAACGCCATTCGATTTGGCTGAAAAAATCTACACATTGATTGAAAAGTTAAAGGAGAGTGGTATTTCTGAAATAAAATCAATTGAAGGCAACACAATAGTTTATGGTAAAAAGAAGGAAAACATTAAAATAGCTGTTGCTTTTCCGGGTCAAGGCTCACAAAAGCTAAATATGACCTATAAACAGAAAGAACGACATGACTGGGTTGAAGAATTGTACCTTAAGTATGATAAGATTTTGTCGGATGCTGGCTATGCAAATATTTCTGATAAGATTTTCAGATCGACTGAAAGGATTACTGATTTAACCGATAAGCTGAAATGGAGAGATATATTAAAACAAACACAAAATGCTCAGCCTGCTATTATTCTGGCAAGCTTAATGTGGTATAAAAATCTACAACAGCTTGGCATTGGGTTTGACCTGGCAATAGGCCACAGCCTGGGCGAGTTAGCAGCATTTTACGCAGCCGGATATATAAATGAGGAAGAGCTTGTACTATTTGCCGGATTTAGAGGCGATGTAATGTCAAATTCAGGATTGGGTGCAATGGCAAGTCTTATTTGTACTCAAAAAGAGGCAGAAGAGCTTATTTCTGAAGTTGATGGATATGTTACCATAGCAAATATTAATGCACCCCAACAGACTGTTGTTAGTGGAGATGAAAAGGCTATTGATAAACTAATTCTGGTAGCTGAAAACAAACACATAGGAGCAGCAAAATTACCCGTTTCTGCAGCTTTTCATTCATATTTAATCTCGAAAGCATCTGATTCAATTAAAGCATCAGAAATATTAAAACCTACTGCATCATCAAAAAATAAGTGTAAGGTCTTAAGCACTGTAACAGGTGAGATATTAGACAATGAAGTTAATTTGCGTGAATATTTTGCCAATCAGGCTGTTAAACAGGTAGATTTTGTAAAGGCAGTGCAGCAGCTAAAGGACAAATGTGATATTGTAATTGAAGTTGGTCCGGGAAGAGTATTATCAGGGCTTATCGAAAATATAACCAATGAAGTTAAAAGTTTTCCCGTAGAAAGCTATGCGAATGACGATGTGTCATACAATGTTGCCCTGGCAAATCTTTATGTTTATGGGGTTGATCTTAAAATTGATGTTTTATATCAGAATCGTTTGATTCGGACTTTTGTGCCTGCCACCGAAAGAAAATTCCTCGTTAATCCATTAGAAAGGCCATTACCAGTTGATATTCAGTCATCTGACAGCAATTTGGATTTTAATTCAGTGAATTCAGTGTTCGACTTTACCGGAATTACCGGAGATGCATTTTCATCCTACCTCTCAAAACGTGGCGAATTCTTAAAGGAGTTTATTCAGGTCGATATGAAACACTTTCATGATTCGCTGGTTCAGCCTGTTTTCGTTGAAGAGAAGACCAAAACCAATGCATCGGGCAATATTAAATTAGCTGTAATTGAACCTGGCTTAGCAAACCGTAGTGTGAGTTTTGCCAGCTCACTTTATAGTAAACTGGAAGAAGCAACCGGATTTCCAACCGATGCTTTTAAAGATGATATGAAATTACTGGATGATTTAAACCTCGACAGTATTAAAGCTGGCACATTAATTTCATCTCTTTCAAAAGAATTTTCTGTAGCAGGGAAAATTAATGCTTCAAATTATGCCAATGCCAACATAAAACAAATTATAACGGCTTTCGAAGAAGTATTACCTACAGAAACAATTGAGGTACCAAAACCCGATCAAACATCTGTTGAAGATGCAATTATTGAATTGGTTTCAGAAAAAACAGGTTTTCCCTCTGAATCTATCAATATGGGATTTAGGTTGTTGGATGATTTAAACCTTGACAGCATTAAAGCTGGAAGTCTTTTGGCAGAAATTGCTAAGCATTTTAAAATACAAAATAAAATCCAGGCAGCAGCTTTTTCCAATGAAACAATAAGTAACATCATCTCAACAGTTAAAAGGCTTGTCGAAAAAACCGATAAAAAACCGGAACCTATTGTTAATGAAGAAAATGTATTTAGCTGGGTACGCGATTTCGAAGTGGAATTAGTTTCAGAGCCTCTGGTAAAACCGAAAAATCTGGAAGCTTCATATTGGACAGGTAAAAAGGTGTCTCTTATTACAGACAATGAGAAATTAAATGGCCTGTCAGACAAATTTAAAAGCAAAATTGAAAAATACACCCCTCGGTTTTCTTGTTTTTCACTAAAAGAACTTTTTGAAAATCAGGATAGTATTTCTGGCGACACCATTATTGTTGATGTAAAAGGCGGAAATGACAAGGAAGCAATAGTTCAACATACTCAGATGCTGGCTGCAATTGCTACAAATCAGAATTTAATTGCAGCCGATATATGTTTTCTGCAACGCGGCGATGGCAGCTTTTATAGGAAGAGCAGTAAAGGTTCGGTGAATTGTATAAGTGCATCAGCATTTGCTGCCAGCTTACATCTCGAAAGGCCAAAGTGTAAAATCAGAACCATTGAAATAACTGAAAATATAAGTATTGAAAACATATCAGAAATAATTTCTGATGAGATGACTACTGAAAAACAGTTTCAGACAATTACCTATAACAATGCTGACAGGATTGTAATGAAATATAATTTGGTGGGTGAAAATTCAGTACAAAGTAAATTTAAAATAGGCGGCGAGGACGTTGTTCTGATTACTGGTGGGGCCAAAGGTATAACTGCCGAGTGTGGTTTGGAACTTGCCCTTAAGTATAAGAATAAAACAATTTTACTGGGAAGCTCTCCATTATCTTCGGGCAACAAAGAGATTTATGATACACTTAAACGTTATAGCGACAATAATCTGACAGCCCGTTATTATTCCTGCGATATTTCCGATTCCTATTCTCTTGAAAAAATTAAGATTAAAGCAGAAAAAGAACTGGGTAAAGTTACCATGATTATTCACGGGGCAGGCAGGAATGTACCGCGACTTGCATCAATGGTGTCATGGGAAGAGGCTGTTAAAGAGATTTCTCCAAAGGTAATGGGTACACTCAATTTAATAAATTGTTTTGCAGAAAATAAGCTAAAACAGTTCACCCTGTTTAGCTCAATTATTGGCATTACCGGAATGAAAGGTAACGCATGGTATGCATTTGCTAATGAAACTTCCGACAGGCTTTTAAGACAAATCAGGGAGAAGGGAACACAAACGCTCTCGTTGGCTTACAGCGTTTGGAGCGAAGTTGGCATGGGCGCCAGAATGGGAAGTGTTGAAACACTTTCGCACATGGGAATCGGAGCTATACCTCCAAACCAGGGAATAGAATATTTCCTTAAAAACATTGAGTTTCCGGCAAACGATCAGCAGGTTGTTGTAGCTTCACGACTGGGAGGTCTTGATACCTGGGAAAGAAAAAATTCTGAATTACCAAAAGCAAACAGGTATTTGGAAGAAATAGGATATTTCGAGCCGGGAGTTGAAATTGTTGCTTATGCAAAACTAAGTGCGAAGACTGATTTGTATTTAGAGGATCATAACTATAACGGCTCCCTCTTATTCCCAACAGTTTTTGGTTTGGAATCGATGGCTCAGGCAGTAGCCGCTGTAACAGGAAAAACCGGGTTTAAAAATCTGGTAATTGAGAATATTCAGCTAACAAAACCAGTTGTAGTTCCAAATCAGGGAGAAAACAAGATTAGAATACGCGCATTCGTTGAAGAATCTTTAAACGAAAAGGGCAAATTTATTGTTAAAGCCGGAGTTGCAACCGACCAAAATAATTACCTCGAAGATCATTTTTCGGCCGAATTTATTATTGATTCGGAGATAAAAACTTCCAAAACAAAAGTTCCTGTTAATGAGCCATTATTAATAGAACCTAAAACCGATTTATACTCCTGGTTATTATTTCAGGGTAAAAGATTTCAGTTGATTAACAAGGTATATGAAATGACAGACTCTCATACACTGTTATCGACGCGGAAAATTTCTTCCGATACCAGCGAAGAATGTTTTTCTGATTCTTATCAGGTACCCTTTATATTACAAAGTCCGCTTCTGAGAGATACCCTGTTGCAATCATTTCAGTTAATCTTAACTAAAAAACTCATGCTGCCGGTTAAAATTGATCGTTGGACAATGCATCAAATAAATCAACCGGAAGAAGGTGGTTTTATTAAATGTGAATATCTCGACCATAAAGATAAAATGTACAGGACTAATGTTACCTTCTCCGATAAGAAAGGCGAGGTAATAGAATCTATTGAAGGATATTACGGGCAGGAGTTGGGAGAAAAACCTGAATATCCATCTCCAAAAGAAATTACAGAAATAGCAAAAAATGTAAAAGAGAAGGTAGATGAAGCTTTAGTTAATTCAAGAGAACACTTCAAATCGCCATTGATTTTAATTGAAAAACAACCTATATTATTGCATAAAGTCGATACGAATTCAAGGCATCAGATTGAAAATGAATTGCTTGTAAAATCGAGTAATTTACTCCTTGAAAATGGGTTTAAATATAAGAACAACAGTTTGTTGTATAACAAAGCAGGTAAGCCATATTTTGAAGGTAATGATAGATGTATATCTGTTTCGCACTCCAATACATGGCTAATGCTCACAATTGGAGAAGAGCCCCAAGGCTGTGATATTGAATATGTTCAATATAGAGATAAAGATATATGGAATGAAATGCTGGGTTCTGACTTAGCAAAATTAGTTGCAAATAATAAAGCAGAAAACTTTAATACTTATGCTACCAGGTTATGGTGTATAAAAGAATCGTTTTTTAAGGCTTTTTCAGCAGAACCTGTGAAGCTTGAAGAATATTCAAGAAACGGAAAATCCATTGTATTTAAAACAAGTTTGACTGATAATGAATTATTTATTAATACTATCTCAATTGAAGTTTATCCTGGTGTTGAAAAAATAGTTTCTTTTATTGTCGAACCGCTGGTTAAGCAAGAAGTTCATCTTCAATCAAAATCCGAAAAAGTAATTGTATATGAGAATATTGCAGATAAGTTATTTGATAAATCCTTAAATAAATTCATTCATAATTTCAATATAACATTTAAAGATTGCAAAGGCTTTTTTGGCAAGACTTATTTCCTTGGTTATCCGGCATGGATGGGAAGTTTGCGCGAAATTGCATTAAGTCCCATAAAAGTTGAGTTATTAAAAGATTTGGGCTCCGGTCAATATGGAATGGTCACAAACATTTCGTCAGTGCAGGTTTTCAACGAAGCTGAAGCTTTGGACACTATAACCGGAACTTTAAGTTTTACTGATAAGTGCGATTTTGATAATTCCTACATCGATTTTAAATACGAATGGTATAAAAACAATGCTGACGGCACACGGACTCTAATTGCAGAGAGCTACCTGTCGACAACCTGGGTTGAAATAATAGATAGAGGTATTGTGAAAAAAAGCCCAATACCTTCTTATTTCAGAAAATATATCGATTTATATTTTGACCCTTCAAAAAACAAAGAATTCGAAAACCTGACATCTGGATCTTCGTATTTAAATAGTAATGATTTAGGCGGGTTAACTTATGAATCTGGTATAATTCCTCGTCCTCAAATTATTCTGGCAACTGAAAAATATGCTACAGGTTTATACAATGGCAACACAGTAGGTAATCTGTACTATTCAAATTATTATGACTGGCAGTCGAAAACATTGGATAGTTTGTTATACAGGTTAGTTCCTGAAATATACCATAGTAATGGTAAAGCCGGTGAATATATTTGTCTCGAATCATCTGTAAATCATTTGCAGGAAGCTATGCCTTTTGAAACCATAGAGGTAGTGATGTATCTTGAAAAAATTTATAATAACGGGTTAAGATTCTATTTTGAATATTATAGCAGCTCTGAAGAAGAAAGACGTAAGTTAGCTTATGGTTCAAATACTATCATCTGGGCTTCCAGAAAAGATGCTCAAGCCATTTTAGAAGTAAAAAGTAATCCTTCAGCAGTAATTAATTATCTGAAAACTTTTGATAAAACAATAACAGATTAGTTTCAGTAGTTTGTTTTTGAGTTTTAATAACATGGTACTGGAAAAAATTTCAACTGTATCTATTAAAGTTCGGTTGGCAAGATGTGATTATTGACTATGCTGATAGTCTTTTATTAACAGCATAACTGATCATAAAAGCGAAAACCAGTTTATACTTTTGCCCAGTTTTCACCATTTTTAATACGGCTTATCTGCATTTCGGAAACACCAAAATTTCTGGCAAGTATTGAGCCCGATATTCCCATGTTTAATTGATGTTTAATTATCCGCACATCACTTTTACTTAGCTTACTGGCTACTTTGCGGTCAGGTAGGTTGTATGTGTCGCCTAAAAACTCAGACCATCCAATCCATTTTTCTTTGTAATACTGGTCAGGTCGCGCCGGCAATTTACCCGGACGGTTTTGCCAGGTTCGGTATTCTATGGAATTGTGAATTCCAATTTTTCTGCAAATCGCTGAAGCTTCTTCATACGAATAATAAATTTTATCGATGTGGTCTTTGTCTTTACCAAAAAAGTCCGTCCATCCTTTCCAGACATTAGTTTTTTTGAAATATTCATCTGGTTTTCGGGGAAAATTTTTAGGTATGTATTTTCCCTCCTTTTTGTATTGTTCAAACTTTCTTGATGAGTTGATGCCCAGAGGTACCAAATTTTCCTGTACCCAAATGCTGGCAAGTTTGTATGACCATTTAACAATATGATCGTAAGATTCAATTTTCATTGAGGTAAGATTTAGGTCGGTTTTATGGTTTAGTAAAATGTATAACGGGTTCGGTATGTAAACTTGTATGCTAAATTAGAAAAAAATTTTTTTTTCCAAAGTTTTACTCTGAAAGAATAGGTTGTTAATAATATATTGAAAACTTGTTTTTAATTGCTGTCCAGCTATTTAAATCTATTCAAAAGAATTGTTCTGTTTCTTCGGCTTCCATAAGATATTTTATTAAGTATATTTGTTGTTCTAATTAAGTTGAATGTCAGAATTTATAGTATCAGCAAGAAAGTACAGGCCTGCCACATTTTCATCGGTTGTCGGACAAAAGAGCACCACTGCAACACTTAAAAATGCAATTAAAACAGGCCATTTAGCACAAGCATACTTGTTTTGTGGTCCAAGAGGTGTGGGCAAAACAACCTGTGCAAGAATCTTTGCGAAGACTATAAACTGCCAAAATCTGGGAGCCGACACAGAACCTTGCAACGAGTGTGAGTCATGCAAGAGTTTCAATACAAACCGATCGTACAACATTCACGAACTTGATGCAGCATCAAATAACTCTGTTGATGACATCAGAACGCTTATAGAGCAGGTTAGAATACCACCTCAGGTAAGTAAATACAGTATATATATTATCGATGAGGTTCACATGCTCTCGCAAGCTGCCTTTAATGCATTCCTCAAAACTTTGGAAGAACCGCCAAAACATGCAGTTTTTATCCTGGCAACTACAGAAAAGCATAAAATACTTCCAACCATACTATCGCGTTGCCAGATTTATGATTTTAATCGAATTCAAATCAAAGATACAGTCGAATATTTGGAATCTATCGCCAAAAACGAAGCTATTGAATATGAAGCCGATGCATTTAACATAATCGCTCAGAAGGCTGATGGAGCAATGCGTGACGCATTATCTATTTTCGATCAGGTTGTTAGTTTTTCTGAGAACAACCAGATAAGTTATCAGTCTGTTATTGATAATCTGAATATTCTGGATTACGAATATTATTTTGGATTAACCGATGCATTTCTGGCTAATAATGTTCCTAAAAGCCTGCTTTTATTCGATGAAATATTGAACAAAGGCTTTGATGCACATAATTTTATTAATGGACTAAGCAGACATATGCGCGATTTGCTTGTTTGTAAATCAAATAATACTGTTCAGTTATTGGAAGTAGGCCAAAGCATAAAGGAAAAATATATCGAACAGGCTAATAACTGTACCGATAAGTTCATTTTTAATGCACTTGAAATATGTGGCGAAACTGATGTATCATTCAGATTAAGCAAAAATCCGCGCTTACATGTCGAAATGGCTCTTGTGAAAATCTGCAACCTTAGCAGCGAAAAAAAAAAATAACGCAGAATCAGACATCCTTTTCTTAACAGGTAATGAGCTGAATGAGTCAATTCAACCCTCAGGAACAGGAAAAACTCCTTCAGGGAGAAAAAAGACATCAGAATCAATGCCTCCCCCCGAAAAACCCAAACTTGAGAAGTCGCCATCCTTAAAAGAAACCCTGAACAAAATTAATACTATAAATAAACCTTTAGTAAAAAGCGAAAGCAGTGAAACCGAGACCTCAATTCCGGAACAAAATTCATTTTCAAAGACCTCAAAATCAATAGATTCAGAAAGTGTACTTCAGTATTACCAGGATTATCTTAATAAATTAAAAACAGAACACCCAAGGTTGTTTTCAGCCTTAAATGCACAAAAACCGGTATTTGCAAACGAAAAACTTGAACTGGTATTTCAGAATAATGCTCAACTCGAAGATTTTAAGTTACGAGCAAAACCCGGATTGTTAAGCTATTTAAAGGAAAAACTGGAAACTGATGCTTTTGATATTCTCGAAAATGTTGCTGAAGTCGAAAAGATGGAGAAACCTACCTTATATTCCGATCAGGAAAAATTAAGTCACATGGTAGAGAAAAATCCGGCATTACAGAAGCTCAAAAATAAGTTTAAACTCGATTTTGATTAAACATAATTGCTCAATTTGTGTTTCGAATTTAGCATAACAATTTTCATTCCTTAGAATCAATTATTTATTTTGTGTTGATTTTGAAGCGGATTATTAAAATTATTAATAAAATACAAAATAGAATGACTGCAAGTACATCAAAAATTATTTATACAAAAACCGATGAAGCCCCTGCCTTAGCAACAAGTTCATTGCTGCCGGTTATAAAGGCATTTACAGCCTCGTCGGGAGTAGTGGTTGAAACAAGAGATATATCATTGGCAGGTAGAATTATTGCAAATTTTCCGGATTTTTTAGCAGCAGATCAAAGAATTGGTGATGCACTTCAGGAACTTGGTGAACTAAGCCAAAAGCCCGAGGCAAATATTATTAAATTACCGAATATCAGCGCTTCTGTTCCTCAATTGAAAGCTGCCATAAAAGAGCTGCAGAATAATGGATATAAACTTCCCGATTATCCCGAAGAACCTAAAAACGAATCTGAAAAAGAAATTAAACTTCGATACGATAAAATTAAGGGTAGTGCTGTAAATCCGGTTTTAAGAGAAGGGAATTCAGACAGGCGGGCACCAAAAGCTGTAAAGCAATATGCAAAAAATCATCCGCATTCTATGGGCGAGTGGTCTAAAGATTCAAAATCGCATGTTGCCAGCATGACTGACGGGGATTTTTACGGAAGCGAAAAGTCTTTAATTCTTGATAAAGATGATAAACTTAAAATTCAGCTTGTAACCGAATCTAAAGGAACAATAATATTAAAGCCAGAACTTAAAGTTATTAAATCAGAGATAATTGATGGCTCAGTTATGAGTGTTCGAAAGCTCGGTTCTTTTTATAAAAAACAAATAGCCGATGCGAAAAATAAAGATGTGTTGTTCTCTTTGCACTTGAAAGCAACAATGATGAAGGTATCGGACCCTGTTATTTTCGGACATGCGGTGAAAGTGTTTTACGACGAGATTTTTGAGAAATACCAGGATGTGTTTGATTCGCTGGGCATTGATGCAAACAATGGCTTAGGAGATGTTTATTCTAAAATAACCTCGTTACCCGAACAAAAGCAAAATGAAATAAAGTCAGCTATTGATGCAATTTATTCAGAAAGACCTGAACTGGCCATGGTAAACTCCGATAAAGGAATTACAAACCTTCATGTACCCAGTGATGTGATTATTGATGCTTCAATGCCCGCGGCCATCCGAACTTCTGGCAAAATGTGGGGGCCAGATGGTAACTTAAAAGATATGAAAGCCGTTATTCCTGACAGATGCTATGCTGGCGTTTACCAGGAAGTAATAGATTTTTGTAAGGCAAAAGGTGCTTTTGACCCAAAAACAATGGGAAGTGTTTCAAATGTTGGATTAATGGCTCAACAGGCCGAAGAATATGGTTCGCACGACAAAACCTTTGAAATTCCTGAAAATGGAGTCGTTCAGGTGGTTGATGAATCGGGTCGGGTAATTATGGACCACAAGGTAGAAAAGGGTGACATCTGGAGAATGTGCCAGGTTAAAGATTTACCAGTTCAGGATTGGGTAAAACTGGCAATCAACAGGGCTAAAGATACCGGCACACCTGCCGTGTTTTGGTTAGATAAAAATCGTGCTCACGATGCAAATTTAATCTTAAAAGTCGAAAAATATCTTAAAAATTATAACACTACAGGCTTAGAAATTCATATTATGTCGCCTGTCGAAGCTACAAAGTTTTCGCTGCAAAGAATGAAAGAGGGGATGGATACCATTTCTGTAACAGGAAATGTATTAAGAGATTATTTAACTGATCTTTTCCCGATACTTGAAGTTGGAACCAGTGCTAAAATGCTTTCAATTGTTCCGCTTATGAATGGTGGTGGTTTATTTGAAACCGGAGCCGGGGGATCTGCACCAAAGCATGTTCAACAGTTTGAAAAAGAAGGACACTTACGATGGGATTCATTGGGTGAGTTTCTGGCTCTGGCAGTTTCACTGGAACATTTAAGTAAGGTAAATAATAATCCTAAAGCAAAAATTCTGGCAGATACTCTTGACAAAGCAACGGCTAAATTCCTCGAGAATGCCAAGTCGCCTTCAAGAAAGGTGAATGAGCTGGATAACAGGGGCAGCCATTTTTATCTGGCACTCTATTGGGCCGAGGCTTTATCCTTGCAGTCAGAAGATAATGAACTGAAGCAGGAGTTCATACCAGTCTTTAAAAAATTAGCAGAAAAAGAGGATATTATTATAGAAGAATTAAATGCAGCGCAGGGAAAACCAGTTGATATAGGAGGATATTATTTTCCAGATGAGAAATTGAAGGCGAAAGAGATGCGACCCAGTAAAACATTTAATGCAATTATTGATCAGGTTTAAATATTTAAATTAAAAATGAAAATCCCTTGTTAAGGTTATATCATTCCGTTTATCTTTGTATTATGTCAAATCAAGTAAATTTAGAGTTATGTTAAGTCAAAAAATAGAAGATGCTTTAAATGAGCAGGTAAAAAAAGAAGGTTATTCTTCAAATTTATACCTGTCAATGGCTTCATGGGCTGAGAAAAACGGTTTTGCCGGAATTGCTCAATGGATGTATGCTCAATCTGATGAAGAACGCATTCATATGTTGAAATTCATTGAATACATAAATAGTTGATCCTTAAAATACGATTATATTCCTGATTATTAACATATTATGTTAATAACTTAGCAAAAATTCGAGGGCTAATTTG
>JAFGVA010000077.1 GCA_016938235.1 Bacteroidales bacterium | reverse complement strand
CGGGAAAGATGCCGGCGAACTGTTGCTCGGAATTTAAAGGATATTTGTTTTAAGAATTGAGGACCGTTCCTTTTTTGAGGGAACGGTTCTTTTTTTATGTAACTCAGGTCTTCAAGGTTTTCGAAACCTTGAAGGCCTTTTGTTTTCTGTAGAAACCTAATCATTTTGCGTAGAAATACCTGTTGACAGGCACGCAACCTTTTCGTACCTTTAAACATCTAAACATAGAAAACCATAAAATCAAACCAAATGAATACCTCGTAACATTCAGTTTTTTACGCAAACCCGGGCTACACTGACCAAGTTGCCTGATAAAAGACACAATTACCTATACTACCCGCTCTCCCACCTGGTAACCACGGTTACCATGGATGCAAAAAGTACTCTATACTATTTACTCACTACTAAAATCTAAAAAATGAAACCAACAATTTTAAAATTAAGCACAATCTTCCTGCTCTTTTTATTGATGGGAGCAGGTTGCGATTGGATGTATAATTCACCTGTATTATACAATGTTGACATATACAAAACAAAAGGCGATTACAGGCATTTATATACCATCAACATATCCGGGGATGAAATATCGGCTATTAATTGTTGGACATGGGATAAGACCTTGTGGTCAGGATTAAACCAAGATACCATATGTGACAGAAGACAATATGGTGCTAATGGTTATGTGCTTTCTGAGACTAACAGACTTACAGATATTTATCTATCATTGACATTTAAAGAGACTATTATAAAAGAAATTGCCATGAATAACCCCGGACATCCACTTCCTGAAGATACATTGCGGAAATACATACTTGACAATGACCCATATCTGGAATTTTGGAGATGTACAACAGAACTTGAATTAAGTGATTCAGTGAGAATAAATGAAATAATTCGAAACGGAGAAATTGGAAAATACTTTGAACGTTTAAAATAAAAACTAATGAAAAAAGTTACCCTTATTATTATGGCATTACTATTTGTATGCCCTTTTTTTAGCACAGCATAAAAAGTAAAAAAAGAAGAAGCAACTGAGCTTGCAAAGATGGTATTTAAAAAATATAACTCAGGCAGGTTGACAAATACCAAAGACATTATCCCACTGGGAAGTTCAACAAAAACTGATTTGGGAGAAGCAGATACTTTGCTTTACATTGTACCATTTAAAGAAGGTGGTTATGCAATCATATCTGGAGATAAAGGGGCGCCACCATATTTGGGTTATTGCCCCAAAGGTAATTTTCATGAATCTGATTTACCTCCCGGATTAAATTATCTATTGGAAAAGTACAAAAGCAAAATATCAAAAATAAAGAAGGAGAAAAGGCAAACAGATGAGGATGTAATTAAGCAATGGGAGGAAATTTACAACCAAAATCAACTGAAATCAGTAGCTTCCAATGTCGCTCCAATGCTTGATACAGAGTGGGGACAACAACGAGGTTTCAACGATTCAATTCCCAATAATTATCCTGCCGGGTGTACCGCTGTGGCAATGGCCCAAATCTTGCGTTATTGGGCTTGCAGGATAGATCCTACCGGAGAGCTTACATGGATATATAATGGGTTGGTTAGTTATGCAAATTTTGGTGCAACAACTTACTGGTGGACGAGTATGCCTGATACTTATTTTGATGAACGTAATTCCCAATTAATTTACCATGCGGGGGTTTCTTGTCAAACAAAATATGGTTCCAGTGGCTCTACTTCCACACCAGGAAGGGCAAGAGATGGTTTTGTAACATACTGGGGCATGGATAGTGATGCAGATGTAAAATGGAGGTTTTGGCACCTTAGCAACTGGAATGACATGCTTGTAGATGAGCTACATGATGGCAGGCCAATACTTTACAGTGCTGGAGGTGCAGAAATTGGGGGAGACGGGATATATGGCCATTCCTGGGTAATTGATGGTGTTACGGTTGACCATAATTACTTTTGGTGCAACTGGGGATGGTATGGAGAATATAATGGATGGTATGAACTAGGTGGTTTTGAACCTGAAGATGATAACTATAATCAAATGGAAAGTGCAATATTTAATGTCTACCCGGAACAACCAGATGGTGTTGCAACTCCTCAATTAGCTAATCAATCGTTTACTTATAATTCTAATGGGTATTCATTAACTATTCCCGATGCATTTGGTGCAACAAGTTATGAATGGATTACAAATAGTGGAACAATATCGGGAAGTGGTACATCTGTAACTTTGCATGCTGACTGTTCTGCTACAGTACAGGTACGTGCTTACAATGCTCGTTGCAATATCTATTCTCCTTATAAATCAGCTACAATAACTATTAATTATGGTCCAGTAACCGGATCTGATGTTCTCTGTACTTCTGGTTCTTCTTATGCAATAAACAATGTTCCGTCAGGTTATAATGTTTCTTGGAACGTTACACCAAGTTCCTCTTTTCAAACATCTTCAGGAACAGGCACAAGTGCTTTATTAACTCCCGAGACATGGGCTAATGGAATAGGGAATATTACTTTTTCCTTCAATATTGGCGGAACTACTTATGATTATTCTAAATCATTTGAAGTAAACCCACCTCTATATTCCGATGTTGACCTGGCTTTATATACCTCCGGTGGAACTCCTGTTTCATATATGTGTCCTAACACCCATTATCATATCTATTTGAATAACGATGGTGGTTGTTCACTTTCAAATTACACATGGGCATTACCCTCGGGCTGGACTGTAAATTATTATTATAACAATATGGTTTCTGTCTACACAAATTCAAGCCCGGGAGGGATGGTAGAAGTATTCGCTAATACTTGTTGCGGCGTAAACAGGAAAGTTATAATAGATTATTTTGGAAGTGGTTATTGTGGTAGTTCGTACTCATTGGTCATTTCACCTAACCCAACTACCGGCGAGGCCACCGTGGTAATTGAAGAAGCTGCCGAAGAAGGGGAACTGCTAAAATCAGCCTCAACCGGAACAACTTTTGATAAAACTACCGAATGGGATATGGAAGTGTACGATAATTTTCAAAACCTTAAATTGAAGAAAAACAAATTAAAAGGGAACAGTGCCAAAATACAAACCGCAAGCTGGAAAGAAGGTGTTTACATGATTCGTGTAAAATACAAGGACGAAGTACTTCCCGGGAAACTAGTGGTGAAGAAGTAAAGCCCCTCCTTGCCTCCCCGGAGGGGAGGAGTTAAGAAAACAGTTCAGACCTTCAAGGTTTACAAAACCTTGAAGGTCTTTTCTTTCCAAAACCCCTCAACAATTGTTGAAAAAATAAGAATGTGAAATCTTTGGATTCTTTGGTGACGCATTTGAATTATTGTAAATTCAAAACAAATTCAAAGCATGCTTATCATGGACGATACATTAAAGACAAAAATCAAAGCGTTTGTTTTAGAAGGAGTAGAT
>JAFGVA010000076.1 GCA_016938235.1 Bacteroidales bacterium | reverse complement strand
CACCCCACTCTACCCCGAAAAGAAAAAAGAACTGGAGCAACTGGCAAACAGCCTCGACGAAAACGATAATCCGGTTTTAATGCTGGTAAAACTAAAAGAGTGATTGGAAGGTTTGAAAGTTCCTGTGGGTTCAGAGTTCGGGTTATGTAACAAGAAACAATAGAAACCATTGAGACTATAGAAACAGGCTCAAACAAGAATTGAATTTAAGGCATAGTTTATGTTAATTATTCGATTGATTTTAAGATGATCGCATTCTAAAATCATACAAAACAAAAACTAACACAAACATTAAAAATCAATAAAATGAAACCAAACCAAATTCTTTTCCTTACCATTTGGAGCTTAATAATTGTTTCTTGTTCACCAAAAAGTAAAACCAAAGATTTCCAATCGGTTACAACACTTAATATTGAAAAAGCCATTACACAAAGTCAGGCTGTTGATGTTAACGCTCTATTCAAAAAAATTGAATTTATCCCGTTGGAAACAAATGATGAGGCACTGTTGGGCGATGTACTTAAAATAAGGAAGCACAAAGGATTTTATTATTTGTATGATAATACCGGTAATCTATTTCGGTTTGATACTGAAGGTAAGTTTATGAACCGCATTGGAGCAATTGGGAATGGTCCTGAAGAATACAATACAATTACAGATTTTACCATAGACATGAAGAATGACCTAGTGGTTGTAAATTCTCTTGGTAAATTAATCTGTTTTACAATAGAAGGTAAGTTTGTTAAATCGTTAAGATCGGGTGTAAATGAACAAGTTTTGGACATGGATGATACTGGTCGTATTTTTTACATTTTGCCCGACAAGGTTCAACCGGCCAACGTAACTTCTGCCGAGGTTATTAAAGTTCTTGCTCCTGACGGAAGTTTGATTAAAACGTTCAATACTGCAAAAATCAGACACAGTGGGTTATCTGTCTTCAATCAGATTTCGCAAAAAAATGGCACGATGTATTACAAAGAAGAAATGGGGCATCTTATATATGCTATAAATCCGAACCTTGAGAAAGATAGTATTTACGACTTTAATCTGGGCAAATATGCTTTTAAAGAGATGGATTTTGAAATGTCGGCAAAGAAAAAATGGGAAAGCCTGTACCGCCTCGATAAAATTCTGATAACGGATAAGTTCACTTGTTTTAATCTTCAAAACGGATTAATCGGCAAGAATATCTGCCCCTTGTTTTGGAACGGGAAAGGGCTTGTATTTCCACATTCGGAAGAAGATTCATCGAAAAAAGGTCTTTTCATAAATGGTATAAAAATTACACCCATGGCCGAAAGCAACAATGAAATAATTTGTTTGGCCTCTTTGGTTGATATCTTAGAAAAAAAGAAAAGTGATAACCTAAAATTTGAAAGTCTGAATAACATAACAGAAGCATCTAATCCTGTGCTTTGCATTTTGAAATAAGTTTGAACATACCAAAATTAATGAGCTGATTATTAAATTGTATCCTGGAAGACAAAATGGAACGTTAAACTAAGACGTATTCAGCTATGCAAAAAACCACATATGTTAACTGATCAAACGTACGTTTATGAAAAACAAAGTAATTATCCTGTTTTTGGTTCTGAGTTCGCTTGCAACCTTCGGGCAAAAAGAAATACTCGTTTCTTTTAAAACATCACAAAACGATACTATGAATTTGTCTGAATTGGCAGATTCTGTGTATCGCATATCTTTCGAAGCTTACAACGGACGAAAGTTGTTTCGCATTCCAACTGTATTGAAGATTGGCGATTACTATTATCTAACAGAAGGAAGTGAAGAAGAAAAAGGATTTCCCACAAGAGTTCTGCAATACAGCAAAGAAGGTAAATTTCTTAAAACAATTGAACAAAAGCAAAGAGGACAAGTGTATATAACTCCTTCAGAAGATCAAACATTTTACTCATTCTCGCGCGACAGTGTGAAGCATTATAGTCAAACCGGAGAAATTATCCAGTCCTTCAGCATAAACAAACGACCCCATCAAATTTGTGTTTTAAACAACAAACTCTGGTATACATGTTCAGATTTTAATAGTACTGAAATAATATATTATTTATACAGCAGCGACACTTCAGGAAGAAATCCTAAAATCATAAAAAAGATTACAGAACCCGTAACAGACGGTTTAATGATAGCTAAAAAATCGCGTATGAATGTTTGTAATGGCAAACTGTTTTTTACCTTAGGACAAACAGATTCGGATAGACTGTTTACCATTAAAAATGATAATGTAATTCCTTTAATAAAATTCGAAGCAACAGATGTTTCCAATAAACAAATGTATTCAAAGTCTACCCCGGTTTTGAGAGCCGGACAATATGTTTTCAAATGGTATTTTAATATGGATCGTGAGCTACAAAGAGGATTAGCAATTTTTGACCTTAAAAAGAACAAATTTTCCAACATAAAGTATATTGAGGGTTCAGAAGAGCTAATCGGCGGAATTTATGATGATGTTTTTAACACCGGATACATAGATCCCTATCCAAATACAAATGATAATTCGTTAGTTTTCTATGCTAAAAATGATTCTTCATCGCAATATTTTGACATTTATTTTATCAGACTTAACAGCACTACAAATGATTAGTTTACGATACCACAAAAGCATAATGATAGTGATTCTGTGCATTCTGAATGTGACGGGATTATGGGCGCAATCAGCTGGAAAAGTTTCGTGTGAAACTAAAGTTACCCACTCTCTGTCATTAAGCCAGATTGCCGAAAGCACATCATCGGTTACACTTGAAACAACCGGGGGGAAAACACTTTATAGTATTTCGCAATTCTTTAAAATCGGTAAGCACATTTTTATTACAGAGGGCCACGAAGAAGAAAAAGGGTTCACTCATCGTATTCTTATATTTAATTCGGATGGGAAATTCACCAAAGAAATTGAAAATTTAAATAATATTTCAGCAGGCCCCAAAGAAACAGTTTATTCGCACAAAAAAGCGAAAAATCAAATCACCCAATTCGACGAGTACGGTAATCTGCTCGATTCATTCATCGTAAATACAGAGGGGCACATTGATGAAATAATTTATCAGAATGAGAAACTGTGGATTTTGACCACTCAATTCCAAAGCAAATCCATAAATTATTACTTGTACAGTTCAGATACAAAAGGGAAAAATCTGAAAATTGAAAAGCAAATTAAAGAAGCTTTACACAAAGGATTACCAGTGAGTAAACCGGGTAATATAAGTGCCAACAATGGTACTATTTATTTTTCAATGGGTGTGAAAAATTCTGACCGGCTATTTAAAATTCAACAAGGCAAGATTACAGAAGAAGTACAGTTTATTCCATCGGATATTAACCCCCAGCTTTTAAACCTGATTGTTGCCCCGCCTCTTATCCGGGTTGGAAAATATGAGTTTTGGGGATACAATATCAGGATGAGTTTATACCAGTGCATTTTTGATACTGAAGCCGATAAATATTACAATATTATGTATATACAGGGAGAGAAAACCAGTGGTATTCAGGATGACATTTTTGGAACCGGCACTTTCATACCCCTGTTTTCGACCAACTCAAATTCAGTTTATTTTTATAAAAGAGAAACACCTTCTGCTTCTTCGGTAAAAATTTATTATGCCACATTAAAATAGAAATTATGAGATACCTAATTGTGCCAATTATTTTATTATGCTTATTAGCGTGTACAAACGAAAAAAATCAAAAACTGGAAACGATTATTGTTTCTCCGGCCAGAACTTCCGAGGTAAACCTGTCGGAAATAGCAGAATCGGTTCAACTGATTCCGCTTGAAACAAACGATTCCTGCCTGGTTTCATACATCACCAGTCTCGATCTTTGCGACAACTATATTTTTATTTGTAGTGGTAACAGAAGTGTTATGCAATTTGATAACAAAGGAAAGTTTATTCGGCAAATTGGCAGAGAAGGAAAAGGCCCGGCCGAGTATATATTTCCCGGCAACATTACCTGCAATGCCAAGAACCAAAGAATTTATATTGCAGCCCAACAGCAAATACTCTGCTTCGGTTTTGACGGGAAATACATATCTTCCATAAAACTCCCTCAACTAATAGAATATATTACGGTTATTAATAATCAGCTGCTTGCTTTTTATACCAAGTTTGGAGAAAAGATTGACGATAAAATGATAAACCGATCCCTGGCAAACATCTATTCTACAGATGGAAAATTGGTTGATAGTCTTGAAATAAAGAACATTGAATTGGATAATATTTCAGGAACAATAAATCCGGGCGCACATTACCTGTCGCAAGCCGCCGGGCACGATTATTTTTACTATCCGGTTTTAATTAGTGAACCAGTCACCCGAGACACTTTGTACCAGTTTGCAAGAGACCAGCAGTTTATTCCCCGTTACAAAATAGATTTTGGAATAAACAATATAGACGAAATAAAGAAGAAGAAGCTACTGATAAAAAATATCTACAGAACCGATAGGTATTTATTTACTGAGTATTATTACGAAGGTAAACCACTGTTCTTTTGCTATGATTTAAAAAACAATACACAGCAAAATACAGCCAATGGTTTTTACGACGATTTGCACCAAATAACAAACATTGTTTTATACCCGGTTAAACACACCCCCAACCTGATGTACGCCATAAAAAACGCTTATGAACTCTCAGACAAGAATGAAGGAATAGATGAGAACGATAACCCCGTTTTGATGCTGGTGAAACTAAAAGAGTGATTGGAAGGTTTGAAAGTTCCTGTGGTTTCAGGTTCCGGGTTATGTAACAAGAAACAATAGAAACCATTGAAACTATAGAAACAGGCTCAAACATTTTCAAACTAAAACAAACCACTTCAAACAAACGGAAAACGGATCAAACAGTTTTAATGCTTGCGGAGCTGAAAAAATAAATTAAAAGTGTTTATTCAAAGTTGTCTCATGCTGAGCAATTTCTAAAAAAACATATTTTTATCGTGATCAGGGAAAAAGATTCCTGCATCGATGCGAATCCTGTCCAGGAATTTCATCAAGTCGCGGCTCATTTGCCAGCTCATTAACGGGCTTTCTATCCGGTTCTGGTCGAGACACTCCATTACGTGTTCTGCTTCGTACTGGTAGCCCCAACCTTCCTTGTGGTTATTTGGATAAGTTGTAACGTCATCCCCTTCCGTCCAAACCGTAATGTGTGTAGGCGTAAACCACCGCGGGTTAAGCACCATGTAGCCTTTTTCGCAGAAATACTCGGTTTGCGTGGGTG
>JAFGVA010000075.1 GCA_016938235.1 Bacteroidales bacterium | reverse complement strand
GACCCCAGCGGGGTCGAACAATTAACTACAAAGGTTTTCGTAACAATAAAGAATTATTCAAGATAAAATGTTATTCCCAACCCCAGGTTCCAGATTTTATGGAATTTAACATAGTCGGTTCTCAGACATTCCAACAAATAGGCGTCGCGGGTATTAAATTCAAAAAACAAGCCGCCGGTTTTTAGGTGTTTCCGGTTAAATTTGAATTGCCACTCTCCACCTAAAAAGGGTGATAGAAACACCTTGTTTTGAAAATAATACTTCTCGGGATAATGAGGTGGCAACCTTCTGAAGGTGTTGTTGGTATATCCTGTATTTACCGAAATGCCTCCCCGAAGCTTAACAGGCTCAGGTAAATACTTCCGAAACAATATAAAACTATTTTTTATGGAAAGGGTCGTCACCGCCTTGGAACTATTGCCAAATGTTTCGTTCACATAACCAATTAAAAGAGTAGGTTCATACCAATCCCACAGATTATAACCTGCACCGATCGATAAAAAGCCTATGCCTCCGGCATACTGAACCATGTAATGATCGGGCATAAACCAACGGGGTTTTATCAACAGTGTATCATTACGAATTCGAACAGAACGATACACATTGGGATTCCATTTTGTTTGAATCGCCGAATCAGTTCCTTTATAAATATTATAATTAGCGCCATTAGCTAAATTACAATTTAAGGCTACCAGCGGTAAAAGAAGTTTTATAGATTTATAAAGCATACCCAATAGTTTTAAAAACAGACTCTGGTTTGTTAAAAGGATTTTCTGTCAACCAAAATGGTATCCTGCTGAACTTCCAGTACAACGATTTCACGGTCTTCACTATCACCCGTCACCAAATAGGGAACATTCCCATCATAATGTTTTGAATAGGAAAATCGATGGGTATGGCCATGAACTGAGGCTGAGACCTGATTATTTTCCATTAAATAATTATACAACATGCCGTTACCAATACTAAACTGTTCATCCCACGGAGGAATATGTGCAAACACAAACTGATGGGTATAAGCCTTCTTGTTTGAAAGGGATGCTTCGAGCCATTCGAAATCAGGGTCCTTAACATTCCTCTCCCAAATAATATCATTGAAAAACACCAATTGACAGTCGCTATATTCCAAAACAAAATTGGATGGACCAAACATCTGCTGATACATAGACTCCCCATTGGCCAAACAATCGTGGTTTCCAATTATGGTTATTATTGGTTTGTTGATCTTGTCAATGATCTCTCCATACCATACAAACTCCCGATAAATGCCGCTCAGGGTTATATCACCCAGATGGACCACCAAATCAACACTATCGAGCTTATTGATCGCATTTATCTGGTCCGTAAAATCATCATAGTAAGTATGACTATCGCCAATAAGCGCAATTTTAAACGGTTTAAAACGCTCACCGCTTTGCTGAGCAATTGTATTAATGGCTTTCAGGTTCCGGTGTTTCCCCGTTTCATCCTTACTCACTTCATAGGAGCTGTATTCTATGAGGTTATCACAACCAAAAAGCGTTAAGACTAAAATTCCGAAGCAAATAGTTTTTCGTAACATAGATAAAAATCTTTCTGGTTAGGTATCGAGTTATTCTTGAACACGTTTAACCTCAGCCCACTTTTAGATTCTTACTTAAACGTATTTTATTGCCCTAAAAAACCGGGTTTGGCCGAAATGCCAAACCGTAAAACTTTGAGTGTCCGATCGAAGTATATGTTGTAGTAATCCTGCCCATAATAAAACTGGGCAAACAGTGTTGCATCCTTAAATATACCTGGTTTAAACGACAGGGTATTTTTAAAGATCAACCGTTTGGCATCGAAGGTTTTTACGTCGGTCATTTTACCGGCAATCCATCCAATTTTCGTGGAGATATTGAGGGTCGAAGTACGTTGAGGCAAATCCCTTTTAATAATACCAAAGTGCCGCAACGACCTGGACAAGTTGGCTGAAGTTTGAAAGTCGACAAAAAAGCGCAGGTCACCGTAACGGTTATCCAACTCTGAAATGTGATAGTAATGATAAACGGTCGATAACCTGGTATAATGCACAGCATAAGGATTCCGCCGATCAGGTTTTGACAGAAAAATGCCTGCTTCCACCATATTGGTGGCAAAATTACCCGTCAGCGTATTGATGCTGACGCTGTCTTGCTGATAAAAAGAATCTTCCTGGCCGTTGGAATGGTGACACCATGAAAAATAACCAAACAGATCAATAGGTTTGTTTTTGGATTCCTGAATATGATAATAAGCTGTTACCCTGGGCATAAACGAAGGTGTACGAACCGGGAACGACTCCTGGTTAAACATACGTAAAATAACCTGGGGCGATAATTCGACACCCCATTTATTGGTACTACTCAGGCTTACCTGATAATAGGGTATTATATCTGCCTCAAAAACCAGCTTGTCGATATTTCCAATACCACCAGCCATAGAGATATAGCTGGGCTCGCGAAACATGCTGAAAGTTTTTTCTCTGGTTATAAAATTACTTTGCTGCGCCAACAAGAGCCTGCCTGAACAAATGAATACAATTAAAAACAACAACAAATATTTAATCCGAACTCTGATCATTATAAACTTATTTATATTCTGTTCAACTCTGTGCCGTCATCCTTTAGCTGGGCGAATAATGGTTACAATAACCAGAAATTACGGTTTAAGGACAATTGAATTCTTATAATAAGCCAGTCCTGTTAACACCTTTAAATAGCGTTTAAGGCTTTTCCTGGCAGAGACCCAAGTCTTCCGTACCTGATGATAAAACAACATTCGTTGGGCAGTATTCATGGCATCCGAATGTTCCAACCGGGCGTATTCCATGGCAAAAACAGCATAACGATCGAGGGGCAAATTGATGCGACGCAGATTCCGTAAAGCTCTTTTCCGGTTATATTTCCTGAACCGTATTCGATTATTATCAATCAAACAGAATTCATATCCATCGGGCGTTTTGGAATAGAGCACATTACCCGGCGAAAAATCGGCATGAAAAATTCCCTGCTTGTGGAGTTTATAGGTAAAAGCGGCAAACGCCCTAAGCGGCTCGCGGCTCTGGTCAAGAGGTAAATGAAGCAAACCCTCGGAAGATTCACAATTTACATATAAGCTAATGAAAAAGCTTTTATGTAATAATTTGTGCCGGT
>JAFGVA010000074.1 GCA_016938235.1 Bacteroidales bacterium | reverse complement strand
GATTGCTCAATATCTTCGGCCTTAACTAAGCCAACGGAGCCGGTTAAAGCACCTTTCTTCCTGGTTCCATAGCCTACTACCACAACCTCTTCAAGGCCTGTAACATCAGGTTCAAGTTTTACATCAATATTAGTTTGTTCTCCAACTAGTGTTTCAAATGGCAACATACCAATAAAGCTGAACTGAAGAACTGCTTCATTGTTTGGGACTTGAATGCTAAAGACTCCGTCTACATTAGTAACAACACCCTGATTAGTCCCTTTTACCATTACATTTACACCAGGTAATGGACTATTGTCCTCAGCAGATGTCACAGTACCGGATATAGTCTGCTGGCTTAGTGCAAACTGCCAGCTAAAAGCAGTCATCACCATTAAAAAAATAATAGTTCTTTTCATACAAAGGGGATTTTATAGTTTAATAATTAGGTATTCACTACTCCGAATTTTTAAATGTTTAATGCTGTATGTAAAAACACCTGGTAGTATTGGTAATTCCTTTGTTGAGATGTAGAATTGTTAACCTATTTTTTGTAAACCTAAAACAGTAGAATTGTGTTCCAAAACCACCAGGTGTATCAGAATTACAACACTAACTTAATGCCTTTCAGTAGCTTAAGTAATACCTAACTAGCGTATGGTGGAATTGATTTTCCCAAAGCCAGTTTATATTCTCCGAATTGCACTTTGGTTTCCCTGTCGAAAATACTGTTACAGGACGTAATTGCCTGATACTGGCAGATTATATTCTTTGCAATTTTCAGGAGTGACTTTGTGTAATGCAAAAAATTTCTAGTAAGTTTGTCAATCTCGAAGAAGTAGAAGCACAGTGGAAGAAAAAGATAATAATCTCATATTACCGGAAAACTTAGAGCACGAAGATTGTCCGAATTTAAGGGCAGGAGAACATCGACATTGCTCTGCTCCATGTAATTCAGGCTGCAATAAACTGGAATCATTCGATTGGCTGGCCGATGTTTCTGAACTTTACGGCAGCTCCGAAATAGTAGAGGTTCGTTTTAAAAATACCAGGAAATTATATTACCATAATTCCAATAGTCTGAGGCTTAAAAAGGGCGATGTTGTTGCTGTGGAGGCCTCTCCGGGTCACGATATTGGTATTGTTGCTCTTACCGGTCAGCTGGTGTTCGTGAAGATGCAGAGCGAAGGTTTTAATTACAAGGAACAAGAGCTTAAAAAAGTTTACCGAAAGGCAAAATCTGTTGATATTGAAAAATGGCAGGAAGCTATTTCGCTTGAGCATTCAACCATGATCAGATCAAGAAAAATTTCTTCTGATCTTGGCCTGAATATGAAAATTGGCGATGTTGAATATCAGGGTGACCGGACGAAAGCAATATTTTATTATATAGCTGACGATCGGGTAGATTTCCGTCAGTTAATTAAAGTTCTTGCCGAAGAATTTAAGATACGAATTGAGATGCGCCAGATTGGTGCAAGGCAGGAAGCTGGACGAATTGGGGGTATTGGTTCTTGTGGGCGTGAATTATGTTGTGCTTCATGGATTAAAAATTTTGTTTCGGTAACAACAAATGCCGCACGCTATCAGGAAGTCTCTTTAAATCCACAGAAACTTGCCGGACAATGTGGTAAACTGAAATGTTGTCTGAATTATGAACTTGATGCATACCTTGATATGCAGAAAGATTTTCCTGATACTTCAGTTCAGCTGAAAACTAAAAACGGTTTTGCTCTTCATCAGAAAACAGACGTTTTTAAACGATTGATGTGGTATTCTTACAGAGAAAATGAGAAAAGCACAATTACTTGTATGTCAGTGGAAACAGTCAAAGAGATTATCGATCTGAATAGAAAGGGTGAATTCCCCGAATCCCTGAAAGGTGTTGAGGAATCATCAATGGTGTCGGTAATTGAGTATCAAAACTCGGCCGGACTTGAAAGTTTAACCAGGTTTGAAGATAAACCTCAGCGCTCCGATGACCGGCGTAAAAAAACACATCAAAAATTTAATAAAGGCAGAAATCAGCCACATCCACAAAATCAGAATAAAAAACAATTTGGTTCGCCGAAGTTCAGGAAGGATAATAAAGATTAGAGTTTTTATTAATGAAGAACAGGATAATATATTTTAGTGCAACAGCTGTATTTTTCTTTTTAATCGCCTGTACCGGCAATGTGGCTTATGACGATGTACAGAAAGTCGATAAAGAAGGATGGCAGGCAGGGGATGTTTTTTCGTTTAATGTTCCTGTTGCTGATACAGCATCGGCCTTTGATATTCTTATTCATATTAGAAATAATAACAATTACGAGTACAGCAATCTTTGGCTTTTCATTGATACTAAAGCTCCAAACGGTAACCACATGAGGGATACTGTGGAATTTATTCTGGCTGATCCGTCAGGTAAGTGGCTTGGAAAAGGCCTGGGAGCAATTAATACCATGTTAATACCTTACAAGCCGAATATAAAATTCCCGAATAGTGGCATATATATATTCGATATTCAGCAGGGCATGCGCAAAGAAACTCTCGAGAATATCATGGATGTTGGAGTGCGGGTACAAAAAAGATAGTTGAATTATAATTACAGCCAGGTGTCGAAAGGGAAATTAGAAAAGTTTGCGGAAGTTGAAGGTTTCAAACATGTTGTTCAGCCAAAGTTAGAAGAAGTTTTTCGTAAAGATTATTTCCTCAAGGGAAAGTGGAATTCTGATTTTTTTCAAAACAATGGCCCCATTACGCTTGAACTTGGATGCGGAAAGGGAGAATACACAGTTGGACTGGCCAAAATGTACCCTGACAGAAATTTTTTGGGCGTTGACATAAAGGGAGCACGTATCTGGAAGGGTGCTAAACAATCTCATGAAGAAGGGCTTAAAAATGTTGGTTTCTTAAGAACAAGAATAGATTTTATTAATTCTTTTTTTACACAAGACGAGGTAGATGAAATTTGGTTCACCTTCCCGGATCCACAGCTAAAAAAACCTTTAAAACGCTTAACTTCAAGTCGGTTTTTAAACTACTATAGTCAGTTTCTCAGACCAGGAGGCTGGATAAACCTCAAAACAGATAGCGAAGTTTTATTTCATTATACAAAAAAACTCGCTGAATTTAACAAACTCGAAATTGCTGTTGCTTCAGAAGATATATATGGTTCGGGCATTGCCGATGAAATTCTTTCAATCAGAACATTCTATGAAAAGACCTGGCTGGAACAGGGATTAAGATCGCATTATATACGATTCATGCTCAATAATAATCAACCGGTAACAGAACTTCCTGATGAAGAATGATAATTTCTTTGAACGCGTTTATGAAGTTACAAAACTTGTTCCTCATGGCAGGGTTACCAGTTATGGAGCTATAGCAAAGTGTATTGGTTCTCCCGGTGCCTCCAGAATGGTTGGCTGGGCACTCAATAATTGTCATGCACACGAACAACCAATTCCGGCACACAGGGTAGTTAACCGAAAAGGATTTCTTACCGGGAAACACCATTTCCGGCATCCCGACTTAATGCAGGAATTACTGGAAAGTGAAGGCATAAGGGTTGAAAATGACTGCGTTGCAGATTTTATGAAACTTTTTTGGGATCCTTCTTCGGAATTAGTCTAAATAAGAAAAAGGTTCTATCTTT
>JAFGVA010000073.1 GCA_016938235.1 Bacteroidales bacterium | reverse complement strand
ATTCGGCCATACCATTACATATTCAATTTCTTCATCGGTACAGCCAAGTGCACTTGTAGCAACTAATTTTACATCATAATATTTAATCTCAACCGATGTGTTTGCATATGCATGACTTGGTTCGGTTGCTGTTGTCTGAGTTCCATCACCAAAATACCAGTTGTATCGGGTTGCCCCTTTCGAGTTGTTTTCGAATTCAACATTGAGTGGACTACATCCCGGAAGGGTTAATACCGAAAAATCGGCAGTGGGTTTATCCGAAATTATTGTTATTGTGTCGTAAGCTTTGCACTTGTGAGCATCAGTAAGAATATAGGTAAATTCTACTGTGTCGGACTGCCTGGGTGTATATACTGGATTTGAAACAGCGTAATTATTAAGATTATGAACAGGCCCGGTCCAAAGGTATGTAAAAGGCTGTGCTCCAGTTTGTGCTGTAATAATTGAATAGTTTTCACCTACACAGGCAATCGTATCTGTATTTAAAATATTTGTTGTTGGTGATTCAAATACTGTTATAGAAACTGAATCTCTGGCTACTTTTAAGTTTAAATCAATCACCTCAAGATACAACTTATAGTTTCCTGTTCCAGGAGGAGAAAAAGTTGTGAAGAAATCTGAAGTAGATGACAGGTATTCTATGTCACCGGTCCAGTGATAAGTATAGGGTGGGGCTCCGCCATAAAGCCAGGGTTTGATTTCAAAACTTTCGGCTGTGCAGGCTCCCTGCTGAAAATCTCCGATATCAACAGCAATGGAATCAAGTAATACGGTAATATTATGATAAGCTGGTTCACCTATGCAACCATCTTCTGTGGTTTCAAAAACCGAAATGGTATAGGTACCGATATTTGGAAAACCTAATCGGATAAAGTCATTCACATCCTGTTCAAAATCTACACCCGATGGAATTGTCCAGGTATAATCCGATGTCGATCTTCCGCCCTGCGTAAAGAAAAGTACATTGGATTGATCCCGAAGCATAACTGTCGGACCAATAATATCTATAACCGATGGACTAGGGAAAATATCAACTTCCACCTCTTTTCTGGAGCCTTCACATCCGGTAATTGAATTATATCCGGAAATCCAGTATGATTCCCCTGAAATTAAAAAATCGGTTTGAAAGCTATCAGCAATCGAAATCAGATTACCCTCTACCGGGCTGTCATACCAATAGAAGTCTGATATTCGAGGATTTGCGGAAGGTTTCAGCGTAAATTCTGATGGGCCACAATTAAAAGTGTCAGAAATAGTCGGAAGTGGTGGCAGGCTGTTAATGGTAACAACAAGTTCTACCTGCTCACTCAGACACTTGGTAATTATATCGTACTCCGAAACAAAATAACTTTGTGTTGAATTTATAACAGCTGTTACTAATGAATCTGAAATTCCTGTAAGTGAACCGTCAGGCTTATACCAGAAAAGTGCGTTTTCAGACTCATTTTTTGTTGCATGCAAAATAAAATCAGATGGTCCGCAACTTGAATCTGTAGAGACTGTAGGAGAAGGTGTATCCGGCCAAACCTTAACTTCAACAGAATCTACTTCACTTATACAGCCGGTATTTGTATTTTGGGCTCTGCTATAGAAATAACCTGAAGAATTTATCACGGGCGTGTTATATGTTAAACCTGAATCTGCCGGTATGGTTCCTTCAGAATCTTCATACCAGATTACCAGGTTGGCTGGTAAAACCGGGATTCCCAATAAACTGGCATTTCCGCTGCCACATAATGTATCGGCTAGCATATTAGGAGCGTCTGGAATAATATCAACTGTTATTAATTGTTCTTCTCTGCTGCTTTCACAATCAGATAATGTATCATAAATGCTTACATAATAATCACTTGTGTTTGACAGTATTCCAGTTCCGAAAGTATTACCAACATAAAATGGAGTTGCGGATGTATTCGACTCATACCAGTAAACTATATGATCAATATCTGCAGTTGCTACATTTATCGAAAACGAATCCGGCCCACATGTCTGATAATCAGTTAAAACGGGTGCTAATGGAGCTTCTTTAATGCCAATAAGGATTGTATCTCTGCTGGGAGGACAAGCACCACTGGTTAATTCCCACTCAAATTCATAAAATCCTTCATTTCCGGGCGTAAATGAAAAAACAGCATTGGCGGTATATTCATTCGGATTCATAGCAACTGAGCCAGGCCCGTTTAAATATGTCCATGTACCTACTCCTCTCGAAAATGAATTCGCCTGCATAGCATAACTGTAACCACAAGATATTGTGTCTGGTCCGGCATTAGCCTGTGGTACAGGTACTCCAAAATCAATAAAAACAGTATCGAAACTTAAACATGAACCATTTTGTAATTGCCAGATTAGACCATATTTTCCTTCATTACCGGGTGATATGGATATGCGTGCATTGGGAGCGGAATTGTTAGGCAGAAATGAGGGTGCTACTCCCGACGGATTCTGAAATATATGCCAGCTTCCGTTTCCTGCAACCGGAGTATTTCCGTCCAGGGTATCTGTTGTAACTAAACAATAGGCCGCATCTGAACCTGCATCGGCAATACCTGGTGACTGATAATTAATTACTTCTACTACATCGCTATCGCTTGGACATATGCCATACAAACTTGATATTTCCCATTGAAAGATATTTGAGCCATAGTTTAAATTCGTTACAGAAGAATTCTCCTCAGCAGCATTAGTAAAAGTTCCTGCACCGCTTAAAACGCTCCAGTTCCCGAATCCGCCATTGAGAGCTCCTGTAGCACTGAGGTTAGTTTGATCTGTTTCACAGAAAGACCTGTCAATGCCTGCATTTGCAACTCCTGCAGAAAGGTCCAGCAGTATTTCCAGTGTGTCAATAGTTACCGGGCAAGCATTGTACATACTATATGCTCTCCAAATTAGCCGGTTATTTCCTTGTGACATGTTGGAAAAGCTTGAACCAGCCGACGTTGGATTAGTAACTGTTCCGGAACCGGCAATAACATCCCACAATCCACTTCCTGCCAAATCGACAGGTGTTGCATCAAGTATTATTTGGTTGGTATCGCAAATCTGCACATCCGAACCCGCATCAGCATCTGAAGGTTTCCTGTCGCTTGTTATAGTTACATTATCGGTGGTTGAACAAAAAGCATTAGTTATTGTCCATGTAAAAGTATTTGGCCCAAATTCAAGATCCCTTACGCGTGTTACTGAGTCGTTTAGATTAACAATGGTAGCACTGCTTGTTGTTGACCAAACTGCTGTTCCTGCTGTTGGGGTGTTCGCGGTTAAAGTGATCGAATCAGCACAAATGGTCTGATCTAATCCGGCATTTGCTGTTTCAGGCGATTGATAAACAATCATATTAACAACACCTGGAGCACTTTCACAAAAGCCTTCGTAACTGGTTACATAAAAACTATAACTGCCCGGAATATTCGGATTAACAGGATAGGGAGAAAAACTTGGATTAAATGTATTCCCGGTATGAAGCAAAGTGTCAAGAGTGCTATCCTTATACCAACGCACATCGCCTGTCCCTGCTGATGCTGATAGGATAAAATTATCGTTGGTGCAAAATTCATAAAGGCTGGTATAAGTTAACGGGGGTGGTGCTATTATTTCAATCCTTGCTGTTGTTTCAATGGGCGTGTTATCACCATTCACTGCATCTGCAGGAGGATTTCCGTCATTTGGCGTTTCATCGTACGGATTACACACATTCCAGTTTCTCATGGTAATTTCAAAAATATCACCCGCAACTCCACCGGCGGGAGCACTTATTTCAAATGAAATCTGGTTCGGCCCATCCGCCGGAATTGGAATTCTTAATATAGGACCATCCAATCCACCAACATTGTTCCCAATCGCATCAGTCATGTTGTGCACTGTGCCTCCTGCATCTCTTACAGTTACATTAGGTATCCTGTCCCCACCCTGGTTATATGTGTTGTAAATAAACTGTACCCACCGGTAATACCTGTTTGGCCTGTCCGGTTCAATCGTAATATTGCAATTAAATGTAGAGTTATCTGCAAAAGTGAAATCAATTACATCTTCGCCTTCACACACATAATGAACAACCGGATTTGTGTTTAAAATTCCGCTGTTTTCCTCATCTGTACCCCAGGTAGCAAAAGTCTGCTCCTGGTAACCACTTGACATGCACAATTCACCGTCGTAGATTAAAATGGCTTCGGCAGTACGTGAACACTCATCGGTTGGAGGATAATTGTGCGAAGCACTTACATAAACTGAATCACCAGCAGCATTCCAGTTTCCGGATAAAGTATCAGTGGCTCCTGTACCATCGTTCCAGCGAAATAATATTTTTACCAATGAGGGATCAACAGGTACCATAAACTGGTAATCTGCATGCATGGTGAAGTCGACAGGTGCACATAAGCTGCTGGGGTCCTGGGCACTGCCATTTCCTCCAATAAGCATACATTGCCCAAGAGTTTTCTGACAAAAATAAAGGAAAACAACTATTAAAAAAATAGTTAGTAGTTTTGTGATTTGCATTCCCTGTATTCTTTTAAAGAATAATTGATACCCAAATAATTGCAGCTAAGATTTTACTCTCAACTGCGAAAAATAGTTAGTAGTTGTTGAATATATACGCTAATTTTTTTGGAATGTTACCTTCGTCAATATTTTTTGTTCTTTCGTCAAATATTTTTAAAGGTTCATCCAAATAAATTCATTGGTCAACTTAGAACTACTCCTGTATTCTATATATACCTGGTGAAATTTTACAGAGACCCCTATTATTCAATAATAAGAATTTGTGTAATGCTGAAAAACTGCTATTGATTGTATTCATTTAAAAATACAAAAAATGAAAGGGATTTAAAAGAATCTTTTGATGTATTAATTATAAATATCCAGCAAGCCCGGCGGGCAAACTACATAAATTTCTTTTCGGTTATTGTCGATGGATTGAATAAATTCTTCCTGCAAAGGAATAAGATATTCTTTCCGGCTATTAATCACCTGCATTAAAGGGTTTTGCAGGTCTTCAATAATTGCTCCCAATTTGCCTATAAATCCCGAATTAACATCAATAACCTTAAAATCAATTAACCGGTTTATCTGCTGAATTTCATTATTGGGTAGCTGTAAATATTTTTTTTTCAAATAAACCTCAGAATCCGACAGTACTTTAGCCGCCTCTTCCGAGGCAATATCATCAAAGAGAACAATTATGGTATCGTTGGTCCGGACAGTATATTCTGAAATAAAAAAAGGAACAGGAAGTCCGTCAATAATGACAAACACCTGTTCCAATTCTTTAATTTCTTCGAAGTCTGTTCCCGAAAGTCTTAAATTTAGCTGTCCCCTGATGCCATGAGGTTTTGACAAAAACCCTATTTTGATGCAATCGCCAAGATTGATCATTGGACAGTATTTAGATTATTCTTCGGTTTTCTCTTCCTCGGCAGCTTCTGCCTCTGCAGTTGGCTCCTCAGAAGTTGTTTCTTCTGCTACTGTTTCTACTGTTGTTGCTTCTTCTGCTGCTGCATCTTCAGACTCTTCAGCTTTCTTCGCTTCTTCAGCATCAGTTTTCTTCTTAGCAATTGCTGCAGCGCGTTCTTCGTTTACTTTGGCTTCACGCTCCATTTGCTCTTTGAGACTGGACTCTTTATCCTTCTCAATTTTCTCAACAGCTTTGCGAGCTTTAGTTTCTTTATCCTTCTGCCATGCATCGAAACGCTTTTCAGCTTCTTCTTCAGAAAATGCACCTTTTCTTGCTCCATCAAGTAAGTGCTTTTTCATCATAACTCCTTTTTTCGATAGCAATGACCTACAGGTATCGGTAGGTTGAGCGCCCTTTTGCAACCAATCCAGAGATTTTTCAAAATCAAGATCAATTGTAGCAGGATTGGTATTAGGGTTGTACAAACCCACTTTCTCTATGTACTTACCATCTCGTGGCGCCCTGCTATCAGCTACCACAATGTGGTAGATTGGCCTAGCTTTACGGCCATGTCGTGCTAAACGAATTTTTACGGGCATAAAAACCTTTTTTAATTAAACATGTCCCATTATTGGGGGTGCAAATATACAAATCTATTCCGAAAAAGAAACTATACAGGCCTTAATTTAATTAGTGCCAGATAAATCAGTCATAAAAAGTTAAAATACGACAACTTGTCAGTAAAAAAAATTAAACAATTTTTGGCATGTTATATGTATTTATGTAGATATTTGTATAACTATTATAAAAGTATTACGTAATATAAATCAGCTTAAAGAAATTGCCAGGGATAAGAATCGGTTTTATATTTTGCTTTAAAAAGCCTGTATAAATTAGCAATTGCGCCCTTAAAGCTCTAAGCTGTGTTAAAAATGAGCTAAAAATGAACGATATTGAGTATTCAGATGTTAATGAGGCGAGAGATATTTATCCCAAAAACATTATAATAAGCATACCATCACTTTTGGAATTAATGATTAAATAATTATAACGATGAAAAAATTTGCCATTTTATTATTAGTAGCTGCCATTGGAACTCTGTCATGCAACAGCAATGACGGAAGCAACCCAAATGACAGCAAAACAGAAAAAACCAAGACAGTACCTTCAAGCGAACCTACCGTTTTAGCAGGAGGTGAACCAATTCACCTGACAAAACAGGAATTTCTGGATAACATCATGGACTATGAAAGCAATCCCCAGGAATGGATATACAAAGGTGAACTGCCTGGTCTTATAGACTTTTATGCTGACTGGTGCAGACCATGTAAAATTACTTCACCCATTTTGGATGAATTGGCTGCTGAATATGCGGGTCAGATAAACATCTACAAAGTTAATGTTGATAAAGAAAGAGAACTTGCAGGTGTTTTTGGTGTACAAAGTATTCCAACTTTTCTGTTCATGCCAACAAAAGGAAATCCGACAATTTCTTCCGGAATTGCTCAGACTCCCGAACAAACCAAAGAAATGTTTAAAACCCAGATCGAACAGATTTTGTTAAAAAAATAAGAACTCTTATCGTTCAAGAGGTATTCTTGTTCAGTATACTGCTTAATAATAGCCTGAATTGGAAAAGGCAGTTACATTATGTATTCTCGATGCGCCAGAAACTAAGCCTGGCGATATTGTATTGTAGAAAAGTATTCAAGTATTTATACTGAATAGAATGGCATGAGTTAGTTGCTAATACAATACAGCGATATTATAGCAAATATTATTGAACCTGATGAAATACATTTTCGCTTGATCAATGTACGAGATAGTGCTTTCTCACCTTCAAAATATATTATTTAGGCCAATTATTCATGGGATAACAAAACAAGTTATCCCATTATTTTTTTCATTTGAGAAAATCATGACTTAAATTTGGTGCCTGATAATTAATTTCACAAAAAGGTAATATGCACATCTCATGGTAAACAGAAAAAATCTTATTACCTGCTTAGTTTTTATAAGCACAGCATTATGGTTACATGTTGGTCTATTTGCTTTCTCGATTAAAAATGTTGGCTATGCCACAACCAAAAATTACCTTAAAGAATCTTATAATGCCGCTACTCAGAACTGGGATATAGACCAGGACGATAAAGGCATTATGTATTTTGCCAATAGTGCAGGCCTGCTGCAATTTGATGGTGCTTACTGGAAATTATATCCCCTGCCTAACCGTTCCATTGTTAGATCGGTTCGCATCGATAACGAAGGCAGAATTTGGGTTGGCGGATTCAACCAAATTGGCTATTTCTCGCCCGATGAAAAGGGTAACCTGGTTTTCAATTCTGTTATTAAATTGCTGGAACCGCAATACCGCGATTTTGGTGACATCTGGAAAATATACACCGACGGGGAAAGAATTCTTATTCAGACTTTCACAGCTATATTGGAATACAAAGACGGCATAATTCGCCCCCTGGTATGGAATGCTGATATTCACTACTCCTTCTTTTGCAATAATGAACTTTATGTAAAAGAAAACCACATTGGTCTAAGTAAGTTGGTTAATAGTGAGTTGATTCTTGTTCCTGATGGAGAAATATTTGCAGATTATGTCATCTCGTCAGTTTTACCGTATTCTGTTGATGCAAAACTTATTGTAACTGCCAATCATGGACTGTTCATCGAAGAAAACAATTCAATTAAACCTTTCAAAACCCCAATAGCCAGCTTTCTTGCCGACAATCAGACCTTTCATGCAAGCTATTACAAAGGCTATTACTTTATCGGTACAATTCAGAACGGCCTCGTAATACTCGACAGTGAATTAAATCTTGTTCAACACATAAACAGGTACAGGGGATTGCAGAACAATACAATTCTAGCCACTTTTATCGATAGGGAGGAAAACCTGTGGCTGGGTCTCGATAATGGTATTGACTATGTAAAAACGAATTCCCCTCTTACCATGATTGCAAATAAGCATGAAGTAGGGGCAGGATACCAGGCCACACTTTTTGGCGAGAAACTTTTCCTTGGATCAAACCAGGGACTTTTCTATACAACCTGGAGCAACAAGGCAAACTTATATTCAAAAGCCGGACTAAATTCGGTTGAGGGTATGCAGGGCCAGGTGTGGCTCCTGAAAGAAATAAACGGAGAATTGTTTTGTGGTCACGACAAGGGAACATTTACAATAAAAAAACAAGAGGCCAGTCAGATTGCTGATATAGACGGCGCTTCCAGCCTTCATCCAATACCGGGTACAAATTATCTGATTCAGGGAACTTACTCCGGAATTATTATACTGGAAAAGAAAGGTGATTCTCCAAACTTCAAATTTCGGAACAAGGTAGAGGGATTTAGTAATTCCGGCAGAAACCTGCTCATAGATAAATCAGGTTTTATATGGATAAGTCATGGATACAAAGGCATATACCGCTTAAAACTGACTCCCGATTTTCGTAAAGTATTTAAACAAAAACATTACGGTAAAGACCAGGGGCTTCCTGAAAACTTTGGCTTAAAAATACAAATAATTGACGATCAAATGATTGTGTCAAGCGAAAATGGATATTTCTATTATAATGCTGAAAAAGATTTCTTCTTCCCCTACGAACCCCTTGACCAAACATTTGACAATGAAAGAGTAAATACTTTTATTAATGACCCCTACAACAAAAATATCTGGTTTTTTTCTGATGAAAGAATGGGTATCATTAAACCAAATTTTGATGGCTCATTTAATATTGAGTTTATTCCATTTGCTGAACTCGATGGCAAATACCTGTCCGGATATGAATCAATCTATTTCCTGAACACAACCAACATAATTATTTCTACCGAAGATGGATTTGTTCACTTTGATCCTACATACCGAAAAAAATACAATACGCCCTTCAAAGTCTTAATTAGAGAAATGGCAGTATCTCCCGACTCGGTATTCTTTGGGGGCAACTATTCTAAAGATAAAGCATTCACTCAAAATATTAGTTTAAGCTATAATGACAATTCTCTGAAATTAAAATACGCTGCTCCGCTTTTCGACAGTCCGAAAACGCTTGAATACTCTTATATTCTTGAAGGATTCGAAGACGATTGGTCTGAATGGAGCAATAACACCAGTAAAGAATATACCAACCTTCCCCCGGGTGATTATATTTTCAGGGTTAAAGCAAGAAACAATTTTGAATTCGAAAGTGATGAAGACCAATATTTGTTTACCATTCTACCGCCATGGTATCAGTCACTTACTGCTTATATTCTATATATAATTTCCGGACTTTTAACTATTGCGCTTATCATCTATATTGTAATCCGCCGATTTGAGAATGAACGAAAAAAACTACAGGAAAAACAAAAACATGTTCTACAGGAAAAAGAGCAGGTTTTTGAAAAAGAGACCATGAAAGCAGAACAGGAGATAATAAAACTCAGGAATGAAAAACTGGAACTCGATAACCAGCGGAAACAGTCGGAAATTGAGAATAAAACCAAAGAACTTGCATCAATAGCCATGCAAATGACCTACAAAAATGAAATGTTGCATAAAGTGGCTCAAAAGCTATCCAAAGTTTCACAAAAAATGATACACCAGGAATCTAAGTACCAGGTTGAAGGTTTAATAAAGACACTGGAGAAAGATATGGTTAGAGATGATGATTGGGAAAAATTTGAATTGAGTTTTGATCAGGTTCATGAAGATTTCTTAAAAAAACTCAGAAAAAACTTTTTGGAACTTTCTCCAAAAGATCTCAGGTTATGCGCTTACCTGCGAATGAATCTTTCGAGCAAAGAAATTGCTCCTCTTCTCAATATCTCTATTCGCGGAGTTGAAATAAGCCGATACCGGCTTAGAAGAAAACTGGGTATTGACAGAGACAAAAACCTGACCGAGTTTATGATGAATTTATAGTTTCTTTTACCACTTGTAAATAAAGCCTGTTTTAATATGTATAGTACAAGACAAAATATATTTGATGTATTAATGATGAAATTTCGTTGCATAAGTGATGTAGAGCAAAAAATCATCGGTTCTGAAAATTAATTTTAATTTGCATTTATAAATTTTCGCTTTTATGCGGTTATTAATCTTAAACTTATCCTTAGTAATCATCTTATTTTCCTGTTCGCAGGAAAAATCGAATGATGCAATTCTTAATCAGCGCGTCGATTCTGTTTTAAGTCTGATGACAATTCAGGAAAAAATTGGCCAAATGGCTCAATTAAGCAGCTGGGGTAGTGAAAACAGGCCATTAAACGAAGACCTTTCTTATTTACAGGAAATCAGAACCGGAAGGGTAGGTTCGATGCTAAACATAAATGGGGCTGAAATGACCTATAAGCTGCAAAGAATTGCCGTTGAAGAAACCAGACTTGGCATTCCCTTAATTTTCGGATTTGATGTTGTTCACGGATACCAAACAATTTTTCCCATTCCTATAGCCTTGTCGTCTACCTGGGACACATCATTAGTCAGATGGGTGTCAGAAATTACAGCCTGCGAAGCAACATCTGCCGGACAACATTGGACATTTGCTCCAATGGCAGATGTAACGCGAGATCCCCGCTGGGGTAGAATTGCCGAAGGCTGTGGCGAAGACCCCTTTTTAACTTCAGCCATGGTAATTGCCCAGATTAAGGGTTTCCAAGGCAAAGACCTCGGATTAAAGAATACAATGGCTGCATGTGCCAAGCACTTTGTTGCATACGGCGCAGCCGAAGGAGGACGCGATTATAATACCTGTGAGGTTTCTGACAGAACGCTGCAAGAGATATACATGCCGCCCTTTAAAGCTGCTGCCGACGCAGGAATTGCTTCTATTATGATGGCTCTTAACGATTTAAACGGTGTACCCTCCTCTTCATCCAGCGAGCTTAAGCAAGTATTAAGAGAAAATTGGAGCTTTAAAAATATACTCGTTTCCGATTGGAATTCGATTGGTGAACTTGTTACGCAGGGAAAGGCCGAAAATGCTAAAGATGCATGCCTGCAAGCCTTCAATACTTCTATCGATATTGATATGCAAGGCAACATATATGCAAATCAGCTTGAGAAACTTTACAATGAGAAAATTATTTCTGAAAAGGAAATTGATAATTCTGTTCGAAGAATATTAAAATTGAAATTTCTTTTAGGCTTATTTGATGACCCCTATTTATACTCTGACCCTGTACGTGAAAAAAGTACTTTATCGAAACCGGAATTCATTAAAGCAAGTGAGTATGCTGCCTGTCAGTCTGTTGTATTGCTTAAAAACAAAAGTAATATTTTGCCTTTAAGTCAAAAAACAGGTAAAATAGCTGTTGTTGGTCCTTTAAGCGATGATAAATCGAACATTCTGGGTTCATGGCGGGCTATAGGCGAGCCAGACAGTGCAGTGAGTGTTCTTGAAGGAATAAAAACAAAATATACAAATTCCAAAATTTTACATGCTGAAGGTTGTAGCATAGAAGGGAGCAGCAAAAATGGCTTTGAACAGGCAATTCAGGCTGCCAATAATTCCGATGTTATTATTGCTGTAATGGGAGAAAGAAGCCCCGAAGTCAATAAAACCCTTTCGGCATCTGACATCAGTCTGCCAGGGGTTCAACGCGATTTACTAAAAGAACTTAAGGCTACCGGCAAACCCATTGTTTTAATTTTGCTAAATGGCAGACCAATTGCTCTTGATTGGGAATCGAAAAATATTGACGCCATTGCAGAAGCCTGGTTCCCGGGCACAAAGGCAGGAAATGCCATTGCAAAAGTAATTTCGGGCGAGATAAACCCTTGCGCCAAACTACCGGTGTCATTTCCTCATACAACGGGGCAAATACCAGTGTATTATAATCACAAAAAATTTGGCCGTACACCCTCACCAAATACAAAAGAACAAGCCAAATATGACGATGGACCCGAAGAAGCCTTATTCCCGTTCGGATATGGACTCAGTTACACACAATTTGAATTTTCTGACCTTGCCCTTGAAAAAAACAAACTCCCTAAAGATGATTCGCTCAATATACGTGTAACTGTTGCGAATACGGGCGACAGAGATGGTTGCGAAATTGTTCAGGTCTATGTCAGGGATTTGATTGCCGAAGTAACCCGACCCATATTGGAACTCAAAGGTTTTCAGAAAGTATATGCCGAAAAAGGCAGATCGGTCGAAGTCCGTTTTAAAATTGCTGTTTCTGATCTTGGATATTACAATATTGATTTAAAACATGTTGTTGAACCCGGCAACTTTGAACTCATGGTTGGTAATTCTTCTGTTAATTACCTGAAAACAAAATTTACAGTTATCGATTAGTTACCACTTATTTCCTTTTTCTTATTCAACCGGCTTGAAAATTCCAAAATGCTTTTTATGAGCATTTATTAACAATTCTTTTATCCGCGAGAGTTATAAGTTAACTTTATAGCCATTATTTTTTCTGTTAAATTTTCAGCCCGATGTTTTTAATTTTTGATACCGAAACTACCGGATTACCAAAGAATTACAAAGCTCCGCTTACCGATTTCAATAATTGGCCAAGGATGGTGCAGATTGCCTGGCAAATTCATGATGAAAAGGGCGGTCTGCTTGAAGTTCAAAACTACATCGTTAAACCCGAAGGTTTTGAAATTCCCTTTCAGGCTGAAAAAGTTCACGGTATTTCAACAGAAAGAGCTTTACGCGATGGCCATGATTTAACCTGGGTGCTGGAAGAATTCAATAAAGCAATTGAGAAATCTGCCTTTGTTGTAGGGCATAATATTGAGTTTGATGTTAACATCATAGGATGTGAATACTTACGCAAAAGCGTTCCTACGAAACTTCATAATAAAAAGCTTGTAGACACCAAGGATGAAAGTACAGATTATTGTGCTCTTCCCGGAGGTAGAGGAGGTAAATACAAATGGCCAACTCTTTCTGAATTACATAACAAACTTTTTGGCGAAGGATTTGATGAAGCTCACAATGCCAGTGCCGATGTTGTCGCAACATCCCGATGTTTTCTGGAGCTCGTGCGCCAAGGTGTTATATCTTCGCAGCGGTTAAACCAGGCACCGGATTTTTACCCGGGATTCTGTAAAGCAAACCCTGATGTAATAGCTCCTATTGAAATAGAAATCGATTCAAATTTTGAGGTTTCCTCCGCTGCTACCGAAGAAATATCGGTTGAAGAAGAACTTGCCAGAATTGAAGAACAAGCCGTAGAAGTAAGTGGCGAAAAAGATTTTGTACACCTTCATGTACACTCACAATATTCTATTCTGGACGGAGCTGCTGCAATTTCTGCATTGGTCGATAAAGCCGTGCATTGCGGAATGAAAGCCCTGGCACTTACAGACCATGGAAATATGTTTGGTATAAAAGAATTTCATGAAGCCTGTAAGAGAGCCCAAATAAAGCCCATTTTAGGTTGTGAAGCCTATATTGTTGACGACCTGACAAAAAAAGATAAGTCAAATTATCATATTATTCTCTTGGCAAAAAATGAAACAGGATATAAAAACCTGCTTAAATTAATCTCCATTGCCAATATCAGGGGAATGTATTATAAACCCCGCATCGATAAAGAAGTTCTTAGAAAACACAGCGAAGGACTCATCATGTCTTCCGCCTGCCTTGGCGGCGAAATTCCCAGAACACTTATGAACCAGGGAATTGAAGCTGCAGAAAAAGTGCTGCTGGAGTACAAAGAAATTTTTGGAGACGATATGTATCTTGAAGTTTCGAGGCACCCAACAGAAGACCCAAGACTAAAAACCGAGGTTTTTGAAAACCAGCTTTACGTTAACGAGGAACTGAAAAAACTGGCTCAAAAGCATAATCTGAAGGTTATTGCCACAAACGATATTCATTTTATTAACGAAGACGATGCCACAGCCCATGACTTGCTGATTTGTTTAAATACCGGTAAAGATGTTGATGACCCCTCTCGTATGCGATATACAAGGCAGGAATGGTTCAAGACTCCGGATGAAATGTATGCGCTCTTTGCCGATAACCCACAGGCACTGAAAAATACTGTTGAACTGGCTGAAAAAATCGAGGAGTTCGAACTCGATTCAAATCCCATTATGCCGGAATTCCCTATCCCGGAAGATTTTGGCACTATAGATTTATACAAGGAAAAATATTCTGAAGAAGACCTTAAAACCGAATTTGAACGTTATGACCAACTTGGCGGATACGATTCAGTAATTCGTATTAAACTGGAGTCGGATTACTTAGATCACCTAACCTATTTAGGCGCCAGGAAAAGATATGGTGAAGCATTTTCAGGAGATAATAAAGAACGTATAGATTTCGAACTGAATACCATTAAACAAATGGGATTCCCCGGATATTTCCTGATTGTTCAGGATTTTATAACTGCAGCACGCAACATGGGTGTGCTTGTTGGGCCGGGACGTGGATCGGCAGCCGGAGCGGCAGTATCGTATTCTTTGGGAATTACAAATATCGACCCGATTCAACATGATTTGCTGTTTGAGCGATTCCTGAATCCGGATCGTATTTCAATGCCCGATATCGATATCGACTTTGATGATGACGGAAGACAAATGGTGCTTGATTGGGTTACTGATAAATATGGCCATGACAGGGTTGCCCATATCTGTACATTTGGAACAATGGCTGCAAAAATGGCCATGAAAGATGTTGCCCGCGTTTTACGTCTGCCCCTTGATGAAGCTAACCGGCTAACAAAAGAATTTCCTGAAAACGGTAAGCTTAGCAGAGCTTATCAGATAATAACTTCACTTGAGAAAGAAACAGGAAGCCTTGAAAAAGCCATTGATAAAATCAGACATGAAAGATCTATAGCAAACAAACAGGATAACAGTAAAGAAGTAATTATACGTGACGTCCAGCTTTTTATTGCTGATGAAATATCAAAAGCCCGATCAACAAACAATAAAACAGAGCTTGACACCTTATCGAATGCCTGTATACTCGAAGGTTCTGTGAGGCAAACCGGAGTGCACGCCTGTGGAATTTTGATCGGAAAAACTGCGCTTGATAATTACATTCCTTTGATGCCTACCAAGGATGAAGATTTGCTTACCACGCAATATGACGGCAGGTATGTTGAATCTATCGGGCTACTGAAAATGGACTTCCTGGGCTTAAAAACCCTGTCAATTATCAAGGAAGCTTTATCGAATATTAAACTCTCGAGAAACCTCGATATAGATATTGATAAAATTCCTTTTGAGGATTCAACAACATTTGATTTGTTTAGTAATGGTGAAACAACTGCAATATTCCAGTTCGAATCGCCTGGTATGAAGAAACACCTCAGGGCTCTGAAGCCAAACCGCTTCGAAGACCTGGTAGCAATGAACGCTCTGTACCGTCCGGGTCCAATGGAATACATCCCCGATTTCATTGATCGAAAACACGGACGAAAAGTTGTGGCCTATGATCATCCTCTGATGAAACAATACCTTGAAGATACTTATGGAATTACTGTCTTCCAGGAACAGGTAATGTTACTTTCCAGAGAGCTTGGGGGCTTTACCCGGGGGCAGTCTGATACGCTCAGAAAAGCCATGGGTAAGAAAAAGCTCAAAATGATGGAAGAGCTCAAAGTGTTGTTTGTTGAAGGCTGTTTGAACAACGAGAAATTTACCGAAGGCTGTAAGCAGGAGAAAAAAGATCCGCACGAGCTAATTGAGAAAATATGGAAAGACTGGGTTGCATTCGCCAGCTACGCTTTTAACAAGTCACACTCGGTATGTTATGCCTATGTAGCCTATCAGACAGGATACCTTAAGGCTCACTTCCCGGCAGAATTTATGGCAGCTACCTTAAGCCGAAACCTTTCGAATATTACCGAAGTTACCAAACTGATGGAAGAAGCCAGACGCATGGGCCTTCGTGTTCTTGTTCCGGATGTAAATGAAAGCCGTGCAACCTTTACAGTAAACCGGAGTGGTAATATTCGTTTTGGAATGGCTGCAATTAAAGGAGTTGGCGAAGCAGCTGTTCAGCATATTATTGAGGAAAGAGAGAAAAATGGCTCGTTCATAGATATATATGACTTTATCAAGCGCGTAAATCTTTCTACAGTAAACAAAAAATGCATCGAAAACATGGTGATGGCAGGCTGCTTTGACAGCTTCCCTGAAATTGCACGACACCAGTTCTTTTTTTGCGATGCTGAAGGCTTGTCGTTCATTGATTTGCTTGTCAGATACGGTAACCTTGTCAGGAACCAAACCGGTGCTCAAACCCTGTTTGGTAACGATTCAAGTTATATGGAGACACAAAAACAGCCAGACATTCCTGTTTGTGAAGAATGGCCTCCTCTGGAAAAACTAAATAAGGAGAAAGAATTAATTGGAATTTACCTTTCGTCGCACCCTCTTGACGATTATAAACTTGAAATAAAAAGCTTTGCCAAAAATAAACTTGCTGATTTAGTGAACCTTGAGTCACTAAATAACAAGCAGGTAAGCGTAGTTGGCCTGGTTACCGAAGTTAAACATTTAATGACTAAAACCGGCAAGCCATATGGAGCGCTTACTATTGAGGATTACAGCGATTCTTACCGTTTTATGCTTTTTGGAAAAGATTATGAAGAATTCAGAAATTATTTGTTTGAAGGATATTCATTATTTATAAAAGGTGTGGTTCAGGAAAACCAATGGAAAAAAGAGGTTAGGGAACTGGAGTTTAAAGTAAAATCGATTGTTCTTCTGGCCAATGTTAGAGATGAGTTGGTTAAAAGCATATCGTTAAAAATGCCTTTACAGGATTTGTCAGATGACCTGGTGGATAAAATTCATGAGGAGGTTGATAAATCTAAAGGGAAAGCAAACCTGAGCTTTCAGATTTATGATGAGAAAGAAGGAATGGGAATAGAAATGTTTTCGAGAAATACGATGGTACAGGTTTCAAATGAACTTATGAATTTCCTGGAAGAAAATAACATAGAATACGCTGTGAATTAACAATCGAACTTTCGTGTAAAATGTTTGTTTTAACTCTCGGTTTTCTACTGGATAATCTGGGAAAGTTCATTAATTTTAATGATTAACAACAGAATAGTATTTTTTTTATTAATAATAAATTTTACATAAGATGGCTTTAGAAATAACCGATGCGAATTTTGAAGAAATTGTATTAAAATCGGATAAACCGGTAATTGTAGATTTTTGGGCAGAATGGTGCGGACCTTGCCGTATGGTTGGACCAATTATTAATGAAATTGGTGAAGATTTTTCAGACAAGGCTGTAGTAGGAAAAATGGATGTTGACTCAAATCCTGCTACTCCTGCAAAATATGGTATCCGGAATATTCCTACCGTATTGTTTTTTAAAAATGGTGAATTGAAAGACAAACAGGTAGGAGCCAGTCCTAAAAATGTATTTGTTAGCAAGTTAGAAAACTTACTTTAGAACATTTTTTATTAATCGTCATTACGAGCGAGCGAAGCGCGGTAATCTGTATCTCACGATTGCTTCGTTTCTCGCAGTGACGGAAACCATGCATAATAATTCTCTTCCGATTATTAAAACCTTTATTAATGATCCTCCGGTTATTTCGAGAAAATCAGACATTTACATTATTATTTACCCTTCTTTATGCCATTTTTATCTGGCTTTTTAACGGCCTGGTACTTGACCTTACTCCTGATTTTGGATCGTTTTATCATTTTGGAATTTATTCCTTTATCCCTTCACTATCCAACTTTAATAAGTTCGGTCTATTAACAACAGGAATCAATGTGATTCTCATATTTATTACCGGAGTATACCTAAACAGAATAACCGTTAAATACCAGGTTATAAGACTTAGGTCGAACCTGCCGCTGTTTATGTTCTTTGTTCTATCCACCTCATTTTTTATTACAAATAATGGTATCTCATTTCCTTTATTAACGGTATTCATTTTACTAATTATTGTTGATATGATTTTTTCGTCACTCGACAATAAAGCTGTTTCGTTTCGTTTTTTCGACAGTTCTCTGCTTATTGCAATTGCCAGTCTTATTCATACTCACTTTGTGGTTTTTTATATTTTCATACTTTTTATCTGGATACAATACAGGTTACATCACTGGCGCGAACTGGTTTTCATAATATTTGGAGCGTTTTTACCCTATTTTTTTTTAGTTGTTGTTTTTTACCTGGCGGGATCTAATCTTTCAGAATGGAAAGACTCAGTGGCAATCATTACAGAATTTAATACGGTTCTTATTTACCGCAATTCTTTTTACTATTTAACCGGATTTTTACTTTTTATGTTTTTAGCAACAAGTGGAAAAATTTTACAAGACTGGGTAAAGATGAAAATTAACGTGAGAAAATATTCGTTGATATTCCTTACGCTTTTTATAACTGCTATACTAATCACATTAATCTTTCCGGTTTTTGAGAAAGAGATTATTTTCTTTTTCGCTTTACCCCTCAGCTTTCTGTTTGCCTATTACTTTGCAAGCTGCCGCATAACTATTTTTAACCAGGTTTTGTTTGTTTTGCTTATTGTCGGTAGTGTTTTAGTGTTGATGGTATAGCACAACAACCAATAAGAGAGAAGAAGCATAGAATGAAAAATTAAAAATAACACAAAGCGACTAAGCGTAGCGTTTGCTGTGCTTTAACAGTTTTTTATTATATTAGGCAGCAGTACCAACCAAACTAAAATGGGCTGCAAGTACCTGTTTCAGGAAGATAAAATTCCGGCACACCTCGATGCCTTTGGCCTTATAAACATGAACGGCCGGGTGTACGACCCACGCATGGGCCGCATGCTCAGCCCCAATATTATGGTACAGGCACCCGACTTTACCCAGAATTACAACCGCTACACTTATGCCTTTAACAACCCACTGGCCTTTACCAACCCAAGTGGGTGGGAGGGCGAACCTCTAATGTATACACCTAGCGGCATGGCTCTTTGGACAACAACAGATGTTGATCTTTATTACAGACATTTAAACGATCTTTACAATGGTAGAGTAGGACAACAACTTAGTGCTGGTTGGGATTTTAGTCCACCGGATATGTGGGATGTTGCATATAATATGCCTAAAGCCTATGATGGAAATGGTATGTATCTTGACTATGATCAGCGAACTGACCATGTTAAATATTAGAAGAAGTATACCAGAGATTATCACGAAAAGTATACCACTAAAATAGGAAAAAAATTATTCAGACTTAGCATAAT
>JAFGVA010000072.1 GCA_016938235.1 Bacteroidales bacterium | reverse complement strand
TCGAATCCATCGATTGTTTGCTGGGTTCCGTTTAATGAAGCCTGGGGACAATTTAAAACCGAAGAAATTACAGAATGGACCAAGGCACATGATTCGAGCCGTTTGGTAAACCCTGCCAGCGGCGGTAATTTTTATCATGTGGGCGATATGCTCGATTTGCACAATTATCCGGGACCTGAAATGTATCTCTTCGATGGAAGCCGTGCCAATGTTCTGGGTGAATACGGTGGAATTGGCCTGGCACTTGAAGGACACCTTTGGAAAACCGATCAGAACTGGGGATATGTACAGTTTAAAAGTTCGAAGGAAGTAACTGATCAGTATGTGGAATTTGCCAACCAGTTATTGAAAATGGCTCAGACCGGATTTTCAGCAGCCGTATATACGCAAACTACCGATGTTGAAGGCGAAGTAAACGGCCTGATTACATACGACCGGAAAGTAATAAAACTGGAAATGGAAAGGGTTCGCGAAATCAATCAGAAGATTTGTAAAGTGTTACATCAATAACTTATAATTCTTCTGAAAAATTTATAAGCTGATCATCTGCCAATAATTAACCATCATCGGAAAACACCTGTATAACTTCGTAACCCTAATATTATATGTTTGGAGTGATATCCTGGTAACTCAATGCCCTGGTTTGAAGCGCAATTATAATCAAAGCCTGTTGCAAGTTCGCTAAAAGACACGGTAAATAATAATCCTGAAATAATATGGCACAAGCTGACTATGTTAACAGTATTAATCATCAATAAGATACCAATTATAAGAAAACTAATTGATATAATAAGGTTGTGAATCGGATGCTTGAAACGTTGCAAGTGGATCCTGAATGTGCACAGTTCTCCAAAAACGATTTTGCTTCAGCCAGGACTTATGCCTTTCGTTATTGTTTAAAAAAATGAGATTATTGACTTACTGGTTACCTTCAGATTTTATCAAATCATATCAACCCGATTTTTCGCAATAACTTTTAACAGGTAAAAACCACCCACTGCGAAGTAAATAATTAACAGCGATAAGCACTTTTTCCAGTCGGTCTGCATTTTTCCTGATGTCAGTTAGCTAAATCATCAATAAATTGAATTGATTCCATTTAGATAATGAGTGTTTTACGTTTTTAGGATTGAATTTTGTCCAAATTTTAAAATGTTATATCTGAAATTATAATCCCGCACCTGCAGGCTGTGATATTTTAGCGCAATTGAATTACGCTTTTAAAAGGAACTTTTGCGATTAGATTGAACTAACGACCTTGAGGATGAAATTGATAAAACTAAAACCGTATAACCCAAAATTGTTAAAACTAATTTATTGCCCCACATTATTACTTTTCTCGAATCGAAGATTTTTTGCCATTGTTAAGCTGTTAAACCCAACTTGTTTAGGTGAAGATGCTTATTATTTACCCCTTAAACCACATCTCGAACAGAAAATAAATAATCAGTATAAACAAATCTAAAAATGTAAACCTATGATCGAAGAATTCTTTAGAAAAACGCAAGTGTTTCATTTTCTGTGCCTGGGTGTTCCCTGGGATTTAGGAAGTGCTGCGACTTTTCAGGACATGAAATTCAGCAGTTTTAATTCCTTAAGAAAATCGAACTTTTTATCACTTTAATTTGAGAATGTAATGAAACAAACTTTAAATTTCGTATCTCAAAACAAATCCTTAATTCATAAAATAAGGATCATCCCACTAAGAAGTGTTATGCTAATAATGGGGATAATGATTTCCTTATCTGCTTATACGCAAAATACCAGAACTATTTCGGGTGAGGTAAGCGATGAGCAGAATAATCCGGTAGTTGGTGCAACTATTGTGGTTAAAGGTACCAGTATCGGTGTTCCAACCGATGTTGATGGAAGATATACATTAAGTATTCCAATAGATAATCAGGTACTTATATTTTCGTTCATTGGACTTGAGACGCAGGAAATAGATGTAAGCGGGAAAGAAACAATGAATGTAACATTAAAAGCCTCAAGTTTTCAGCTCGAAGAAACCGTGGTTGTGGGTTATGGTCAACAGAAAAAAGAAAGTGTTGTGGGCGCGATTACACAAACCACCGGTGAAGTTTTACAACGATCTGCCGGGATAACTGACATTGGTGCCGCCTTAACTGGTAATCTGCCGGGAGTTATAACAATTTCAAGTTCGGGAATGCCAGGCGAGGAGGATCCAAAAATTTTAATTCGTTCAGCTAGTTCATGGAACAACAGCGAGCCTTTGGTGTTGGTTGACGGCGTTGAACGTCCCTTAGCAAGTGTCGATATTAACTCTGTCGCTTCGGTTTCAGTACTTAAAGACGCATCGGCAACGGCAGTTTTTGGGGTAAAAGGAGCCAATGGAGTTATTCTTATTACCACCAAACGGGGTAAACAGGGGGCAGCCCGAATTGATGTTTCGGCCAATATGACCATGAAAGTTCCATCGAAATTACCCAATAAGATGGATTCGTATGATGCTTTGATGGCACGAAACTATGCCATCGAACATGAGTTGGGCATTTATCCCGATTCGTGGGGGTATATGACACCTCAGTCGATAATTGAAAAATACCGATATCCGGCAAACCTCGAAGAAGCTGAACGCTACCCAAATGTTGACTGGCAGGATGTTTTGTTTAAAGATTTTGCCATGTCGTACAATGCCAATGTTAATGTTTCAGGAGGTACCCGTTTTGTGAAATACTTTACTTCGGTTGATTTTGTTAACGAAGGCGACCTTTTTTATGTTTTCGACAACGGAAGGAATTACGATTCGGGTTATGCTTACAATCGGGTAAATGTACGAAGTAACCTCGATTTTCAGCTTACAAAAACAACCTTGTTCAGGCTGAATCTGGCTGGATCGAACGGGGCAAAAAAAACACCTTGGGGCCAAACCAACTCAGGAGAATGGGCAGTTGCGCAGCAATGGGCAGGCGCCTATAACATTGCCCCCGATGTGTTTTTGCCGCAATACGCCGATGGATCGTGGGGATTTTATCCAAATATATCTAACGTATCAAATTCAGCACAAAATTTATCACTTTCGGGTACTATGCTTTCGACAACAACCCAAATCAATACCGACTTTATCCTGGAGCAGGAATTGGATTTTATAACGAAAGGATTGAAATTCAGGGGAGCCATATCGTGGGATAACACCTTTCTCGAAAGAAACCGGGGTATTAACGACCTCTACAACGATGCCCAGCAAAAATGGATTGATCCGGCAACTGGTATCGCAACCTATAAAAAGGAATACGAAAACAACAATAAATTCGATTTCCAGCAAGGTGTTTTGTGGAACACTTCTGCCGGAGAGGTGCAAAACAGTGCTACCCAGCGTAATCTGGAATACCAGTTGCAAATGAATTGGGCACGGCAGTTCGGGAAACATCAAATTACTGCCATGGGCTTATTTAGCCGCAAAGAACGCGCAACCGGCAGTATGATCCCTACTTATAGGGAAGACTGGGCATTCCGAACGACCTACGATTATGCATCGAAATATTTTCTGGAATACAACGGAGCCTATAACGGCTCTGAAAGATTTGCCAAGGAGTATCGATTTGCATTCTTTAATTCAGGTGCTATTGGATGGATGATCTCAGAAGAATCATTCATGGAAAGCCTCGGATTTCTTGATATGTTGAAACTGAGGGCTTCGTACGGAGAGATTGGTGACGATAATATTAGTGGTCGTTGGCTTTACCTTACACAATGGGCCTATGGCGGAAACTCGTCGTTAGACCTGAATCACGGAACAAGTCCGTACACCTGGTATCGGGAATCGACGGTAGGAAACCCCGATGTAAGATGGGAAACCGTTAAGAAGTTTAACGGAGGGATAGATTATGCTTTCCTGAACGGATTGTTTGCCGGTAGTCTGGAATACTTTGTAGATAATCGTGTTGACATTCTGATTAACGGAAACGACCGCGCTGTACCATCATATTATGGCACCACGCCACCTACAGCTAACCTTGGTAAAGTTCGCACCAATGGTTACGAGATCCAGTTGCGTATAAACAAAACATTTTCTCCCCAAATACGAGTTTGGGCCGATTTAAGCATGACACATGCTGTAAACGAAATTCTTGAAAGAGATGATCCCAGTTTATACGAAGATTACAGGAAACAGGCAGGTTACAGTATAGGGCAAACCCGGGCTTATGTTGATGGAGGCTATTTTACAACCTACGATGAGCTATATGGAAGCCCGATGCACGACACAAATGACCCAAATAAAATACCTGGCGACTATTACATAATCGATTTTAATGCCGATGGTGTAATCGATAGTAAAGATCAAATTCCATGGGGATATTCTGATGCTCCGCAAAATACATACAATGCAACCGTAGGTTTCGAATGGAAAGGATTCAGCGGGTTTGTCCAATTTTACGGAGTAAACAATGTTACACGTAATGTGCCACTAACCAGTTTCGGAAGTCAGTTAAATACGGTTTACGATTTCGGAACCTGGTGGTCGAAAGATAATCCAAACGCAGATGTAACGGTTCCGCGTTGGTTGTCGCGTCCCAGTTATAACTCAGGTACACAGTACCTATTCGATGGCTCATATGTGCGATTAAAAAATGCCGAACTTGCTTATACAATTAGCGGGGGGTGGATAAACCATATCGGTTTCCGCAACCTGAAAATCTTTGTGAATGGCAACAACCTGTGGGTTTGGTCGAGAATGCCTGATGACCGCGAATCCAACTTTGCGGGCTCTGGAGGGCAGGGAGCTTATCCAACATTGAAACGTTATAATTTAGGAATAAGATTTACATTATAATTATGAGTACAATGAAAATATTAGATAGGACGCTTTTGAGAAGTGGGTTACTGTTCATGATGATATTGGGGCTCTTTTCCTGTGAAGACTATTTGGAAAAGGAACCTGAATCGATAGTATCCGAGGAAGTAGCGTTTAGCAATTTTACCAATTTCCAAGGGTTTATCGAAGAGATATATAACTGTATCCCAGATAAGGAAAAGAAATACTGGACCTCATCGTGGAATTGGGGCGATGACGAATTATTTAATCTTGAAGGGAGCTGGCACATGACTAACCAGGTTGATATTGGTAACTTCTGGGCCTGGCAAAATGCACCTGGTACCTGGTTAGATGACGATAATGCAAATCCAACATCAACCAATAAATTCGATCATGGCTTATGGGCACATGCCTGGTATTGTATACGAAAAGCAAATATGGGATTGGAAAATCTTGATAAACTTACCGTTGCAACACAGGAAGAAAGAAATATTATAGAAGGTCAGCTCTACTTTTTCAGAGCATGGTGGCATTTTGAAATGATGCAGTATTTTGGAGGACTACCCTATGTTGATGTAGTTTTGCCGGCTGGCGAAAAATTGACACTTCCACGGTTGAGTTATCAGGAATGTGCAGATAAAGCCGGAGCCGATTTAAGAAAAGCTGCCGACTTGTTGCCCATCGACTGGGACGATACCAATGTTGGTAAAAACACCCTGGGTAAAAACCAATTACGTGCCAACAAAATTATGGCCCTGGGTTACCTGGGTAAAAACTACCTTTGGGCCGCTAGTCCTTTAATGAAGAATGGCGCTCAAACCGGCGGAGGAAACACCTACAACTACGACGAAAATTATGCCCGTAAGGCTGCCGAAGCTTTTGGCGAATTACTAAGCCTGGTTGAGAACGGTGAAACCCAGTATGCCCTGGTCGATTTTGATTATGAAGACATTTACAATCACAAAAAATCGAGTAGTGTCGAAACAAAATATAGCGACATGTTCTATACCACCGGCCAGAATTGGTTAATGCCCGGATCAACAGAAGCGATCTTTCGTGGTTCTTCAACCGATTACAACGGTAGTAACTGGAACACCACAAAAACTTTTGGCCCTAAAGTAAAAGGTCTGGTTGAGCACGATAACATCATCCACCATCCTACTGCCAACTATGTAAGAAATTACGGTATGGCTAACGGATTGCCTCTTGATGATCCCAATTCAGGCTTCGATCCTGAATACCCGTTCAAAGACCGCGATCCCCGTTTTTACCACGACATTGTTTTTGACGGTTTTAAATACGTAAATGCCACTATGCCTGCCGATATGGAATACCTGCGTTACACAGGGCTTGCAACAGATGGTACAATGAGGAATCCAGCTGATGGTAGCCGGACAGGTTATTTTATACAAAAACTGGTGCCGCATACGGCCAATAAATACGACGGAGCTTACAACTGGAGTTTTAACCTGCATACTTACCTACCATATATGCGCCTTGGCGATATTTATACCATGTATGCCGAAGCATGTGCTGTATTTGGAGGCGCTTCAGGTAAAGCTTCCAACTTCTCGAAAACAGCCGAAGATGCAATCAATACGCTCCGTGACCGTTGTGGCGCAGGGCATGTCAATACTACCTATACAGCCAGTCGCGAAAAGTTTATCGACGAGGTAAGAAGAGAGCGCGCCGTAGAACTTTCGTTCGAAGGTTTCCGTTTTAACGACCTTCAACGTTGGTTGTTGCTAACCGAGTATCCATATAATGTAAAAACTTCTCAGGAATTCGACCGGATAGAAAACCTTGAATTTTACCAAAACAATGATCCAAGGGATGCAAGAGTTGCCAACTTTAGAGAAGAAGTTATTTTAACACGTCAATTTGGTGTAAAACATTACTGGTTCCCATTGAAAATCGAAGACGTTTCAATGTACCCTGAGTTCGGTCAAAATCCGGGCTGGTAATGCAAATGGAATTGAAGTTTTTTGTAATTATAAACGAATAAGTAATGAAACATATACAAAAACGATTCATTTTATTTGCCCTGTTTGTGGTTGTACCATTTATTATGGACGCGCAAATACCTGCAGAAAATGAAGCCGATACAATAAATTTAACAGAAGATCCTTTCGTCCAAATTTCCTACCGAAAGGTACCAAAGAGCGATGTTTTGGGCGGGATTTCTGTTGTCAATATCGAAGAATTGACAAAAAAGAACTACAATACCTATAGTCTCGACAACATGCAGGGATACATCGGTGGCTTTACCGGAAATTCCTTGTGGGGAATGGGAGAGTACCTCGTTTTGGTTGATGGTGTTCCGCGCGACGCCAATAATGTGTTACCAAGCGAAATTGAACAAATTACCTTTATGAAATCGGCCTCAGCAGTTGTCCTTTACGGAAGCCGTGCCGCGAAAGGGGTAGTTTATATCTCAACAAAACGCGGAAAAGATAAACCGCTCGAAATTAATGTACGTGCAAATACCGGATATCATATTTCCAAGAGTCATCCAAAATACCTCGGATCGGCACAATACATGACCTTGTACAATGAGGCGCTAGCTAACGACGGATTAGCCGCAGTATATAGCGATGATGACATCTATAACCACGCATCGGGCAATAATCCTTACCGCTACCCCAACCTCGACTTCTATTCTTCCGACTATGTAAAACCATATTACAACCGCACTGACGTTTCAACCGAAATTTTAGGCGGAAACGAACGCACCCGGTTTTACACTAACATTGGTTATTACCGACAGGGCGATGTGCTCGATTTTGGCCAGGCAGCCGATAATTTTACCGATCGCCTGAACATTAGAGGTAATATCGATATAAAATTGAATGATTTTATTGATGCCTACATTAACGCCAATGCCACTTTTTATAATGCAAGAAGCGCCAATGCCACTACCGGCAACTACTGGAGTGCAGCTGCTACATTACGACCTAATCGTTTGGCACCACTTATTCCGCTGGAATATATCGACCAGAACGACCAACAATCGTGGAACCTGATTAACAGTAGCTCAAACCTTATTGGTGGGCAATATTTTCTGGGAGGTACACAGGTCGACCAAACCAATATCTTTGCCGATTACTACGTGGCCGGAAACAGCAAATGGACCAGCCGTCAATTCCAGTTCGATACCGGTTTAAATTTCGACATGAGCGGTATTACCGATGGACTTGCCTTTCATACCCTTTTTGCTGTTGATTATGCCACATCGTACAGCACCTCGTACAATAACTCGTATGCGGTTTACCGGCCTACCTGGTATAACTACAACGGAACCGATGTTATTGCCGGCTTAATAAAGTACAATAACGACGAAAAGTCGGGTGTGCAAAATATTGGAGGGAGCGCCAGCAATCAAACCATAGCTTTCTCGGGATATTTTACCTACGATAAAGCGTTTGGTGCAAAGCATAACCTAAATGCCATGTTATTGGCCAATGCATATCAGCAAATCGTGTCGGGAGCATACCACCGAACCAGTAATGCAAACCTTGGTATTCAGGTAGGCTATAACTATCAGCAGAAATATTATGCCGAACTGGCTGCGGCAGTAATCCACTCCGCCAAGCTGCCAGAAGGGCAACGTAATGCTGTGTCTCCTTCGGTTTCATTGGGGTGGAAGATTGGAAAGGAAGATTTCATGGCTAACTCAACATTATTCGACGAGCTAACACTTAACTTGTCGGCAAGTGTCGTTAATTCTGATCTGGATATCGAAAACTTTTATTTGTATGAAGCCAACTACACCCAGGCTGCCGGAGCGTGGTGGGGTTGGTATGATGGTGCCGTTGAACGTTCAACAAACTCATTACGGGGAGGAAACGAGAACATGACTTTTGTTAAAAGAAAAGAGTTTTCGGCAACCCTTATGGCATCGATGTGGGAAAAACTATTCACATTGAACACCTCATTCTTTATCAATTCAACTGAAGGTTTGTTGATTGAACCTTTAACCATTTTTCCCAATTATTTCTTTACCTATTATCCCGATGCTTCATTTATCCCTTACATTAACTATAATAACGATCAGCGTACCGGAATTGATTTTAACCTTAACTTCAACAAACAGGTAGGAAAAGTTGACCTTACCCTGGGTGTGAATGGTATTTACTATACCACAAAGGCAACCCAACGCGACGAGAACTACGAATACGATTACCAGTACCGCGAAGGTAAAGCAATCGATGGCATCTGGGGGTTGGAGAGCATGGGGTTATTTCAAAGCCAGGATGAAGTTGATAATTCTCCGGAACAGAAGTTTGGAGGAACTGTTAAGCCTGGAGATATTAAATACATTGACCAGAATGGCGATAATATAATTGATGATAAAGATGTGGTTTACCTCGAACGTGCGGGGTGGAGTGGTGCACCTTTAACGCTTGGTGTTACTTTTACCGCCAAATGGAAGAACTTTACATTCTTTGCCCTCGGGACTGGCAATTATGGTGCCTATGCAATGAAAAACAGCACGTACCACTGGGTTTACGGCGATGGTAAATATTCAGAGGTAGTGCTCGACCGATGGACAGAAGCAACAAAAACGACGGCTACTTACCCTAGGCTAACTATCGAAAGTGGAAGTAATAACTTCCGCGACTCCGACTTTTGGATGTATAAAACCGATCGGTTCAACCTGGCAAAAGTCCAGTTAACTTATGATTTGCCCAAAAGCTTTCTTCAAAACAATGTTTTTGAAGACATCTCTACTTACATCAGTGGAGCCAACTTGTTAATATTATCAAAGGAAGGCGAATTGCTGGAATTAAATACAACCAGTGCTCCGCAAACCCGATTCTTTAATATTGGTTTAAAAGCCACATTTTAATAAGTAACATAAAGAATTTTAACGATGAAGAATATAATAAAATTAGTGGTGCTTGTACTTCTGTTTTCAGCTTGCGATGATTTGTTTGAACCAGGATTGGAGAACAACAGAGGACTCGAAGCAATGTACAATGAACCAACTTATGCACAGGGGATATTGGCAAATGCCTATATTCTATTGCCATACTCTTCGACACCGAACAGCGATGTGGCTACTGATGACGCAGTTAGCAACGATAACGGAAACGATTATCTGGCTATGGCTACAGGATCCTGGACAGCTAACAATAACCCGCTCTCACAATGGCAAGGCCGCAGAAATGCGATTCAATATCTTAACTTGTTTCTTGCAAATACCGATGAGGTGGTTTGGAGTAAAGATGGAGTAATAAATACAATGTACAACGACCGCTTAAAAGGTGAAGCTTATGCGCTGAGAGCAGTGCATATGTATTCACTCCTACTGGCACATGGCGGATGGTCGGGAAGTGGTCAACTTTTAGGTTTTCCAATTGTAACTGAGCCCGAAACGGCCTCCTCCGACTTTAACCTGTCACGAAATACCTTTCAGGAATGCGTCGATCAAATCATCTCGGATGCCGATCAGGCAATCTCATTACTACCGCTTGATTTTGGAGATGTTTCAAATACCGACGTGCCAGCCAAATATCAATCGTTGGGGGTTAGCAACGCCGGCGATTATAACCGTGTGAACGGTAACCATATGCGTGGCCGTATAACCGGGCGCATTGTTGAAGCCGTTCGCGCACAGGTTGCTTTACTGGCTGCAAGCCCTGCTTACTCAGCCGGAACCGATGTGACGTGGGAAGATGCTGCGAATTATGCCGCATCGGTGCTCGACCATGTAGGCGGACCAAATGGATTAGCTTCAAACGGGATTACCTGGTATGCCAACATCAGCGAAATAGAAGGTTTGGCTTCTGGTGTAGCTCCTCCCGAAATTATTTGGAGGGGAGATGTTGGGCAAAGCAACAGTCTGGAATCCGATAACTTTCCACCCTCGTTATATGGAAACGGACGGGTAAACCCAACCCAAAACCTGGTTGACGCATTTCCGGCCTTAAATGGTTACCCAATTTCTGATCAGGCTGCCGGTTACGACCCGGCAAATCCTTACCAAAACCGTGACCCGCGTTTGAACCATTATATTGTGGTAAACGAAAGTACCCAGGGACCTAACAGCGATGTTATTGTAACCGGAACTTACAGTGCCAATAATGACGGAATAAACAAGGAAAACGGAATATCAACCCGTACCGGTTACTATTTACGTAAATTGTTACGCTTCGATTGTAACCCCAACCCTCAGTTTAATACCGAACAAAAACACTATTCAGCGCGCATACGATATACCGAACTGTTTTTGGTTTATGCCGAAGCTGCCAACGAAGCCTGGGGGCCAACAGGTAAAGGAAGCAATTCCTATTCAGCTTACGATGTTATTAAGGCTATTCGCGAAAGGGCCGGTATCGGGCTCGACAATGGCGATGCTTATCTCGAATCAGTAAAAGGAGATAAGGATAAAATGCGGGAGTTGATCAGAAACGAAAGACGCCTTGAACTTTGTTTCGAAAATCAACGCTTTTGGGATTTACGTCGCTGGAAAATTGCTGACCTGAACGAAACTGCCCGCGGTATGCAAATCAACGATCAAAACGGGACTTTTACCTATATCCCGATCGAAGTAGAGCAAAGGAATTATAAGGATTATATGTATCATGGCCCGATACCTTACGGTGAATTACAGAAATGGAGTAACCTGGAACAAAATGCAGGTTGGTAATTTTCTGATTAATGAATTGAAAATATTGAAAAATATGAAAAAGATAAAATTTTTATTGATCGTGTCAGCCGGGTTTTTTGCAATCTTGTTTAATGCTTGCGAAAACCAGGACGTTGAATTTCCGGATTTTGATTACAGTACCGTGTATTTTGCTTACCAATATCCGGTAAGGACTATCGTACTGGGAGAAGATATCATTGACAATACACTCGATAACGAACATAAATGTATGATTTATGCTACAATGGGCGGTGTATATTCAAATAACAAAAGCATCGGTATCGACATTACTATTGATAACACTCTATGCAACAATTTATATTTCGATGCTGATTTTGTTTTACCCGTTCAATCCATGCCGGCAAATTATTATTCTCTGGCTGCCAATCGAATTATTTTGGATAAAACACTGTTTGATGGTGTTGAAGTTCAGTTATCAGATGCATTTTTTGCTGATCCTAATTCGTTAAACAATACTTATGTTATTCCATTGCGTATGACAAGCGTTGTAAATGCCGACTCAATCCTTTCAGGAGTGCCAAAATTTGATGGTGCTGTGAGAGGAAATAGCACAGACTGGGATGTTCTTCCCAAAGACTATGTGCTTTATTGTGTAAAGTTCATTAATTCCTATCAAGCCAATTATTTGCGCCGCGGAAGAGATGTAATATCCGAAGGGGAAAATTCCACGACAGTGGTTCGACATGCTGCTTACGTTGAGGACGATGAAGTGGTGGAGATGCATACCGCATCGTTAAATTCAGTAGAGTATCCGGTAACTGTAGTAAATGCCAGTAATACAAACCAAACCTGTACCTTATTGCTTAGCTTCGATGGCCAGAACAATTGCACGGTTTCTTCTCGAAGCGAAGGTTTCAATGTATCGGGTACCGGCTCTTTTGTAAAAAACGGCGATAAAAACAGCTGGGGTAACCAGGACCGGAATGTAATTTATTTGGACTATACAATTAACATGGGCAGCAAAACATATGCTACACAAGATACGCTGGTTGTTCGCGACAGGGGTGTTTCTATGGAAACTTTTTCACCGTCATATAAAGTTAACTAATTGCCTAAAACAAATTGAAGATGAGATACTTAGATAAATTATTTGCAGGGGTAGTAACATTTGCTGTTATCGTGTCGTGCGTTGACGAGAGCTTGCTCGATTACAAAGTTGAGAAGCCCGAAAATATTGCACAGTTCGAATACCTGAATGATTACGATATTTTAACGAGTTATGTTGACCGTAACGCAAGTCCCCATTTTAAATTGGGTGCCGGTGTTTCGTTAAGTAGCTATAACGAGAAAGGGTTGGTATACAGTCATATCAGTTCAAATTTTGATGAAATTACTGCTGGATATGCCATGAAACATGGTGCCATTGTTCAGGACAACGGTACCATGAACTTTTCGGGAGTTGCGAACTTTATCAGTGCTGCAAAAGAAGTGGGCGTGAGTATTTACGGGCACACACTTACCTGGCATGCCAACCAAAATGCGAACTACCTGAACAGTATTATTGCACCAATTGAAATTCCCGGAACAGGCGGTGGTCCTGCATGGGAAGCACTTACCGAAATCAATTTCGAAACTGACAACGAGGAACACTATCTTGGAAATTCAAATGCAGAAATGAGCTTTGTGCCTCGTGGCGACGGCAGAGCATTGAAAATAGCGAATACTGAAGTTCGCCCAAATGATTGGGACTGTCAGTTCTTTGTAACTTTCGATCCAGCCACTGAAGTGGGGCAACAGTTTCGCTTAACAATGGATGTACGCGCCGATGCTGATGCCAGTTACCCGACTCAGGCTCATACCGTGCCTTATGCCTATAAACACTGGAACTTCTTTGGCGCAATCAGCGCTACCACGGAATGGACCACCATAACCGTTGAAGCTACCATTGCTGACAATACCTCGGGTTGCACTACCATTGCTTTTAATCTTGGTGCCACCGCAACAAATTATTATTTTGATAACATCAGTGTCGAATGGTTGAACCCCAATGGTGGCGGGCCTACCTGGGACGTGGTATCTGAAAATAATTTCGAAACCGACAACGCTAACAATTACATGGGTAACTCCAATGCAATTATAAACTTTACTGCACCCGGAACCGGAGCCGAAAATAACGGTAGGTCACTGCAGATTGTGAACGAATCGGTACGTGCGAACGATTGGGATTGTCAATTCTTTTTTACTTTCCCAGAAGCTACGGAGCTTGGACAAAGTTACATTCTCGAAATGGACGTAAAAGCCGATGCGAATGCATCCGTTCCAACCCAGGCGCACACTGTACCCTATGCGTATAAACATTGGGATTTCTTTGGCCAGGTAAGTTTTACGAATGAATGGACACACTTTATCAAGGAAATTGTTATTGCAGATAATACTTCGGGATGCACAACAATTGCATTTAATCTGGGGGCTACTGCAACCACCTATTATTTCGATAATATTGTATTGAAATGGTACAATGAAGAAGGTGGTGAACAGGTTATCGAAATGACCCCTGAAGAAAAGAAAGACACCATTACTGCCGAACTCGATCGATGGATTGCCGGTATGATGGAAACTTCGAAAGATTACGTGAAAGCCTGGGACGTTGTAAATGAACCCATGGATGATGGAAATCCATACGAGTTAAAAACCGGTGTAGGCAATGATAATCTGCCGGCCGATCATTTTTTCTGGCAGGACTATATGGGTAAAGATTACGCAGTTCAGGCATTTATTATGGCTGCAAATTATGGAAATACAGAAGATAAACTGTTTATTAACGATTACAATCTGGAATACAATATCGACAAGTGTAAAGGTTTGATCGCTTACGTTCAGTACATCGAAAGTAAAGGCGCCCGCGTTGATGGAATAGGAACACAAATGCATATTTCAACAAATTCCGACAAGGACAAGATTGTGGAAATGTTTCAATTACTGGCAGCTACCGGTAAACTGATCAAAATTTCGGAATTAGATATTGGCATTGGTGATGGTATAAAAACGGCAGCTGCAACAGAAGAAGACCTGCAAACACAGGCCGAAATGTATAAATACGTAGTTGAAAAATATCTGGAATTGATTCCAGCAGCTCAACAATATGGTATTACCGTATGGAGCCCGCTTGATAGCCCGGCAGAATCTTCTTGGAGAACCGGACAACCAATTGGTCTCTGGAATGAAGGATATTACAGAAAACCAGCCTACGCAGGTTTTGCCGATGGTTTGTCTGGGAAATAATATCGCATAGATTTAGTTTAGGTAATAAAGAGATTGTCTTGCTGAAGACAGTCTCTTTTTCCCTGTATGTGATTTTACGTTCCTTCGATTTTAAACGAGTTGGCAAAAGGCGATATATATGCCCGGATTTGAGTTTCAATTGTTTAGATTTATTGAATTTAACTGAAGTGAGCACAAATAATTTTACGAGACAAAAGCGATGATT
>JAFGVA010000071.1 GCA_016938235.1 Bacteroidales bacterium | reverse complement strand
TTTTGCCCCCGGAAGTGCTGGTACCATCCAGGAGGTGTTTCAGGATGCAACGCAAAACCACTATTTAAGCTTTGGGTATGCCAGTCCGATGGTCTTTTTCAATAGAGCTTACTGGAACAACGAATATCCCGTTTATCCCTTACTTCTTGAGTTAAAACAATCCGGGAAATACAAAAACCTGATTTTGTCGAATCACGATCAGGGCGGGGAGGTTGTGGCTGAGCTGTTGAAATTTCAGGCATAATCGTTATGCTGCTAACCGAGCCTGTGGCCTCCGATCACAGGCCTTTGGTCGTCGACCTGGAAGTAGCCTTTTAATGGTTGCCGGGTTTATTCTTGCTGATTCAGAAAAAAATATATATTATAGAAGGGAATGGGCTAATGTTACGCCCAAATATTCGACTAATTGCATATTTTGGTCATGCATATTATTGCATTTTTATTTTTAAATCCTATTTTTATCCAATTGATAAGAGAGTTTTCAGTTGCTTGGGATTACCTGTGTTTTTTGGAATCGTGAGTAAGATAAATTACCAAGATAATTAAATGCCTATGGTTTGATTTTATTTTAACCCAATACCTAACCCAAACTATCAAATTATGTTTAAGAAAATGAAAATTGGCCCCAGGCTGTACCTTTTAATTGGTTCTGCTATTTTAATCATCTTCACAGTTTTTACGATCTATCTCGAAAACTACATTGCCGGTATTCTTACAAAGAATTACAATGAAGCGATTCAGGAAAATTTAATGAATTTTGAAGCAATGGTTAAGCTGGAAGCCCGCGCAAACCTGGAAAAAACCATTGTGGGAGGAAATCTGGCCGGCAACTATTTTAAAGGCCTTGGTAAATTGGCTGAGCATCCAAATGATTATGTTACAGTAAATAATGTTAAGCTGGCGCAATGGACCATAAATGGACAACCTATTCAAAATAGTTATGAAATTGTTGATGCCATCAAAGCGTATGGGGTTGAAACAGCAACAATCTTTCAGCGATTCAAGGATGGCTATATTCGGGTCTCCACAAATGTAATGGATCAGGAGGGCAAAAGAGCTATTGGAACACACATTGGATGGGATAGTCCGGTAGTGCAGGCTATTGAAAAAGGAGAACGCTTTCAGGGCAGGGCCTGGGTGGTCGACAGGTGGTATGTTACCGATTATCAACCCATAATTATTGATGGAACGATTAAGGGAATTCTTTACGTGGGTAATACCGATGTAAACTACAATTCGTTAAGCCAGTATTTTAACACAAAAAGCTATTTCGGTTCAGGTTACCCCTATATTGTTGATAAAAATGGCATCCTTACAGCGCATCCAAATGCTGTTGGAACAAGCATTGCCGGGTATGATTTTTTTAAAGAGATGTTATCAAAGGATGAGGGAAAAGTTGTTTACGAGTGGGAGGGAAAAGAGAAAACACAGTTCTTTAAATTTATCCCGGAAACTGAAAACTATATTACCGTTGGTTGGTACACCGCCGATTTTAATAAAATCACGAATACGTTAGCCATTATTTTAATCTTAGCAAGCATTTTGGCCATTTTGGGGCTTGTATTCATTGTGGCTGTGATAATTCGCCGAGTGGTACTGGGCATTAATAAAACGGTTGAGAATTTTGAAACTTTAGCCAATGGTGATTTAACTTTTAATATTTCCCAATCCGATTTAGGCAAGGAGGATGAGCTGGGGCAGTTGGCCCGGTCGGGCAAGCTTATGCAGGACCGGTTACGAGAGGTAATGCCAGTGTAAAGACCAGTGCCGACCATATTGCATCGGCTTCCATACAGATGAACAGTACTTCGCAGGAGCTTTCACAGGGGGCTTCTGAGCAGGCATCGTCGGTTGAGGAGGTTTCATCGTCGATGGAGGAGATGGTGGGTAACATCCAGCAAAACACCGATAACTCAGGAGAAACCGCTAAGATTGCCACCTCTGCATGGAAAAGGATAGAAAGAGTGAGCAAAGCTTCAGAAGAAAGTGCCATTTCTATTAAAAACATTGCTGAAAAAATCGGTATTATTAATGATATTGCCTTTCAAACCAACATTCTGGCCTTAAATGCAGCTGTTGAAGCCTCCCGGGCTGGTGAACAGGGCAGAGGTTTTGCGGTTGTAGCAGCCGAAGTGCGCAAGCTTGCTGAGCGAAGTAAAACTGCTGCCGATGAAATAAATATATTGGCTAAAAACAGCGTAATGGTTACCGAAGAATCAACGCAGCTCCTTAAACAAATTATCCCTGAAATTGAAATGACGGCCATGTTGATCCAGGAAATATCGGCCTCCAGTATTGAGCAATCGGCCGGAGCTGATCAAATTAACAGTGCCATGCAACAGCTCAATTACATTTCGCAAGGCAATGCCGCCGCAAGTGAGGAACTGGCCACCAGCGCAGAGGAGATGGCAAGTCAGGCTGAGCAGCTCCAGGAAATCATCGGCTACTTTAAAACAGATTCATCTCAGGGTCACGCTCACGCTCCGGGCATAAATGAGTCCAAAATCCTAAATGGTAAAAATTTTAATAAGGGCAATGGACAAGATGGAGATGGTTTAAAGAATATAAACATTGGGTTTAGGCCTGAAATACCATTTGTTACAGAAGAAGAGCTGGAATATCAGAAGTTTTAAGAAAGACCCAAATTCACTTTTAATATGGTTAATGTTATGAACAAGATTGATCTTTGCAAAAAATGTCAAAACCGAAAATTCGATTTAAAACAAGGTGTCATTTGTGGTTTAACCGATGCGAAGCCAGCTTTTGAAGAAAACTGCGCCGATTTTGTGGCCGATGAATCGGTTAAAGAATATAAGGGGCTCGCATTGCGACCAAATGACCAGAGAGGGTCTATTGTTATAACTTTTATCTGGATTGTTTTGGTTATGGAGGTTGTTACGTTTTTCTCCAGCTTTTTGCAGTACAACCTGTTACAAACAGCCGCCGACGGCGGCGAAATAACTTTGGCCCAGGCTAATGCCAACGATTTTAGGGAGCAGGCCGTTGCATTCATCTATTTACTGGCCTATATCGTTTCGGGCATAACGTTTATAATGTGGTTTCGCAGGGCTTACTATAATCTGCATCAAAAAGTTGGTACGCTTGCCTATAGTGATGGATGGGCAGCCGGTAGCTGGTTTGTTCCTATTGTCAATTTGTATCGCCCTTTTGAGATCATGAAAGAGCTTTATGTGGAAACCAAAAACTATTTGCTGAAAAAGGAAGATTC
>JAFGVA010000070.1 GCA_016938235.1 Bacteroidales bacterium | reverse complement strand
CGGGAATGCGATATATCCTGGATTTATGAAACTTATGATGATCATGAAACTAACTATCTTTCTTATTCTGATTTCTATGGTCAGCGCTTTTGCAAGCAAAACCTATTCGCAATCTAAAACGCTCAGTCTTAACCTCGAAAACTCTACTGTCAAGGAAGTTCTTAAAGAAATAGAAGAACAAAGTGAGTTTTATTTTATGTACAGCAGTAAGGTTGTGGATGTCAATCGTACTGTTTCAGTAAATATTAGCGACAAAAAGATCGATAAAGTTTTAGATGAACTGTTTGCTGGAACCGATGTTGATTATACTATCAAAGACCGGATTATCGTACTTACCACACCAGAAGTTCTAAGTGAAAAATCAGTAATCGAATTTCAGCAAAAAACCGTTTCCGGGAAGGTTTCAGATCAATACGGAGAGCCTCTTCCAGGGGTTACTGTATTAATTAAAGGAACAACAAAAGGTACGATTACTGATGTCGATGGTAATTTTACTATTCAGGTTGATCCGGGAACTACTTTAAGTTTTAGTTTTATTAGCAAGAAGGCCGTGGAGGTTGAAGTTGGCGACCAGTCGGTTTTAACAATTACCATGGAGGATGATGTTATAGGAATTGATGAAGTGGTTGCCATTGGCTATGGAACCATTAAAAAGAGCGACTTGACAGGATCTGTTGCCTCTGTAAAAGCGGAAGATCTTGAAAATGTTAAAATGCAGTCTATTGATCAGGGTTTGGCAGGACGAGCTTCCGGTGTGCAGGTAATACAATCATCGGGTGTCCCCGGGTCTGCTCCTTCCGTCAGGGTACGTGGAACAACATCCTTGCAGGGGGCTAACGAACCGCTCTATGTGGTTGATGGGTTCCCTATTTACGCAGGTGTAGGAAGTGGAAACTCAGGTTCCAGTGCAGGTTCATCAAACATTAGTGGAATCGCGAATATTAATCCAAACGATATTCAAAGCATTGAGATATTAAAAGATGCTTCTGCAACTGCCATATATGGAGCGCGAGCTGCAAATGGCGTTATTCTTATTACCACAAAATCGGGTATTGCCGGGAATGATAAAATTTCATTTTCTGCCGATTATGGTTTTCAAAGTGTAACCAAGAAAATGGATGTCATGGATGCCTACCAATATGCAGTTTTAAAAAATGAGGCATATACAAATGAAGGGGGCGCTCCTGTTTATTCTGATGCTGATTTGCAGGAAATAAAAAGCCACCCGGAATTGGGAACAAATTGGCAGGACGAGGTATTCCAGGTCGCACCTACTCAGGAATACAATATATCATTTACAGGTGGCGACAAAAAAACAACTTATGCGATTACCGGGGGTTATACCAAACAAGACGGAATTATTAAAAGCACTGATTTTGAACGCTTTTCTGCCAGGATAAATCTTAGCCGTCAAATGAATAGCTGGCTAAAAGCCGGGACGCATATTTCAGCATACAGGATTTTCTCCAATCAACAAAATGTAGACGGATTAGGAGTGGTTAACGGTGCCACTCAATTCAGCCCGATACTTCCTGTGTATTCAGGGCAAGGATATTCTTTTCTGCCTTCATCAAGTGCCAGCAAATATACATTGGTGAACGATGGAATCATCATCAATAACCCGGTGGCCACATTGAATGAAGTCGTGCGACAAACGCAACGGAACGGTATATTGGGTGATATGTTCCTAGAACTGAAAATCACACCAAATTTAACGGCAACGATCCGAGGTGGAGCCGATATTTCAAATACTAAAAACGACACTTATTTGCCAAGTAACACTAACGAAGGTCAGGGGACAAAAGGATATGGAAGTGTTGGATATAACTTAAATCAGAACTGGTTGAATGAAAATACCTTAAGCTATATAAACCAATTTGGTGAACATTCTGTAAGTGCGGTTATTGGAGCTACTTTTCAGGAAAATATTTTTGAAAACGTCTCCGGGTCTTCGCAGGGTTTTACGAACGATATATTAAAGGAAAACAGTTTGCAGGGTGGAGCCACTTATAATACCCCATATTCCGGGAAAACAAGATGGGGACTTATTTCTTATCTGGCCCGTGTAAACTATTCATACAAAGGAAAATACCTGGCTTCTCTTGCCGGACGTATAGATGGTTCTTCCAGGTTTGGGGTAAACAATAAATATGCGTTTTTCCCATCAGGTTCTTTGGCCTGGCGCGCCAGTGAAGAACAATTTATAAAAGATCTCAACCTGTTTTCCAACCTGAAAATTCGGACCAGTTTTGGTTATACCGGTAACCAGGAAATTGGTTTATATAATTCGTTGCCTACAACGGGGACTCAAACCTATACCTGGGGCGATGGTACACTCGCAACCGGTGTTAGCCCAAACAAAATTGCAAACCCTGATCTGCAATGGGAAAAAACAGCCCAGTTCGACGTTGGGGTAGACTTGGGATTCTTTGATAACCGGTTGGGTGTTACAATGGATTATTATTATAAAAAGACCACTGAAATGCTTTACAGCGAGCAGGTACCTTTCACCACTGGTTTTACTACATATCTGAACAATATCGGTAGTATGCAGAACCAGGGTTTCGAGCTCGAAATAAGAGGCGATATTGTTCAAGGGGAGTTTAAGTGGAATGCTGACTTCAATTTTTCTTTGAACCGGAACAAAGTACTTAGCCTGGCGGGTGTTCTTTATAAAGATGTTGGTGTAAACCAGGGACACCTTAAAATCGATCCATGGTCGAGACGAATATTTGTTGGAGAGCCCATTGGAAATTTCTACGGCTGGCAATTTGATGGTATAATTCAGGAAGGAGAAACCCTTAACCAAACCATTAGCCAGGTTGGGCCAGGTAGAAGAAAATATAAGGATGTATCGAGTGAAGATGACAATCCGGAAGATGGTAAATATACCGGAGCACCGGACGGTGTGATCGATAATGCAGACAGGCAGGTTATTGGAACTGCTTTGCCCGATTTTATTGGGGGTATGAACAATAACTTTTCATATAAAAATTTTACACTCAGTGTATTCCTGCAATGGTCGGTTGGTAATGATATTTTGAATTTTGACAAAACACAGTTAACCCTGCCAACAGGAGGACAAAACGTGTATGCTGAAATGGAGAACCGTTGGACACCTCAGAATCCAAGTAATGAGTTTCCGCTTGCCAGTACAAACCGGCAGATCGTTTTCAATGATTATTACATCGAAGACGGTTCCTATCTGAAAATAAAGAATATTGTTCTTGGATATACATTCCCCAAAAGCCTGGTGAATTTTGTCGATCGACTTTATGTATATTCTTCGCTTAACAACTTTATTACCTTCACCAAGTACTCCGGCTTCGATCCTGAAGTTAGCTTACATGGTGCATCGAACCTTGATATGGGCGAAGATTATAGTACCTATCCGCAATCCAAAACTGTAATGTTTGGTGTAAAAATCGATTTTTAACATTTAAAACGTGAAAAATGAAAAAAATTATATGCATTT
>JAFGVA010000069.1 GCA_016938235.1 Bacteroidales bacterium | reverse complement strand
TGCTGAATATGAATCAGATACACTTAATATAATTGCTGCAAGTGATTCTGAAAAAGCAATTTTCCTTCAAAATCTCTTAAAAAAACTGCTGAAAAAAAATAAATCACTTTTTGAGAAAGGAATATCAGTAACAACAAGAACAAATTTTCCCGTTGAATGGGGACTGGGTTCAAGCAGTACACTGATAAACAATCTTGCTCAATGGGCTGAAACTGATGCTTTTGAATTTTTCTTTTCTGTTTCCAGTGGCTCAGGGTATGATATTGCATGTGCAAACGCTACAAATCCAATTATATACAAGCGAACAGGAAATAATTATCCCGAAATCCAGAGGTTTGATTTCAATAATGAATTAATGAAGAACATGTACCTGGTTTATTCGGGACAGAAAAAAGCTACTGAGCAGCATGTTAAGGAATTTTTATTGGCTAAGAAAAACCATTCCCGTGATATTATAGAAATTTCTGCTATTTCAGACGAGATTGTCAGTTGCAATAAAGTTTCTGAACTGATAAGATTGATTGAAAATCATGAAGAGATTACCGGAAGAGTTTTATTACAAATACCGGTAAAACAAAAAAATTTCGATCGGTTTGAAGGAGCTGTGAAGTCTTTAGGAGCTTGGGGCGGTGATTTTTACCTGGCAGTTTCAGAAAATGATTCTGATTATGTGCAGCCTTATTTTGAACAATTTGGTCTTACAACCATTTTACCTTTTAATAAAACCGTTTTGTATTGAAACCGATAGCACATATAGGCTGGAAAAGCCCATCGAACATTGCTTTTATTAAATACTGGGGAAAGTCTGGCGAACAGTATCCACAAAATCCCTCGCTGAGTATGACACTTAGTAAATGTGTCACTACCACCCGTATTAAAGTATTTAAGCAGCAATCGAATAAGATTTCTATCGACTTCACTTTTAAATTCGATGGAAGTGAAGAACCTGCATTTGCCGGGCGCATACATAAATACCTGATGGCAATCAGTAACCGCATATCTTTCCTGCACAAGTATAAACTTGAAATTGAAAGCTCTAATTCATTTCCTCATTCAGCAGGAATTGCGTCCTCTGCATCTGCCATGAGTGCCCTGGCCTTATGCCTGGTTTCTTTGGAAAATGCACTGGGTGATTCAAAGCCTTACGATATTTTTCGCGAGGCTGCGGTCTTAGCCCGCCTGGCTTCAGGAAGTGCCACCCGCTCCCTTTATGGCGGTTTTGTTAACTGGGGAGAAATTGATGGGACTTCTGAATCTTCTAATGAGTATGGTTCACCACTTAATTTCGAGGTGGCCAGTATTTTTAAAAACCTGAACGACAGTATTTTAATAATTGATAGTGGAAAGAAAAAAGTATCAAGTAGTGTCGGACATGCCTTAATGAACGGGCATCCATATGCAGATCAACGTTTTATTAATGCCAGGAATAACCTGAATGAGCTGTTAGGCGTTTTAAGAGCTGGCGATTTTAAGAAATTCTCACGTATTTTAGAGATGGAGGCATTAAGTCTGCACGCCTTAATGATGACTGCCAATCCCTGGTATACTTTGCTGGCCCCGAATACACTAACAGCTATTCAAAGTATTCGCGATTTCAGGGAAAAAACAAAAACACGCTTAACTTTTACCCTGGATGCTGGTCCCAATGTTCATTTAATTTACCCTCGGGCTGAAGAAAAAACAGTACATAACTTCATCGATTCTGAGTTGAGAAACCTGTGTGCAAAAGGTCAGGTTATATATGATGGTTTAGGAAATGGACCTGAACCGGTTGTAGAATCTGTTATTCCTTAAGCATGCATCTTTCCGCAGATAAAATACCAATAAATTATCCGGCCAAGCTATTATTGTTTGGAGAATATGCTGTTTTAATGGGAATGCAGGCTTTAGCGGTTCCCTTCACTCAATTTTCCGGAAAATTTGAGTATTCTGAATCTAAACAGAGTAAATATGATCTGTCTCGTTTTATCGAATATCTTGAGAAAATTGAAAAGAAACTTACCAATAAGATTGATACTGAAAGATTAAGCAATGACATTGCCAAGGGATTGTATTTTGAAAGCGGCATACCATGGAATTCAGGATTGGGCAGTTCCGGAGCACTTGTAGCTGCAATTTATCAGGAATATACGCTAAGTAATATCTCCTGGCATGAAGAATTTGAATTACCAGAAATAAAAAATGACCTGGGACTTATGGAGTCCTGTTTTCACGGTAAAAGTTCCGGTTTCGATCCGCTGGTAGCTTTAATTCAAAAACCCTTGCTAATTGATTCAGAAAATAATATTAAAATACTGCCGGCTATTGAATATACAAATTTACCAGGCATTAAGTTCTTTTTAATTAAGAGCAAAAAAAGTGGCAAAACAGGTGGTTTGGTTGGGGACTTTTTAAGCAGACTAAAAGAGGAAGACTTTGCTGAGAGGTTTAGAGCTGCCTATTATAAATACTCAAATCATGCAATTAAATACTTGTTAAGCAGGGATAAAGAAAAACTTTTTGAATCTTTTTCAAAGCTTTCCGAATTCCAGTTTAACCAGATGTCATCTTTAATCCCGGAAGATATAAGCAAGTATTTTTCTTTAGGTTTAAGCTCCGGAAATTTTAGTCTGAAAATTTGTGGTTCCGGAGGGGGTGGATATTTCCTGGGAATTACCAGAGATATTCAGAGTTTACCTGAACAGTTAAAGAAAGGTATTGTTTTAATATAAAAGAACAGAATGGTAGAATTAATTTCGGTTGATAAAGATGAAATCTGGTGTAAAATTACAAGCACAGGCAAACTCACAAAGGCTATGATATACGAAATCGAAAATTTGCTTGACAACAATTTTGTAAACCAGCAACAGATATTTATCAGCCTGGGTAAAGTTTCAGAAATTAATTCCGATGGTGTTTATGGCTTACGAGAGATAATAATAAAGTATTACCAGTCAGGTAGTTCTGTAAAGTTTTCTTCTGTTTATGATAATTTACAAGAGATTATTGATTACCTTACCAATGCCAGCGATGGTTAATTAGCCGGCCAGCTGCATTTCAGCAATTTTCATGGTTTGCCCGAAAGCTTTGTTTATTTCTTTCTGCTTTACGTTTGTAAATACTAAGGTATTAATATTAAAACCTGTTAATTTTCATCTGTTATTCCGAAAAACACCTTCTGAGTATCATGGACAGATTAAATTGTTATATTAGTACCACTGAAATATTAATAAACCTATTGTATGGAGTACTGGAATTTCACACCAGTTTCGATTATTTATTTTATATCTGCTGCTATTTCATTCCTTTTGGTGTACTTCGGATTTAAACTCAGACCGGTAAAGGGCGCTGTGCTTTTTAGCTTAATGATGTTTTTTGTAGGCTTGTGGGTGTCTGCCGCACTAATCGAGTTCTTTAACGATAAGTTCGAGGTAATGATCATAATGATAAAGATCGAGTACACCGCAATGGCTGGAGCTTCAATATTTTGGTTGCTTTTTACTTCGGTTTATACAAATTCCGATAAATGGTTAAAACCCTGGGTTTATATACTCATTATCATTATTCCTCTAATAACACTTTATAATATTTATCAGGCTCCCAACGAAACTTATATTCACGAAACATACGAAATAGTAACTATCAAGGGTATAACTATATTTAAACGTAATTTTGCCAACGGCTTTTTTATCTGGACAGCCTTTGCTTATACCATGCTCTTAAGCGGTTTTATTATTGTAGTAGTTAGTATTATTAAGAGTTCGCTTACTTTTAAAAGACAATTAATCTACCTTACACCCATAATTTTTATAGTCCTTATTCCGAACTTGTTTTTTATTACCGGTAATAACTTTATTGATCCGTATGATCCTACACCATTGGCTCTTCTTTTGGTTTGTATTCTGTTTTTAATAACTATGTATCAGCATAAGTTTCTGAACATATCTCCTGTGGCGCACGATTTAGTGTTCCGCAATGTTAAAAGCGCTGTAATTGTAATTGATATTCAGGGTAGAATTGTAGAAATAAATCCCGCAGGAGAGCTAATTCTGGAGACAGCAAATGAAAGATATATAGGCAAAGAGTTGAAACAATATTTGCCTGAGCCGGTCAGTCTGATTTCAGAGAGTGTGGGTAAATCAGAGATAAAGGCAGAACTAACTCTTGGTCAGGATAAAAGAAATTATGAAGTTCAGATTACAGCTTTAGAGAATAGTTCCGGACTAATTCGTGGGCATGTAATTTTACTTTGGGATATTACAGAACAGAAAATGGCACTATTTGAATTAGATGCCTATGCACGTTCTGTTGCACATGATCTGAAAGCTCCACTAGGTCAGATAATGGGATTTGCAAAGCTTCTGAACGAAGAAGAATTACTGGATGATAATACAAAAGCTACTTACCTGAAAAACATAGAGGATGGCGGAGAAAAAATGAAGAATATTATCGATGGTCTTCTTATGTTAGCAAAAATCAGGAACCAGGATAAAATTGTTTTAGATGAGATTCGCATGCAGGACGTTCTACAAAGCGTTTTTGAGCGTATGAACAGTAAAATAATGACTTTTGGTGCAGAATTTGTTTTACCTTCATCTTTTCACAAAGCAATGGGAAATTACCTTTGGCTTGAAGAGGTCTGGGTAAATCTGTTAAGTAATGCTATAAAATACGGAGGTCGTCCACCACTTATTGAATTTGGCTCTGTACCCGAAGGTGATAAGATTAAATTCTGGATAAAAGATAATGGCAGTGGATTATCTGTGGAGGAACATCCGAAATTATTCCTCGAGTTTAACAGGTTCCATCCTAATAAAGCTCAAATAAAGGGGCATGGTTTAGGCTTATCAATTGTTCAACGTATTATAACAAAAATGGGTGGCGAAGTCGGAGTTGAAAGTAAAGAAGGTGAAGGAGCAACTTTCTTCTTTACACTTAAGTCAAATTAAGATAAATCCTTAATACTATAATAGAGTTAGTCATATGTCTTTCATTTTATCTCATCATATTATTACATTTCTGGCAGGCACACTTGTGGGGGGCATTCTATTTATGAGTATTCAATATGGATATAAAAATTATCGCAAAAAAATACATGGCAAAAACTTAAACGACCCCTTTATGCAGCTTGATATTTTGCTGAATATCATGGTCGATTATATTTATATTAAAGATACTCAGTCGAGATTTATTCTTTCTAACAGGAAATTTCTTGATGTTTTTAAGCTGAGTTCTTACAATCAGATTATTGGTAAAACCGATAAAGATTTTTTCCCGGAGAAAATGGCCAATAAGTATTTCAACGATGAAGTAAAAATTTTTAAAACCGGAAAACCTTTGGTGGGAGAAATAGAAGAAGGGTTAAATGAAGATGGGGACATTATTTTTATATCAACTTCGAAATTCCCGCTTTATAACAATAAAAACGAAATTATAGGTTTAGTAGGTATCGGTCGGGATGTTACAAAATTGAAAAGTATTGAAGAAGATTTAATAAAAACCAATGAACAACTAAAGTTGATTAATAGTGAGCTTTTAGCTAAACAGGAGAAAATATTCGAGCAATCTGAAAAGCTGAAAATACAGGCTGCCGAACTTGAGTATAATAACATGGAGTTATACAAGATTATAAAAACGAGAGATCAATTCTTTTCAATAATTGCTCATGATTTAAAAAATCCGGTTAATGTATTAAAAGGCTTTGCAGAACTTCTTTATTACCGATACGATAAATTTGACGAAGCAAGAAAAAAGAAATACATAAATACCATATTCAACCTTACCAATAATCTAAGCGACCTGCTGATTAACCTCTTACACTGGTCGATGGTTCAATCGGGCGGGATTACTTATAATCCCGAAAAAATAATTGTTAAGTCTTATATTAAAGAAAATATTTCAGCTATTCAGGGACAATTAGACAAGAAAAAACTTAAAACCTCTGTCTCATTAGATATTCCGGATAATGTTTCAATTTCTGCTGATCGAAATATGATTGATTTTATTATCAGGAATTTACTGACCAATGCTGTCAAATTCACTTCAAAAGGAGGCCGGATAGAATTCGAATCGATAGTTAAAAATGAAAATATTATTTTTTGTGTTAAGGATAATGGAATAGGTATTGCGCCAGATATGCTCGACAGTATTTTTGAAGTTGGCAATAATAAATCCAATTTTGGAACGGATGGTGAAACCGGAACCGGATTAGGACTAGTACTATCAAAAGATTTTATCAGCAAGCTTCAGGGCGAAATTTGGTGTGAAAGTGAACAGGGCAAAGGATCAAAATTCTGTATTAGCATTCCGGTTGCATAATTTTTGTGTGCTATTGATAAAGAAATTCTGAGTTTTTACTGAAAAGCTGTATCTTGAAGTTGAAAATCTATAAATTTAAGATAGTATGGCTGGCAAGATTCTTTCGCATATAATTCAACTAAGAAACTGTATTGTTTTTTCTTTATTGTTATTTTCATCTATACTGCAGGCGCAGCAAGATTCATCAATCAATAATCCCGGTCATTTATACCATCCCCAAAGAGACATCAGGCCGGAAAGAGTTTTGCAGGACACAATTAAAAAACAATTGATTCCTGATTCACTATCCGCCGAAGACTTAATGCAAATACACGATTCACTGTTCCTGAGAGAACAATTCATTCAAGACTCACTTTTAGCCAGGCAGTTGTTTGTTCAGGATTCCATACAAAAACGAGAAATCTTTGTTCGCGATTCTATCATGAAAAGACAAAGAATTCTGGACAGTTTAAATTACCTGAAAAACGAATTGCCGAAGCTGGTAAATGCTGCGCTTTATTCCTTGTCTGATGAATTTATAATTTTCAGCAACGATATAAGTATTATAGGCGATTCTATGCTTAGCAGGTATATTTATATGAGAATGCCTTTTAGTTTCAATAAACCTTTTATGCCCTGGCGTTCCGAAATTGATTTTACAGGCGGATCGATTGCTATAGACATTGATACAAATAAAAAACTTATAAAATCGATACGTGGCAAAGATCTCGATTGGTTCTTCGATTACAATGAAAACAGTAAGATTATAAGGCTGAACACCCGAGGTATGTTTACCAAAAAATATGATGTAAACTATTACAAACAGCCCATCGACTCGGTATTTTTTGATTCTGATGGACGCGTAGTTAAAATAAAAAGATATTTAGATTTTTATGCGGCGGACGATCGCTATCAAAAGGGTAAACATCTGTTTCTGTTTCTGCATAAAATAAAGCAATTTCAGTACGATAATGCGGGTAATATTTCTCATGTACAGTATGTCGATTTTTGCGACAGGTGGAGAGAATCAGATCCTTCAAAAATATGCCTTATAACTGATTATTCATTTAGCCGCGACGGGACAAATATTCTGTTAACCAGAAAAAATGATCCGGCAAACAAATTCTCCGATGGTAACTTTATTTATGATTTTAATAATTATCATGTATTAAATTCAGTTACTTTCAACAACGTTGCTGGTACCGAGAAGTGGAAAACTATAATCGAGTACAATCAATTAGGAAATGTAACCCGTTATGTTTACCAGGTTAACGATCGCATCAACAAAACGCTGGTTATAAATTATTATTTAGACGATCCAAATGCCAAATACAAAGCAGAGCTGATAACCTGTATATTCGAAAACGACGGAATAAGTTATTTCCAGGAGAATAATACAACCGGGAAAAGCCGTTCAAGAGATCATTTTACAGGTGAATGGGGCCCATGGGAATAATTACAATTTTATTTAATTTTTCTGAATTTAAATTGGGCATATAGGCTAGTTGTAGCCAATTGAAATGAACGATACGTATAGAAATATAGCTGTAGTAATTGAAATAGGAAATTCAATTAAATACCTTAGAAATGGACTCGCCGAGATTCAAAAGATAAGTGCAGCTAATGATTTTTATGACCCAGTATTGATTTATTTATCAGGAGGGTTAGAGAGATTATTTAAATCAATGTTATGTTTAAATTTCAAAGAAATTAACTCCAGATTACCTAATCCTGGAGAGATATGGAATTACAGACAAGGACATGATATTGAATTATTAAAGAATAAGATTGAAAATATTTGTATTCCAATAAATCGTCCTTTTGCCAAAGATGACTACAAAATAATAACTAAGGACGAAACCATTAACGCAATTTGCAAAGCACTATCTAAGTATGGGCAGAAAGCTCGCTATTTTAATCTTGACGCAATACTTGGAACGGAACAAGAATTTGACTCTAAAAAAGAATGGGAGTTAATAGAAACTGAAGTATTAAAAGACTTTTTTGGAGAAAAAGAGTTTTATAAAAAGTTAAGTGACCTCAAGCAGCTGGATGATATTTACTTAAAGTCAAATCACCTTCTTGTTTCAAAAATAGAAGTGTTTATTCGAGCAATAACAAGACAATTCATTTTTGGAAATTTTTCAAACGAATCTAAAACTTTTGTATTTGAAATTGAGTCTTTTACGAATATCGAAGATAATCAGATTGGAACAATTGATTACAGACTGTTTGAAAACCATGAAAGAATAAATAGGTAAATATGCATAGATATAACGTAACTATTTACCAGCCTAAAATTGCGAAATCCAATGGTTTTTAACAACATTCTATCGATATAAACACTTGGTTTCAATATAAAAT
>JAFGVA010000068.1 GCA_016938235.1 Bacteroidales bacterium | reverse complement strand
CACTTTCAAAAAGTGGCAGCATTTGACCGGAATGGGTGGCAGCCTTTGACCGGAATCGGTGGCAGGGATTGCTCCGGATTATCTAATACTTTGCTAAGAAATAAATCAGAAAGTGTATTTGATGCAACAGCAGTACCTGGAGTTCCATTATGTGTAATTGTAAAACGACAACTTTTAGTTACATCAACTTTATTTAATAATGGATTATATTTAAAAGGGAAAATGGTTAAACTTACTCCTTTAGAACCAAACAGACTAAATTCTTCGGATATTTTATAATCAAAATTATATAATGATCCATTAGATTGATAATAAGATGTGTCGAGAAAAAACTCAGAAATATAGGTGAGATAAGAATCCTCTAAAGTATCTTGAGAAGGTAATATCCTTTTTGTTAAATATATAGTTTCTGCTGTCTTATTGGAAATTGAAACAGTAAAGGTTGTTGCGTCTTCAGGCATCCAAAAGAAGAAAGTATATTGTGGTAATTCAGGGTAACCCACATCCATGATTTCTCCTGCATCATATGATTCAATATATGAGAAGACTTGATTGATTCCATAATCTTCATAAATGCTAAAAAAGAAATGAATTACCTTATTGACAAACTAAACTAGAGTTTGTATCAAGGGTAACATTATTTCCAATAGTTGTCCCACTATTAACTGTTATGCTTTCACCAGCTTCAAGCACTGCTCCTGATGCAACAGTCGAACTTGTAATAGTCATAGTGTTCTCACAATAATATTTGCCATCAAGGGTTGTATTTGAATATTTTTTTGATTCTGGCTTTATATAAAAGAAGGCTGTTTTTTCCCACCAGCCACCATCACTTCCTGCTAATTTAATTCTATAGAATGTATCTTCTTTTAGAGTAATACCCATTTCGCTGGCAATATTACGTCACAAATAATAATAGGCTTTTTTACATCAATAGAATTACAGTCAGTGTTAAGACTTGGATCATTAGTTCTATAATATATCTAATAACTATAACTTACAGGTTCATTATTATAATCAATCCCTAATTCACTATTTTCATATGTAATATTTACAATAAAAGTTTTATCACACGATTGTGAGTGTTTGTTTTAAGATTTTATTACTATGTTATTATATATATATGTTGCCAACAAGCTTAAAAATCATTACATCTATGGCTGAAGAATATTCATTTTACGACAAATAATTCAACTATATCTGAATAAAATGCATCAATAAACGAAACGTTCAATTATATTTGAATAATGTCGTATGTTTGTATGAAGTTTAAAATATAGATGAAATGACTGAATACATCGAAAGACCTCTTTATATTGATAGATTAAAACCATTTATTGGTAAATCATTGATAAAGGTATTGATTGGACAACGGAGAGTTGGGAAAAGCTATCTGTTAATGCAATTGAGAAACCTCATTAAAAAACAGAGCCCTGATACTCAAATTATTTATATCAATAAAGAGCAATATGAGTTCTCAAAAATAAAAAATTCAGATGACCTGTTTTTCTATTTGAAAGAAAATGTAAAGGAAAACGACAAAGTAGCACTCTTTATTGATGAAATACAAGACATTGAATCATTTGAGATTACATTAAGAGACCTTGTTACCAGGGGAAATTACGATATCTATTGCACAGGAAGCAACGCTAATTTACTTTCAGGCGAACTTGCTTCCTTTTTAAGTGGTAGATATATTGAAATTAAAGTATTTGGCCTAAGCTATACCGAGTTTTTAGTATTTTATAATTTGCAGGATTCTATAGCCACATTTCAAAACTATCTTAAATTTGGTGGATTGCCATATCTAATTAATCTGAATACTGAAATACAAGTTGCATATGAGTATTTAACAAGTATTTATAACACTATACTGCTCAAAGATGTTGTTGCTCGTTTTAAGGTTAGAAATGTAAAGTTCCTTGAAGATTTGATTGCTTTTTTAGCAGACAATATCGGTAGTATAGTTTCTTCAAAGAAAATCAGTGATTATCTAAAATCTCAAAAAATAAATATCTCAACACAAGTTGTTATAGATTACCTTGGCTATCTTGAAACATCATTTTTGATTTTTAAAGTAAAGCGAACAGGAATCGAGGGTAAAAAGGTATTTGAAATAGGAGAAAAGTACTATTTTGAAGATATAGGTATTCGTAATGCAATTGTTGGTTATAAAACAAGTGATATTCATAAAATTTTGGAAAATGTTGTTTACCTGCACTTGCGAATGGCAGGTTACTCGGTGACTGTTGGACAAGAGGGAAATAAAGAAATCGATTTTATCGCACAAAAGTCTGGAGAAAAAATATATGTTCAAGTTGCTTACATGTTAACAAATGAGGGGACTATAAACCGAGAATTTGGAAATTTACTTGAAATATCGGATAACTTTCCAAAATATGTTGTGACAATGGATGAAATGACTGAAATGTCAACATATAAGGGAATTAATCGAATGCATATTAAAGACTTTTGTTTAAAAATGGTATGACAGATGACAAAAAAGCCAGTTGGCAACACGCAATAAAAAGCATTGAGGTTAAGGTATTAGTGCGCGCAATCCCCAACCACTTATCACAGACACCGGCTGCAGTTTTATTACTCAATTAAACCAAATCATTATAACTTAGTCTAAGCAATATCTTTCACGAAATTGAATGAGTTCCGAAAGCAAAAGTTACAGCGATAATGAACTGGTTGCTCTTTTCCAGGAGGGCAGAGCTGAGTATGCTTTTAATATGATAGTATTAAAGTACCAGGAAAGATTGTATTGGCATATTCGGAAAATAGTAATCTCGCACGACGATGCAGACGATGTGGTTCAAAACACCTTGCTGAAGGCCTGGAAAGGTCTCGAACTATTCCGATCTGATGCACAGCTCTACACCTGGCTCTATAGAATAGCAACCAACGAAGCATTAACATTTCTCAACAGCAAGAAAAAAAGAATCTTCATCCCTATATTTAGCGAAGAACACGATTTAAGTCAGGTACTTGAAAGCGATCCTTACTTCCAGGGGGACGAAGCAGAAAAAAAATTTCAGAAGGTTTTATTAAAATTACCTGAAAAACAAAGACTGGTTTTTAATATGAAATATTTTGATGATATGAAATACGAAGACATTGCAGAGGTACTTAATACCTCGGTTGGGGCTTTGAAAGCATCGTACCACCATGCAGTGAAAAAGATAGAAAAATACCTTACTCACGATTAAACCTTTTATATTTTTGATAGTCAAAACGATAAAAAGTGAATAGTGAATAGTGAATAGTGAATAGTGATTAGTGATTAGTGAAAAGTGAAAAGTGAAAAGTAAACAGTTTTGAGATGCAGGAAGATGATGACATATTAAAAAAACCTCAGGGTAAGTACCCGAAAGAAAGTTTTAAGGTGCCGGACAATTATTTCGATTATCTGCCCGGTAGGGTATTAAACAAAATTAAGAATGAAGAGCAGGTAATTAAAGAAAGAAAATCGATATTTGTACTTATAAAGCCTCAACTGGCACTGGCTGCCTCGTTTATAGCACTATTTATGCTGACTTATGCCGGTTTTAGTATTTTGATTCCCGACAGGGATAAAAATGATGAACTAAGTCAGTCTGAGATTTATGCTGAGCTGGAATCGGAGTTATACAATATCGATGAGAACTCATTGTACGAAATGGTTTATAATACAAATGAACCATCAAAAGAAATATTAAATGATTTATCACGAGAAGAAATTATTGAATACTTAAACAGCGAATCATCTGTTGATGATATTTTACTTACTGAATTTTAATCCCTGGTATAATGAAACAGATATCTTTTATAATCTTTGTGTTGATGTTTTCGTGCATTATGTTTGGTCAAGGTTCAACAGATAACAACCGGGTTTTCCAGGCCAAAGTAAAATTCTTTAACGAAAAGCTTGAATTAAGTAATGCCGAAGCAGAAAAATTCTGGCCCATTTATAACGATTACCAAAACAGAAAGAATTTACTTACCAGCGAAAGAAATAATTTGTTGCGGTTTTTTAACCAGAATCGGTCAAATATGTCAGTCGAAGAAGTTTCAAAGACACTCTCGCGCTTTATCGAAATTGAAAAAGAACTAACCGGCCTGCTCGATTCGTATAATGAAAAATTTAAAAGTGTGTTGCCTGACGAAAAGGTTCTGCATATATACCTGGTTGAAATAGAGTTCAGAGATCACCTGCTGAAGCAATTGAGAACAGCAAAACCCAGCATGCAGCCAAGAAATTAAGCTGTCAAAAATCATGTTTCCAATACATAAAATACAAAATACTTTTTAGTATTTTTGTTTCATTAGCATCAAGAATTCCGAAGTTTCGGAATACCAACCGAGTAACGAACACCACGGTGGTAATATGATGCGGGCCCGTCTGGTCAAAAGAGTTCGGATATATTCCTGCAACAGACACCCAATTCATTTCTTGATGTAAAAAGTTCAACAAACTAAGGTTTTACTTTTTGCATTATGAAAACAAACGAATTAATCCTAAATGAAAAAATCAGGCTGTCAGAAGACTCAGTAAAACAGCTTGAAAAGGAGAATGACCTCCTGCGCAACAGATTTGGAGCAAGCTTCGAGATTGATGAAATCAGAAACGATGCTATTATGGTATCGGTAAAGAATATTAATGGTCAAAGAGCATCGAAGTATGATCTTTTACAACATACTTACAAGGCTCTGACCAACAATGTTCCAAATAAATACAGGATTTCAATAAAATTATAGGGTAAACTTAGGTTTAACCCGTTGGCGGAAATAATTATGTAACTAACTGAAAAACTAGTTCTCGACTCCGCTCGAACTGACATTTCGGGAAGATTAATATCAACGGGTTACGAAGAAACTCCGCCAACATATTAAGTTTAGTTTCTTATAATCAAGGCCTTTATGATGTCGGTGACCATGCGTGGATTTTCTTTAAGCCTGCGCGTTGAATATCCAAACCAATTTTGGCCATAGGGTACATAAATCCTCATTTTGTTGCCTTTCTGAACAATCTGATCACGAAGTTTTGGCCTTACTCCATACAGCATCTGAAATTCGTACATCGACTTAGCGTATTTATGTTTTTCTATTAAATGAAATGCTTCACGAATCAAAGACTTATCGTGTGTGGCAATGGAACAATAAAAATTATGCTGCATCATATAATCGAGACTTTCGGTATAATTCTTATTTATTCTGTGTTTGTTTTTAAAGGCAATATCTTCCGGCTCAACATAAATACCCTTGCACAAACGTATATTTATCGGGTATTCTTTATTATTGAATGTAGTAAGGTATTTCAAATCGTTGAGCGTTCTTTTCAGGTATGCCTGCAACACAAAACTTACTGAATCGGGAAATTCAGTATAGAGTTTCTGAAACAGTGCGATTTCATCGTCGGTGCAGGCTGAATCTTCCATATCGAGACAAATTGTGACTTCTTGTTTTCGGGCTTCAATAATTAACTCCCGAATGTGACTATAGCAGAAATCTTTATCGAGAAGCAGTCCGAACATGGTGGGTTTAACCGAAATACTTGCCTCTACCTTATTTTCTTTTACTGATGCAATGGTTCTTAAATACATTTCTTTGTATTCAACCGCCTCTTCCTTTTTTGTAATGTATTCTCCCAATACATCAACAGTGCAATCAATGCCTTTACTGTTTAACATTTTCGAAGTTGCCATTGCCTCTTCTAATGTTCTCCCGGCAATATATCTTTGCGAAAATAACCAGACGAACTTTTCCGGCATTACTGCCACCATATTGGCAATTAATTTATTCAGCATACAACTAAAATATGACTTTTATCAGTTCTTATTGTTTGTGTATCAGAAAGATAATAGACGTCTTTGGCCGAAAACAGGACAAAAATCAGAGTGTGATAAAAGTCTTGAAAATAAAAAAGGCGGAACATTCCGATTCCGCCTTTTTTGAATAATTTTCTGTTTAGTTAACTATAACTTTTCCAGAATATTGCAGATTAGAGTTTCGAATTGAGATGAAATAAACACCTTTCTGTAACTCTCCCACTTCAATCTTATTTTCATAGTACGAACGATCGCTTATGATATCAGAGAATACTCTTCTTCCGGTAATATCCATGAGTTCAACTGTCCAATCTTCCTGTTTCTTAATATCTATTTGAATATGAAGTACACTCGATGCCGGATTTGGAAATATATTAATATCCAGATATTCCCACAAATGTTCATCAACAGAAATGCAGTTTTCTTCTACAAAAACCGACTGAGCCGCAGGACAATTTGCTGCATTGGTTACTACTACCGAGTACATACCATCCTGAGATACCGTATATGTCTGGTTGGTAGAGTTATCCTGCCATTGATATGATGTGAAGTTCGACCCGGGATCTAAAACATAGGGGAAGCAAACGCCAATAGTATCACCTCCAAAATCGACAACAGGCTTCGGTAAAACATTTACGTCATTCCTAATGAGTGAATCATTATTTGCATTCAAATCTTCGAAATCATCAAGGAAAACACGCAATATTCTGCCGTTACCACTTTGATTAAAGGTAATTGGATTGGAAAGGGTAATCCGTTGACTTGTAAGTGGTAACCAAACTGCATTTATAGTAATGTTTTGTACAACTGGCTCTTCGTTATCAACCTGAAATGCTACCGGTAAAACAACACCAGTTCTGGCATTGCTTCCCTGGGCATACAGAATTTCAACTTCAACATTGTTTTGCGACTGTCCCTGGCAAGGATTACTGTTTATTGTTACTCCCTGTATACCATAATCGGCATAATCAAAAGTAAGGTAAACCGTATCTGCACCCCAGCAACCCGTATTTGTATTTGTTACAGTACAGGAATACTCTCCTGTTGCCCATGCTATATATACTGAATCAGTTGCATTGTCGTGCCACAAGTAAGAATGTCCTGCACCCGAACTGGCATTTAAAGTATATTGAGTTGTACCAATAATTTTATCGGCACCAAAATTAATTACAGGATTTGCATTAGTCGCTACTGAGGCAATCAAAGTATCATTATCAAGAATTAACTCATTTGATGCTTTGCTGGTTAACTCAAAGCTATATTCGGAGTAGGTGCTTAAATCTACCTTATTCTCAAAGGTATGTATATACTGAGTTCCCGGCAGAATGTCAATGGCAGGATTAACAATTTCACTTACAAGTTCACCCCCGTTAAGTTTATATGTAATGGTAATAGTTTCAGAGTTTAAAACAGTGTCACTTCCATTGTTATATATACTCACACTGACTTCTTCTGTATTCTCGCGCTCACAACTTGTAACCGGCGAAATCAGACTCAGCGGATAAACATCCCGTATCTTAAACCAAACATTAATTGTGTCATAAGCCGGACAATTATTTCCGTCTGATGCGAATATCGAATAATCACCGGACGATTCAATCAGTGTTGTTTGGGTTGTGTCGCCGTTGCTCCATAAATAAGTATCAAAACCGCTACCGGCATCAAGGGTATATTGAATACCAGCAACAACAACATCTGCACCTAAATCAAGTGGCGTATAACCAAAGGCATGCACAACAGATTCTGAACTGTCATTTAAGGCAGATTTATCGCCTCCCGAGTATTTTGCCCAGGCTTCAATGGTATATGTGCCGTATGCAGAGAAATCAAAGGGATCATTTGAAAATGTGTGCGGAAAGGTTCTTCCAGCATAAAATGATTGAGTTAGAGTAATTGTATCCTCATAGATTGTTCCGCCGTTTACCCTGAAGAAGGCTTGTATTTTATCATCAGCAAGCAAACTGTCGGTTCCCGTATTTTTAATCTGAATTGTTACAAATTGATCCTCCGGATCTTTTAGTTCGCAAGTCGACTGGGGAGCCAGTACGCTATCGCAACCGGCATCAAAATACAATAAGAGTACCAATACTGAATCGGAGGCTGAACACAAATGATCGGGTTCAGTTACAGTCACCTTATAATACCCTTCCCCTTCAACATCAAGTATACTGTCGGTTGATGCATCATTCCATAAATAAGAATAACCGGGCACCCAATCGGGGTATCCGGGCTTAACAACAACAGTATCTGGTTGACGTGAGCCGATAGTATCTGCCAATATTATTCCGGGATTTGGCCATACATTAAACTGCTTGGTTGTGGTATCGTTATATTCGTAGTAATAATAGGGGTCATCCTCTATTAAGGTATAAGCCATAATATTATAGGTGCCTGCTGCATCGATATTATAATTTGTTGCTAAAGTAAATGGCAAAGAATCTCCCGGTTCTAAATCTGCATTAAGCAAAAAGGTGTCAATAACAGAAGCATCAGATTCAAAGTCAACCCCGATAATGATGGTATCGTTCTGTTCAACTGTATTAAAACCATAGTTCTTTACATATACAGTTGTGGTTGAAGAATTAACAAACTGACATGCATCTTCGGGTAACTCAATATATGAAACTCCTACATCGGCAGGAGCCGGATAAACTGCAAAATCATCAAAAGCTGCTCCACGGGCATTAGTTGAGGCGTCAGACATCCAGACAACTCTGAATTTTACTTTCGGTTCTGTTGACAAAGCCTCAGGCAGCAACTCCCGAACTGATTGCCAGCCACCGGAAGCACCCGACCATCCAATATGCCCCAAAGCACTAACATCGGTATCGTACCAACCCCAGGTCGGGCCAAATTCTGTTTTATCAACCAATTGCCATGTTGCTCCGTCGTTAACTGTATATTCAAGAGCCATACCATCAACACCAGCTTCAGACTGCATCCAGTATTTCATTTGAATAATATTACGGTTGGCATTGGTTAAATCGTAGCATGCACTCGTAACATACGCGGTATCTCCATTGGGGTATTCACCATAAGGAGATAGAATCCATGAATTAGGCGATTCTGTTAAAACAGGAATACTACCATCTGAAATTATACAAGCCCATGAATCTTCTTTTGAAGCCCGCCAAACTCCGCCTTTGTACTCAAAATCAGTTGCTTCTGGAGGTGTATGGTTATCCTGGATATAAAGTATTTTAACCATTTGGTCGTTCCGCGAATCTTCATCTCCGGTTAACTCAACCCCAACCGTAAAGTCGGTATAAATGTCACCACGGGGGAAATCTGCAAGTTGACTAAATGTAAATATTACGCTCCCATCTTTTGGTATAGCTTCATTAATAGTGTCACGAACTATTATACTATCAAGCCCCCATAAAGCATAAAAAACCGGTATTTTTACCGGCGAAGCTCCTTCGGCATAGTTTGTAACTTCAATTTTAACTGTGTCGTTGCCGAAACCAATACAATCGTCATTTGGCGAGAGTATGTCCGTTACACCAACATCAGTCTCCAGATGATTCCCCGATATAATAAACTGGTCTATATTAAAACCTGCTCTTGGGTTTGAAAAGGTCTTATCAATACTAAAGCGAACCATCACATTTTCTTGCCGTGACAAAAAGTTATCTGCTTCATTATCGAATAGAAGTTCAACCCACTCCGGAATAAAAGCAGGATTATCTTGTACATTATACCAAACTTTTTCCCAGGTAACTCCTCCATCGTTCGAAAATGAAATAGTTGTGGAATCATCAAAATAGAAATCGTTCCATGTACGCATATAAACTTTGGCCCTATCGTAATATCTAAGGTTAAAGCTCGGACTCTGTGCATGATATGAACTGCCCGCCGGGATATTAGGCAGGTATAAACCATTTGCACTTAAATCTGTACCTAATACATTCGTTCCTGAATAGGTATAATCAGGGTCTCGGGTTGATCCTGATGATTTACCAAGCGGAATCCCTCTTTCAAAATCGCCACCCCATGTTGTAAAATCCCACCCCAAATCGGTTTCGAAGTTATCATAAAACACAGCTTCTTTAATAAAATCATTAAATAAGCCATCAATTCTTGTGGCAGGTAACAAAGTATCATTCATCTTAAAAGACTCTATTTCCACACTAAATTCAATTTCACTGTTATGCTCAACATCTTCAGCAAAGTCTGCAGTCACCCATAAATAATTGGTACCTAACTTCAGCTCATGTCCAAGAGAAGTAAAAGATACAGAAGAACCTGTCATAGAAATTGCAGAACCCACTTGTGTTGAAACCCCGCCTGCTTCGTTTCGGAAGGTGTTACCTAAAGTATGGTACAACCTGAAACCATTCGATTTAAAATAGCTCGAACTTCCAACATCAAGTGTAAATGCTAAATTTTCCAGATTGCTGGGGCCGTCATTCCCTAAAACAACAACCTGAACCCTGATTAGAGGAACCTGAAGTGCTTTGGAAGTAATTATTTCATGATCTACAGCAGAATACTGTAATTTACTAACATATTTCGGAATTGTATCTTTTTCTTCAATTATAACACTATCAACGCAAACCCCATTACCTTCGGGTAAAGAATAGCCCAGAAATGCAACCTGAAAACCTTCGCATAAATATTTTTTGTCAATTTCGTCAATGCTATAAACCTCTAACTCCCAATTATCAATAGCATTCTCCCATGATTCAATAGTGTCCCATTGAGCTCCGCTACCAGCTTTAAGCAACAATCTCAAATAATCCTGATCAAAAGAACTATACTGTGCGTGCCTGAATGCCAATTGGGGTTTCTTTGCTTCTGATAAATCTATCTGGGGCGATTCTAATCTTCTGCTATAAACATTTACAACATCGGGATAATAAAAAGTGGCATTATAATTGCCACTAGCAGCCAAAGGTGGTGGATAATCATCCTTACTACCCTCCATAAATTCCCATTTTATATTTGGATCATCAGAGGGTAAGCTTGCCCATTGTGCCTGATCGTCAGTAGTCTCAAAATCTGAGTACAAATAGTAAAGAGTGTCAAATTGCCCTAACACACTGGTATTAAAAAAAAACAATAAAGCTATTATTCCAATAGAAAAAATAATATTTCGTGGTTTCATAACTAACAATTTCTATTCTAAGTTACGCAGATAAACAAAGTTTTGTTCTACTTATCAGCAAAAAAATAATAATTCCGGTTATATATGCAATGTAAAAACCATATAATTAATATGCATTACGGCTAAATTATAAAACGCACTTTTATAATTCCACGATATACATCATATCTTTTAAACAAACAGTTAAAATTCTGAATCTGGAATATTGTTAAAAACAATATGTTCCTGTGTCAGTTTTGATTTTATATCTTTACTTCTTACAGATAACAATAATACCTGCTATACTATTATTAAATATTAACTTTTATCGGAAAAATTCGTAGAAGTTATATTATTGCTGGCATAATGAGGTTAAGAATTCTTCTATATTTTTTACTGTTTAGTTTTTTTCATTTACAAGGCCAAACAGGAAGAGAGTTTTGGTTTGGTGCACCCGACATTTCATCTTCTTTAGGTGACAAACCAGTAAACATTATTGTGACAGCATTATATGAAACTAATGTAACTATAAGCAGGCCTGCCGATAATTCATTTACTCCTGTTACTTTTTATCTAAATTCACTCGAGCATCGTACATTAAGCCTGGATGAGATTTTAGGTGCTTCAGGAAACTGGGAAACAATACCACAAGATGCTTCTACAGGAGGACAACCTAAAGGATTTTTGATTGAATCTGAGCCTGGTGAGATCAACGTCTATTTCGAAATAGATCATACTCCCGACAACAGAGATATTATGCCACTGAAGGGAGAAGCTGCACTTGGCAGGCAATTTACTGTTTCAACACAGAATATGTTGCATAACAGTGCATCGGCTGTAAGTCCCTGGAGTGGTTTTGTTATTGTTGCGACCAAGGACAATACCAATATTACAATATACCCCAATGGCAATATAATGTATTATTTTCCCGGTCCTCCAGCAAGTATAAATTTAGCACTCAACCGTGGCGAAACTTTTTCGTTTCGTTCATACTACCCTGATTCTTCAAGACATTTAAACGGTATTAATGTAGTGTCTGATAAAAATATTGGCATAACAATATATGATGATGGCTTAAACAAAGGCTGTGCATTTGATCTTATGGCAGATCAAATTGTACCTGATAAATATCTGGGCTCAAAATACATCATCCAACGTGGCTACCTTGATACACTTGAAGCTGTTTTTGCTACAGCAACTGCAAATAATACCACAATCAGCATAAACGGCATTGCCCAAGGCATCTACAATAAAAATGAAGTTTTTAGGTTAATAATTCCTCCAGAAGATAAAATCACAGAATTAACTAGTTCCAACCCAGTTTATGCTATGCATATGAGTGGAATTGATTGTAAGGTTGGCGGAGCTCTGTTGCCTTCTTTTGAAGATTGTGTGGGTTCCCATGAGCTGGCTTTTACGCGAACAAAAAATGTAACCGATGCCTTTTATATTAGACTTATTGGCCAAAACGAAACAAATATAGCCAGCCCTTATAAGAACCAGGCTATTAATAATTTTTACATGGTTATTAATAACGACACTACAAAAATACCCTCTTCCTATTTCGAATATACTCCTGACTCATCATTTGTATATTTAACCGACAGCAGTTCTATTCAAGCTTTTATTGCCAACCAGATAACTCCCGGAAAGCAAGTAAAAATTTATAACAATGTTGCAAGATTTCATTTCGGTACAATCATGGGCGGACCTTCAAATGGTATGAAATATGGTTACTGCTCCAATTATACCGATTACAGGTATTCGGCCGGTATTGGTGGCTTTTCTTATGTTACAGATACATTCTTTTGTGATCTGGAACCCATCAGACTTGTAGCTCACGGGGGCATTAATTACGTCTGGACATCACCTTCGAATCCTTCAGATGTTGATTTATTGTCGGATGATTCAATTGCTGCCCCCTATTTCTATCCAGATGAAACAGGAGAATATAATTTTGAAGTGGAGATTTCGGGTGTCTGCCATGTTGATACAACCATTCATATAAGCAGTTACCATTACTATACACCCACATCGGTATTTGATATTGATGAACAGGAAGGCTGCTCGCCTCACACCACAACCATAACAAACACCAGTGACTCAAGCCACAGCGCAAAGATGATCTGGAGCTTCGAACCATCCGGAATTCTGATCAATCAAGACACCATAGATTATAGTTTCGACTGGAACTTTGCCAGTAATTTAACCGATACCCTGGTAAAACATACGGTAACTCTTTATTCGTATTCCGAAGGAGGTTATTGTTATGAGGCCCGGCAAAAAGAAGTGAGAATATACCCTGAAGTAAATTCCGGATTCGCTGCCAGTGATGTTGTCGGATGTTCACCCCATTTTGTTGAATTTGATAATCTAACCACCAGCGGACATGCTCTTGATTCCCTTAAGTATTCTTGGGATTTTCAGAATGGAACTCAATCGGTTCTATTTGAACCTGAAATATCTTTTACTAATTATTCCCTGAACGACACTATATTTCCTGTTGAACTAATAGCCGAATCGCCCTATGGCTGCGAAGATACTACAGTAGTCAATATTACAGTTCATCCCCGTGTAGAAGCTGTATTTAGTACCGATACCAGTTTTAGTTGTTCGCCGATTACTGTCAATCTCGACCCATCAGGATCAATAGGTGCAGATTCCTTAATATGGAATTTCAACCTTGTTTATTCAGACAGCATATTCAAAACCGACATAATAAGTCCTTATACATTAACTCACTATGATACCAGCATGGCAAACGGACCAGATACCCTGTTTGTAACATTGCTTGCAAAAAACAGCATGGGGTGTATTGATACATCAGAAACAAATGAGCTTATTGTATATCCCAGGATAACAGCACAATTTGACATTACAACTAACACCATTTGCGATGCTGATACTATAATAATCACAAACCAGTCTGATGGATACAATCCTTTATATGAGTGGTCGTTTGGCGATAATACATTCCTCCAGGATACAACAGTGAAAACTTATTATAAAAAGTATTATAACCGTTCAAATACCGATACTGTTTACAACCTGAAATTGAAGGCTGTTTCTGAAGGAGTTTGTGAAAGTTATGTTGATACCAACATTGTTGTTCATCCCTACCTTAAAGCAGATTTCGGATTTGAATATTCTTCAAACTGCTCGCCGCTTTTAACAGAAATAACAAACACCAGCATCAGGGTACAGGATTATTTCTGGGATTTAGGCGATGGCACAACATCAACTTCAAATGCTGCTTCGTTTACCCATCTTTATTCAAATAGTTTACTGTTTAGTGACACTACATTTACCATAAAGCTCACAGCAACAAGTGCCGAAGGCTGCATTGACAGCCTGATAAGAAATCTGACTTTATTACCACAGGTAATTTCAGATTTTTCAATTTCAGATACTGCAATTTGTTCACCAGAAACAATAGGCATCCAAAACAATTCTTCGGGAAGTTCATTAACCTATTTATGGGATTTTGACGATGGTTTATCTAGCACAACAACTGCCGCTAACTTTAATAAATATTTTGAAAACTTCACAAATAACGATACAACTTATACTATAAGTCTGGTTGCCCGGAATGATGTCGGCTGCTCAGATACCAGTGAGGTTAATTTAATGGTGCTGGCTTATATCGATTCCTATTTCAGTATTCCAAAAACAGATTCCTGTTCACCATTCACAATTCATTTGCAAAATCTTTCATCCGAAGGTGCCGGAGTATATCATTGGGATCTGGGTCCTTCGGGCTTAAGCACTCAATTTGAACCATCAAACCCGGTTTATACAAATCTAACCAATACAGAAGATACTGTATATATTAGTCTGGCAGTAGCAGGAACTGATGATGCTCTGCATTGGGCATGTTCTGATACACATGTGGTAGAAGTATTAGTTTATCCCGAAATGAACGCTGATTTCACCATGGATAATTACAATTCGTGTCAGCCCTATAAAGGAGAATTTACAAATCTTTCAGAGCCGGCTAAAGATGCCGGTTATATCTGGTATTTAGATAATGTTTTTTATTCAAACAAGGATATTGCTGATGATATCACCATCCTTAATAATACCATCGACAGTGTTTCACATACTTTGTGGTTGTATGCTACGAGCAAATACGGATGTAAAGACACTGCCTCGCAGGAAATAGTGGTATATTCTTTGGTTGATGCATATTTTACAATAAACAAAGACGCTATTTGTCCTTACGATAGTCTTTACATCGACAGGCAATCATCAAACGGCGGAATAACAAGTTATGAATGGAATTTTAACAATGAATCCGTTTTCACTTCATCTAATCCAACTTTTTACTTCAGTAACTTTAACAATACAACCGATACAGAACCAATTGATAAGACAATAAGCCTTACAGTAAGAAACATAAAGGATTGTACTTCTGAGTGGTATGATACCGTGCAGGTTTACCCTACTGTTGTTGCTGATTTTGAACTGGATACAAACATTGTATGTTATCCGCATACTACCCGGTTTATCAACCTTAGTCAGAATGCCAATTCTTATATTTGGGAATTGGGAGATGGAATTAGTGTTACCTCATTTGAACCCGAACATTTATATGGCAATTTCAGCACAGAGGCTGACAGTGTTTATAAGATAGAGCTTATTGCTGTTTCCGCATACAATTGTACTGATTCTATAAGTTCAAACCTTACTATTAAAGCCAAGCCAAAAGCAAGCTTTTATTTCGAAAAAACAATTGACTGTCCACCCTTTGAAGCTGAAATGATTAACAATTCAACAGGCGCAGGATTAAGCTATTTCTGGAACTTTGCCAATGAAGGATCAAGCACAGATGTAAGCCCTTCTTTTTTATTTACAAATAACACAAACAGCATAAGTGATAAGCCTATTTCGTTAAATATTGAATCTGTAAATGGATGCTCAGATTCGATCACCAAAAACTTAAGTGTATATCCAAATGTTGATACCGCTTTCTCTTATTCTGTTACCGAAGGCTGCAGTCCGCTCCGGGTAGATTTTACCAGTCTTGCCGATGAAACAAACATTCAGCAAATACTATGGTATGTCGATGATTTAGCATTTTCGAATATCACATCGCCCCGATACAGGTTTGTTAATAATACTACCAGCAATAAAACCTTCGAGGTAAAATTTAAGGTTTATTCGGTTTATAATTGTTCCGATTCGGCCCAGGTCGAAATTACAGCATATCCTACTCCGGCAGTGAATTTTGTGCCGGAACCTATCACGGCTGAATACAATACAGAAGAAGACCGAACACGAATTAATATTGAAAACCTCACTTATTTACAAAATAACTGGTCTTACGCATGGGATTTTGGGGATGGAAATACCGGCAATCAGCAAGATGTGTTTTTTGACTATTATTATGGCGATCATTTCTGGGGTGAAAACACCAACAACAACAAAATACCGATTACTCTTACCGGCTGGAATACGAATAACCCAGAATGCAGAGATTCCGTTCAGTATTCGATAATAATTAAGCCCCCCTTGCCAGAAGTCGATATCTTCGAGGATTTAACAGGTTGTCAGCCATTCACTATAGATTTCAGTGCATATACAAAATATATTTACGACAACAGTTATTATTGGGAATTTGGAGTGACTGGTGATGTATCGGAAGAAGATGCCCCCGTGTATACATTCGAAGAAGCAGGTACTTATCTTGTAAGACTTACTGTAGAAGGAGAAGGAGGCACGCATTCTGATTATAAAACAATTGTAGTAAAACAGCAGCCACAGATAGACTTTGCTTTTAACGACACTATTGTTTTTGCCGAACAAGATGAGGTAAACTTCTATAATTACACTTTACAAGGAGAATATTACGATTGGTATTTCAACTCCGAAGATTTGTTTAATGGCTTACCTCCTAACAGTAATGATACCACTCCAATATGGACCTATATAACACCCGGTATATATCAGGTTGCTTTGGTTTCAAAATCGGCAGAAGATTGTTATGACACGCTTATTCACCCACAAGAAATACTGGTACTTCAAAAGGGTGAAATAGAATTCCCTAATGCATTCTATTTAGACCCCGGCAATATCTCTGAAGAAATGGCCAGTAATCAGTCAGAAGATGGAGGCAATTTGTATTTGTTTTATCCGAAACACAATGGAGTTTACGATTATTACCTTGAAATATATAACCGTTGGGGTACCTTGATCTTTGAAAGTTACGATATAAATCAGGGATGGAATGGCACAATAGACGGAGCCCCGGCAAAACAGGATGTATATGTCTGGAGAGTAAGAGGGCATTATGCCAATGGATTGCCTTATGATATAAGTGGCGATGTAACTTTGATAAGAAAAAAGTACTCAGAATAACAGACTATAGAATATGAAAACCATTCTATACAAAACATTTATTAAGTTAATATCGTATAAAGAGATACCACAATTCTATCTTTTTATGCGCAGAATACTTCTGTTTTTTGTTTTATTATCCAGCCTTTCTGTTTTTGGGCAAACCGACACCAAGTTCTGGTTTGCTGCACCTGATATTGCTTATAACCATGGAGATGATGGAAGACCTCTTTTTCTGCGTGTATCAGCAGTATATAACACAAATGTTGTAATTACACGACCTGCCATTGGAGACACATTAGCATCTTTTCCTCTTGCTCAGGGAGAAACACAATCTTTTGATTTAATTGCTGATTTAGGGCTTGACCTTGCAAATGATATCGAATGTAAATCATTAAATGGAGTAGAGAATAAAGGTTTTTATATTGAAGCAGGACCGGGCGAAATAACGGCATTTTATGAACTAAACAATCAATATAACCGTGATATTTTCGCATTAAAAGGTCAGAATGCTCTGGGAACTGAATTTACAATAACAACGCAGAATATTTACAATAATTCGGGAAGTGACAGAGCCTACAGCGGATTTGTTGTTGTTGCAACCGAAAACAATACTATTGTTACTGTACAATCGGATCAGAACTTTTACAATCATCCTGCCGGAACATATTCAATAACTTTAAATAAGGGTCAAACCTATAATTTTGAAGCTACCTCAAAGGCCAGGGGCGATCACCCGCAGGGCGTTAAAGTAACAACAAACGCAGGCAAACCTATTGCTGTAACCCTGTACGATGACTCCATGATGAGAAATGCTTCATGGGGTAATGGAGGATGTCTTGATACTTTTGGAGATCAATATATACCTGATAATCTTGCAGGAAAAGAATACCTTGTTATGAGAGGACAGCTTGGATACGATACCTTAAATATTGGTGGAAACTGGAGAACTGAATTTATTATTGTAACAGCACTTGAAGATGGGACAATAGTTAATGTAAAGGGTGAACCTAATTCAACAGATACTCTTGATGCCAGAGAGGTTTTTGCTTGTCCGATCTATAACCGCCTCACATACGTAAGCTTATCGAAACCGGGCCTTGTGAACCATATTACGGGCACGGGCTATGGTTGCGAACAAGGTGGAGCCATACTGCCATCAATTGATAATTGTACCGGTTCATACGATGTAACATTTTCACGAACCGGGCCTTCCAGTGACTATTTCACTTTAAACATCATGGTTCGGAACGACACTGCTAATGGTAGTCCTAACAAAAACAAAGCTGCAAGTTGTTTTACACTCTACGACAATAATCAAGACTCATTTCATATTCCTGCTTCGTTTTTTGACTATACCCCCGATTCAGCTTTTGCATATTTAAAAGATGACAGCTGGACAACAGGCCCGATATATTCCTTTTTTGAGACAAAAATTGAAACCGGAGAAGTAGGTAGGATTAACAACTCTTTGTCAAGATTTCATTTGGGTGTGCTGATTGGCAGGACAACAAACGGTGCTAAACACGGATATTTCTCCGATTATGCAGCTAATAAAGTAAATGCCGGATTAGGTGGAGCCACAGCCCCAACCGTTGGAAAGTATTGCAACCTCGACCCTTTACGCTTAGTAGCTTCAGGTGGGTATTCCTATTACTGGACCTGCACAACACACCCTCACCTAAATAGTAATATTTCAGACAGATCTGCTGCCGCACCCTACTTTTACCCAGATACTTCAAACCTTGAAGTTTATAAATTCTCTGTTTTTATACAAGGAGAATGCTACGATACTACCATAAACCTTCAGGCAAGGGTTGTATTAGGGCCGGTTTCCGACTTTTCACTCAGTGAAGTGGAAGGTTGCTCGCCTTTTACAACAACCATTACAAACCTTACTAACACATTTTATGCTGATAAAATGACCTGGATTTATAATCCCCCAAAAGAAGAAGTTAACCAGGCTACATTACCAATGAGTTTTGATAAAACTTTTACAAATACCACAAATTCAGCACAAAAAGTATCTATTAAACTGTATTCATTGGGGCCATATAATACCTGCCCAAATATTCTGGAAAGAACAATAATTGTTTTACCGGAAGTGAAAGCTGATTTTGAAAGAAGCGACAGTATAGGCTGCCATCCTTTTCCCGTTAGTTTTACTAATCTTTCTTCGGGACATCTTGACAGCACCAGCTATTTCTGGGATTTTGGCAATAATAGCCAGTCCTTTGATTTTGAACCTTCAGAAATTTTTACCAATGTGGCTCTCAACGATAGTATTTATTATACCCGGTTGGTTGTTGAATCTCCTTTAGGATGTAAAGATACCCTGGAAAAGTTTATTCAGGTTCACCCAAAAATAAAGGCAAATTTTAGTGTTGATACTAACTATGGGTGCTCACCCTTAACTTTTGAGCTAAATCCTTCAAACTCTGTTGGAGTTGACACTTTTAAATGGCATATAGATTATTTTTACGATGATAGTGTGTTTACAACAACAAGTAAAAATTTAGTGTCTATTACTCACCACGATACGAGTTATGCTTCCGGACCAGATACCTTAAAGATTTCTCTTCAAGGAATAAATGAATGGGGCTGCTCTAATCAAACCTCCATAAAAAACCTGGTAGTTTATCCCGAAATTCAGTCTGTTATTGGTATTAGTGATTCAGCTGTATGCGACTCCGTTCCCATAACTCTTACAAACAGCTCCCTGGGTAACAACCTTCGATTTGAGTGGAATTTTGGTGACAATACTTACAAATACGATAATACGCGGCAATCGCATACAAAAACCTACCTAAACCGAACCAACAGCGATAAAACATACAATATAATACTTAAAGCAATCTCCAATTTCAATTGCGAAAGTTTATCGGATACTTCAATAATCATTCATCCCTATGTTAAAGCAGATTTCGGAATTAGCTTTGAAAATAATTGCTCGCCACTTGATGTTGTATTCAATAATAACAGTACCCGATCGCATATTAATATCTGGAACATGGGCGATGGTTATACTTCTGACTCTTTGAACAAAGAATTTACACATCGTTATTTAAACACCAATATTAACTCAAATACCAGTTTCTCTCCAAAACTTGTTGTTTATAACCAGGAAGGCTGTAAAGACTCCATAACAAGGAGTATTATGCTTTACCCGCCTGTGGTTGCCAGTTTTACGCCAATTGATTCTTCAGGATGTTCACCTTTTGTGTTACCTGTTGAAAATCATTCAACCGGAGGTTCGCTCACCTATACCTGGGACTTTGGCGACAACGTAAGCAGCTCTGCATCGAGCCCGGCTTTTAATAAAACATATACTAATTATACTAACGTAGACACTGTATACACCATTGTTTTAACAGCTAAGAATGCAGCCGGATGCGACAGTTCGGTATCCGGAACAGTTAAGGTTTTTGCCAGTATTGATGCCGATTTCACTTTATCTGTCAGAGATACCTGTTCACCCTACATTCCTCATGTAAAAAATCTTTCATCTGCAGGCGCTAATTTTACTGACTGGTACGTGAATGGAAATTACCTTAGTAATGAATGGGAACCTACAAGTCCACCGGAATTTGTAAATACAGGATTAAAAACAGACACCGTTAACCTGATGCTTGTTGCATACGGCAAAAACGATATCTATCATAAAGCCTGTGCCGATACCCAGGCGATAACACTTCATATATTTCCGGAACTAACTGTTGATTTTGAACTTGACACAAATGCTGCTTGTCAGCCCTTTATATCAAATATTCAAAACACCTCAAATATCATCAGCGGAAGTTCTTTTCAATGGTCGCTTGATAATAGTTTTTATTCTTCGGCTACAACTCCGCATACTTTAAAAATACCAAATCTAACAAACAACAATATCCTTCATAATCTCAAAGTTATTGGTAAAACTCAATATGGATGCCGCGATACCCTGGATAAAGATTTCACTGTTTTCTCTCTTGTTGATGCACAGTTTACTGTTAGTAAACCTGCAATTTGTTCAAAAGACAGCATACTTATCGACAGAACTGCAAGTCGCGGTGGTATTACCGGTTACAACTGGAATTTTAATAACGAACTTCAGGAAAGCAATTCCGATAACGGTTTTTACCATTCGTTCAGAAATACAAACAATAGCCTGGTTAATAAATTTATTGAATTAACCGTTGTTAATAACGAAGGATGCGATTCGTCGTGGACAGAATATGTGACAGTCTATCCGGAAGTTAATGCAGAATTCAACACTGATTTTACCGGGGTCTGCTACCCCCACAATACGGTTTTTACAAACAACTCTGTAAATGCTAATACTTATTACTGGGATTTTGATGACGGCACCAAATCAACTTTAAATTCGCCTGCACACACATTTAAGAACAACAGCAAAACTACAAATAAGTCTTTCGATGTAAAACTAATAGCTAAATCGGAGTACTTATGTGTCGACAGCATTACTAAAAAGATTGATATCTATGCCAAACCGTATGCAAATTTTAGTTTTCCGGTTTCTGTGGCATGTCCTCCATTCAATGTAGTCATAGAAAACTTATCGGAAGGTAATAGCCTAAGTTACAACTGGGATTTTGCAGGCGATGGAAGCAGCACTGAATTTGAGACCAGCTTCTCATTTACCAACAATTCATCTGTTATTATGGATAAGCCAATTACACTAATTGTTACTTCGGCAAATAATTGTAAGGACAGTCTAATAAAAAAAGCCCGGGTTTATCCCAAAGTAACTGTTGATTTTACTCCTTCTTCCACAAATGGATGCAGCCCTATGTGGGTTGATTTTGATGGTAATATCAGCAATGCACAGCAAATTCAATGGTTAATTAACAACAAAACATTTAGTACAATAGATGACCCATCGTATAATTTTCAGAATGAAACACCAGACAATAAGCAGTTTTATGTGAAACTTAAAGCAAGCTCATTATACAATTGTTACGATTCCGTTCAGAAACTGATAACCCTATACCCTACTCCTATTGCCGATTTTATTGCTGATCCATCACCGGTTAACTACAATACCGATATGGATGAAACTCAGGTAAATTTTTCTAACGAAACAATATTTCAAAACAAATGGAATTACGAATGGAGCTTTGGCGACGGCTCAACAGGAAATGAAACGGATTATGAGTTTACGCACAGGTATCCGGCTTTTTTCTGGGGTTTAAATGCTGATGACAATCGCGTTCCTGTTCAATTAATTGCAAAAAACAAAATCCATTCCGCTTGCAGCGATACAGTCATTCACGATATCATTATATATCCCCCAACACCTGAAATAGATATCTTTGAGGATGTTGCCGGATGTGAACCTTTTGAAGTTTCATTCGAAGCACTCACAAAATATGTTTATGAAGACCAGTTTGAATGGGATTTCGGAAATGGGACAACTTCAATGGAACAAGGTCCAATAGTTATTTTCGATGAACCGGGTCAATACACAATAAAGCTCCTGGTCAGGGGTGAAGGCGGCACAAACTGGGATTCAAAAACTGTAGATGTTTACCCACAACCTGAAGCAGACTTTATTATAAGTGATACATCAACTACTGTTGGCAGTCAGACCAAGGATGATGACCTGATAAAATTCTACAATAAAACAAAATATGGAGCCGAATACGAATGGTTCTTCGATAAAGAAAGTTTCCTTAATGGAGGTATAGCTGACTCGTATGATAAAGAACCAACATATGCATATCCTGAAGTTGGTGACTACCAGGTTGTTTTGGTAGCTAAATCTGAATATGGTTGTTTTGACACCCTTATACACCCGGAAATTATCCATGTTAAGGGGGAAGGACTTTTGGTATTTCCAAGTGGTTTTTATGTTAATCCAACAATGGGGCCAGGTGATGATTATTATACCGATCAAAGCTCGGGAAACCTACACCTCTTTTATCCTGAAAACAAAGGTGTTGAAAAATACAGTCTTGAAATTTATAACCGATGGGGTGTTCTACTATTTAAGACAGAAGATGTTAACCAGGGTTGGAACGGCTTTATTGATGGCGTACCGGCAAAGCAGGATGTTTATGTATGGAGAGCAAAAGGCAGATATACCAATGGTGAGCCTTTTAACATCAGCGGTGACGTTACTTTAATCAGAAGTGAAGTTAACCTGGTGCCTTTAAATGAATAAAATCATGTTTGTAAACTTAAAATAATTCTGATTTTAAATAATTAGAACTGCAAAAAAAAATATTTAATCGATTGATACTATATTTAGCGTTTATCACTTTAAAGGAGGCAAGCTTTGTATTGTATCACAAATTATAGCTAACATAAAACACACTTATTAACTAAATTAGTGAAACCAACTACTTTTATTAAGGTATGCAGGCATGTGAAAACATAGCTGTACTCATTATCGTTACTGCAATAATTGTAAATGATGCATTGTGATGTTTATAAATACGTTTAGACTTCAACAACAAATACCCTAATTTAGTCATTAGAAAATAACAATTCTTAAACTCATACGTATTAGTTAGTATAAAAATAGGAGCAAATTGTTAAGGAAATACTTCTATATCACAATCATTCTATTAATTGGCTTCAGAATATTTGGGCAAGATCCACAATTCAGCCAGTTTTATGCAAACCCACTTTATCTTGGGCCTTCATTTGCTGGTGCAATTGAGGGAAGCCGTATTACCGGCCAGTACAGAACACAATGGCGTGAATTACCTGCTCCTTTCGTTACATATAGCACTTCTTACGATCATTATTTTTCGTCATTCAACAGCGGCGTTGGTATAAATCTCATTTCTGATGTAGCAGGTACAAGCCAGTTAGGAATTGTACAGGCAGGAATACACTATTCTTACGATTTAGAAGTTTACAATATCTGGCACATAAGACCAGGTCTTTCCTTCTCCTATTTGCAACAGGGCATTTATGGTAATATAACCTTTATTGATGAATTGCTGCATTCCAGCGGGGGAACCTCAGCGCCAGGCAAAGCCCTTGAAAGTGCCCGTGATATTGACGCAGGCTCGTCATTGCTCATCTATACCGAAGGTTTCTGGTTAGGCGGCACCGTTAATCATTTGTTAGAACCCAATGTAACAATGCATTCATCAGAAGCTATTATTCCAATGAAGACAACAATCTATGGGGGAGCTGATTTTCGTAAAAAAGGCAAACTACTGAAACCAAGTGACGATATGATGACTTTTGGTTTCCTGTATAAGCAGCAGGAAAACATCAGACAGCTCGATGTAGGAGCATATTGGTATTCATACCCCATTATTTTAGGAATTTGGTACAGAGGCATTCCAACCATAAGTTCGCAGCGGGGTGAGGCTGTTGTATTTGTTGCCGGATTAAAAACAACCAACGTTAATGTTGGGTATAGTTACGACTTTACGATCTCAAATTTATTACCCCACACCCTGGGCTCGCACGAAATCTCATTTTCATATAAATTTCTGCTCACTAAGAAACATCGAAAAGGAGGCGTTCCTTGTCCTGAATTTTAGCGTTTTACTTTTTTATTTCAACTTTTTACTAATAAATAGGTATTCTCTCTTTCGGGGTAATTCTAAAATTATATTTTTGTAGCTCTTTAAAAAACCTTTCATTTGCATAATGTAAATGTGAATAATAAATTGATTAAGAATAAAATTTGATAATCATAAAACAATGAAAAAAATTACTCCAATACTCAATGTAGTTCTATTAGTTGCAGTAGTAGTATTATATGTACTGCATTTTACAGGTTCCAAAACCAATGCATCAGCAAAAAGCGGTAACGATTCTACTTCAGTAAGTATAAGTCCAGATGGAATTGTGTATATAAGTATCGATTCTGTATTTGCAAACTACGATATGTATAAAGATGTTGCAGGTGATTTAGATGAGAAACTTAAAACTTCTGAAGCAAAACTGCAATCGCAGCAAAGAGCTTTCCAAAAAAGTTTTGAGGATTACCAGTATAAAGTACAGCGTGGTCTTGTAACAAGAACTGAAGCCGAACAGATGCAACAAACTCTTGCACAGGAAGAACAAAACCTGATGCAACTTCAAAACCAATTGCAATACCAACTTGCCGAAGAACAACAAGTTGCACAAAGAAAGGTGCTAAATTCATTAATGGAATACCTGAAAGGCATGGAAAATGCTGATAAATACCAGTTTGTTCTGGGTAATACCTTTGGTGGTAATATTATGTACGCAAATGAGAATCTTGATATTACCAAAGTTGTTATTGAAGGTATAAACGAAGAATACAAAAGCAAAAAAGACAAAGAGTAAGATCGGCTAATAATGTCGGACTCAAAAACATATTTAAAAACTATTAATACAGGAGCCCCATCGGGGCTCTTACGCTTTATAATAACCATACCTGTATTTTGTGAGCCTGAATTAAGAAAAACGCTTCAAAGTATTCTAAATCAAACTGAATTTCAGGCACATACCGAGGTTTTATTGGTTTTTAATTATCCTGAAAATGCCTCTTCAGAAATAAAAGAGCAAAATAATCAGCAGTATATCGAAATAAATAGCTGGGCAAAAAAGGTAAACAACGATACACTCAGGTTTATACCTATTCTGGCAAATGATTTGCCAGCAAAACACGCAGGAGCAGGATTTGCAAGAAAAACAGGAATGGATTTTGCCGCGGATCGCTTCCAAAGTATTAAACAGCCCGGTGGATTTATTCTCTCCCTGGATGCTGATTCCATCCTATCAGAAAACTACCTGCAGGAAACAGAAAGAATTCTCAAAGAAAAAGAAAAGACCAATACTCTGATATATAATTTTGCTCATCCAACAGAGGGAACTGAGTATAATAAACAGGTGTATAAAGCAGTTGCTCTATACGAATTACACCTTCGGTACTACAAATACATGCTTAAAAGTACAGGCTTCCCCTACTATCATTATACAATAGGTTCCTGCTTCGGGGTAAAGGCAGAAATATACTCTAAATCCGGGGGGATGAGCAAGCGAAAAGCCGGAGAAGATTTTTATTTTCTACAAAAAGTTTTCCCTTATGGCCATGTTGAATTTTTACCAGACACATTTGTATACCCTTCTCCACGTCCATCGTGGAGGGTACCCTTTGGTACCGGACCAACCATAAGGAAACTCCTAAATTCGCCCATTCAAAAATATGAAACATATCACCCTGAATCATTTAGACATCTAACTATGTTATTTGAACAAGCTGACAAGTATTATTTAGCTAATGCTGATCAAATTAACGAGCTGAACACTAACCTTAACAGCGAACTTGTTAATTTTCTTGACTCGAATAATTTTAACAACAAAATTGCTGAAATATCAGGAAACACCTCAAGTCGGGAGAGCTTCATTAAGCGTTTTTACCAATGGTTCGATGCGTTTATGCTCATCAGGTTTTTAAACTGGCACAGAGATAATTGTTGCGGTACAATTGATGTTGTTACGGCTGTTAAAGAAATATTAAAATTAAAAGCTAACCCCGATACGTTTGCACTTTTGAATAAATTAAGGCAGCTTGATATCCCAACTACTTCCTGACAATAACAAATACTTCCTCATCGCTTCGATGCATCAGATATTGCTCCCGGGCAAATTTTTCAAGATTATCGTTGTTGGTTTGAAGCTCTCTTAGCCTGGCAGCATCTTCCTCAATACGTCGGGTGTAATATTGCTTGTCCTTTTCAAGTTGACTCAGCTCTTTAAGCAGCTGTCTCCGTTCAAGCAGGTTGTTTTCATCGAAAAGAGACACCCACACAACAAAAGCAAAGGCAGCCACAAAATACTTGTTTTGAAATAATTTAAATATTACCGGAAGGTAATTTTTTATGTTGAATCTGATTTTCACGAAAACAAAATTAATCTCAAATTAATTCCCTATTAAATTATAACAGGCAAAGTTATCGACAATTTTTTAAGTTCAGGTTTTCTGATATAAATCATGTAAAGCTTTCGAGCTCATGTAATAAATGTCATTTTTTACCGAATGGTGTTCACCTAATTTTATGTCAAAATATTAGTAAATATGAGTGATAGCAGATACATTATTCCTACTCCGGTAAACGAACCAGTAAAATCATACGCTCCGGGCTCAACCGAAAGATCTGAGATTTTAAAAGCTATTGAAGAGTTGAAATCGAAGGAATCAGATATTCCAATGATTATTAACGGACAGGAAATTCGCACAGAAAATAAAAAACGAATTCATCCACCACACGATATTAATTACACCTTGGGTTATTACCATCAGGGAGGAAAGAAAGAAGTTGAAATGGCCATTGAAGCTGCCCTTAAAGCTAAAAAATCGTGGATGGAACTTGATTGGGGTGAAAGAGCATCTATTTTTCTGAAAGCCGCAGACATGCTGGCCGGGCCCTACAGGGCAAAAATGAATGCAGCAACCATGTTAGGCCAATCAAAAAATGTACACCAGGCCGAGATTGATGCAGCATGTGAACTAATTGATTTCTACCGTTTCAATGTAAAATACCTCGAACAAATATATGAGATGCAGCCAAATTCGGCTCCTCAACAATGGAACAGTACGGAGTGGCGACCACTTGAAGGGTTTATTTTTGCGCTTACTCCTTTCAACTTCACTTCCATTGCAGGTAACTTGCAGACTTCACCTGCCATGATGGGAAATACTATCGTGTGGAAACCATCGAAAACACAGATTTATTCTGCTGCAGTAATAATGGAAGTACTTATTGAAGCCGGATTACCAAATGGTGTAATCAATATGGTATTTGCCCCTGGTCCAGTGACTGCTGATACTGTTTTAGATCATCCCGATTTTGCAGGAATTCACTTTACCGGCTCTACCGGAGTATTCCAAAGTATTTGGGAGAAAATTGGCAAGAATATTAAAAAATATAAATCTTACCCACGTATTGTGGGCGAGACCGGAGGCAAGGACTTTGTTTTTGTGCATGAAAGCGCCAATATGAAGCAGGTAATTACCGCACTAACCAGAGGTGCCTTTGAATACCAGGGACAAAAATGTTCTGCTGCCAGCAGAGCCTATATCCCTAAATCGAAATGGCCCGAAATTAAAGCCGGACTAGAAAGAGACCTTAAATCGATTAAAATGGGAACACCTGAAGATTTTACCAACTTTGTTAATGCAGTGATCGATGAAGGTGCTTTTAACACACTCTCCGGAGCTATAGAAAAAATTAAAGCTGCGCCTGATGCCGAAATAGTTATTGGAGGTAATTACGATAATTCAAAGGGGTATTTTATTGAACCAACTGTTGCATTGACCTCAAATCCAATGTTCTTCAGCATGGAAGAAGAATTGTTCGGCCCAATACTAACAGTTTATTTATACGATGAAGATAAATACGAAGAAACACTTCATTTATGTGATAAGACTTCGATTTATGCACTAACCGGAGCAATTTTTGCAAAAGACCGTGTAGCGGTGGTTAAAGCAGATAAAATACTGAGATTTGCGGCCGGCAACTTTTATATAAACGATAAACCAACAGGTGCTGTAGTTGGACAACAACCTTTTGGAGGTGCAAGAGGTTCCGGAACAAACGATAAAGCCGGATCTTTAATCAACTTAATGCGATGGGTAAGTCCACGGACAATCAAAGAGAATTTCGATCCACCAACAGATTACAGGTATCCCTTTTTGCTAGATAAATAAATGCTAATTTATTAAATGACAAACACAAGGTCGAAATCTAATTGGTTTCGGCCTTTTTTATGCCAATTATTACTGAGAATTAACACCTGTTACTGCTACTCCCACAGGCTGATGGTAGAATTCACCGAAAGGTTTGTAATAAACAATAGCCAGGTATGAATTATTTGTCTGGTAATGATTTCCCTCGATAATATCAAACGAGAATTGTTTTGTGTCGTATTCCTGAAGTGCATACCTGTAATTATAAAGCCCCTGTTTTAAGAATAATTGTCCTTTGTAACAACCGCAATCAACATCAAAAAGCATGTAATTATCCGTAAACTTCCATTCAGTTATAGCTCCATCGATGTATACATCGGAAGGATACGCATATTCGCTGTTCAATTCAAAATGGACCCAGATATAGTCAGCATCCATTACATCTTCGTAATCCGTATCCGTATTATCGATGTAAAACAAGCCATTCAAATCTTCGTTGGTAAAATAATCTTTGCTGCCTCTTGGCTGATCGGGTTTTAAATAAACATGATAGTATGGCGGAACATATTCAATCCTTTTCACGCGTTCAGAAATAAATTTCAGTGACTTGGAGTCAAAAAACCTGAATTCGTTTTCACCGTTAAAAACAATCTGCCCCGGCGTGTTAAAACTCAGAAAGTTTGAACCTGAATAATTAAATTTTTTGTAATACCTGGCCGATCTCCAGTTATTATTTTGTAATATCATTAACTGAATACTGCTGGCAAGCTGACTGTAATCAATACTTACGGGGTCAACTGTTACCTTAAGTTCCTGTTGCGTTATCAGACTCTGAGAGGCAAATCCGTCTATCTCTATTTCAGGTTCTGTTTTCTGGGTAAAAACCACAAACCGTTTTGCAAGAATTATTGAATCCGGAAACGAGCTGTTGTAAACCTTCAATATATAATTTCCGGGTTTTAAAATTTTCACATCTGAGTTCGGCACAAATAAACGATATTGAACATAATCAACCATTGTATTTATTGAAGGTGAATATGCTTCAAAAGTGTTCTCAAGGTAGCCGTCAATATATTCATTGGGATCAACATCAGGTAACTGCCAGTCATAATCGCATAAAGTAACGCTATAGCTAAGAATATCCTGTTCTGTTGTAAACAAATCGAACCTCAGTTGTAAATGCTCATCATCTTCAATGTTAATTACGGGAAACGATAAGGGATATCCATCTCTGCAAAACTCTACTGTTCCAACCATTGCTCCTGTTTTTTCAAGTTCTTGCTGAGCATGCAGCAAGCCTGAAAAAGCAAAGAGTGAAAAATATACAAATCTTAACATTAAATGAAAATTAGCGATTTAAAATGCGCAGCAGAAAAGTTACATAAAACAAAATATTTTATGTAACTTTTTGAAACAATTTCGTATTTAATTGGTTTAAATACCACTATCTGTTAAAAAAATAACAACTCGTGAAAATATTTTAAATATTCCAACGGAGTATTTACACATATAATTGTTATAATAATTAAAAAACTTAATTTTGTGCCCTCTAAAAGCAAAGCATAAGCATGTCTGAAGTAATAAAGATTAAAAAAGGTCTGGATATAAATCTGAAAGGGAAAGCTGAGAAAGTTTATATTAAGGCAGATCCTTCAAAGACCTACGCTGTAAAACCAACTGACTTTACGGGTGTAACCCCAAAGCTTGCGGTTGAGGCCGGTGCTACTGTAAAAGCCGGCACCCCCTTGTTTTACAATAAGTATAAGCCCGAGATTAAATTCACTTCTCCTGTTAGCGGGAAGGTTTTAGAAGTTAACAGAGGTGAAAGAAGAATGATTCTTGAAATTATTGTTGAATCGGATGGTAAATTCGAATCTGAAGACTTTAAGGTAAGTTCTCCTGCTGAGATGAATCGTGAATCTATCGTAAAAACCCTGCTCGATAGTGGTTTATGGCCAGCTATTAAACAAAGACCCTATTCGGTAATAGCTAATCCTGCTGATACCCCGAAAGCCATTTTTATTTCTGCCTTTGATTCTGCCCCTTTGGGTGTCGATTACGACTTCATTTTACAGGACAGCGCTAAAGAATTTCAGGCTGGTATTGATGTGCTTAGTAAATTAACTGAAGGCAAAATACATGTTGGAGTAAATGGGAAATATCCAGTCAGCCCGGTTATCCAAAACACAAAAAACATTCAGATTAATCTGTTTAAAGGCCCACACCCTGCCGGTAATGTTGGTGTTCAGATTCATCACATCGATCCTGTAAATAAGGGAGAAGTTGTTTGGGTCGTTGAACCACAAAAAGTAGTAACTATCGGAAGGTTATTTTTAACCGGAAAATACAATGCTTCGAAAATTGTTGCCCTGGGCGGTTCAGAGGTTAAAAAACCAAGATACTATAAGGTTTACGAAGGAACAAACATAAGTTGTCTGACCGACAATAATGTGAATGAAGGTGATCTTAGGTTTATTAGTGGCAATGCATTAAATGGCACCAGAATAAGCCAGGATGGCTTCCTGGGATTTTACGATTCTTTATTAACTGTAATACCCGAAGGCAATAAATATGAATTCATGGGATGGATTGCTCCGGGATTTAAGAAATATAGTTTCTCCAGAACTTTCTTTTCCTGGTTAATGCCAAATCGCGAGTATATTATTGATAGTAATCTTCATGGTGGCCGGCGTGCGCTTATGATAACAGGTAAATTCGAACAGGTATTCCCAATGGATATTTATCCTATGCAGCTTATTAAAGCTATTATTATAGAGGATATTGACCTGATGGAGAACCTTGGAATTTATGAGGTTGCCGAAGAAGATTTTGCACTTTGCGAGTTTATTGACACGTCCAAGACAGACATTCAGTCGATTGTAAGAAAAGGACTCGATATAATGATAAAAGAAATGAGTTAATCATTTCATGTAGAAAAAATGAATAATAATAAAAAGACTTTTGAATGAAAGGGCTTAGAAATTATCTCGATAAGATAAAACCAAACTTTGAGAAAGGTGGTAAACTTGAAAAGTTTCATTCATTTTTCGATGCAATAGAAACCCTTCTTTTTGTGCCTAATAAGGTTGCAACAACCGGTTCTCATATCCGCGATGCTATTGATATGAAAAGAACTATGATTGTTGTTGTAATTGCTATGTTACCTGCTTTGCTTTTTGGTATGTGGAATGTAGGAAGCTTCCATTTTCAGTCGTTGGGTTTAGCAGGTGAAAAAACAATATTGGAAACTTTTTGGTATGGATTTTTAAAAGTAATTCCCATAATAATTGTTTCTTATGTAACAGGTCTGACAATTGAAATTATTTTCGGTCAAATTAGAAATCACGATGTTCCTGAAGGATTTTTTGTTACCGGAATGTTAATCCCGCTTGTACTTCCTGTTGATATACCTCTTTGGATGGTTGTTGTTGCAACAGCATTTGCAGTAATAATTGGCGTTGAAGTTTTTGGTGGTTCGGGAATGAATATTTTGAACCCGGCACTTACTGCCAGGGCATTTTTATTCTTTGCTTATCCATCAGACATGTCGGGTGATAAAGTCTGGATTTCAGGCTTAAGAGACGGACAGGGCATAGTCGACGGATTTAGCGGCGAAACAATAATGGGATATGCAGCAAGCGGAAAACTTGAACAAATGCCCTATTCTGTTTCTGATATGTTCTTTGGTTTTATTCCCGGTTCAATAGGCGAAACATCAACACTGGCAATTCTTATAGGAGCTGTTATATTAATTTTTACAGGTGTTGGAAGCTGGAAAATAATCACTTCGGTATTTGCAGGTGGAGCATTAATGGGTTTAATTCTTAACCTTTTTGCTGTAAACGATTATATGAGTGTTCCCTTTTATCAGCATCTGCTGATCGGCGGTTTTGCTTTTGGTGCTGTTTTTATGGCAACCGACCCGGTTTCTGCTTCGCAAACCGAAAAAGGCAAATGGATTTACGGATTCCTGATTGGAATTATGGCCATATTAATCAGGGTACTTAACCCGGCTTATCCTGAAGGCGTAATGCTCGCCATATTATTGCTTAATGTCTTTGCTCCGCTTATAGACCATTATGTAATTGAATCAAACATAAAACGCCGGTTAAAAAGGTTAAAAGCTACTCAAGCCTAATTAAAAAGATATTCTACAATGAAAAGCTTTAGCAATACATACATATTTGTTTTCTCGAGTGTTATGGTGATTATTGTTGCTGCATTACTATCGTTTGTTGCAATGCAATTAAAACCCGTACAGGAAAACAATATCAAAATAGAAAAAATGCAAAACATTCTTGCATCTGTTAGAATTGAGAGTACCCCAAAAAATGCAGACGAATTATTTGAACAGTTCATTTCGACCAGTTTTGTGCTTAACGAAAATGGCGAGGAGATAGAAAATGTTGCAGCATTTGATGTTGATATGATGGCTCAGGTTTCTATGATTGAAGCAATTAATAAACAAAAATCACTTCTTACTGAAAGAAATATCAGCCCCTTTACAAAATTCGTTTCTTCTTTTATTAAATCGAAAGAATTAGATAAATATCAGGTGCAATCGGCAATTGAAAAAATAAAATCAGACCGGGAACTGCCTGTTTATGTTTGTACAAAAGAAGACAGTTCGGCATATTACATATTCCCATTAAGAGGCAAGGGACTTTGGGGCCCAATATGGGGATATATAGCACTTGAATCTGATTTCAACACCGTTTACGGAGCCGTATTTGACCATAAAGGTGAAACTCCCGGCTTAGGTGCTGAAATAAACCAGGGATGGTTTCAGGCTAATTTCAGAGGAAAGAAAATTTTTGACGGCAACACGTTTAAATCGATTGAAGTAGTTAAACCCGGAACCGTTGCTGTTAATGACTTTAATGTTGACGCCATTTCAGGCGGAACCATTACCAGCAAAGGCGTTGAAGCCATGCTATTTGATTGCCTTTATGGCTACAATTCATTTTTCGAACTTAAAAAGAACTAAGATATGAGCGAGAAGGAACCTTTGTTTTCATCGAAAAACTTAAAGTTGCTTACTGATCCTGTAGGAACAAATAACCCGATTACAGTGCTGGTTTTAGGAATCTGTTCTGCACTTGCAGTTACTGTTAAACTCGAACCATCGATTGTTATGGCACTTTCGGTAACAATTGTATTGGCAGCATCAAATGTGGCTATTTCTCTATTAAGAAGCCTTATACCTCCAAGAATACGCATAATTGTTCAGCTGGTAGTTATTGCAACTATGGTAATTATTGTTGACCAGGTGCTTAAAGCTTATGCATACGATGTTAGTAAACAGCTATCGGTATTTGTCGGACTTATTATTACCAACTGTATTATTATGGGTCGCCTTGAGGCTTTTGCACTGGGAAATAAACCCTGGCCTTCATTCCTTGACGGTATTGGAAACGGTGCGGGCTATGGTATAATTCTTATTATTGTTGCATTTTTTCGCGAATTATTAGGCTCTGGTACCCTGTTTGGTTATCCTGTTCTTGAAAAAATTGGTTTGTATAATACCGGATATAAGGACAACGGAATGATGATTCTTCCGCCTATGGCACTTATAACCCTGGGAATTATTATTTGGGTTCAGAGAGCCAGAAATAAAGATTTGATCGAAAGCTAAAACACGTTAGAAAATGGAAAACCTGCTAAATATATTTGTAAAATCAATTTTCATCGACAACATGATTTTCGCATACTTTTTAGGTATGTGTTCGTATCTTGCTGTTTCGAAAACTGTTAAAACATCAACCGGATTGGGTATTGCGGTTATTTTTGTTTTAGGAATTACTGTGCCGGTTAATTATCTGATTGAAAACTATCTCTTAAAAGCAGGCGCACTGCAATGGATTAGCCCGGGATTGGCTGATGTTGATTTGAGTTTTCTATCATTCATCATGTTTATAGCTGTTATTGCCTCTATGGTTCAGCTTGTTGAGATGATTATTGAAAAATTCTCACCTGCACTTTATTCATCCTTAGGAATTTTCCTTCCCTTAATTGCTGTTAACTGCGCTATTTTAGGTGGATCTCTTTTTATGCAGGAAAGAAATTACCAGTCAATTGCTGAAGCTACCTCATTTGGACTAGGTTCGGGAGTAGGATGGTTCCTAGCTATTGTTGGTATTGCTGCAATTCGCGAAAAAATAAGGTATTCACAAATACCTGCCCCATTGCGCGGCTTAGGTATTACATTTATTATTACCGGGCTAATGGGTATAGCATTCATGAGCTTTATGGGCATTAAATTATAACTAGCAAACAACGTGACGGAGATGATAGTATTAACAACAACTTTTACAACTATACTGATTAGTATTGGCGTATTCCTTATGATAATTCTTATGCTTGTAGCAATTTTATTATTTGCAAGAAAGAAATTAACACCACAGGGAGAAGCCGTTATAAGCATAAATGGAGAAAAAGATATTATTGTTTCTCCGGGAAATTCATTATTGGGAGCCTTGTCTTCTGCCGATATTTTTCTTCCGTCGGCTTGTGGCGGAGGAGGAACCTGCGGAATGTGTAAATGCCAGGTTACTGATGGCGGCGGTAGTATTCTTCCGACCGAAACCGGATTCTTTACCCGTAAGGAGCAATCCAGCAACTGGAGATTAGGTTGCCAGGTAAAAGTTCGGAACGATTTAAAAATTCATGTTCCAGAAGAAGTAATGGGAATTAAAAAATGGGAATGCGAAGTTGTTTCAAACCATAACGTTGCCACGTTTATTAAAGAATTTGTCGTTAAACTTCCGGAAGGAGAAACACTTGATTTCCAATCAGGAGGATACATTCAGATTGATGTTCCAAAATACGAGATGGATTTCAAGGATGTAGAGGTTGAAGAACAATACCGTGACGAATGGGATAAGTATAAGCTTTGGGATCTGAAAATGAAAAACACGGAAGAAACTTACCGAGCTTATTCTATGGCCAACCACCCTGCTGAGGGTAATATTGTCATGCTTAACATCCGTATTGCAACTCCACCCTGGGATCCGAAGAAAGGAACGTGGGCGAATGTACCTTCGGGCATTTGTTCTTCCTATATCTTCTCGAGAAAACCAGGCGATAAGGTTACTATTTCAGGCCCTTATGGAGAATTCTTCATTCAGGATACCGATGCTGAAATGCTTTATATTGGTGGTGGAGCTGGTATGGCACCGCTGCGTTCACACTTGTTCCATCTGTTCCACACGCTTAAGTCGGGCAGGAAAGTAAGCTATTGGTATGGTGCCCGCTCACGCAGAGAAATCTTCTACGAAGATCACTTCAGATCTATTGAGAAAGAATTCCCCAATTTTACATTTACAATTGCATTAAGTGACCCACAACCCGAAGATAACTGGGATGGGCCTGTAGGTTTTATTCACCAGGTAATTTACGATAATTACCTGAGTAAGCATTCTGAACCCGAAGATATTGAATACTACATGTGTGGTCCCGGTCCAATGGTAGGTGCTGTAAATAAAATGCTGTATAACCTTGGCGTGCCGAATGAAAATATTTACTATGATGATTTCGGAAACTAAATCCGAAAACATCTAAATTATGAAAAGGAGTATTGCTTGTTCAATGCTCCTTTTTTTTGTTGTCCTAAAAAACTATTTAATTTGCAGCAAACAATATATCTCTGTGTTTCAAACTAGCATATTTAAAATATTTAAGTATTTCAACAGGCAAAACACGGCATTGGTTATTTTCCTGTTAATTCTTGCAAATTATATTGGCTATGGACTTATCGGAGGTGAAGAACAATATTTTGCGCTTGCTAAACAGTACATGCAAAAAGACTGGATGCCTCATTCTTTCTGTTTGAACGATCCTGCTGGCTACAAATTAATTTTCCAGGTAATATTTGGCTTTTTATTGAAATTTTTATCCTTCGAACAACTTGCTTTTATTAGCCGCTTTATAAATTTCATTTTTTATGCCATCCCACTTTCTCTGATTTTCAAAAAACTCAAGTTTACAAATATTGAAATCATAGTAATACTGCAGGTAGGCCTTTTCATGCATCAGTCTATTTGGGCAGGAGAATGGTTCTTTAAAAATTTCGAACAAAAATCGCTGGCCTATATTTTTGTTTTTTATGCCATCTACAATCTCCTGATCGATAAAGCATATAAAAGTATAATTTATGCAGCCATCGCTACTTACATTCATTTTCTGGTTGGTGGTTGGATGGCTTTATTCTTAATAATTTATTCTTTAGTACGAAGCAGAAAAATTTCTGAATTCATTAAACATGGCGCTTTATATTTCGTTTTAACACTTCCATTCATACTATTTCTTGCCTCGCAGTACATCTTTAACAGCGAACCTTCTGTAATTGAGGGAGTAAATATAAACCGTGTATATTCAGTTTTCAGGCTTAAACACCATATAGGCATGTTTTCTGACCTCCGGTATTTTGTGAATTATCATCTTGGCGGGGTTCTGATAACTATTGGCTTGTTTTTATTGTGTGTTTTTTATTTCAGGAAATTTAAATCTCCCGATATTCTGAAGCTGAATACCCTGAACATCATTATTTTTATTCAGCAGTTTGTCTTTATCGGTATAGCATTAATTGATAAGAATGGTGTTTTACTAAAAACTTATCCATTCAGGACAAGTTCACTTTCAGCATTCCTGATTCTTCTTGAAATAGCTGTAATTATTAAACGATTCGGCCTTTTCAGCCTGTTCAGTTATTACAGAAAAAAATTTCCAAATATACCATACACTCAAAGCCGGATGCATTTTGCCCTTGTTATGCACCTTACTTTATTCCTGATTTTTATTCCAAGATTTTCAATTGAGATTAGTGACACAATAAAAAACTTTTATATAGGTGAGGACAAACTTACTGAGGATATGAAAGACTTAATTCTCTTTTCAAAAAACAATACTGATCCCGAATCGGTATTTCTGTTTCTTGACAGCGACAAACCATTTTCATTTGTAAGAAGAGCTGAGAGAGATCGTTTTGTTATAAACAAGTTCACGCCTACCAATAACCAGATTATTTTTGAGTGGTACCAACGGCAGCTGATTAAGAGTAAAATTGCTGAAGATATAAGCAACATTAGTTTACTTCAGGATAAATACAAGGTGAACTACCTTGTAAGTGAAAAAAGTTTATTGCATAAGCAACTTACCCTGCTTAAACAGTTTGGCACTTACTATTTGTATTGCATAGAACAATAGCTTTTATTAAGTTTTGAATAAATCAGGCAAAAGAGAAGCAGCAATGTGTTATTTTATCTTTCGGTACTTTGATTTGTCCTTGGGTTTCATATCTTCGTAAGATAATTTTACAGCCATGAAAAGAAAACAGCTAACCCCTATAGCTCTAATCTTTGTCTTAGCAATTGTATTGCTGATTTTTTATAAACCAAAGACAAAATACCATACGCTTCATGGCGAAACCCAAGGCACAACGTATACTATAAAGTTTGAATATTACAACCGTATTGATCTGCATTCCAAGATTACACAACTACTTCACAAATTTGACCTTTCACTTTCAACCTACGACTCAAATTCAATTATATCAAAAGTAAACAGAAACGAACCTCATGTTAAATTAGACAAGAACTTCAAAAAAGTTTTTAATAAAGCAAATGAGATCTACCACCTTTCGGGGGGTGCTTTTGATATTACTGTTGCTCCTATTGTTAATGCCTGGGGGTTTGGAAGCGGCCAAAGCACCAAGGTTGATTCGCTTGTAATTGACAGCCTGCTACAACTAGTTGGGATGGATAAGATAAGTCTCGAAGGTGGAGTTGTTGTTAAACAAAATCCAAACATTACGCTTGATGTAAACGCAATAGCCCAGGGTTTCTCTGTTGATGTAGTAGCAGATTTTCTTGAAAGAAAAGGAGTTGAAAATTACATGGTTGAGATTGGAGGTGAATTAAAAACCAAGGGTGTAAATGAAAAAGGCAATATCTGGAAAATTGGAGTCGATAAGCCTGTTGAAAATTCTTATATCCCCGGCGAAAACCTGCAAGCAGTAATACAAGTTAAAGATATGTCGCTTGCTACCTCGGGTAACTACAGGAAATTTTATGAAAAAGACGGGGTGAAATATGTTCACAGCATAAATCCTAAAACAGGCTATCCGGTAATGAGTAAGCTTTTAAGCGCCACGGTTATGACCAGGGATTGTATGACCGCTGATGCTTTTGCTACCTCATTTATGGTTATGGGACTGGAGAAAAGTATTATGTTTCTGTCGGATCAGAATGATATTCAAGCTTATTTTGTGTACAGCGATGACGAAGGTAATTATAAGACTTTTATGACGCCGGGAATGAAAGATGCCCTGGTTCGTGAAATGGATTAACAGGACAGCCTCTCAATATCCAGTTGCAAAGAATTCACATTTATCTTAGCCTTCTGCTTTCTTTTAGCTTCTCGAAATTTTCTTCCTTCTTCGCATTTAACACAGTAAATGCCCATCTCCCTCATTTTTTTGTTTTTACCAACTTCATTTTCGGGGAATTTTCCATCTTTTCTGAAGAAAATATTAAACCCTAATGCCAAAAATGACAAACCCACTATTACAACCGCTGCTATTAATACTTCCATTAAATTTATTTTTTGCAAAATTAGTAATCTTTTGCCACAATCTGTTTTGATTATATTGTTTCAACAACTTTGTATTTTTTTTGTTCTTATTGATGAACACTTAAAATGAAAGAAAAACTGAAATCACCAGTAATAGAAATAACAAAAGAACAGGTTCTTAAAGATTATGAGATAGCCTGGCTAAGCCGGAACCTGAGTATTTTAGGTCGAAAAGAAGTGCTGACCGGAAAAGCAAAGTTTGGCATATTCGGCGATGGTAAAGAGGTTGCACAAATAGCCATGGCTCACTTTTTTAACGAGGGAGACTGGCGTTCGGGATACTATAGAGACCAAACCCTTATGCTGGCAAACGGTATGCTCTCTCCCGATGAATTCTTTCACCAGCTTTATGGAATACCTGACATAAAACTTCACCCTGCAAGTGGCGGACGTTCCTTTAACAACCACTTTGCAACTCGCTTATTAGATAAAGATGGTAACTGGATTCCCCAAATAAAGCAAAAAAACAGCGCTGCGGATCTCTCGCCCACTGCCGGACAAATACCCCGTTCCATTGGACTGGCACTGGCATCTAAACTATACAGAGAAAGCAATACAACAAATAACTTTTCAAACAAAGGAAACGAAGTGATTTTTACCACTATTGGTGATGCAAGCACTTCAGAAGGTCATTTTTTTGAAGTCCTTAACAGCGCCGCCGTTAAACAAGTTCCTTTAGCTGTATTTGTTTGGGACGATGGTTATGGTATTTCCGTTGAAAAGAAAAACCAGACAGTAAAAGCAAGTATCTCGGAAGCACTCAGTGGGTTTCAGAAAGAAAGAAATACGAATGGCATACAAATTTTCAAGGGCAAAGGATGGGATTATGCAGGACTATTGAGTATTTATAGAAAGGGTATAAAACTCTGCCGCGAAAAGCATGTGCCGGTATTATTTCATATCGATGAGATTACCCAACCCTTGGGACACTCAACTTCCGGTTCGCACGAGCGTTATAAATCGGAAGAAAGGTTAAACTGGGAAAAAGAACACGACGGCCTGGTTAAAATGAGAGCATGGATTATTCAAAACGATATAGCCAGTAATACCGAACTGAATAGGATTGAACAAAATACGCTCGATAGTGCAAAAGATGCTCAAAAACTTTCCTGGACAAGTTACCAGACTCCCATTAAAAAGCAAAGAGAAGATTTGTTGTCCATTATCAATCAACGTTCCTGCATTTGCAAAAACGATAAGGTTGATAAAATATCAATCTTCGCCAACAATTTAAAGAACAGCAAGATAGCCACCAGGAAAGAAACGACAGAAACAGCGCGAAAATTACTGCACTATATCTGTCCCGATTGTCCGTCAAGAAAAACCCTTCAGAGTGACTTAAGCAGGTGGCTGGGGAACAACAGGATGGAAAACTTTGAGAACTACAGCTCTCACGTTTATGCTGAAAGCAAACATTCTCCATTATATCAGGAATACCTTTACCCCGATATATCAGAAGATTCTGAAGAGGTTCCCGGCAGAGTAATAATACGCGATAATTTTGATAAACTTTTCGAAAAATATCCGAATGTTATTGCATTTGGCGAAGATGTAGGTAAAATTGGAGGCGTTAACCAAACTTACGAAGGCCTGCAGGAAAAATATGGCGAAAACAGAATCTTTGATACCGGCATTCGGGAAACATCAATAATCGGAAAAGGAATAGGACTTGCTCTACGCGGTTTCAGGCCAATTGCCGAGATTCAGTACCTCGACTATTTACTCTACGGATTGCAGACTTTAAGCGATGATTTGGCCACGCTGCACTGGAGAACAGCCGGGGGACAGGTAGCTCCGCTTATAATAAGCACACGAGGTCACCGCCTCGAAGGAATCTGGCATGCGGGTTCGCCCATAAGCATGATTATTAATTCATTAAGAGGTATATATTTTTGTGTTCCGCGAAATATGACTCAGGCAGCTGGTTTCTACAATACTTTACTGGAAGGTCAGGACCCGGCAATTGTAATCGAACCGCTAAATGGATACCGGCTTAAAGAATTGTACCCGAAAAATATTGGCGAATATAAAATTCCACTGGGAATGCCTGAAGTTATAACAAGTGGCAGGGATATTACGATAATCACCTATGGTTCGAGTGTTAGAATTGCTTATGAATCTGTTAAAAGACTGAAAGAATTCGATATACATGCTGAGTTAATTGATGTTCAAACCTTATTGCCTTTTGATTTAAACGAAACTATTGTTGAATCGATAAAAAAAACAAACAAGGTAATCTTCTTTGATGAAGATGTTTCGGGAGGTGCAACAGCCTACATGATGCAAAAAGTGATGGAGGAACAAAAAGGCTATAACTATCTTGAAGTAATGCCCAGAACACTGGCAGCCCGGGACCACAGACCTGCTTATTCAAGTGATGGCGATTATTATTCGAACCCAAACTCTGAAGATTTGTTTGACATGGTTTATGATATGATGAAAGATATTAAACCTTCAAAATTTAAACCCATTTTTTAATTGGTGATATTTTTTACGAGTTAGCGGTAAGTAAAATACATTAACATCGTTTGGAAATATTAACATCGTTAATTATATTTACAGCGTTAATATGTTTAGATTATGAAAAATAAAGAGTTACAGGAAAAAAGAATGAAAGGATATTTCATTCAGGCTACCAAAGAGATTTTAAAGAGCGAAGGCATAAAAGCAATTAGTGTACGAAATATTGCAGACAAAGCAGGGTATTCATATGCAACACTCTACAATTATTTTAAGGATATAAATGATTTGGTGTTTTTATGTGTAAGTGATTTTCAAGCTGAATGTGAAAGTTTTGTTTCAGAACAAACAAAAAAAGAGCCTAAAGGTATTAAGAAACTGAAAGCTTCGATTCTTGCATATATCAAATACTTTATAGAATATCCCGGAATTTTTGATTTATTTTTTATAACCAAGGGAGGCGATTTTGGGAACAAACAACAAATAATAGATGTAATTAGCAATTCGCTGGACAGAGTATGTAATATTGATTGGGAATATTGTTTAAAGCATAAGATAATTCTTGAGACAGATATTGAATTGCTAAAGACACAATTGAGATATTCTGTTATAGGTTTATTAATTCTATACTTAAACAGATTGACTCCAAAATTGTATTCAGAATTTATTACACAGGCAAATAGACTTATTGATTCAGAACTTGGAATAAAATATGAAAATTTAAATGATGCAATGAAAGATGAACAAACTAAAATTCAAAATTCGATAATTTCAGTAAATATTGGATAAATATTAAATCACCGCCATGAATAGGTCGCCCATTAAAACGAAGTCTTAGGCCTTATTGAATCATTTCGTCTTGTTTCAAGTTCGCTATAAATTAAAGTGATAATAGCCTGCAATCTCAAAAAAAAAATGAATACCGCCAGACTTTATGCTGTTTATGTTCTGTTAATACAGAAATAACAAACAGTTAATCTTGTATTAAGCTAAATGAAAAGTATATACACTAATCTTGTAAAAGGTTATTTGGCGACATAATCTACTTTTAAAATAATTCTATAACAATAGATTTGAATTTTAAGGAACCAGATAATCCCACAAGCAAGAAGAATAAAGTGATTGATTAACTAAGGACGAAGAATTATGAAAGTTCTTTATGCTATACAAGGGAAAGGAATCGGGCATATAAGCCGGGCGGCAGAAATCATACCCGAGTTACAAAAATACTGCGAAACTGACATCTTAATTTCAGGTAATCAGAATGAGATACGTTTGCCATTTAAAGTTAAATACAGATGCCGGGGACTGAGTTTTGTTTTCGGCAAAGAAGGTAGTGTGGAATCGTGGAATACATATGTTGATACCAGCACAAAAAACTTCTGGAAAGAAATAAGCTCTGTGCCTGTCGAAGATTACGATTTTGTTTTAAACGATTTTGAGCCGGTTTCGGCATGGGCCTGTTATAACCGAAAAATTCCATGCATGGCGCTTAGTCACCAGTCAGCTATTATACATTCAAATTCACCGAAACCAAAAAAGAATGATTTCTTAGGTAATCTTATTTTAAAAAATTTTGCTCCCTCAAACCTGCAATTTGGACTGCATTTTGGGAAATATGCCCCAAATATATTCACTCCTGTAATTCAACAATCTATTCGGGCTGCAAAACCTACAAATAAAGGTCATTATACTGTTTATCTACCATCATATAACGATAAAAAAATAATTGGAATACTACGTCAGATTCCCGCAATAAAATGGCAGTTATTTTCGAAAAATACATCCGTTGTTCAAATCGAAGGAAATATAGAAATCTACCCAGTACATAATGAAAGCTTTGTTGAAAGCCTTGTCTCATCGACGGGTGTTTTATGTGGTGCCGGATTTGAAACACCTGCGGAAGCATTGCACCTGGGAAAGAAGCTGATGGTAGCTCCTTTAAAAAATCAATATGAGCAACAGTGCAATGCAGCTGCATTAAAACAGATGGGGGTAACCGTTCTAAATAAATTTAAAGAAAAGAACTTGGAGAAAATACTGAATTGGATTGAAAGCAATTACTCCTTTAATATTGAATATCCGGATAATACTTCAAAAATGATTTCCTATATTTTTGAATCTCATATACAAGAACTCATAAAATCAAATTTCTGGGGAAATGAATACCAGCTTCAAATAAAAGAAGACAAAGAATTTTATAGTAACTCAAACTATAAGCATATCTGGAGAAATACACAACCGATCCCTTCTATTTCAAAAATCACAAATTAAAGTTCAGCCTGTTTTTTATCTGTCTTTCTTATTTTATACCCTAAATACCCAATAGTAATAGCAACAAATGGGTTTATAATGTTGAAAAAACAATACGGAAGATAAGCCCAGGTTGAAACACCAAGCACTTTTGATTGTGTTGCACCACAAGTATTCCATGGTATTAAAACCGAAGTTATTGTTCCTCCGTCTTCAAGGGTACGACTTAGAACTTCGGGTTTTAGTCCGCGTTCTTTATAACTTTCGGCAAACATTTTACCGGGAATAACAATTGCCAGATACTGATCTGATGCAGTTAGGTTGAATAGGACTGATGTACCAATAGTAGATGCTATAAGAGAACCTGTTGATTTTGCTACTGAAATAATAGCCTCTGTAATTCGGCGCAGCATTCCGGCGGCATCCATTGCTCCACCAAACACCATCGCAGATAATATAAGCCAAACAGTGTTTAACATGCCTGACATACCTGAAGTGGAAAACAACTCGTTGACTATTTCATTTCTTGAGCTGATATCAATATCACCAAACATAGAAGTCATCAGTGATTTATAGGAAGCAACCGCATAATTGTATTTTTCCGGCTCTAATCCGGCAATCCTGTCAATAATTGCTGGCTGAAAAATAATTGCAAACACTCCGCCGAGCAAGGTTCCCGCCAAAAGTGCCGGAATTGGGGGTACTTTTCTGATAATTATAAGGATCAAAAATACAGGTACCAACAGCAACAAAGGTGATATGTAAAATCCCTCTTCGATGGATGCCAGAACGTCTTCAATATTGGTTTGTAATCCGTCGAATTTATACACAAAACCTATTACTGTAAAAATAATTAAAGTCAGAATTATTGAGGGCGTTGTTGTTATAACCATATACCTGATGTGTGTAAACAGGTCGGTGCCGGCAACGGCCGGTGCCAGGTTTGTTGTGTCGGACAAAGGCGACATTTTGTCGCCAAAATAAGCTCCTGAAATAACTGCTCCGGCAACCAGCCCTTCATGAAAACCTAATGCTTTACCAATACCCAGCAAAGCAACCCCAATTGTTGCAATAGTCGACCACGATGAGCCGGTGGCCAGTGAAACCAAAGCACAGGTAACAACTGCTGTAAGCAGGAAAACTTTAGGACTAATAATTTTTAAGCCATAAAATATCATTGCAGGCACAACTCCACTGATAAGCCATGTTCCTGCTAATGAACCTATTAACAATAAAATTAACATGGCAGGCATTGCTTTGCTAATATTACTGACTATGGCATCTTTAATCGTTTCCCACTGAATTTTATGCGATTTAGCGATTATAGAGGCAATGGCCGCAGCAAAAATGAGTATTATCTGATTCGAACCTGCTAATGTGTCATCGAAAATTAGAACGTTTGCTGCAATAAATGAAACAAGAAATATTATGGGAATTAATGCTACAAATAGTGAAAGCTTCTTTTTTTCAGAACTCATTGGGAAAGTGTTTTTTCAGTCGGCTTTAACCTTAAAGAATTAACTGCAAATAAAGCAAAAACCTGTCGGGAAAACATAAAAAATATGGTTTTTTAGTCTATTTTTACCGCGAATTGGTGTTCTGTGGCATTAAACTTGATTTGATTCTAACAAAAGCAGGCTATGATACTTAATTACAATTTCTTTGAACCTGACGAAATACTCGAACCCCAGAAAGGCAGGGTTTTGATTTCGGAGCCATTCCTGCTTGACAATTATTTTAAGCGCTCAATTGTTCTAATCACCGAGCACAACGATGAAGGAACTGTGGGATTTGTTCTCAATAAGCCTATTGATATCCCGGCTACTGAAATTCTTGATAATTTTCCGGCAACCAATGCCGATATATCGTTAGGCGGTCCGGTTAATACCAATACCTTGCACTACATACATACTCTGGGAGATATAATTCCCCATAGCAACAAAGTTATTGGCAACATTTATTGGGGAGGTGATTTTGATGTGATTGAAAGGCTCATAAGCTCAGGAAATTTACAACCCGGACAAATTAAATTTTTCCTGGGTTATTCAGGCTGGTCTCCCAACCAACTTGAAGATGAGCTGGAAGAAAGTGCATGGCTTGTTACCGAGCTAAGTACCGAAGAAATTATGGCTCCGATGAACAGGCAATACTGGAAACGTAAGCTTGGCCGCATGGGAAACAAGTATCGCATGTGGGCTAATTTTCCTGAGGATCCGGAAATGAATTAATTATTTGTGCAAGCTTTTCTTTGTATGCATTTTCTGTATTAATGATTTCAGGCAATATTCAACAAAAATCATAATTCTGTTCCTAGTTTTGTGTTTCAAATACTTTAGGTAGTTTGTTTGCTTGTTTCATATTTGGGTATAAATCATCAAAAAAAACTAACTTGCTTATGCCTAAATGAAAACGAAATGAAGTCCGACACCCTGAACCAACTGCATGAAAGGTTGGAAAAACTAATAGACCAGCAGTCTGAGTTTCATAAAGAAATTATGGAACTAAAGTCTGAAATCTATAAATTGAAAAACCAAGAAGCAGTAGATTCGACTGATTCCAACATAAGTTTTCCAGAAACAGATCAAACATTTCAACCTGTCATAAAAGAAGAACCTCTTCCCCAGCAGGAAAGGATTATTGAACCCGCTGATCAATACAAAAAATCCAAATCGAATATAGAACGCTTTATCGGTGAAAACCTGATCAGCAAAATAGGCATTGCTATACTTGTTATAGGGGTTGGCATAGGTTCGAAATACGCCATTGAAAACAGCCACTTTGGCCCGGGAATGAGAATTGCCGGAGGTTATCTGCTGGGATTAGCCATTATGGCTCTTGCCCTCAGACTAAAAAAGAACTACCTAAACTACAGTGCAGTTTTGTTCAGTGGTTCTGTTGCAGTACTCTATTTTATAAGTTTTGCTGCTTATAGCATGTACAACATCTTTCCACAATACCTGAGCTTTATACTTTTATTCCTGATTACCATTCTCACCGTATTTGCTGCCCTGAAATACGACCAGCAGGTAATTGCCCATTTTGGTATGGTAGGCGCTTATTTAATACCTTTTATTGTGGGTGGCGACTCGGAGAATTATTTCTTCCTGCTTACCTATACTGCCATGGTAAACATTGGCGTTCTGGCAGTCTCACTCTATCGTAACTGGAAGGCTATTTATATTTCAGCATTTTTTGTGACACTTATAATTTTTATAGCCTGGCTGATAATGGATTATGAACGTAAAGATGAATTCGTTCTTGCCATGTCGTTTGTGGTGTTCTTCTTTTGTCTGTTTCTCAGCTCATTTGTCATTTACAAAATCAGGTTTAAATCGGAATTTTCATCACTCGATATCTCACTTATTCTTTTAAATTCTCTGGCATATTATCTTGTTGGTTATGTATTGGTTTCGAACCTGAAACATGGGGAAGACTATCTTGGATTATATACGCTTTCAATTGCAGTTGTGCATGCTGCGCTGGCTGGAGCTGTTTTCGCATTAAAAATTAAGGATAGGAGTATGTTTCACCTTCTAAGCGGACTTGTGGTAGTGTTTCTTACCATCATTTTCCCGATTCAGTTCGATGGGAACTGGGTAACTATTTTGTGGGGCAGCGAAACATTAATCTTGCTTCTTGTCGGAAGGTATAATCAACGTAAAATATATGAATTACTGTCATACGCGGTTTTTATTCTGGCATTTGGCAGTCTTGTTCACGACTGGATTGTTCAGAATTCACTTAATTCCAGCGAAGTTCTTGCCATAAAGCCGTTTCTGCATTTCAATTTTCTGGCTTCACTTTTCATGTCATTACTATTTGTTGGAATTTATTTAATCGATAACATTGAGCACTTCCGGTACAATGCTATTTTAAAAAACCGATTTTACAGAATATTTAGTATTATAATACCTGTAGCTGCCATAATCAGCATATATTTCTCTATAACATTTGAAATTTCGCTCTATTGGCAACAACAAAAATTATTGGCTGCAGAAAGCTTTCCCAACATAATACCACGCTCCGATTATAATTCTTATAGGTTTATCTGGATTTTAAATTTTACTCTCCTGTATTTATCGGTTTTAAACTTCAGTCAAAGTTTTAGCAAGGCCATTAAACATAAGCTTTTTCTGCTCCTTAATTTTATAAGTATTTTTGTATTCCTGTTTGGAGGCCTGTATTACCTGAGCGAACTCAGGGAAACTTTCATTTCATCGCGTTTTGATTCCTTGTCGGCAAACTATTACAATATTTATTTGCGGTATATTTCTTTACTCTTCTTTTTTACTTTGCTTGTATCGTGCAAAAAAGTTTTCATGAATACTTTCTCTGATTTTAAAGCCTTGTATGAAATAATATTTACCGGTGCTGTTTTATGGATTCTGAGCAGCGAATTACTTCAATGGCTTGATTTCAGCGATGCACAAAACAACTACAAACTGGGAATTAGTATTTTGTGGGTCTTATATGCCCTTTTACTCATTGTTTGGGGTATTAAAAAGTCAGGGAAACACCTCAGAATTTCAGCATTTATTTTGGTTGGTATTACCCTTGTAAAAGTGTTTTTTTACGATCTGGATAAAATGAACACCATTCGCAGAGCTATCCTTTTTGTATCGATAGGTTTACTTTTATTAGGGATTTCTTACCTGTATAACCGTTATAAGGATAGAATTTTTGACAGTTCAGAAGATGAATGAATTAACATTCCTAAATACAATCCATTTTTCAGTAAAAGATTTATAAAACAAAACTTTGTTAATCACTCCGGGTTGATTGGCAACGGAAGTATTTTACCTGATTAAAAAATTGGTTATAAAGCAGTTGACGCCAATCCTCGTACCTTCACGTAAAACAGATGAGTTTTTAAGCAAACGGCAAAATGGCTTAGCTGATATTTAAGTGATCAGATAAAATAACTTAAAGGACTGATAATCTCATGGCTATTTTTACCGTTAGTCGGAATTACAAAAAGACCCTGCAACATTAAAAATTATCATAGTCATTAATTATAGTATTATAATATTCTAATATATTGATGTATATTTGTTGGAAATTTAAATCTATGTTGACAATAGATAAAATAAATAAAATTGATTTTGAGACAGAAAGCGAGATTTTGAAAGCACTTGCTAATCCAATACGGTTACAAATGGTTGGCTTATTAATGAATGATGAATGTTGTGTGACAGACATTACTCATACACTTGGAATTTCTCAATCAACATCATCACAACATTTGAAAATACTTAAAAGTGTTGGTATCGTTTATCCAAAGAAATATGGAAACAAAACTTGCTATATCGTAGATAATCAGGATGTAATTCAAATATTGTCAATATTAATTAATAAATACAACAACGTAAAATGAAGATTCTCATTATTTTTAATCGTGAGCCGTATGACAACACGGATGTAACTTGGAACGGTTTAAGACTCGCAGACACACTAAGAAAAAACGGTCAGGAAGTAAGGATTTTTCTAATGAATGATTCTGTAGATATGGCCAGAGACGTTTGTAAAGCCCCGGAAGGTTACGACCAGGATTTATCACAAATGCTCAAAGACTTAATTGCTAATGAAGTTCCAGTAAAAGTTTGTGGAACTTGTATGGCTCGTTGCGGAATTTATAAAAACCACCCCTATTTTGAAGGAGCAAATAAATCTACAATGGGTGAATTAGCAGAATGGGTAATCGATAGTGATAAAGTTTTGACATTCTAAAATGGAAAATAATCCATTTGAGATATTTACAGCCGAATATGAGAGCTGGTTTAAAGAGAATAATAACTTTTTTCAATCGGAATTGCTTGCTCTCAAGCAAGTGGTTCCGACTGAGAAAAAAGGAATTGAAATAGGGATAGGAAGCGGAATTTTTGCTGAGAAATTGAACATAAAATTTGGCATCGACCCTTCCGAAAATATGTTGAAACTGGCACGACAAAGAAATTTAACCGTTGACTATGGATTTGCAGAGAATTTGCCATATCCTGACAATAGTTTTGATTTTTCAGTTTTTATAACTTCTATTTGTTTTATAAGCAATCCATCGAAGGCATTGCAAGAAGCACATCGTGTGATTAAGCAAAACGGTGAATTGATTATTGCATTCATTGACAAGGAGAGTTCTCTTGGACAAATACTGACAGCAGAGAAAAAAGACAGCAAATTTTACAGTACTGCAAATTTCTACTCAGTTAAAGAAATTATATCATTTATTGAATCTTGTAATTTTGCAGTCAGTGAGATTTTTCAGACTCTTACTGACTTGAAAAAGACTGAAATTGAACAACCATTGAAAGGATTTGGAAAAGGAAGTTTCGTAGTGATTAAAGGAAATAAAAAATAACTGCTTCCCACAAAAACTGATAGTAACTGCACGATAGATAACCTGGTATTTTTGGATTGAAAAATACAGCGTAATAGAACCGACATGCTTAAATCATGAGTATTACAAAAATATCTATACCTTTCTTTTACGACCAGGAAATTCGTGCTATTTGAGACAAAGAAAATGCTAACCGGTAGTTTTTGTTCTTGGTTATTGTTGCAGTACTAACTAACCAAAATGATTACAATAAAACCCGTAACAATTGAATTGGGAAAACAATTTCAGGGCAAGACATTATAACAAACTGAAGAAATACCCGAAACCCCTTTTAATGAAATAATTGAGAATTATTTAGAAACACCTATTTATGGGAGACAATGGCAGAAGCACTTGAATAAATTATCTTTCAATACCCATTGCTGAAAACAAAGTCTGAGTTTTTGCAACAGTCTAAGAGCTTTTACGTGCTTTCAAGTAATTTTCCAGTGGCAATGTTTATCTTAGTATAAAATGCCTAATCCATAAACTACCTTTTCACGCAAACCCTTACAAAAAAGACAAGCTGTTTTTTAATACTCAAAACACAACCATGCCAACAGTGAAATTTTATAAACCGGATGCTTCTCTACAGTGGATTGTTAAACAATTTGAAACGATAAGGCAAAACAACTCATTGCAGATGTTTACCGATAAATTTATTCCAAGACCCGATGCTGCCCTTGTATTTCATTTTAAAAACATTCCTAAAGTTATTACGCCTGTCAACATGTTGTTACAGCCATACTTTATAGCTCCGGTTGTATCAATTCCTAATCAATTGCAAATACAAGGCGAATTAGATGGTTTTATTGTTGTTTGTAAAGCAAGTGTACTTTCCAGAATTTTTAAGTTAGATATGGTCAAAAAATCGAATATGATGGTTGAACTGCCTGCCAAAATATTTGCTCCACTTTGGGAAAGACTAAATAAAACCACCTCTGACATGGAAAGGATGATTTATTTCTCCGAATTCATCCATAATTATTCGCTTCAAGCTTATAAACCTGACCCTGTAGATATAATATACGATGATATTGTTGACAATATTTTAAAATTCAGCATGCAAAATATCAGCGCAAATTCGTTTCATTCATTAAGTAGTTTGCAACGTAATTTTAACAAACGGGTAGGTGTGAGCATGAAAAGACTCATGCGGATTTCAAGAATATATTATATTTTCAAAAACATGCTTAACGACCAAAGTTTTAAATCTCAAAAACTGATGTTTGAAGGCAATTATTACGACCAGTCGCATTTTATTAACGATTTTAAGGAAATTACCGGAGAGCCACCAAAGCAATTCTTTCAGCACAATACCGAATTATGCAGAATACTTTCAGGAATGTTTAAAGGCGATATTTCAATTTCGTAGCTTGAAAGAAAAATGCGGTTTTTTTACAATTAAATAATCCTGGTCGTAAGTAAATTTATATTCAACCTGTTAAGAATATAAACATGAAAACAGCCATCAGTATAATTATTTGCCTTTTTGTTCTCATTCTTTCATCATGCAACAGCAACAACAAAGAATCATCTGAAAACAAAAATGAGGCGTCTCCTGCAAAAGAGCTTAATACAATTCCTGAGAGCACTGCCTCAAATAGGCAATTGTTTGCTGTAGAATCGGCATACTTTAAATTTACATCTAACGCAGCCGGGCAGCAATTGACCAGGGAATGGTGCTTCGATCAATATGGTAACCGGCAATATGAAGAAAACTACATGATGATTATAGGGCAGAAAACAGGCGATAAAAAAATTGTAGTTGATGGGTTTCAGTATTTGTGGAATTATGATGAAACCGAAGGCACTAAAAGTAAATTTTACCAAACGGTTACCGATTACGAAAAGGTTTCTGAGAAAGACATCAAGCGATATGGTATAGACAAAATTGGATACGAGGACATCATTGGAAGAAAATGCTTAAAAGTTACCATGGAGAAACCTGTCAAATCAACTATCTGGGTCTGGAATGGCATTGTCCTGAAATCAGAATCTGATATTGCCGGAAATAAAGTTCTAATGGAAGCTGTTGAAATAAATGAAGGCATTGTTGATAAGGCTTTTTTTATCCTTCCAGAAAACATAACATTCCGCGAAACAAATTAAAGAATATACTTCATGAAATATTTAACAATACCAAAGGATTAATGCCCATAAAACACAAAGATATAGTCGGTTTTTGATACAATTAATTGCAAATATTAAGAAAATAAAACAACATGAAAATTCTGTATTTGATCTTTACATTGATAGGTATTTTATTCGTATCGAATACTATTTACAGCCAGGAAAATAATTCTGTTCAGCTTGTGTCTTTTTCCAATTACGATTTTGTTCCGGGCGACCAGGTTCTTTTCTACGAAGACTTTTCGCAGGATAATATTGGAGATTTACCAATGTTATGGGTCAGTAACGGAAGTGGTGAGGTTAAAACCCTTAACATTGCCGAAGGGAAATGGTTTCATATGAATGGCGAAGACGCTGTATATTGTTATACAAAATCGATTGAATTTCCAGCTAATTTTATTATGGAGTTTGATTTTATCCCCGATGCTGATTACGCCGATGGAAGTATTTTAACCTTTTATCAGGAAACAGAAAACAGAGAACTTAATGATGAACTATTCCCGGGAACCAAAGGGCTTCATGTGATAATCGGCAGTGAATCGTGGGAGACCAGGGGATATGATAATGAAAACGATGAATGGCTTGAAGGACTGGGAAAGAAGGCAACTGTTGATAGAGAAAATGTAAACCACATTATCATTTGGGTACAAAACCGCCGGGTTCGAATTTATCATAAAGGAGAAAAGGTAGTTGATATGGGAACCAATATTATCGCCGGAACCAAATTCAACCGTTTCAGATTTTCTGGCTGGGATCGTGCAAGTTTGCCATTTATTAGCAACATAAAAATCACCAGCGCTTCGCCCGACACCCGAAGTAAATTATTGACTGAAGGCAAACTTATCTCTTATGGAATATATTTTGATTCCGGCAAAGATGAAGTAAAACCCGAATCGTACGGTTCAATTAAAGAGATTGCCAATGTATTAAAAGAAAACCCCGGGCTTAAAATCGAAATTACCGGGCACACCGACAGCGATGGAAACGATGCTGCAAACCTCGACCTCTCAAAACGCAGGGCAGATAGTGTGAAAAATTATCTTGTCAGCCAGTTTCAGATTGATGCTTCACGTATGCAAACCGATGGCAAAGGTGAAACCATACCTATCGAAAACAATGCTACTCCCCAGGGAAAAGCAAAAAACAGAAGAGTGGAATTTGTAAAACTTTAAAAACGAGAACAATGAAGAATTTATCCTATATAAATTTAATCGCATTTCTAACATTTTGCTTAGTGTGCAAGGGGCAAAATATTCCTTTCACAGCAAATGAAATACCATTATTCCCGGGCGCAATGCAAAATATGGAAGCTCAGAAACTAGCACTGAAAGATTATCAGGAAATTTATGAGGGAGAATCTCTTAGCAACCTGCAGGTAAGTGTTTATTGTGTAAAGACTGTACCCGACGATGTTTGTCGTTTTTACATCGAAAAATTAGGAGCCAAAGAGGGTTTTCCTGAAGATAATACTGATTTTCAAAATCCTGAAAAAAACACAAAGCCGTGGTACGAAGTAGGCCTCTATGACGAAAGTTTGTTCGAAGACCAATATGAAGGTGATATAAAAATCCATGATGGTAAATGGTTTAAAGCCGCATTATCGGAACGAAAACAGTGGGTTAACGGAGAATGGCTGCAAGGTTCTTATTTTGAATGGACTGTTAGGCTCAATAATGGAGAATGGGCACGACATTTTATAGATATTATTGATGATGATAGTTTTGATTCCAGAGCAAAAACAGTTAATAATAAAACTATGATAACTATTGTAAGCCAAATCAAAAACCCGGATAACGACGAAGATTAACTGGAAAGTTCGGTGTTAAATCAATAATAAATTTTGGTAATTGTTTTGGAAAGGAAGTATGGCTAAAAGGCTAACTTTAGCCAGAATTACAAAAGTATGTTATATAAACTAAGAAACCCGAACAGAGTCCTTATAAACTATGCCCTGGGACTAACTGCTATTAATCTTATATCGTATTTGCTCGGAAAATATGAAATTATTGTTGGCCTGGGTTTCATTGTAAGAATTTTTGTGCTGTTATGGATACCAAAAGCGGCAAAACTAACAGCCCGAAAACATGTTCTATGGACAATCTTAAGTTTTATTTCTCCAAGTGCAGGAATGTTTATACTGGGATATCTGGGATACAAAAGAACACCCGAAATAAACCAGGTGGAAAAAGAACTACAAAAACAGTTTCAGGAAAAGAGGAATGGTTTGAAGCAATCTGAATCTCAACACAATGAACTCGCTGAGAAAGTACAGGTAGAAATATCAGAACTCATAAAAGAACTTGATAAAACAGCAATAGAAATGATTTCTGAAATTTACGATAAAAAAGGAGTGCAATATTTAACAAAACAACTTGAAAAACAAGGATATATACTTGACAATAAATCTGAAGCACTTGTTGATGTAAATGGAGCCTGTCCGGCATGCGGAGCCAACGTTGCCCCAAATGACACTAAATGCGCAGAGTGCGGATTAGAAATCGGAGCCTGAGTTATCTTTCAGATTTTGCTTTCTCCACCAGTAAGTTTAACAGCCTTGAGCTTAAAAAATGAAAGTATCGTTTTTCTTCAAAAGCTCCTACCCAAACAATACCCTGTACCGCATTTGTCAGAAATACCTCATCAGCCTGATATAAAATATCTTTGGGTATCTTTTCCGATTCAACAACCGGAATGTTATTCTGAATGGCTATTTCCAGAATATTTCTGCGCATAGTGCCATCGACGCAAGCAGTTTCAATAGCCGGTGTAACCAGTTTATTGTTTTTAACAAAGAAAACGTTTGAAGAGCTTGACTCAATCAAATGCCCCTCGGCATTAATCAATAAGCAATCGTCGAATCCATTCTCCTTTTTCCATTTTGCGGCTAAAACATTTAATAATGCATTGTTTGTTTTGAATGCAGAAAACGTGCTTTGCTGCTTAAAATTTTCGGTATAAACTCCCAGCTTTAAACCTTTATCGTTAAGCTGGTAAAACTCTGATTCAAGCGAATCTGCAACAATAATGAAATCGGCCTTATCCTGACTTGGTGTATATAAGCCTCCTTCTTTTCTGAATACCGACAGCCTGACTTTTGCTCCGTTATAAATTCTGTTTCGTTGCAAGAGTCTGTATATCTCCTGTCTGAAATATTCTTCGGTATATTTCGAAGGAAAGTCTATTTTTAAATGGTAAAGTGCCCGACGCAAGCGTTGGTAATGCTTTTCGAAAAAAAGAGGAAGAGAATTTCTGCAACGAATAGTTTCAAATACTCCATCGCCATAAATAAAGGAGCGATTTGTTGCGGTCAGCACTGGTTCCGATGCTAAAAATAGTTCTCCATTAGAGCAGAGATACTTTGCCATAAATTAAAAGTTGATCAGCCTGTTAATAAATATAGAAATCAAACTCAAATCGATAAATAGTGGGAACAGGAAACCATAAACAGCTCCCAATAAATGAGCATCGTGATTTATATTGTCGCTTTGTTTTTTCGACATATACTGCGTGTAAATAACATAAGCCACAGCAAAGATTATTCCCGGAATTGGAATTGCTGCATACAAATAGAGCTTCTGCCAGGGATCGAAGAAAATGCTGAAAAACATAACCGCCGAAACAGCTCCTGAAGCACCTACCGAGTTATACAGGTAATTGTCTTTGTATCTGAATAAGGTTATCGATGTTGCAAATACAATGGAAGTAATGTATAAAACCACGTAAATTAAAACCGGATGCTGCAGGTACCCGGCCTGAGCAAGAGCTCCAAGATATGCCTCTGCCGATCTTCCAAAAAAGAAAAGAACAAACATGTTCACAATAAGATGCCACCAGCCCACATGAATAAACCCATGCGTAAGCAAACGATAATATTCTTTCCGGTGAAACACCTGGTAGGGATTAAACTGTAGCCTGGAAAATAAATTATTGTTTTGGAATGCTAATACTGAAATGCTTGCTGTAACTATTATGATAACTATTGTAACATTCATCTGCTTAAAATTTAATCTTTCAAATAAAATTTAATGAAGTATTTTGTATACAAGCTCCTTCAATAAATCTGCCGGAGTTGCAGAGATATTCCCTACCCCTTTCGACTTTAAATCGCAGGATCTTAACTCTGAAATTACCTCAACCGATTTTTTAGGCGGAAATATTCTTGCAGCCTGAATATAATCCTGTGCAAAAAACGGATGAATCTTAAGCGCCGCAGCTACAGCCTGTTTTGATTTATCTTGTAAGAAATGATACACCAACACCTTGTTAAAAAAAGAATAAAGCATGGCCAGAGTAACAACCAGTGGGTTATCTTTTTGATTTTGCCCGAAGTGATCAACTATTCTGAATGCTTTCAGATGATCTTTCTTAATCAGAGCTTTTTGTAATTCAATGTTGTTGTAATCTTTGCTAATGCCAATATTTTCTTCGATATGAACCGGAGTTATCAGTTTTTCGGTAGCCGGAATAACAAGAATCAATTTGTCTAATTCCATAACAATTTTGTTCAGGTCATTTCCCAAAAACTCGGTTAACATTAAAGCACCGGTTGGTTGTATCTGGTATCCCTTTGCTGCCAGATATTTCGTTATCCAATCCGGGACTTTGTCGTCGTAAAGTTTTTTGGCTTCGAATAAAACACCGTTTTTCTCCAGCTCTTTATACAGCTTTTTGCGCTTATCAAGTGTTTTATACTTATAATTAATCACCAGAATAGTCGACTTTAAAGGATTCTGGGCATAATAAACAAGGTTATCGATATTTCTGATGTTCTGTGCTTCCTTAACAATAACAACCTGTTTTTGGGCCATCATTGGGAATCTTTTTGCCGAATTAATAACATTAGCAATGTCTGTGTCTTTCCCGTAAAGAATGGTTTGGTTAAAATCTTTCTCTGAATCGGTCAGTACATTCTTAGCAATGTAATCTGTAATTTTATCGATAAAATAAGATTCATCGCCCATTAAAAAATATAGGGGTGAATAAGTCTTCGATTTTAGATTAGATAGAATGTTTTCAAATGTCATCGTGAAATCTTAAGCTGCTAAAATAGGAAAAAGATTAGTATTTTTCGGTCGCATTAGCGAAGGGATTTCTAATAGAAACTTATGCAGCAACTTAACCTGCCAACATATGAATTCAAGTGGAAGAAAACCGGGGATGGTTTATGTATCTTTGATGAATTACGTAAAAAGTTCCTTGTTCTGACACCCGAAGAATGGGTAAGGCAAAATCTTGTTCGTTACCTGGTTGAAGATAAAAACTTCCCGGGCGGAATGATTTCTTTAGAGGCCGGACTAAAGCTAAATAAGCTTCAGAAGCGATACGATGTGCTGGTATATTCAAAACAGGGAACCCCATTAGTCTTGATTGAATGTAAAGCACCTTCGGTAAAAATTACACAAAAAGTATTTGAACAAATATTGGCGTATAACATTACAATTAAAGCACCTCACTTAATTGTATCGAACGGACTAAGCCATTTTTTTCTTAGTAAAAACAAAGCAGAAACATTTGAATTCCAAAAAGAAATTCCGGAATACAAGGAAATCTCACAACAATCAGCTTAGTCGTGAAAAAATGCCCTTCCTTTTCGAGGTATAATAATAGCCGTATCTGCTGCCATATTTCGAATAACCCTTTATTTTAACAGGCACATCGTTAAATATAAGGTTCAAGCCTTTTTTCTTGAAACGCTGAATCTCTTCCAGCACCGAAGTTAAAATATGTTTCCCGGTAACATTATATCGCACTACAAGAAGCATGTATTTAGCAATACGACCAATAATAGTTGTGTCGGAAACAAGTCCGATTGGCGGCGAATCAATGATTACAATATCGTAAGTTTCCTTCAGTTCTTTAATAAGTCCCTCCAGATGCTCAGAGGCAATGAGCTCTGAAGGATTAGGAGGTATGGGGCCGGAAACAATAACATCAAAAAGTCCATCGAAAACCGGGTGAATAATGTCTTCCTTCTTTTCCCTTCCTATAAGATAATTGCTCATTCCCTTATCAAAATCGAGTTTCAGGTAATTGGCAAGTTTTGGCCGGCGTAAATCCAAATCAACCAGGCAAACTTTGCGTTTATATGAGGCCAGAACTGCTGCGTAGTTTATAGCGCAAAAGCTTTTCCCCTCTCCCTGCATGGCAGAAGTAACAACCAGCACTGCATTACAATCTTCGGCAAGAACAAATTGCATATTTGCCCTGAGTATTCTAAACGATTCCGCAATTAATGAATTTGCAGCATTTATATTAACCGGAATCTCATGATTTTCATTCTCATAAATCGAAGCAATGATCGGTATATCTGTTATTGCTTTTATGTCTTCCGGATTTTGTATCCTGTTATTGAGCAACTCTCTGATATAAATTATTATAAAAGGAATAAACAAGCCGAGCACAAAGGCAATAATATAGTTCATTTTCTTGTTTGGCGAAACAAGAACTGCCTCAACAGGGTCAGCTTCTTCAAGTATTTCATTTGTTGGCAGATTTGAGGCTTTTTTTATTTGCATTTCAGAACGTCTGGTTAGCAAATATGTGTAAAGTTCGTCGTTCAACTGATACTTCCTCTCAAACTTAAGAAGTTCTCTTTGTTCAATCGGGAGCTTCGATAATGTTGTTGATACCGTTTTTAGCTGCGATTGCGTTTCGCTCATTGAAATCTTGGTGGCATCATAGATATTCTGAACAGTTTCGGAAAGTTTCACCTTTAAAGCATCAATGCGGGCATCAATAGAATTTATATAAGGAGTGTTTTTCTTTGTATTGAAGGTTAATTCTGTTCTTTCATTATAAAGTTCAACCAACTCAATAACAAGGTTATTCAGAACAACATCTGAAATACCCATCGTTGAAGGAGCTATAAGTTCCTGCAACTTTAACTCGTTTGTGCTCAGGTTTTCTTTAAGATAATCGAGATAGCGTATTTTAACAGTTTGTTCAGCTTTTTGCCTGTCCAACTCATTTTGCCTTGTGTAAGCCTGTTGTGCCTGGTAATCAATATCGACCAACTGGTTTGAGGAACGAAAATCCTGTAACTTTTGTTCCGAATTCTTTAATGAATCTACAAGAGTTACCAACTGAAAATCTATAAAATCAATTGTTCTTTGAGCTACATCATTTTCTCTTTCGATTCCCTTTAAAAGGTAATTATCGATTAAGGTGTTCATGAATAAGGCCGATTTAACCGGATTGGTATGCTTCATTGAAACCGTCATGATAGACGAATTGTTTGGAATATCCACTTCAACAATACTATACCTGTGGGCAAGTGCCGTTAAATTTTTAAAACAAAAACGGTAGCTTTCATCCTTATATCCTTCGTGTATTCCAAGATAATTAGGCTGAACGGCAAACCGAAAATCATTGTGTTCAATGAATTCTCCTACCTTATTGGTATCCTTATAACTGAATTTCGATAAAACTGCTTCAATTTCCCAGTTTGGATAGTCATAAAGTGCAACATCTTCACCCTCTGATTCAATGAAAACGAGGCTGTCTGTCAGGTATTCAAGCTGAAAAGACACATTAATGGGTTGAGCTCTTGATGAATCAAGAACAATCGAAAACGGACAATTATTATATAATTCAAAATAGCCGAAGCCTCTTTTTTGGTAATACTCAGTAAAAAAATCGAGCTGCTTTATGGTCCTTTTAATTACAGAATTCGAAGTAAGTATTCCCATTTCGTTTTTTAACCGATAGGGATCTGACCCTAATGATACCCTAACAAGATTTGTTTTGTCCAGGGGATTGGTATTTTCCTTAATCAGAATACTTGTTGAAAGCTGATACTGATTAATCGAATACCTGTTAATAGTAAAAGCCACGAAAAGGCTGACCCCGATAAAAAAAACAAAAATCAGCCAGTTGTTAAGAATGAGATAGAACCACTTCCGAATATCAATCCCCTCTTCTTCTTCAAGAATATTCCTGTATAATTCTTTCTCCTGCATTTATTGAAATCTCTAATCTGTTACAAATGCTCCATAACCCAAAATAGCTAAAGAAAAGAAATACAATAATGATTGATACGGAAACTGCTCCAATGCAAATGATTTTGCTCCCCTTGGTTCGATATATATTACATCGTTTGGCATCAGGTAATAATAAGGCGATGAAATAATCTGATTGTCGCTCAAATCAAGCACATGCACCTCCGAACCGGTTTGAGTCTGTCGTACCAGTTTAACTTCCTTCACATTACTGTACGAGGTAATACCGCCAGCCAGGCCAAGTGCCTGAAAAATATTAATAAGGTCTTGTTCAATGGTGAAATTACCCGGGCTGTTAACCTCACCCAATACACCAACCTGGAAATTTACCATTTTCACAAAAGCAGTAGCATCGTTAAAATATTCATCGAGTTTTTGCTGAAGTTTTGCTGTTACCTCGGGTACAGTAAGACCTACAACATAAAGCTTCTCAATAAATGAAAAACTGATATAACCAAATTCGTCAACTACATGAGTATTTAAATACTGGTAGGTGTTGTTCATCAGGTAAGGGAAATCGGTTTGAAAAACTTTACTGGTTTTGGGATCGGTGCTGTTGACACGAATATACAAATGATCGCCACTCTGAAGCCTGTATGTTATAGCCTTAGAGTTTTCAAAAGTAGTTGTCATTTGCTTGTTGGTTTTTTCCTGAATCATTTTCACCTTGCTTTGTGAAACACACGAGCCAAGAAAAAGCACAATGGATAGATAAAGGAGATTTTTCATCATTTTCTTGTATTTAAAAGGTATCATTGTCATAGTTATTTTTAATGTTTTATATCTGAAAAACGTATTTTTTCTCCATTTGAATAGGCCACCATAAAAGCATCTTTTACACCACAGTTTTTAAGAATAATCAGAGCCTGATCCATTTTATTTCCGGCATATATCTGGTATTTATACCAGCCATCCTCAAAAACAACATTCAGTTGATCGGTGTCGGGGTAAATTGCTTTTAGCTTAACCGGGGCCAAACGAACCTTGGTGGCAGCTACCTGAACAGCAAAATGTACATCATTTCCGCTTAGGGTTTTGCTGTTTGTACTTTCTGTCATAGTTTCCGATGCAGCTTGTGCAAGTGAAGCTGGTTTATACGAAGTATAAGCCTCAATATAAGCATTCGGAACATTTGATGCCGAACAAACTTTTTGTGCTTCAGGTATTGTTTTAAAACCTGTAATCTGGTATTTATAATAGTTATTCTCTCTTATCTCAACCACAGTAAGATTTCCTGAATAAATGGCTTTTATCTGTGATTGCGACAGAGGATTGCGGCTGGCAGCTACCTGCACCCTGAATTCATATTTATTGTCGGTTGATACGCCAGAAACAAGTTTTGATTCTGTATACGAATCTGCCTTATTCCTGATTTTAATGTCTGATTGGCTGCTTGTTGTTATTTTGTCTTTTTCATGCTCAGCTAAAATGTCATGTTCGTGATCTTCACTCGTTTGTTTTTCAACAACTTGCTTTGTAGTATTCTCTGAAATGTTATCTTTTTGTTCTTTATGCAACGACTCTTCATTTTCTTCTTGAGAAACTTCGGCTAATAATTCAGTAGTTTCAGCAGTTAAAAGGCTGTCGGGCTGCACTTCTTCCTGCGCCTGATCAGCTAAAAATCCTGTCTCAGAACTGACATAATTTTGCCACATTGGGTAGAAAGAGGAAAAATCACTTTCTGAACTATTCATCTCTGATAACTGGTTTAATGTTAAGGGGTCAGGGATATTCGGATCAGAAATGTAACTACTAAACCTTTGCAGCATTCCCTGGTTAATAACGTACTCATCTCCCTCACGCGGTGGCTTTGTTTCTACCTGGTAACCTGAAGCCGGAACTGTAAAAAGAATAACTGATTTCTCTAAGGCTAAAAGCTGAGTTTCATTTGCCATTGATAAAATCGTATTGTCCGATTTATCGGCATCATATTCGGTATATAAAACTTCAGCATCCTGCCGGTATTTAACCATTTCGGCATAGGCAGTATGTTGTTCTTGTTCACTGCTAATGTATGTGTCCGAAATTTCGAGCATCTTTTTATAAACTGAACGAAAAATGTCTTGTGATTTAGCCGCCTTTTCATCAGCATCTTTTTCAATTTTTTCAATCTCCTTTTGTTTGCCCGCTGCATCAGTATCGCCTGAATTATTCATGTTGGTAATTTTCAGGTAGGCACTGTTGCTTTCAGAAAGAAGAACTTCTGCTTCATTGAGCTCCCCCAGTAACTTTTGCCACTTTTTCTGATCCGCAGATTTTAACCACGAAGTTTCCTGAATTACCGAAGAAACGGTTCCTTGTGCACCAACTGCAGTAGTTAAGGTCAGAATGAAAAAGTAAGAAAAAAACTTTTGGCACATCCTCATAAAGCGAAAACTGAATATTAAAAAATGGTTTTAACAAGATTTAAGTTACAAAAAAGGAATTAAATTCCTACCCTAATTGAAAATTTAAAATTGTTTTTATATCCTTTTTAACATAAGTGCCTTACGATAATTGATAAAAATAATTAGTTTAAGAATGGAAACTCATTTTATCCTGAAGGAAAAGCTTAATCGTTTATTAACTGTAGCATCATTTCGTCGGTATAACCTGCAAGCGTTTTATTCCACTTTTTTTTGATACCAACCTCGGTAAACCCATGTTTTTTGAAAAGCTTAATGCTCAATATATTATCGGTTCCGATATTACAATAGAGCTGATTTAAATGAAGTGTTTTAAAGGTATACTCGATTAAACTTTGCAGGGCAGCACTGGCATACCCTTTATTCCTGTCAAGGGTATTACTTATCAGAATACCTATACCTGCTCGCAGATGAAAAGGCTCAAATTCAAATAAATCAATAGCTCCAACTGTTCTTGGATTTTGTCCGCTTTCAAGTACATCTATCATTAATCGTAACTGCCGGGTTTGGAATATATCAAGGTGTGCTGTTTCGATATACTTTGTTAAAATATGTCTTGAGAAAGGGGTAATTGTATTGCTTAGATGCCATATTTCCTGGTTATTTTCCCACTGAAACAATAAATCGATATCTTCTGGCTCAACTGCTCTGAGTTTAATATTTAGTTTGTTTTCAATACTCATCCCGATAATTGTTAATTTCTTCTATTTTCCTCACAAATGCATCATGATATCCCAGTTTCTCCATCTTTTTCATTACCGCAGCAGCTTTTTTTGCATTTGAATATTCCCCTAAAGTATAACGTGTATAACCATCTGAACCTTCAGAGATTTTCAAATCGTTCATCTTAATGTTTTTAAAATTGTACCCGGAATGTGGTTTCCTAAGAGCCATTATCTGAACCGTATAAATACTTTTGTCCTGATCTGTTTTTTGATTGGGTGCAATATAAACCTCCTTCTTTTCTTCTTTCTCCTGCTGGTAAGCATAATATGAATCCGCTTCGTCCTGGCTTGACTCATTATAAGATGGTGTTACGACATCCTGAATTATTTCTGCAGAATTTGCTTCTATCGGTGTTGACTCAGGTTCTTGCTCTTCAGTTTTTATTTCAATAATTTCATTTTTCTTTTCTATGCCCTGAAGAATTGGCGTAACTTCTTTTTCGTCCGGTTCTGTTTCTGTTTGTTCCTCAATGAAGTTATTGCCTAGAATTTCAGGTTCTATAACTGGTTCTTCGATTTTCTCAGTTATTTCTTCGGTAATTATTGGCGTTTCTGTAAATTCAGGAATCTCAGCCAACTGCTCAGTCACTTCCGCGATTTCTATAACATTCTCAATAATCCCCTCCGGTTCAGTTTTTTGGGTTATTTCGGGTTGTTCAGCCGGAGTAAAAGGAATGGGATAAGTGTAATTAACTGAAGCTAACCGAAGTATATCTTTTTTTCCAAGTCCATTTTCGTCGAATCTGCTTAAATAAGCCACTGAATATTCAGGCACACAGGAATAAAAATCTTCGTCGTAAACCGAATTAAAAGGCAGTCCAATATTCTCTGGGGCACTCCATCCTTTATCGGTTATAACTGTCATAAAAATATCTTTTTGTCCCATTGACGCATGCCCGTTTGAACAAAAAAACAGGGTATCGCCATTATAAGTCAGAACGGGTGAAGTTTCATCGTAAATTGTATTTATTGCCCCTTCCAGAGGTATAGCTTTTGACCACTTTCCACCCTCGCTAATTGAAAAATAGATATCATAGCCTCCCGGGCCACCCATCCTGTCGCTGCTGAAGTATATTTTGTTGCCATCTTTACTAAATGAAGCTCCTGTTTCATTAGCATAGGAGTTTATTTTTTTATCTAATGGCTCAGCCTTATTCCATTTCCCATTCTTAAATTCAGATAAATATAGTTCTGAATTATATTTGTCTCTTTTTACCAAAACCAGTTTAGTCTCATCCCATGAAATGGAACTTGTAAAAAATGTGCCGTCTGATCCAACATTTATAGTAAGGTCAACGGGCTTATTCCAAATGCCGTTTATCTGCTCGGAATAAAGTATGAGGTCCTGAGTTCCATTATTTGAAGTAAAAAACATCCTGCTGTTATTGCCAAAAATTACAGGATTATAATTATCAAGCTTTGTATTTATTGGGCTGCCCAGGTTATCTATTGTTGTACCTTTGGAACGAATCGATTCTTCGTAAGATATCCCAAGTCCAATTATTCTTCTGTTAACAATATCAAGAGCATTTGGATTATTTAGCATCATATCCCTGTACTGATGATAGGTTAAAGAAGCATTCCTGAATTCTTTGTTGCTCTGAAGAACATCTGCATAATAAAGCAATGCCTCGGGAGGAGCTGAAGTGTTTTCATAATCTCCGGGTCTGAAACCAGCATCGATATCACGTATTGCAATTTCAAAATAGGGCTTTGCTTCTTTATAGTTAATTTTTGTTTCCAGCAGGCACATTCCCATGAGAAAATTTACATTCGCATTATCCGGATATTTTTTAACTAAAATTTCGAGTAACTGCAATGCTTCTTCATACTCCCCAAATTCAAAATGCTCGTCGGCAGTAAGGTAATCGTTTTTATCGGTATTTGAAATCTGCGAAAATAACTCGCTGAGTATACCCTGGAACAGAAAAAATGAAAGAATGAGCACTATTTGTTTGAGATAAGCCATTTTTAGACTTTATGGTATAGCAAGCTCAGATTTTACTTCTATCTCAAAAATATCTGAAAAACCTGAAACTTTATCGATTATCGCATGCAATCCGCTTGAACAATCCTGTAAAACCATGTAAAAAACATCATCACGGGTAGTATTCAAAGGATACCCTATGTTTCTGGGGGTTAACCATGATTTCTCATTTCTGGAACTGTAAAATATATCGAATCCTCCCATGTTATAATGCCCTTTCGAACTAAAAAATAATGTTTTCCCTGAATTACATAATATCGGAAAGCTCTCGTCAAATTCTGTATTAATGGATTTACCTAAATTTTTAGGTTTACTCCATTCGTTTTTGCTGTTTAACTTCGAAAGGTAAATATCAGTTCCACCGTGTGTTGAACTTCTGTCGCTTACCACAAAAATGGTTTCATTATCGGCACCAAAAGAAGCAAATGTTTCGGCATACAATGTATTAACCTTCCCAGGTAATTCTTTAGCCTGGCTCCATTTTTCTCCATTAAAATATGAAATAAAAATGTTTGCGTTACCGTTAATTTCTTTAGTTAATAGCATTATAGTGCCATCGGAATTTAAGCCTGTTGGATACAAATCTCCATCAGAAACTATCTGCTCATTAATATTTTCCGGCGAACTCCAGCCTTTATCTGTTTTATGTGCGATGAATATGGCATCATAGAATTTTAAGCCTCGTATAAACACCATAGTTTCTCCATCGGCACTTAATACAGGTGAGCTTTCTGAATAAGAAGTGTTTATATTGGAATCTAAGGCCGTTACCTCCATTTCGATTGGTGCATCCTGTATAATTTTCGCTCTTTCGCATGACTTTATTTCCTGCTCAACAACATTCCTGTTATAGTTTCCTTCGAAAAATGGTGAATCAAGAAATTTATTATAGTAATCTAAAGCTTGGTATAAATTACCGGCAGCACGATATGCATTCCCTAAATAAAACTGGGCATGCAAGGGTGCATTTTGCTCCGATGAACTTCTGGATTTATATTCTTTCTTTGGAACAATGGATTTAACTGCATTTTCGAGATATTCAACCCCCAGGTATTCCTGCCCGGGAATATTTAAATAACATTGTCCGGCTTTAAAGTTATAGTTAGCATTCTCAGGATAGATTTCTGTTAGCTGGCGAAAGAAATACAAAGCTTCTTTATAATCTTCCCGTAATAAGAAATATTGTCCTTCTTCAAATAACTCTTCCGGAGTGTATTGTTGTGAGAAACCTATATTACAAAACCCCAATACAAAAAGCGAAAACAGTAAATTCCTCATCTTCCTAATGTTATATTATTATAAAATTAATGAAAAATAGATACAATATCCTAAATATATTAATAAAGTAATATTAACATTTTCTGTTCAAACATAAAAAAAGCCATACCTGGGTATGACTTTTCAATTTCTTGTTTGTAAAGTATTATTTTTCAAAAACCCGAAAAGCCTCGGGGACAATAAGTTTCTCTCTGATTTCAATTCGGTTTTTATCGAATCCGGCAAGTTTAAATTCTGCTCTACGGTTGTACTTTCTTCCTTCAGGATTATCAGAACCATCGGGATTTGTATTAAGCGCAATAAAATCTACCTCTCCCTTACCTACAGCCTTAACGCGGGCGCGGTCAATTCCTTTGCTGATAATATATTCCGCAATTGCTTTCGCTCTTCTTTCCGACAATGCCAGGTTATATTCTGCAGGTCCTAAAGCATCGGTGTAAGCTAATATCTGAATTGTTATTTTCCCTTCCTTTTTTAACAGCTCAATTAATTTATCAACCTCAACCTTGGCCTCATCGTTCAATGAATACCTGTCGAATCCAAACAACACAGCTTTAACTTCTACCTGAACAGATTGAGGTTCATCAGTAAGCTGCCCTGGTTTTTCTTCATCTGCTATGAACTCTGTTTCTTCAACCGATTCATCTTCCTGAAGTATTGATTCTTCATCAACTTCATCTTCGACCTCAGCGGTTATTGCTTCTTCCGTAACAGTTTCATCTACATACTCAATGGCGTAAATATCAAAACTACCGTAGCTGTCATCAAGTATCTTCGACACATAACCGATTTCGCCATTCTGCAAAGGATAGAAAAACAAATCGTTATCGGTTGTAGATAAAGGATACCTTAAGTTTTCTGCTCCTGTCCATCCAGAATCGGATTTCCCTGATACAAAAAAGTCGTATCCTCCCATATTTGAATTTCCTTGTGAACTGAAATATAATTTGGTGTCGTCTTCGGTTATAAAAGGGGTATCCTCATTATAGATTGTGTTTATCTGACCTCCAATATTTTCAGGATCTGACCACGTGCCGACCGCTGATAATTTTGAAACATAAATATCCATTCCTCCAATACCACCGGGTCTGTTACTTGTAAAGTATAATGTTTTGCCATCTTTCGATAAGGAAGCGTGAGACTCCCAATATCTTGAGTTTATAACCTTACCAATATCTTTTGATTTTTTCCATTTACCGTCTTCGTAAGTACTTAAATAAACATCGCTATCAAACTCATCTTGTTTTACAAGCAGCAATGTGCTACCATCGTATGAGATACCTGTAACCATCTGATCTCCGTCTGATTGTAATTGCGGTGTAATATTTTCAGGCCGAGACCAATTATTCCCCCGCCTTTTGGACATAAATATACCCTCGTAAAAGGGTAATTTAGTCATAAACACCATTGTTGAACCATCGCCCGAAATAACACAGTTACGGTTAATGTTGTTGGTATTGATAAGATTGCCAAGGTTTGTGAATTTAACGCTTACAGGATCATTGATATACTCTTTGGCAATATTGCAGGCTTCAATTTGCTTTAATGCAAACTTTCTTTCTTCCTTTGCAGCATCAGGTAAAATTCCCAGATATTCATTATAGGCGGTTATAGCATTATCAAGTTGATATAATACTCTGTATGCATTTCCCAAATACAAAAAGGCATCAATAGGTGCATGGCTTTCGTTCAGAGTTGATCCGACATAACGGATACTGGTGGTTTGAGCTGCTATTTTTAAATAATCAATAGATTTTGCATGCTGCTCGGGTATATTTAAATAGCATAATCCGATATGATAATTAATGTTTGGATTTTGCTGATACCCTCGATTATAAACCTCCATATAATCCTGCAAAGCATCGACATAGGCCTCAGCAGCAAAAAAGAACTCTGCATCAGTAAAATATTCTTTGATAGATATTTCTTTTTTCTGAGAGTATGTTAACAATGATAATAACACAAGGGAAGTCAGAAGTAAAATTGTTCGCTTCATTTTGGTGATTTTAAGCCAGTTTAACACAAATATACCTAAAACTGCTTTTGTACAAGCAATTAATAGCTAAGAATTTTAAGGTAACAAAAAAACTTCAAATTTAAAAAATCAATAAACGGTTAATTCGGCAGGAAATTATCAGTCTTTTAACTGCGAGGGTACGATATCTTTATACGTTATTTTTAATGTTTCAGAGTCAATATTTATCTCCAGCGAAACTCTTCGGTTATATTTCCTTCCTTCGGGTAAATCATTGCCCATTTTATCAGTATTCCTTGCAATTGGATTGTCTTCACCCAAGGCATTTATTTTGGTTTTGGTTTTATCGATACCTTTAGCAACCAGGTAGCTAAGGACAAATTCTGCTCTTCTCTTTGAAAGAACATAATTGTATTCTTCGGTACCCAATGCGTCAGTAAAACCAGAAATTTCCAAACTGTAATCCGGGTATTCTTTAATTTCTTTAGCAATAATATTAAGTAACTCTACATACTGTGCGGTAAGTTCTGAACTGTTAAATTCAAAAAGAATATCCTGAATTTCGAGGTGTTGAACCTTAAGCTCCTTCATTGTGTTTTCTAAATTCCAGGCAGGACTTTCCATATAAATGTCAGCCGAAAGGTTATTTCTTTTCAAATTCAGTTTTGAGGAAGCTGTAATGGTATCGTTATACTTAAAACTTAGAATGTATGCCCCTGGTTCTAGTATAAAGTCGTATGCTCCGTCTTTATTTGTTTTCGACGTAATAACCTCTTTATTTTCTGTTTCCCTGTTTATAATATACTCAACTTCTTTTGGCGGTAGGGTGTCATTAAAAATCAGGTTACCGGAAACCTTAATAAATTCCTGCAAATTTTTTCCTGAAAATGCAATATTTACCCTGTAAATAATGTCTCTGTTTTCAAATTCGGGAGAAATACGATGGGTATAAAAAATGGTGGAATCTTGTGTCGTAGAAATAAAATTATCATCAGCTGTTGTTGAAACAGGGCTGCCCACATTCATTGCTTTCGACCAGCTGTTGTCAGTATTCCTGTTAGAAAAAAAGATATCATAACCACCCATGTTAAGATGCCCCTCGCTGGTAAAAAATAAGCGGGAATTATCAAATGATAACATGGGGAACTCCTCATCAAAAGCCGAATTTACATTATTGCCAAGATTTTCAGGCTGCGACCAGACACCTTCAATTTTTTCTGAACTGTATATATCTGTTCCACCATATCCACCCAATCTGTTGCTTGAAAAATACAAGGTGCCGTCATTCGAAACAGATGCAGATGTTTCGTTAAAACCCGAATTAATAACATCGGGAAATGGTTCGGCTTTATTGAATTTCCCAGACTTTCCCTTCTCGGAATAATACAAATCATACCCCCTGCCTGCATTATAGCTTACAAAGATCAGCATATTACCGTCTGCCGATGAGCCACATAGAAATAAATTTCCATCGGAACCTAAGTCGGGGGTAATATTATTTTCTTTTGAGAGACTGTCACCTTCAACCATTGCAGAAACCACTGCGTCATAGAATTTTCTTTTCTCCATAAAGAAAATCTCGTGCTGAGCAGTAATAATAGGATTATACAAGGAGAACTGGTTTGATGCTGCCAGTGGCTCAATTTTAGCTATTATCGGATTTTTAAGCAATGCTGAAGCATTATTACATTCAGAGATGTAATAATCTGCTAACTGTATTTTAGCTTTTTCACTTCCGAATTTTTTATAACGCTCATAAGTCGAAATTGCCTTTTCTAATTCACCCTTTTTATGATATGCCCTACCCAGCAACAGAACAGATTCGACAGGGGCATTTAGTTCTTCAAAACTATTGGTGTAATTTAAGGTTGCATTTTTTGCTGCTTCTTCAAGATAAGTAATTGTTTTTGAAAGATCTCCATGAGACATAAACAGACATAAGCCAATTTTATAGCTGATATGAGCATTCTGTATGCCTCTTTTTTCAATTAAATGATACAAAGGACGTGCTTCTTCATACTCTTCACCAATAAGATATTCTTCAGCTTCTTGGTAAATTGCCTGATTATCAATCCATATTTGGGCAGAAGTACTATAAGAAACGAATATCACTAAAAATGCAGTTGAAACAATTTCAAGTAGTTTGCTCTTTATATTGTCCATCTTTAGTGGTTTAGAGATATCAATATCCGCCTTAAAAAAATAGTAAATGTCTTACTCCTTATTCTTCTTTCTACGTCTCCAGAATAATATAAACAGAATAATAATAAATACATTTGCCAGTATCAGGGTTGTAATGTATCGGTTTCTCTTTATTATTTTTTCTGATTCAGAGGCAGTCCCTGTAGTTTCCCACTTGTCGATACCTTTTTCTAACAGCATTCTGATTAGCAGGTCGTTTATATCAGATTCTGTATAATCGAAATAGGCCGATTCTGAAAGCAGGTATTGAATAATTTCAACCGGCAGAGAATAATGCTCTCTTTTTAAAGTTGAAAGTAGTGAATCGATATCGCCTTTGCTGAAATGCTGCATTTTTTCAATAAACTCATCAACGTTCTGAATACCAATCATTTTTAATAAAAGATTATAGACTTCAGTACGTCCATATCCTTTAGACTGAGCATTTTTAAGTAATTCATCAATAATACCGTTTATACTCTTCTGATTGGGTGATATTTCATTTAGGCCGGTTTTTAATTCGCCTGTTGCAGCATTTGCTAAAGCTTCATGAAAAAAACGAATATTTTGTGATTCGTTCTTTTTTGCTTCCTCAATTTGCTGTATCAATTCAGCCTCGCTGATAACACCACTTTCAGCTTGCATAAACAAATAATCTACTAATTCTATGGAATTTGAAATATTCTTTTCTTCCATATTAAGATTATTCAGAATATCTAACAAGGTGCCGTTAGCAGACATGAGCAGGTTAAAATAGAATTGCTTTAATTCCTGTGTAGATGCAGCCTTTTCAATCATTTCAGCAGTAATATCCGCTCCGAATGTTTTAGAAAGTTCCTTATACAGTTCTTCGCCTGACAATAAGCTTAAAGCTTGAATCTCATCTTCGGTTAAATCTTTGTCAGAAAATGAAAGCAGGTACTTTAATTTATCTTCAGCATTATTGATATTGCCATTAATAATGCTGTTCAACCCATTGTAGAACTTAACCTGCTCGTCCTCAACTTCAGGCTTCAGATTCTTAATAATTATCAATGGGATATCAGACTGTTTAACAACAGAATCGTTGGTTGAGAATGCGGATAGTCCATTAACACTATTCGTGCTTTCAATGAATTCAGATTTATTTCTCTGGCTTAGCATTATCGCAAACAACTGGTTAATTTCTTCTTTTGAAAAGTCATTCTCATCAGCATTAACCGACAGCATTTCATACAGTTCTAACAAGTTCTTGTATTTAAGGCTTTCCAGCGATTCAAGATAATTCTGAAGCTTAACTGAATTTGTTATTAAGGCAATGCCCGACATCTGTTCTGAAACTTTTTCTTCTTCTCCAAGCTCGGCAACAGGCTCTTTTATAACTTCAGGTTCATAAAAAACAGTCATTTCCTGAGTTGAAATATTCTTGTTTTTATCTACAGTGGTAAATACCAGTTTATTATCTCCGGGTTTAGGATTGAATACATAAGTAAAATTTTCTTTAGAAATTCTGTATTCTTCATGATTCGTTTTTTTGCCGTTTACAAATGATTCTATTATTAAATCATTTCCTTTCGCAAGAATGAGGTTAATATTTACCGGAACTGAATCTGTAATGATATACTCCTTGCCAACAATCTCAATTTTAGGCGGAATTGTTGTTGCTTTTATTAAATTTTCTTCACCAACTTCGGCCAGTTGAGTTGATATGGTTTGAAGATCAATCAATTCCTCCTCCTGGTTCAGGCTTAATTCAAGTGGCTGAGAAACGGGCTTCAGTCCAACACCGTCTATTAACAACTGGTAACTACCCTGTGGTGCATTTAAACTAAAGCTGCCATCGGCATTAGGCTCTACCTGTTGAATAATTTTTCCGGCCTGGTTATCAATTATCGAAATTTTAATTTCTCCATTGGTTAAAAGATCGGGTTCCGGGGTCTTCAAATCTCCTTTTATAGTAAAAGTCCGGGGTAAGACTGAATTGAATACCTTAACCAGAAAAATATCTTTTAAACCATAAGTGTTTGCCTCGTTATAAAAAGAATAAATACCTGTATACTCATTGCCAGGTACAGGCGCAAAAAACAAATCATCGTCGGTTGTATTAACCGGATACCCCATGTTAACAGGCCTTGCCCAGGTTTCTGGGCCAACTAGCTCTGTTACAAAGATATCGTATCCGCCCATTGTGCTGTGTCCCAACGAACTAAAAAAGAGTTTGTTGTCATTTGATACAAAAGGCGTTTCTTCATTATAGCTTGAGTTTACAATAGGTCCAAGATTAACTGGTTCGCTCCAATCTCCGTTTGCTTTTCTAAGCGATTTATATATATCAAGACCTCCGTAGCCTCCTTTTCGGTTCGATGTAAAATAAAGATACTTTCCATCGGGCGATGGGGAAGCATGAGATTCCCAATACTTGGTATTAATAAAATCATTTAACTTCTGCAGCGGTTCCCACCTGTCGTTTTTGAATTTGCTGGAATAGATGTTTCCATCGAAATTATCGCTTCGGTAAACGAATATTTCATCGCCACTATAAGATAAGCCTGTGCAATACGAACTGCCATCTACAGTAAAGTCTGGAGTAAGATTATAGGGTGGTGACCAGTTTCCCTGCTCATCCTTCTTAGAAACAAATACACCATCATAAAACTGCATAATTCTTGTAAAGGCAATTGTTTTACCATCTCCCGACATAATTGGATTAATATCGGCAAAGCGCGAATTTATTTCCTCTCCAATATTATTTTCTTTAACATAAACCGGTTTAAGAATAAGCTGTTTTGCCATCTGACATGCAGCTATTTCATCATTTACAACATTTAGGTCAAAAATTTCCTGATCCATGTTCCTCTTAAACTCGGCATAGAACTCCAGTGCTTTGTTTAAGTTTCCATTTATCCTGTACGCTTGTCCAAGATAGTAATTGACCTCGGGTGGAGCCAATTTCTCTTTGTATGAATTTGTTTTGTAGTTAACATTAATATTTTCGGCTGCTTCAGCAAGGTATTTTATAGACTTTTCTTTCTGATAAGGATCGTTCAGGTAACAAATACCTATTTTATACTTTACGTTGAAATTATCCGGCTCATCCCTGAGAATTCGCTGATAGAGAGGCACCGCATCTTTATATTCCTCAAACAGAAAGTAGGATTCAGCTTCGACGAACCATTCCTTTGGTGAATAATCTTCTTGAGAAACAGATGTGCGTGAAAACAGGATAAGAAAAAATGCACATAATAGTTGAGGTAAGTAAACTTTCATCTATCGTTAAGAGGTTGGTTCTAAAACAAAAATAAAAATAAAATATTACTGTTAGCTATTAGTTACTCACAGAATTCATGAAAACAATCAAATAATAGAAAAAATACATTATACTACGGCTGAAAATGTTTCCAGAAGCTCCCCGATTCGTTTCAAAAAGGAACCCCCTAAAATTCCATCAATAATCCGGTGATCATAACTGAGAGAAAGTGTAAGAATATCCCTGATGCCAATAGAGTTCTGTCCATCAGCATTAACTACCCACGGTTTTTTTTGTATTGTGCCAACAGCAAGAATTGCCGATTCGGGCTGATTAATAATTGGTGTACCACTCACATTTCCAACCTGCCCCAGGTTAGTAATTGTAAATGTCCCTCCAGAAGTTTCACCAGGTTTGAGCTTATTCTCACGGGCCCGGTTTGTTAAATCAGCAATATCAATGGCTAATTTTAAAAGGCTTTTCTTATCGGCATCGCGAACCACGGGCACAATTAAGTCGTTGTTTGGCAATGCTGTTGCTATTCCAATATTGAAATACTTCTTTAGTATCAGCTTATCGCCAAATAAAGAAGAATTAATTTGCGGATATTCTTTTAGTGCCCGAACAACCAGCTCGGTGATTATCGGTGTATATGTCAGGTTAATTCCGTTCTCCTTCTTAAACCGATGTTTATTTTGCTCCCGCCACTGAACCAGACTTGTAATATCGACTTCGATAAACGAAGTAACGTGCGGCGCCTGCAGAACTGACTTTAACATGTGTTCTGCAATAAGCTTCCGGGTTTTCCCCAACTCGACGACTTCCTCGCCTTCTTTAGGGATATAATCTGTCTGCTTTGGCATATTAAAACCCACAAGCTTTTTCATGGGTGAGTTTTCTGCTGATGAAATCGGGTTCCTTGTCTTGAAATAATTCAGAACATCTGTTTTGGTAACTTCATGATTAGCTCCTGAACCCTGTATTCCTTTCAATTCATCGAAAGAAATTCCTCTTTGGCCAGCGTAATGTCTTATAAATGTTGAAATGATTAACTCATTCTCCGATACCGTTTTATTTGTTTTCTGAATTGAGGTAAGCTCAGGAGTTTTTTTGTCGGGAGTTTGTTGTTCGTTTATTTCAGAAGAAATAAGTGTTTCATCGACTTGGTCGTCAAGCTCTGAACTGGTTTGAATAATAGCAATAACATCGCCAACCCTGGGTATTTCACCTTCAGAAAAAAAACTTTTAATGAATATTCCATTTGCCGGAGATGGTATTTCTGAATCTACTTTATCGGTAGCAATCTCTGCAATAGGGGTATCTTCTTCTACTTGTGAATTTGGCTCAACTAACCATCTGGTTATGGTTGCTTCTATTACGCCTTCTCCCAGACTGGGAAGAGTCACTTCGATGTTTGCCATGCTATTGTTTAACTTTAATCATAAAGCGAGGAAGATGTTTATTCCCCACCAATTGATCTAAAACACTTCATTAAGATTATCAGGTCGTTACCCACCTTATAATCTTTTGCATACATAACATTCATTCTTTGTTTTATTTCAGGGGTAATAAAATCACTTTCTAATGTGTCAGCAGCATTTAAAATTCCCCTTCTTAATTCTTCTTTATGAATGTTTTGATGCATGCCAAGCTCCACACCTACCCATGTATATTTTCCCGAAATAACTTTGAAACAATTTGATAAAAACCCTGCGGGGCGTTTAATCGTAAAAATTAATATCGGGCTCAGGATAAGTAATGATAAACCTGACACCATATCAAACATCCTTTTCTTTCTTTTGTTCACCCCTTTGCTGAGTGAATTTATATCTACAACATATAAATCTCCGGCAGTATTGATGGAGTTGCTTCCAATTACCGAAACGCTTTCAGGGGGTGCGATTTTAAAGTCAATTGATGAATTATTAACAGTAAGCATACTGTTAATAATATCGCTTGCCTGAATATCCTGGGAACAGAAAACCAGTTCATCAATTTTATTAATCTTAATTATCTCATCGAGTTGATTTAAAGTACCTAACAAGTCTGAAGAATGTTCTATTAAATCAACTGCAACTCTACCAATAAATTCATAATTAATCTTCGATTCCTTTAATATTGCTGTAACTCTTTCGGCTTCATTATCGGAACCAACAATTGCAATACGCTTTTTACCAAAACCAAATGAGAGCTTTCGGTTGCTTTTTAAAACTCCTCCACCCAAAAGCCTGATAATAAATATCATCAGCGTAGTCCAAACAGCACCTAACAAAATTAAAGCTCTTGAAAACCGAAGTGATTCCGGCAGCAAGGCATATATCAATAAGATAAGTACCAGTCCAGATACCACTCCGCGCACCAGGGACAATGGCTTGATTCGTTTTTCGTAACCTCCGAAAAGGTACAAAAAGAACATCCAGATAACTGTGTATGCCGGGGCAACAAAATAGAGAAACTCTTTGGGATAATACTGACTGGTACCAAATCTGAATTTTTCCCAGTATGTGGTAAGAATCCAGAATCCGGAATATATAGCTATAAAATCGACCAAAGGCTCGAAAGTACTGTAAAATACTCTACGCATTATTCCAAAGGTTGCCCGTAAATAAATGGCTATATTAATAAGCAGTGAATAGAGTTTGGCATTATTAGCAGAAAAATGTTTCTGAGCAAAAATTATCATGGCTTTATAAAAAACCATTACATAATTAATACTTCCCTTTTTAGTACTTTCGCCCTTGTAATGAATTATTGGCGAATCGGGAAAATAGTAATTCTGGTATCCGGCTTTAACTATACGGTAAGACAAATCAATATCCTCGCCATACATAAAAAATGTTTCATCGAGCAAGCCAATCTTGTCTAACAAACTTTTACGAAGCATCATAAAAGCTCCTGCAAGAATTTCAACTTTATGAACTTCATCCCTGTTGAGATATCCTAAATGATACTTTCCAAAAATTTTAGATTTTGGAAACAGTGATGACAAGCCAAATATTTTATAAAATGCTACGGCCGGGGTAGGCAATGCTCTTTTCGATTCAGGCAGAAAATTCCCCTTACCATCGATCATTTTTACACCCAAGCCTCCTAAATCTTCATTATTATCGGCAAATTGAACACATTTTTGCAGGGTATCTTCCTGTACAAATGTATCGGGGTTCAGAAGTAACACATAGCGCCCCTTCGACATTCTGATAGCCTGGTTGTTAGCTTTTGAGAATCCGAGATTTTCTTTGTTTGCAATAAGTTTTACCCATGGAAATTTCTCCTCAACCATCTGGCAAGAACCATCAACCGAGTTGTTATCAACAACAAAAACTTCAGTTTCAAGGTTCTCTTTAGCCTTCTCTACTGAATGCAGACATTGTTCTAAGAAGTGTTTTACATTGTAATTAACTATAACAATAGATAGATCCATACCTGCTTAAAGAAATTTTATTTTTTTGTTAAGGAGCGCATTCTAATAAATATACTTTACATGCATTCCGGTAATTTAAAGAGCAGGATCGATTAAAATAGTAGCAGGCATTATCAGAATCATCGATTTTAAAATAACTCATCCCAAGGTTATAGTAAATGAGCGGATTTTCGGAATCGAACTGAAGGGCTTTTAAAAAATGCTTTATGGCTTCGTCATAATCGCCCTGTTCGTATTTTAGCATGCCATAACTGTGATATACAGCCGGATATAATGGATTTATTTCGATAGCTGCAATAAAATCCTCTTCGGCTTTTTCGAAATCGGAAGTATTGAAATACGCCATTCCCCTGTTCAGATAAACCTTTTCGAGGTATTTTTCGGGCATTTGCAAATAAAGCGCCAGATCAAAATCGCTTATAGCTTTTGAGTATTTATCTTTTACAAGGTTTAAGGTGCCCCGTAAAAATAAATATTCTGGTTGCTGCGAGTGATTCTTTATTAATTCCTCAATCTCGTTTGAGATGTCACGTGACCGATCTGCCTGAATCATTACATTCACTTTTTTCTCCCAGGCGGACAAATTTAAAGGTTCTGCCTTAAGCACCGATTCGATATGGAATAAGGCTTCGTCGTATTTTTTTTCTTTAACCAGCCTGTCAGCCTGTTTTAACAGAGCGCTTATCTCATTATCCTGAGCCGACAATGAAATTGAAAAGGAAAATATTAAGATTGCAAGTATTACACGTAGCATGATTTGCCTATTTGCCAGCAAGATATAAAAAAATGAAATGCTTTTATAATAAAGTTATTCAAAAGAAAAGCGTCAATTTAAGACGCTTTTCTGTATAAATTATTTCTTTGCCATTGCTTTAAAATCAGACTCCAGTAACCCATCCGGTTTTTTGCTGTTTATACGGTGATAATCAAAATAATAGAACTGCGCATCGCCTGCTCCAATTATCACTTTATAACACCTGGCATCTAATTTTGTGCCTTCCGGACCAACCTTATGAAGGAAAACAATATTTTCATCCCTTTTTTTTATGGCTTCTGTAATTTCATCCTTAGTAACAATTTTAAACTTAAAAGGATAAACTTTCTTTATTCTTGCCGCAGAATTAACCTCTTTTGATAATTCGTCTTCAAGAACATAAAGGGTTCTTGATTTTATATCTTTGATGTTATCGTTATAATGTTTAAAAACATTTGCCGATACAATCTCGGGTTGCTCTTTTATCAGTTTAACATGGTTCTGCATAAAACGCACCAAAAGAGCTAACTTATAAATGTAATTATCTTCTTCGACACTGTAATACGCCAAAGGTACTGCTGCCAGATCGGGCATCTGGTTTAACCTGTAATAATCTCCACCCAGCGAAAGGTGCATAAACCTGTACTGTGCATCGGTTTTATCGTTATCGAACCGGACCTGACCCATATATAAAAAAGAATACTGAGGGTCTTTTCTCAGTTCTTCAAATTCTTTAAAAGAAATGAAGTCAAAATCGGTAACTTTCCATTCCTGCTCCATCACTTCTTTAATTACGATGTTGTACTCAAGCAATGGGTTATCATCTAACACAACCATTGTTTTTGTGTTAAAGAATGCGTTGATGTCATCGCGAGAAGGCACATAATCCTGAGCTTTTAATATACATACAGCTAAAAGCAAAATCAAGGTAAGGAAAACTTGTTTCTTCATCATTCTATTCATTATTTTTAATTAAATATAGTGGATTTCTTTCATTAAATTTACGGATATACAGAAATTTCATCTGTTTCTTTTTCCTTTTCGACAACTGCATATATTCGGTGTGCAAATCCGGATCATACATTAAAAGAACTTCAACTGCCTGAACAGTATAATCCATTAACTGACCTGTTTTAAAGTCAAGTAAATATTGCCTCATCTCTGTTGATGAAGAACGGGACGGCGAAGAATAAGTGTAAGTATTGTAGTAAGGTGAGGTATTATATGGATTATAATTGTTGTAATATTCGGTTGTTTCATAGGCTAAAAAATGTGAAATACTTCCGAGCATTGTAATCCTGTAAAAACCCCTGCTTACCTGTATATAAAGAAAGCCGTTTCGGCTGTACCCCCAAATTTTATTGGTGGGAAATTCAATACGATTTCCCAGATTGTCGAAATAGTAAACGTATTTTTTCCCCAACACATGAGTAAAAAATTCATTATCGCTAAAACTATACTCTGAAATGATTCTGCCTTTGGGTATTGGTGTATTTCTCAATACACTTTCAAAATCGGGATATACACCTTCGGTGAATTTAAAATCACTGGTATACTCAAATAAAGAATCTGAAGATTCCTGGCAACCAACAAATGAACCAATTGACAACAGAGCCAGGGCTGCCAAAATGTATTTTACTGAAGTATTTAGCAGTATTTTTTTTCTGGTATACATTTTAAACTGTAATAGAATTGAATATAGTTAAAATAATCTGGTCTTCTTTTACTTCCAGATAGAATATTAATTAAACAATCATAAAGTTAAAAAATCAAATCGACAAAGACTAAGCCAAAATCAGATTCCATTACCATGAATAAACGTAAAAAAATAAAATCTATTTTTAACCCGAATAGATGAAAGTTGTGTTTTTGTATCTGTACTATTAATTTTCTTTATTTTTAATTATATTTACTATTAAGAGATGTAGTGAATAATAATTATACTTGAAAAATGAGATTGTTGACAAATCTGGCAGAATACATCGAGCAAAAATCGGGCAAACAGCTTGCTGCAGAACATATTAACAGGATTCTGCTCATTACCCTGTCTAGCTTCTTTCTCATTGTTTTTTTTCTTTTATATGCAATAACGCATATAGTTTTTGAAAACTACCTTTCAGCATCATTACTTGCAAGCGCATGCCTTTTAATTTATATTAATTATGATTTTTTATTCCGAAACTTTAAAATAGAATTTTCGGCAAACATTCTTTTGTGTATTACCATGTTGGTTTTAGCCTATGTTTTTGCAATTGGCGGTGGTAAACAAACCAATGGGTATCTTTTAATTTTTATCTTTCCCATTGTTGCAGCAGCTGCTAAAGGTCTTAAAGGTGGAGCAAGATTCTCATTAGGATTTCTGGGTTTTATTATACTATTAATTATTGCCAGTGAGTATGTCGGTTTTTTAAACAATTACAATGTTATTTTAAGTTTAGTTGTTATTGGCATTTATGTTTCAATTCATTTGCTTTTATATATTATTGAATTCATAATGATATCAAACATGAATTCAAATCAGCAGAAAATAGTTCAACTCAACCAGGAAATTAAGGAAAAAGATGACTTCCTTTCGAAATTATCGCATCAAATCAGAACACCACTTAATAACATTACCCTTATCTCAACATTAGTTAATCAAACAAAATTTGATTCTGACCAGAGAGACTTATTTGATACCATTATTGCAAGTACCAATAATCTTGTTAATGTTGTGAATAACATTGTAAAAATTTCATCTATTGAAGTAGATGATGACATCAAAACTAACATTGATTTTGATCTTGTTTCAACCATTGAAAATACACTTAAACTCTTTGACAGTCAACATAAAGGTAGTGTGGCAATAAAAATAAAATCGGATATTGGCGGTAATTTTCAGGGAGATCCGGTTCGTATAAAACAACTATTCCTGACACTTATCGAGAATTTTATAAATTCTGTAGATAAAAAAGAAAAGCAAGAACTTGAAATTGAAATAAATACAGAAGAAGAACATGATAATATTGCCATGATCTCATTCAGATTTGTAAGCTCCAAATTCAAAATTCTCAGAAACAAAAGTTTATATTACCTGATTAATATTCTGGAAGATATCAATTTTAGTGAAGAAGTGCTTGCTAAAAATCTGTATGATTTCTCCATTGCTCAAAAAATAATTTCCCTGCATAAAGGATATCTTGAAATTGATATGCCAGGTTGTTTGTTTAAATTCTCGCTTCAATTAAATAAAATCCCAAAACCTGCTGCTGATAAAGCCAAAACTGAAATTTTTCAGTCGAAAGGAGCCGTTGATTTGAAAGATGCGAATATTTTATTGGTTGAAGACAACTCCATAAACCAGAAAATTGTTTTGCTAAGTTTAAAGGGGAAAGTAAGAAATATAGACCTGGCAAATAACGGAAAGGATGCGCTTGATAAATTTGGCACAACCCGTTACGATGTTATACTAATGGATATTCAAATGCCTGTTATGAACGGTATTGTAGCCACTAAGAAAATAAGAGAACTGGAAGCAAGCACTAACCTGCACACTCCAATTATTGCTATTACCGCAAATGCCCTTTCGGGTGATAAAGAAGCCTGCCTTGCTGCCGGAATGAATGATTACATCAGCAAACCTTTTCAGGTTGATATGCTACTTAAAAAGATTGAAAATCTACTAAAAGAAAATAATTAATTCCGTATTTCTAATGGATTATACTGTTCTGGCATGAATCAGAATTGATGTGTTATTTCTGTTGATGAATACGGATACCCAGAACAAGAATATCATCTACCTGGTCAGTTTCGCCCTTCCATTCGTTGATATTTCTCCTCAGAAACTCTTCCTGTTTATACATGGGTAGCTGATGCAGAGCCAATAATAAGTGTCTGAATCTGCGGTATTTGTACTTCTTCCCTTCTGGTCCGCCAAACTGATCAGCAAAACCATCTGTAAAAATATATACTAAATCCTGATCCTGAAGGGGTATTACATGGTTAGTAAATGAATGCTTTTCTTCATCCTCATGAATCAAACCAACAGATTGCCTGTCGCCTTTCACTTCAATTATCGAGCTATCCCTAATTATGTATAGTGGATTAAATGCGCCGGAAAACTCAAGCACTTTATAATCCTGGCTAATCGTACAAAAAGCCAGATCCATTCCATCCCTGAGCTTCATTTCTTCTACATCGCCAAAAACCCGGTCGAAATTCTTACTCAGGCTGTTTAGTACCTCTGCAGGGGTGTAAATGTTCTCAATCTCTGTTATGCGCCGAAATAATTCTACTCCGATAATAGACATAAACGCCCCGGGTACACCATGCCCAGTGCAGTCAACTGCAGAAAAAAATATTTTATCTCCAAGCCGGTTTGCCCAATAGAAATCACCACTGACAATATCTTTAGGCATGTGCAAAATAAAAGAATCGGGAAAAATGGTATTAAAGAGTTTTGCCGACGGCATCATAGCAACCTGTATTCTTCTGGCATAATTAATACTATCGGTAATGTTCTTATTTTTAAGAGATAATTCTTCCTTCTGAATCTCAATTTTTTTCGCAATTCTTTCTCTTTCTTTGTATTCCCGGTTTATCCGAATCAGGTTTCTGGTTCTGATACGAATAAGAAGAACAACAAAGAGAATCAATATCACACCATAGATTAAATATGCCATTCTTGACTCAAGCATCGAAGCTTTGACTATTAAAATGGAGTTTAAAGAATTCTCACTTCCGATGCCATGACTGTTTCGTGCACGAACTCTTAGGTTATAAATCCCCGGGCTAATGCCTCCCATGGCTAAAATATTCCCTTTAAGCGGCTTCCAAAACTCGCTCTTACCTACTGTGACTAAACTGTATTCAAAAATTGTTTGTAAAGGCGAATAATAATCAAGAGTAGAATATGCAAGTTCAAAATAACTGATATCAGAAGATATAACAATTGTGTCAGGCTTCAGGTAGATTCTTTCAGTTTTTGAGTTTTTTGAAATAAACTGAGCAAAAGTTATTTCAACTATAGGGCTATCAATATTCCTGTAAATTGAATCGGGATGAAAACTTAACACTTCATTATTGGTTATAAAGTTTAATTCTCCGGTATTACTTAAATATGCGCCGGATGGTATAAATGAGGTAGCTCTTACCCCATCTTCATAACCCAGAAACATGATGGTCTCTGATTGATAATTAACAGATCCTACTCCTAAATCAGTTGAAAACCATACTTCAGGAAGCGATTTAGCCTCAATTAATGAATATACTTTCCCTCTGAATATTTGCTTGAATAATTCGGTATTGTCTTCCTTTGCTGTTGGATTAAACCGATATAAACCATCGTCGGTTGCAAGCCATATTTTACCATCGTAGGATTGTAGCAGATCACGTATTTTTACATACTCATTGGTTTTACTTTCTGAAAGAATAATATTCTTATCGCAGGAATTCTTGTCCAGCATACCAAATTCTTTTAGAGTGGTAAAGAATATTTCTTTCTCCCCAATTATGAAATCTTGTATAGCAATGTCGCACTTACTTATATAAGCCTGATTTTCGTACTTATAAATCCCTTTATTTGTTGAAACCCATAATTCGTCGTCGAGTATTTCTATTGAGGTAATGGCATGTTCCCTGAAGGTACTTATCCTTTCGTACTCGCCTGAGTTTAAATTAATCTTTAATAACCCCTGGTTATAACCGGCTAGTATTATTCCATTATCAATTAAACAAACCGAAGAATATTTTTCCTGTGGAATGCTGTAAAAATTGTCATTTATCGCACTAAAATATTTATAGTCGCCACTTTTATTAATTACAATTATACCCTTACCCGAAGCTTCAACAACAGTATTTATTATCTCTTTCTCGCTAAAACCGAGTTCGCTCAACGTAGGGTGCTTTAGTTTTTCGGCATGTGGATTGACCTTAACAACCCCTCTGTCTGTTGCTATCCAGACAATTTCGTCATTATCAACAATAACCTGGTTTATATTTTGTTGTTGGGAATTATAAACACTTACAGGATTTTCAAGTTCGTGTTTTGAATTAACTCGGGCCAGAAAAACCTGGTTCTTAGTTGCAATGGATATTTCAGTGCTGTCTTTAAATGAGAAACTAACAATATCGTATTGCGTCTCATAAAGCAATTTTCTTTTATATGTTTTTGTATTTAAGGAAAATAATTTATTGCCCAGTGAGAAATAAATTACTCCATTTAACCTGCAAATTTCAATATTCCTATCGTCGAATTCTGTGTCGAAACGATATACTTCCTCTGTATTTCCGGTGTGGATATTATAACATTGAATATTGTTTTTTGTAATATACCAGAATGATTTCTCAATAAGAACAGCATCCAGTAATTCATCAAGAAATCGAATGGGTAAAGTCTCAATTTCAAAAGTTTTACTATTGCATATTTCTACTGAATGATTGTATATAAAGTATATTTCGTTGCTTGTTTGTGAAGGAATAATGGATCGGATATTTGAATGATCCTGAAAATACTTTATTCTTTTCTTGCTGGCAGTTAAAGGATCTATCATTTCAATTCCAAAATGGGTATGTAACCATATCTGGTTGTTCCTGTCCTGAACAATTTCAATTATATTGTCATCGGCAAGAGTATTGACATCAAACGGTACTGACTGCTGTACTTTAAAGCTATATCCGTCGTAAATGCAAAGGCCATTTGCCGTTCCTATCCATAACAAACCTTTAGAACCAAAGAAAAGTTTTGTTATTTGTGAGTTGGGTAAACCCTGCGATACCGAAATAAGCTCTATTGAGTTTTCATTCTGAGAAAAAGCAGAACTGAAAACAAACAATAATAGAATAATTAAACGGTACAACTTACCCATGTGTGTATTAAGCGAATTCGTAAATAAATTTATTCAATAATAATTCAGATTACAGTATTGTAGTTTTGCATGGAGTAATAAATATAACGAAAAAATTAATGCCTGATAAATAATTATCAGGCATTACAACTATTTTATTGTGAATTGTAACCATCTACTTTTTCACCATATCTTCTAACATCTTGGTTGTAATAGACTTTGGCCTTTCAATCGGAAACATCAAAGCACGATCCCAAATTATGTTTGCGGCAACACCAATTGCCCTGCCAATTCCAAATAATACGGTGTAAAACTCATATTCCTTTACACCATAATGCCATTGTATTACACCAGATTGTGCATCCACGTTAGGCCAGGGATTCTTGGCTTTACCGTGCTCCTGCAAAATTGGAGGAACAACTTTGTAAAGCAGGCTTGTGTATTTAAAAAGTTTGTCGTTTGGCAGGTGTTTCAGACTAAACTCTCTTTGTAAGGTATACCTTGGGTCTGTTTTTCTGAGCACGGCATGCCCGTATCCTGGAATAACCTGACCTGAGTTTAGAGTGTCCCAGACAAATTGTTTGATTTTTTCTTCTTCCGGTTCTTCATCGTTCATTTCTTCACTCAGGGCTTGTAACCATCTCAACACTTCCTGGTTTGCGAGGCCATGTAATGGTCCGGCTAAGGCATTTATCATGGCCGAAATTGATAAATAAATATCAGACAATGAACTAGCAACAAGGTGTCCGGCATGAGCACTGAGGTTACCACTTTCATGGTCAGCATGAATAATAAAGTGCATCCTGGAAACATCGTCATATGGCTTTTCAATGCCCATCATATGCGCAAAGTTTCCGGCCATATCCAAATCGGGATTTGGAGGAGTAAACTTATTGTTTTTGTATAGCTTGGCATAAATGTATGCCGCTATTGTTGGTAATTTAGCTATTATGTTTAATGCGTCTTCATAAGTAGGATCCCAGTATAGTTTCTTTGAAATACCAGCTTTATATTTTCTGCCAAAAAACGATTCTCTTGAAAGTGTTAAAATAGCAGTTGAGAAAATAGTCATTGGATGGCTATTTGGAGGAAAGGCATCAATTACTTCGTATACATATTTTGGTAAAATTCTCCGCTTAGAGAATTCATCCATTACCTCAGAAACTTCTTCGTCTGTTGGAATATCTCCAGTAAGAAACAGGTAAAGCAGAGCCTCAACAGTTGGCATCTCTGAACCCTGCGCTTTGGGTAATTTTTCAAAGACATCATGCAGGGTATATCCCCTGTACCTAATACCCTCATTCGCATCTAAATACGATATGTCTGTAATCAGACTTTTTATTCCACGCATCCCTCCCAGAATCTGGGAGACTTTTACCTGATCAACAACAACATCACCATATTTATCATTCAGGTTCTGAATTCGGGGACGCCATTCTTCAATCTTTTGCGCTAGTTTTTGTTTCAGTAATATCATACTTTAGTTCTATTAGTTTTCTTATTGGTCACAATGTGTGTATTTATTAAGATGTTTCTATTTGTTTTAAAAACGATACCCTTTCAACTAACTATCAAATACATATATATTAAATATACTAAATATTAGTTTCAATAACAATGCTCCAATACATTAACACAAAACCTATAATATAGTTTAATCTGAAAACAAAAAAAGGCTGGTTAAAACAACCAGCCTTTAAAAAAATATTTCAGAAATTTTACTTATTTCTTATAGCCATATATTGCAACATCACCAAGTTCCTCTTCGATGCGAAGTAACTGGTTGTATTTTGCGATTCTGTCAGAGCGAGACATAGAACCTGTTTTAATTTGACCTGAATTTGTTGCCACAGCAATATCTGCAATAGTTGCATCTTCAGTTTCACCAGAACGATGAGAAGTAACACTGGTGTATCCGGCACGATGAGCCATTTCAATAGCATCAAGTGTCTCAGTTAATGTTCCAATCTGGTTCACTTTAATAAGTATAGAGTTAGCTGCTCCTAATTCAATACCTTTTTTGAGATATTCAACATTAGTCACAAATAAGTCATCACCAACTAACTGGCATTTGCTTCCAATCTTCTTGTTTAATACAACCCAACCGTCCCAGTCGCTTTCATCGCAGCCGTCTTCGACAGAATCGATAGGGTACTTGGTAATAAGTTCATTTAAATAATCTGCTTGCTCTTCAGAAGTTCTTTTTGCTCCGTTAGGGCCTTCAAATTTTGAATAGTCATAAACACCATCGGAGAAAAATTCAGAAGCGGCACAATCAAGAGCAATTGTTACATCGCTGCCTGGTTTGTATCCGGCTTTCTCAATTGCAGCCATAATACTGTCAAGAGCTTCTTCGGTACCACCTGAAAAGTTTGGGGCAAAGCCACCTTCGTCACCTACAGCTGTGCTTAAACCTTTACTTTTGATAATTGATTTAAGGCTATGGAATACCTCAGCACCCATTCTTAAACCTTCTTTAAATGTTTTAGCTCCAACCGGACGAATCATGAACTCCTGGAATGCAATTGGCGCATCGGAATGAGAACCACCATTAATAATGTTCATCATTGGAATCGGAAGCGTTTTAGCATTGGTTCCACCAATATACCTGTAAAGAGGCAGGCCGTGGTATTCAGCAGCAGCTTTTGCAGTAGCTAAAGAAACCCCAAGAATAGCATTAGCCCCTAATTTAGCTTTTGTTTTTGTTCCATCAAGTTCAATCATTTTTTTATCGATGGCCACCTGATCAAGAGCATTCATCCCGATAAGTTCTTTAGCTATGATTTTATTTACATTATCAACAGCTTTCTGAACACCTTTACCAAGGTAACGTTTGCCACCATCGCGTAACTCAAGGGCTTCATTCTCGCCGGTTGATGCTCCAGAAGGTACTGCAGCACGACCGACAAAACCACTTGAAAGAGTTACTTCTACTTCAACAGTTGGATTACCGCGTGAGTCAATTATCTCACGAGCATGAATATTAGCAATTTGTCCCATTTATATTAAATTTTGAGGGTTTATATAATTGATAAATATTATAAAAAGGGGGATTGTATATGGTAAATATGCCAATCCCCCTCAATTCATTACAAATATTTTTTGAAAAAAGAAAACCTATTCCTTTGTATTGTCATCCGCCTCTTTAGTATCTTCTTCTGCAGGTTTTTCTTCTGTAACTTCATTGACAGGAACTTCTGATGTCTCTTGAACTATAGGTTCTTCAACTTTAGCTTCTTCTTTTACAACTTTCTCTTCAACAACCGCAGCAGCTTCAGTTTTTTTACCACTGGCAGTACGTCTTCTTCTGCGAGAAGATTTTTGGCTGTCTTCTTTTGCTGAAAGTAAGTTTTCGTTATAATCAACAAGCTCAATAATACACATCTCTGCATTATCACCAAGACGAGACCCTGTTTTAAGAATACGGGTATAGCCACCAGGTCGAGTAGCAACTCTTGGAGCTACTTCTTTAAAAAGTTCTTTTACAGCTAATTTGTCTTGTAAATAACTGAAAACTACACGTTGAGCATGTGATTGTTCGTGAACAGTAGTTAAATCCTTTGTTTTGGTTATCAATGGCTCAACATATGTGCGAAGAGCTTTAGCCTTAGCAGTAGTTGTGCTAATTCTTTTATTCAGAATAAGCGAACTTGCCATATTAGCCAACATAGCTTTTCTGTGACTGGCCTGCCTTCCTAAATGATTAATTTTCTTTCTGTGTCGCATCGTTTATAAATGTTATGCTCTTACCGCAATGTTTTTATTCTTTATCTAACTTATATTTCGAAATTTCCATACCGAAATTAAGTCCCATGTTCTCAAGAAGTTCATCAAGCTCAGTAAGCGATTTCTTACCAAAATTTCTGAATTTCAAAAGATCATTCTTGTTAAATTTCACCAAGTCACCAAGAGTTTCAACTTCAGCCGCTTTTAAACAGTTTAATGCTCTTACTGAAAGGTCAAGATCAACAAGTTTGGTTTTAAGAAGCTGACGCATATGTAATACTTCTTCATCGAACTCTTCGTTGGCTGATTCACCTTCAGCATCGAGGGTGATTTTCTCATCAGAGAATAACATGAAGTGGTAAATTAATATTTTGGCTGCTTCTTTTAACGCATCTTTTGGGTGTATTGAGCCATCTGTTAAGATTTCCAATACTAATTTTTCGTAGTCGGTTTTCTGCTCAACACGGTAGTTTTCAACAGCATACTTCACATTTTTAATGGGCGTGAAAATTGAATCAATAGGCATTAATCCAAATTCAGCTTCCAATGGTTTGTTTTCTTCTGCTGGAACATATCCTCTACCCTTATTAATGTTGATCTCCATTTGAAGTTCAACACTGGGTTCCATGTGACAGATTTCTATATCCGGGTTTAAAACTTCAAATCCACTCAAATAACGGTTTAAGTCACCTGCTTTAAACACTTCCTGACCATTGATGTTAATCATAATTTTTTCATGATCAACATCATCTATTAATTGTTTAAAACGTATTTGCTTCAGATTCAGAATGATTTCAGTCACATCCTCGATAACACCAGTTATTGAGCTAAATTCATGCTCAACGCCTTCAATTTTAATGGTTGTAATGGCATATCCTTCAAGAGATGAAAGAAGGATACGTCTTATGGTATTACCAATAGTGATGCCATATCCTGGTTCTAACGGACGAAATTCGAATTTTCCAAATTTGTCGTCCGATTCGAGCATTATGACTTTATCGGGTTTCTGAAACGCTAAAATTGCCATAATAAAGTGTATAAAAGATTATTTAGAGTACAATTCAACGATAAGTTGTTCTTTAATATTTTCAGGAATATCGTCACGCTGTGGAACGCTTACAAATTTTCCTGCCATGAGTGAGCTGTCCCATTCTAACCACGCAACATTAACTTTGCGCGATTCTAAGGAGTTTGAAATAGCTTCAAGAGATTTTGATTTCTCACGAACGCCAACAACATCGCCAGGTTTTAACAAAGCAGAAGGAATACTTAACACTTCATTGTTAACGGTAATATGACGATGAGTTACAAGCTGACGGGCAGCAGCACGTGAAGGAGCAATTCCTAAACGATAAACCATATTGTCAAGGCGTGATTCAAGAAGTTGTAATAAAACCTCACCAGTAACACCTTTGCTGCTTTGAGCTTTATTGAAAAGATTAGCAAATTGTTTTTCTAATACACCGTAGGTATATTTAGCTTTTTGCTTTTCTTTTAGCTGCAGTCCGTATTCAGAAGTTTTTCTTCTTTTCTTGCTTGCACCATGAAAACCAGGTGGATAATTCTTCTTTTCAAAATATTTATCGGCTCCGTAAATAGGATCACCAAATTTTCTGGCAATCTTAGTTCTTGGTCCTGTATATCTAGCCATTTATATTTCTTTATTTAATTTCTAATTATACTCTTCTTCTCTTAGGAGGACGACAACCATTGTGTGGAAGTGGAGTAACGTCAACGATTTCCATTACCTCGATACCACTTGAATGAATTGTACGAATTGCTGATTCTCTACCAGAGCCAGGTCCTTTAACATAAGCTTTCACTTTACGAAGACCAAGGTCGTAGGCAACTTTGGCACAATCCTGAGCTGCCATTTGTGCAGCATAAGGTGTATTTTTCTTTGAGCCTCTGAATCCCATTTTACCTGCTGACGACCAGGATATAACTTGACCCTGAGCGTTTGTCAACGATACAATAATGTTGTTAAATGAAGCATGGATATGAACCTGTCCTAATGGCTCAATTTTAACAACTTTCTTCTTGCTTGTTCCTGTCTTTTTAGCCATGTTCTAATTATTTGGTAGCTTTCTTCTTATTAGCAACAGTTTTCTTTCTTCCTTTACGAGTACGAGCATTGTTTTTGGTGCTCTGACCTCTTACTGGTAATCCAATACGATGACGCACGCCACGGTAACAACCAATGTCCATCAATCGTTTAATATTGAGCTGAACCTGCGAACGAAGTTCACCTTCAACTTTAACTTGTTCATTTACCAATTGACGAATAGAAGCAATATCATCATCACTCCACTCGCTAACTTTTTTATCCCAGTCAATTCCAGCTTTAGATAATATGCTCTGGGCAGTACTACGTCCTATACCATAGATGTAGGTTAACCCTACTTCTCCTCTTTTGTTTTTTGGTAAATCGACACCGACAATTCTAGCCATATAATAGTATCATTAATTTATTACAACTATTAACCCTGTCTGGTTTTATGCTTAGGGTTCTTTTTGTTTATCACATACAAACGACCTTTTCTTTTCACAATTTTGTCGTCTGAAGATCTCTTTTTTAAAGATGCTCTAACTTTCATTGTTAATCTTTATTTATACCTGTATGATATTCTTCCTTTTGTTAAATCGTATGGCGACATTTCAACTTTAACCTTATCTCCGGGTAAAATTTTAATGTAATTCATTCTCATTTTACCAGAAATATGCGCAGTTATAACATGCCCATTCTCAAGTTCAACGCGAAACATTGCGTTGGAAAGAGCTTCTTTAATAACTCCGTCAATTTCTATCGAAGCTTGTTTTGCCATATTCTTTATTGTTCAATATAATTAAAAGTCGATAATACGTCGGGTTCTCCTTTTCTTATAGCAATTGCTAATTCGAAATGTGCTGATGGCATTCTGTCTCGTGTTCTGATTGTCCAACCATCATTCTCTTGTATGATTTCTTTCTTACCCATATTAATCATGGGCTCGATACAAATCACCATACCTTCTTCTAATTTAGGTCCTCTGCCCCTTTTACCATAATTTGGAACTTCAGGTGCTTCATGCATATTTGTTCCTAAACCATGACCGACTAATTCACGAACAACAGAATAACCAGCATCTTCACAATATTGCTGAATAGTGAAACCAACATCACCAACCCTTGCTCCGTGCACTGCTGCTTGTACACCTAATAATAATGATTCGCGTGTTACTTGCAACAGTTTCTGAACTTCTGGTTTTACTTCTCCAACATTGAATGTATAAGCTGTATCGCCATAATAACCATTCTTTAGTACTCCACAGTCAATTGAAACTATATCTCCTTCTTTAATCACATAATCAGAAGGTATTCCATGAACAACTTGTTCGTTAACAGAAGTACATAATGTTTTGGGGTAACCGTTAAAACCTAAAAAACCAGGTTTAGCATTATTATCCCTAATGTATTCTTCTGCAAACTTGTCAAGCTCATTTGTTGTAACTCCGGGCCTGATAAGTTTTTTTAATTCACCAAGTGTTTTCGATACCAACAGATTACTCTCGCGTAATAGTTCGATTTCTTCGGCTGTACGAATACTAATCATCAAAGAACCTTTCTTATATATCTTTATACCGATGCTGCCGAACCTGCACGGCCTTTAACCTTACCGGTTTTCATAAGACCGTCGTAATGGCGCATCAATAAATGACTTTCTATTTGTTGTAGGGTATCCATAATTACTCCAACAAGGATTAATAATGAGGTACCTCCATAAAATTGTGCAAATGAAGTGCTTACTCCTGCCATTCCTGCGAATGCAGGCAATATTGCAACAAATGCAAGGAAAATTGAACCCGGTAGAGTTATTTTCGAAAGTATGTTATCGAAATACTCAATGGTTTTTTTGCCTGGTTTTACTCCCGGAACAAATCCTCCGTTTTTCCTTATTTCTTCAGCTAATCGCTGAGGACTGATTGTAATAGCAGTATAAAAGTATGTAAATGCTATAATTAACAGGGCAAAGACAAAATTATACCAAAACCCTGTGTAATTCGTTAATGCAGAAATCCATCCGGGAATCTCATTAGTTTCTCCCATTCTGATAAAAGTAAGTGGAAGGAACATGATTGCCTGAGCAAAGATTATGGGCATTACACCAGCAGCATTAACTTTTAATGGAATATATTGACGTACTCCACCATATTGTTTGTTTCCTATAATTCTTTTTGCGTATTGAACAGGAATTTTTCTTGTTCCCTGAACAAGCAGAATGCTTATTACAAAAACAAGGAATAAGAAAACCAATTCAACAACCAGCATTACTAAGCCGCCACCCTGACGAGAAATTCTTCCGGTAAGCTCGCCAAAAAATGCAAATGGCATTCGGGCAATAATACCAATCATAATCAACAGTGAAATACCGTTTCCAATTCCTTTATCGGTAATTCTTTCTCCAAGCCACATCACAAACATTGTACCGGTTGCCAGAATGATAATTGAACTAATATTGAAATACAATCCCGGTAGTACACGTGCTTCAAGGGGGATCTGTGTAAGATAACTGGGTGCCTGAAGTAATAAAATTACTAAAGTTAAATAGCGGGTAATCTGGTTCATTTTTCTACGTCCACTCTCACCCTCTCTCTGTAAACGCTGAAAATAGGGAACTGCTATACCCAACAACTGAATCACGATTGATGCAGAAATGTAGGGCATAATACCAAGGGCAAAGATAGATGCCGATGAAAAAGCACCTCCAGAAAACATATCAAGAATTCCTAAAACCCCTTGTTGTGCTCTTGAAGTTAGAGCTTCGAGCATGTTTGGATTAACTCCTGGTAATACTATTTTTGACCCAAGTCGGTAGATAACTAATATAAAAAGTGTATATACAATCCTGGATCTGAGATCTTCGATCTTATAGATATTCTTTAATGTTTCTATAAACCTCTTCATTTAATTAAATTTTTTCAGCGGTTCCTTGTAATGCTTCAATGGCAGCAACTGCAGATTTTGAAAATGCATGTGCTTTCACGTTCAGTTTAGTTTTTAACTCTCCGTTACCAAGAATTTTAACTAAGTCTGATTTTGATGCCAGACCAGCCTCAACAAGAGTCTGTTCAGTTATCTCAGTTAAATTTTTGCTTTCAGCAAGTTTCTGAAGTGTTGAAATATTTATTCCTTTATACTCAACGCGGTTAATATTTTTAAACCCGTATTTAGGTACACGACGTTGTAAAGGCATTTGTCCACCTTCGAAACCAATTTTTCTTGAGTAACCCGAACGAGATTTCTGGCCCTTGTGACCACGTGTACTGGTACCGCCATGACCTGATCCCTGGCCTCTACCAATACGCTTTTCTCTATTTGTTGAGCCTTTTGCCGGTTTTAAACTACTTAAATCCATCTCGTTTAGCTTATTAAAATTTCTTCAACTTTTACTAAATGTCTTACTGCTGTTATCATTCCGCGCATTTGTTTGGAATCTTCGACCTCAACAGTGCTGTTTATTTTGCGCAATCCCAGTGCTTCTAATGTAGCCTTTTGTTTTTTAGGGCTACCAATTTTACTACGGATTTGTGTAACTTTTATCTTACCCATTTTATTCTGTATTATCCGTTAAATACTTTATTGATATCAACACCACGATGCTGAGCTACAGTATTTGCATCTCTTAGCTCCAATAAAGCTTCGAAAGTTGCTTTTACAAGGTTGTGTGGGTTTGAAGAACCTTTCGATTTTGCAAGCACATCGGTTACACCAACGCTTTCAAGCACAGCCCTCATGGCACCACCGGCTTTAACACCTGTACCACTTGAAGCAGGTTTCAGAAATACACTGGCACCACCAAATTTTGCAAGCTGCTCATGAGGAATAGTACCTTTTAAAATTGGAACTTTTATAAGGTTCTTTTTAGCATCTTCAACGCCTTTAGAAATGGCAGTTGTTACTTCACCGGCTTTACCCAGTCCATAACCTGCAATACCGTTCTCATTTCCAACCACTACGATGGCAGAAAAACTAAAGGTACGTCCGCCCTTGGTTACTTTAGTAACACGTTGGATACTAACTAACCTGTCTTTTAATTCAAGATCTGTTGTTTTTACTTTTCTGATATTTGTAGCCATAATGGTTAGAATTTAAGACCTCCTTCTCTTGCAGCATCAGCAAATGCCTTAACTCTGCCGTGATAAAGATAGCCGTTTCTGTCAAATACTACGTCTGTAACTCCTGCTTCTTTGGATTTATCAGCCGCTAACTTTCCTACAAGTTTAGCCTGTTCAATTTTTGCAACCTTACTTTCTGCAACATTTTTATCTAATGATGAAACAGAAACAAGAGTTTTGCCAGATAAATCATCGATAAGCTGAGCATAAAACTGTTTGTTGCTACGAAAAACTGTCAAACGTGGTTTTTCGTTTGTGCCTGATATTTTTTTACGTATACGCATTTTAATGCGCGTTCTACGATCTAATTTTGTCAATGCCATTTCTACTCAAATTAATCCGTTATTTTGACGAAGCAGATTTACCTGCTTTTCTTCTAAGTTGTTCGCCAACAAACTTAATACCTTTACCTTTGTAAGGTTCTGGCGGACGAAGAGAGCGAATTTTCGCAGCAACATGACCAATAAGTTGTTTATCGGCACTTTTAAGTGTAATTATTGGGTTGCTTCGTCTTTCAGTTTTAGTTTCAACCTTAATTTCTTTAGGGATTTTAAAGTGTATGTCGTGTGAATATCCAAGGCTCAATTCTAGTACCTGACCCTTAGCCTCTGCTTTATATCCAACGCCAACAATTTCCTGTTCAATTGTAAACCCTTTAGATACACCTTCAACCATGTTATTAAGAAGCGAACGGTACAGTCCATGTAAAGCTCTGTGTCTTTTCTGATCTGTTGGTCTGCTAACCTCAACAATACCATCTTTCACTTCGATTTTAATATCAGGATCTACAACCTGAGATAATTCGCCTTGTGGCCCTTTAACAGTAACAGTATTATCTTTAGCGATATCTACTGTAACACCCTGTGGTATCTCAATGGGCAATTTTCCTATTCTTGACATTCTTTTGCCTCCAGATTAATAAACGTAACATAAAACTTCACCACCTATTTTCTTGCCACGGGCTTCTTTGTCTGTCATTACACCTTGCGAGGTTGAAAGTACAGCAACACCTAAGCCGTTAAGAACTCTAGGCAGTTCATTACTACCAGCATATTTTCTAAGTCCGGGACGACTTGCTCTCTCAATACCCTTAATAGCAGGTTGCTTTGTTTGAGGGTGATATTTAAGTGCAATTTTTATTGTTCCCTGCGGACCGCTGTTCTCAAATTTATAGTTCAGGATATACCCTTTATCGTATAAGATACGAGTAATATCTTTCTTCAAATTTGAAGCCGGAATCTCAACTACCTTATGACGCGCTTGAATTGCGTTTCTTACTCTGGTAAGATAATCTGCTATTGGATCAGTAACCATAATTCTTAATTTTTCAATATCTTTTAATTACCAGCTTGCTTTTTTAACTCCCGGAATCAGACCAGAGGAAGCCATTTCTCTAAAGCTAATTCTGCTTATTCCAAACTGACGCATATATCCTTTTGGTCTACCGGTAAGCTTACAACGGTTGTGTAAACGAATCGGATTAGAGTTTTTAGGTAAACGTGCCAATGCCTGGTAATCACCTTCAGCTTTTAGTTTCTCACGTTTTTCGGCATATTTCTCAACAAGTTTTGCACGCTTAACCTCGCGGGCTTTCATTGATTCTTTGGCCATATTCTAGTTCTTTTTGTTGTTTTTAAATGGTAATCCGAATTCTTTAAGAAGAGCATATGCTTCTTCATCGGTCTGAGCTGAGGTAACAAATGTTATCTCCATTCCTAAAATTTTATTGATTTTATCAATATCCATTTCCGGAAAAATAATTTGCTCGCTAATTCCAAGTGTATAATTACCACGGCCATCAAGTTTTGATTCTATTCCTTTGAAATCGCGAATACGTGGTAATGCAACAGAAATTAATCTGTCAAGAAATTCGTACATTTTATCTTTACGAAGCGTAACTTTTACGCCAATAGGCATTTTCTTTCTCAATTTGAAGTTTGAAATATCTTTCTTAGAGAAAGTCTGAATTGCTTTTTGTCCAGCTATCAGAGAAAGCTCCTCCTGAGCTATGTCTATCAATTTCTTATCAGCTACTGCTTGTCCAACACCTTGGTTAATAACAATTTTCTCAAGTTTTGGAACCTGCATTACTGACTTATAGGAAAATTCCTTCTTTAAAGCAGGAATAATTTCCTCGCTGTATTTCTTTTTATATGTAGCTACGTAGGCCATTACTTAATCTCCTCTCCAGATTTTTTTGAATACCTCACTAGTTTACCTTTATCATTAGCTCTTCGGCCAATGCGGGTAGGTTCTCCAGAAGATGGATCAACCACCATCAGGTTTGAAATGTGTACTGGGGCTTCCTTTTCAATAATACCACCATCGGGGTTTTTAGCATCTGGTTTAGTATGCTTTTTAATCATATTTACACCCTCGACAATAGCTCTGTCAGTATCGCGGTTAACTTCAAGCACTCGACCTTTCTGTCCTTTGTACTCTCCAGTTTTTACGAAAACTGTATCGCCCTTCTTGATATGTAATTTCTTTTGCATCGGACTAACAATTATTCAATTATAATACTTCTGGTGCCAATGAAACAATCTTCATAAACTCTTCACGAAGCTCTTTAGCTATAGGACCAAAGATCCTGGTTCCACGAATTTCACCAGCATTATTAAGTAATACTACAGCATTATCATCAAAGCGGATATAGGATCCGTCGGCACGGCGCACTTCTTTCTTGGTACGTACAATAACAGCTTTACTTACAGTACCTTTCTTAATGTCTCCCGAAGGAATAGCACTTTTTACTGTCACTACAATCTTATCGCCAATTGATGCATACTTTTTCCGGGTTCCACCAAGAACTCGGATACAAAGTACCTCTTTAGCACCGCTGTTATCGGCAACAGATAATCTTGTTTCTTGCTGTATCATGATTATTTTGCTCTTTCAATAATTTCAACTAATCTCCAACATTTGTTTTTGCTGAGAGGACGAGTTTCCATCACCCGCACAACATCACCAATGTTGCACTCGTTTTTCTCGTCGTGCGCAGCCAGCTTTGTTGTTTTATTAACAAACTTATGGTATATCGGGTGTTTTACTTTACGTTTGACAGCAATAACAATTGACTTTTCCATTTTATTGCTGACAACAACACCGGTACGTTCTTTTCTAAGATTTCTCTTTTCCATCCTGTATGCTGTGCTTTACTTGTTTTCTCCTTTAAGTTCTTTATCACGCAATATCGTTTTTAAACGAGCAATGTTTCTGCGTGTTTCCTTAAGCTTTTGAGGATTGTCAAGAGGTGAAACTGTATGGTTCAAACGTTGTTTGGATAACAGGCTTTCCTCGTTCTCAATCTGCTCAACTATCTCTTTTATTGTTAGTTCACGAATTTCAGAAGCTTTCATTTCCTTAAGATTTAATTTTCAACATAATCGTGACGAACAACAAACTTTGTTGTTACGGGTAATTTCTGTGAGCCCAGGCGAAGTGCTTCTTTTGCAACTTCAAAAGGTACTCCTTCAGCCTCAATAATGATGCGTCCCGGGGTAATAGGAAACACAAATCCTTCCGGAGCTCCTTTACCTTTACCCATACGAACCTCGGCAGGCTTTTTAGTTATAGGCTTATCAGGGAAAATACGAATCCAAATCTGGCCTTCCCTTTTCATGTAACGAGTTACTGCCTGACGGGCTGCTTCGATCTGGCGGCCAGTGATCCAACAGCTTTCCATTGATTTGATTCCAAATGAACCAAATGCAAGCTGATTGCCTCGCTGGGCGTTTCCTTTCATGCGCCCTTTCTGCTTCCTTCTATATTTTACTTTCTTAGGCTGTAGCATTTCTATAGTGTATTAAGCTTTTTCCTAAATTATTTTTTTCTGCGTTGTTGTTTTCCACCGCCACCTTTTCGGTTGCCACCAGTATTAGCTGATTGAACTCCAATGTTTGGCGATAAATCACGTTTACCATATACTTCGCCTTTGCAAATCCAGACTTTGATGCCAATAACACCAACTTTGGTATGTGCTTCAGCAAGAGCATAATCGATATCGGCTCTAAGTGTGTGTAGAGGGGTACGTCCTTCTTTATACATTTCTGAACGTGCCATTTCAGCACCACCTAAACGACCTGATATTAATATTTTAATTCCTTCTGCACCCATTCTCATAGTAGATGCAATTGCCATTTTTATAGCACGGCGGTAAGAAATACGTCCTTCAAGCTGACGGGCAACATTGTTAGCAACTATTGTAGCATCTAACTCGGGGCGTTTTACTTCAAAGATGTTAATTTGAACCTCTTTGCTGGTAATTTTCTTCAACTCTTCTTTCAGTTTGTCAACTTCCTGACCACCTTTCCCGATAATAATTCCGGGACGAGCTGTGTTAACTGTAACTGTTATAAGTTTAAGCGTACGCTCGATTATTATTTTTGATACACTTGCCTTTGCTAAACGGGCGCTAAGGTAAGTACGTATTTTTTGATCTTCAGCCAGTTTATCGGAATAGTTTCTTCCTCCAAACCAATTAGAATCCCATCCTTTGATGATTCCAAGCCTATTACTTATCGGATTAACTTTCTGTCCCATTAATCTTATTTTGTTTGGGTATCGTTTGCTGTTTCAACAGTTTCAACTGCTATTTTATTAGTTTCAGGAGTTCCCAGAACAACTGTTACATGGTTTGAGCGTTTACGAACTCTGTAAGCCCTACCTTGTGGTGCTGGTTTGATACGTTTTAATGTACGTCCCTGGTTAACTTGTATCTCTTTTACAATAAGATTGCTGTCTTCAATACGAGCACCTTCGTTTTTGTTTTGCCAGTTTGAAACGGCTGACAATACAAGCTTTTCAAGTCTGCGAGATGCTTCTTTAGGACTATATTTAAGCATATCAAGAGCCAGGTTAACTTCCTTACCACGAACCATATCTGCAACAAGTCGCATTTTGCGTGGAGAAGTAGGACAGTTATTCAACACTGCCTGATATCTGCTTTTCTTTTCATTTTTGAGCTCTTCAGCTCTGTTTCTTTTACGTGCTCCCATTTTTTAACTCTTTTCAGGATTAACAGCTATTACTTCTGCTTACCTCCATGTCCTCTGAATAAGCGTGTTGGTGCAAATTCACCAAGTTTGTGTCCTACCATATTTTCGGTAACATACACTGGAATGAATTTGTTTCCGTTGTGAACAGCGATTGTATGACCAACAAAGTCTGGTGAAATCATTGATCTTCTAGACCAGGTCTTAATCACTTGTTTCTTTCCACCTTCGTTCATATCAACTACTCTCTTTTCGAGTTTGTAATCAATAAAAGGACCTTTTTTAAGTGAACGACTCATATCCTAATTCTTATTTTTTTGAATTTCTTTTTTCAACAATATACTTGTCAGTAGTCTTGTTTTTACGGGTTTTGTACCCTTTTGCAGGTAATCCTTTGCGTGAGCGTGGATGACCTCCTGAGGCACGACCTTCACCACCACCCATTGGGTGATCTACCGGGTTCATAACAACACCTCGTACCCTTGGTCTACGACCTAACCAACGGTTTCTACCAGCTTTACCTGATTTTTCAAGACCGTGATCGGAATTTGAAACTGTTCCTATAGTTGCGCGGCAAGTGATTAGTACCATACGAGATTCGCCTGAAGGCAATTTGATAATTGCATAGCGTCCATCACGTGAAGTTAACTGCCCGTATGAACCTGCACTTCTTGCAAGAATTCCTCCCTGACCAGGACGAAGTTCGATGTTATGAACTAATGTTCCTAATGGTATTTCATCTAAAGTAAGGGTATTTCCAACCTCAGGAGCAACTCCTTTACCTGAACGGATAGATTGTCCTACTTTGATTCCGTTTGGAGCAATGATGTATCGTTTTTCACCGTCTTCATAAACAACAAGTGCTATTAATGCTGTACGATTTGGATCATACTCAACAGTATCAACTGTGGCCGACATGCCATCTTTGTTGCGAAGAAAATCGATTACACGATATTTTTGCTTGTGACCACCACCAATATAACGCATGGTCATTTTACCAGAATTGTTACGGCCACCTGACTTCTTTATTGGAAGTGTCAGTGACTTTTCCGGTATATTTGTTGTAACCTCGTCGTAGGTACTAACTATTTTATGTCTCTGACCTGGTGTAACAGGTTTAAATTTTCTAACTGCCATAATTTCTTAGATATTGCTGTAGAAATCAATTGTATCACCTTCTGCTAAAGTAACTATCGCCTTCTTGAATGCATTTGTCCTGCCTTGAATAGCACCAGTACGCGTAAACCTGCTCTTGTTTTTACCAGCATAAACCATTGTATTCACTGCTTCTACAGTTACTCCATACATTTCTTCGACTGCACTTTTTATTTGGATTTTATTTGCTTTTTTGTCTACGACAAATGCAAATCTGTTCAGGCTTTCGCCTTGCGCAGTCATTTTTTCCGTTACTATGGGCTTCAGTAAGATGTCCATTTTCTATAGTATATTCGTCTAATTAATCTTGTTTCTGTAAACTTTCAAGCGAACTTTCAATAAAAACCAGGTTGGCGCAATTCAGAATATCATAAGTATTTAATTCTGAAAGTTTTACAACCTTAGAAGTCTTCAAATTTCGAGACGACAAATATAGGTTTTTATTTTGATCGTTAAGTACCATCAGCGATTTTTTGTCGCTTATATTCAGGTTATTAAGAACATTAATAAAATCTTTTGTTTTTGGAGCTTCTAGAGAGAAGTCTTCAACAATCATTATTGCTTGTTCTTTAGCTTTGTACGATAAAGCTGACAGCCGAGCCAATTGCTTTACTTTTTTATTCAGTTTGAAACCGTAATTTCTAGGTCTTGGTCCGAATGCTCTACCACCGCCTCTGAATACAGGGGATTTAACACTACCGGCACGTGCTGTACCTGTACCTTTTTGTCTTTTTATCTTCCTGGTACTACCGGCAACTTCACCACGCTCTTTGGATTTATGAGTACCCTGTCGCTGATTTGCCAGATATTGTTTTACATCAAGATAAATGGCATGATCATTTGGCTCAACACCAAAAATTTTTTCGTCGAGAGTAACCTTCTTACCGGTATCTTTTCCTGCAGTATTTAATACAGCTAGTTCCATTATTTCTCAATTATTACGTATGATCCATTGGCTCCTGGAACAGAACCTTTCAACATCATAATGTTTTGTTCAGGTAATATTTTTACAACTCTTAAGTTCAAAGTTTTAACGGTTTTGTTACCATCACGGCCTGCCATTCTCATACCTTTGAATACTCTAGAAGGATATGATGAAGCTCCAAGTGATCCGGGTGCACGGCCTCTGTTGTGCTGACCGTGTGTAGCATCGTTAACACCGGCAAAGCCATGGCGTTTAACTACACCTTGAAAACCTTTTCCTTTTGATTTGGCTTTAACATCAACCCAAACATCATTATTAAAATAATCTACAGTGATTACATCACCGGCTTTCCAGTCTTTTACAAAACCTTTAAGTTCGATTACTTTACGCTTAGGTGTGGTTCCAGTCTTTTTAAAGTGACCTATCATGGCCTTAGGTGTGTTCTTTTCTTTCTTATCATCATAAGCAAGCTGAACAGCATTGTAACCATCAGTATCAACAGTTTTAATCTGGGTTACTGTACAAGGTCCTACTTCTAAGACAGTACAAGGAACATTGTTCCCCTTGTCATCAAAAACTGAAGTCATTCCAACTTTCTTTCCTATTAATCCAGGCATCTTATAAAGCTTTTACTTCGTTCACACTTTAATTTCAACTTCAACACCGCTTGGCAACTCAAGTTTCATCAACGCATCGATTGTTTTTGGTGTTGAACTGTAAATATCGAGGAGTCTTTTATAAGATGATAACTGAAATTGCTCTCTGGATTTTTTGTTTACGAATGTAGAACGCAATACAGTGAATACTCTCTTATGTGTTGGAAGTGGAATTGGACCACTAACAACTGCTCCTGTACTTTTTACAGTTTTTACGATCTTTTCTGCTGACTTGTCAACTAAATTATGATCGTATGATTTTAGTTTTATTCTAATTTTCTGGCTCATTACTAAACCTTATAAATTATACTTCTTTAGTACCCTTAATTTTTTCAATAATTTCTTTCGAAATGTTTTCCGGAACTTCAGCATAATGTGAAAATTCCATTGTAGACGTCGCTCTACCAGAAGTAAGTGTACGTAATACAGTTACATATCCAAACTTCTCTGCCAAAGGAACTTTAGCTTTAATAACTCTGGCTCCGGCTTTGCTTTCCATTCCTTCAACCTGTCCGCGACGACGGTTAAAGTCGGCAATAACATCTCCCATATAGTCTTCAGGAGTAACAACTTCTGCCGCCATAATAGGTTCTAATAAAACATTTCTTCCTTTTTTAAGTGCTGTGCGGAATGCCTGTTTTGCACAAATTTCGAATGAAAGCTGATCGGAGTCAACAGCATGGAATGAACCATCTTTTAATGTTACTTTTAAGCTCTCAAGCGGGAATCCTGCAAGTACACCGTTACGCATAGCTTCCTTAAACCCTTTCTCTACTGAAGGGATATATTCGCGTGGAATGTTTCCACCTTTAATTTCATCGATAAATTGTAAGCCAATAACACCTTGGTCTGCTGGTCCGATTTCAACCTCGATATCGGCATATTTTCCCCGACCACCAGATTGTTTCTTGAATACTTCGCGATGTTTAATAGTAGATAATAATGCTTCTTTATAAGCAACCTGAGGTGCTCCGATATTACATTCTACTTTAAATTCTCTTTTCAGACGGTCAATAAGAACTTCCAGGTGCAATTCGCCCATACCATGAATTACTGTCTGTCCTGAATCAGGATCAGTTTTTACTCTGAAAGTAGGATCTTCTTCAGCAAGTTTGCCAAGTGCTGTTCCTAGCTTATCGATATCTCCTTTTGTTTTTGGCTCAATTGCAATACCGATAACAGGATCCGGGAATGTCATAGATTCTAAAGAGATAGGGTGCTTGATGTCGCATAAAGTATCACCAGTTACGAGTTCTTTAAAACCAACTCCTGCACATATATCTCCGGCTTCAATAAATTCTTTTGGATTTTGTTTGTTGGCATGCATCTGGTAAAGGCGGTTGATACGTTCTCTTTTACCGGTGCGTGGATTAAATACCTGATCTCCGGCATTTAATCTGCCTGAATAAACACGCAGGAATACTAAACGACCAACAAAAGGGTCAGTAGCAATTTTAAATGCCAACGCTGATAAAGGTTCGCTAACATCAGGTTTCCTGATAAGTTTTTCTTCGGTACGTGGATCAAGACCAGTTACTTCTTCAATGTCTAACGGACTTGGAAGCAATGCACAAACAGCATCAAGTAAACGCTGAACACCTTTATTTTTAAATGCAGAGCCGCAAAGTACCGGTACAATTGTACGGTTAATTACAGCTTTACGTGTATATCCCAAAAATTCTTCAACAGAAATTGAATCTCTGTCTTCAAGAAAACGTTCTAACAAATCATCGTCAGTTTCGCAAACTGCTTCCACTAATTTTTCGCGCCATTCTTCTACGGTTTCAACCATATCTTCAGGAATGTCAACATATTCGTATTTCATTCCCATGGTCTCATCTTCGACCCATACTATTGCTTTGCGCTCAATAAGATCAATTAATCCTTTGAAAGAATCTTCGCTTCCGATTGGAATCTGCATCGGAACAGGATTTGCTCCAAGTCTTTCTTCCATTTGGCTTACAACACCAAAGAAATCGGCACCTGTTCGGTCCATTTTATTTACAAAAGCCAAACGAGGTACTCCGTACTTATCGGCCTGACGCCATACTGTTTCAGATTGTGGTTCTACGCCACCAACAGCACAGAATACAGCAACGGCTCCGTCAAGCACGCGAAGTGAACGCTCAACCTCCACTGTAAAGTCTACGTGACCGGGAGTGTCAATAATATTTACCTTAAATTCTTGATCTTCGTATTTCCAAAATGTGGTAGTAGCTGCGGATGTAATAGTGATGCCACGCTCCTGCTCCTGAACCATCCAGTCCATGGTAGCAGCTCCATCGTGAACTTCACCAATACGGTGGGTAAGGCCTGTATAGAAAAGGATGCGCTCGGTAGTTGTGGTTTTACCGGCATCGATATGGGCCATAATCCCAATATTTCTGGTATTTTTCAGATTCAAACTCATACTAATTATCAGCTAGCAACTATAATTTAAAAACAATTATCCCCAAATGTCAAAAAACCTCTCTTAGAAACGGAAGTGAGCAAAAGCTTTGTTTGCTTCAGCCATTCTATGAGTGTCCTCTTTCTTTTTATATGCTCCGCCCTCTTCGTTATAGGCAGCTATAATTTCATCAGCTAACTTGTCAGCCATTGATTTTCCGCTTCTCTTACGAGCAAAAAGGATCAGGTTCTTCATGCTTATTGAAACTTTCCTCTCAAGTCTGACTTCCATAGGTACCTGAAAGGTAGCTCCACCTACTCTGCGGCTTTTCACCTCAACCTGTGGAGTAACATTTTCAAGTGCTTTTTTCCAAGCATCTAAAGGTGCTACCTCTATGTTCTTGCCCTTCTTCTCAACTATATCTAAAGCATCGTAAAAAATATTATACGATGTGCTTTTCTTTCCAGATAGCATCAGATTATTAACAAACTGAGTTACCAACTGATCCTTATATTTGGGATCCGGAAGCAAAATGCGCTTTTTTGGTCTTGACTTTCTCATTATCTGCTAATGCTTTTAAAATTTATTTTTTTGGTCTTTTTGTTCCATACTTAGAACGTCTTTGTGTTCTTCCATCAACACCTGCTGCATCTAATGCACCACGAATTAAGTGATAACGAACTCCCGGCAAATCTTTCACTCTGCCTCCTCTGATAAGCACGATTGAGTGCTCTTGTAAATTATGTCCTTCTCCGGGGATATAGGCATTCACCTCTTTGCCGTTTGTTAAACGAACCCTTGCCACTTTACGCATAGCCGAATTAGGCTTCTTTGGTGTTGTTGTGTAAACACGTACACAAACTCCACGGCGTTGAGGACATGAATCCAATGCAGGGGCTTTACTTTTATCCAGCACCTGTTTTCTTCCCTTTCTTACTAATTGTTGTATAGTTGGCATACAATTCTTTATTTATCTATTCTCGAAAATCGGCTTGCAAAGGTAGATTTATTATTTTAAAAAACAATAGAACCTTTGATTAATTTTCGTAGTTTTTTTTATTATCTTTTTTTACCCCAAAATTTGGAGGCGCAAACTTAGTGAAAGATTCTGATTTATGGCAATAAATTGATAAAAATATAATGCGATTTTTGTTTTACCTTGCGTTAACAATGTTAACTGTCTGTTTGATTTGTTTTTAGCAATATATCGAACAAACAATAAGCTGTTTTTAAAGAATGTTCAGAAATGGTTGATACGAATTATGCAGATTGAAATTTATAGGAAACAGCTTTTGCAAGTGACAATAATACATAATAAAGCATGATGCTCAATAAACTTTCAAAGCGGTATATTGCAAAAAGGATGATTGCACCTATAATTAGGGCATATTCCCACAAATTATCTTTTATACTCAGATTTTTTAATTTAAGTGACAACATTGGAATGGTGCTGACCATTAAAACTGAAACTCCAAACACGATCGCAATTAAAATCCATTTATTGTAAAAAAGACTATAAGTATTACCAGGCTCAAACACATTCATTGTTAACCAAACCGAAACCAATATAAGGGTTGCTGCCGGAACTGGCAGCCCAATAAAATTCGGGCTGCTGGTTACTGTAATATTAAACCTTGCCAGTCGAAGAGCTGCCGAAATGACTATAATAAATGTGCTGTATAATAAAATTGCATCAAGTAAAGGCAACTTAATACTAAAAAAACTTTCTGCATCATAATTAAGTATGGAATACATTAGTTTAAACATTAAAATGGACGGAGCCAACCCAAAACTAATCAAATCTGCAAGTGAATCAAGTTGTTTCCCAAATTCGGAAGTAGCATGAAGTAGCTTCGCTGTTAATCCATCAAGGAAATCGAAAACAGCTGCTGCCAATAAAAGATATACCGGAAGCATGATGTATTCTGCAATTGCAAAAACAATTGCCAATGAACCTGCCAGTAAGTTTAAACAGGTAATGGTATTCGGTATTATATATTTAGTCGATTTCATTTATATGACAGATTTTATAATAAAGCTGAGAATAACAACCTCGCTAACCTGATAAATAATGTGTTAACAAAAATCAGATGTTATTTTAGACAATACATTTAATAATATTTAACAAAAATAATCTTTATATGGAATATGAGAACTAATTTCATATTTATAATGTGTTAGTATATTTGAAGAAATATTTTCTTTGATAAAAAGATTACTTTCTTTTGTAATATAGCTTTATAATTTATGAAAATTGCTGTTGATTTTGATGGAACAATTGTGGAGCATCGGTATCCTGCTATCGGTGAAGAAAAGTTATTTGCTTTTGAGACTTTAAAGCAATTGCAGAAACTTGGACATTTACTTATATTGTGGACCTACAGAAATGGGAAGGAGCTTAATGAAGCCGTAGAATATTGCAAAAAAAATGGTGTGGAGTTTTATGCTGTAAATAAAAGTTACCCGGAAGAAGTGTTCGATCCAAAGGAGATGAGCCGTAAATTAGATGTCGATCTTTTTATCGACGACAGAAATATTGGCGGTTTTATGGGCTGGAGTGAAATATGGCAATTATTAAATCCACAAGCGATAGATTCTGAATACAACGAACTTAGCGAATTGCTCGAAAAAGGAAATAGAACGGTTGGAAGCAGGCTAAAAAAATTATTCAAATAAACTCATGATCAAACAATTAATTAAATTTATTCAATATGCCTTTATAACGATATCGCTAATTAGCATCGTGGCTTGTTGTTCTTCACAGGATGCTTCCAAAGAGAAGCAACAAAACAAAGCAATACAAAAAACAGAAAAGCTTATCGAAATAACTGCCCCTGTTGGTCAGGAAACTGTAATCATGGGCGAAAAATTCGATATCCATTTTAAAACAAAAAAAACTATAGTCATAGATTCAGTTATTGGGCTTGCAGATGGAGAGATTGTTAAAATCGATCATCTGACTGAGAATAAATTCACTTGTACACCCCCTGCCAAAATTTGTGGGAGAAAAAACATTCGCCTCACCATCTATCATTCTGACAGCCTGAAAGAAACAGAAAACATTAAAATAATGCTTCTGCCTGCTGAATCGCCCGGGCAAATAAAGTATAAAGTACTAAGAAGCTTTAAACACGACGACAAAGCCTACACTCAGGGATTGTTGTATTATAATGGACTACTTTATGAAAGTACCGGAAGAAAAACAAGTTATTCCTCTTTAAGGTGTATCGACCCAAAGAGTGGTGAAATTTTACGTAAAAAAGAACTTGAACCTAAGTATTTCGGCGAAGGAATAAGCCTTGTAAATAAAGAGATTTATATGCTTACCTACCATGCCCAGCTTGTATTTGTATTTGATTTAGCCACTTTCGAGCTAAAACGTAAATACGATTTACAATCCAGGGAAGGTTGGGGACTCGCCACTTACAATAACTTGTTACTTGCAAGCGATGGATCGGCATATATCTATTTTTACGAACCCGAGTACTTTTCACTTACACATCAAATTGAAGTATGCAATAACCAAGGTCTGGTAAACAGTATTAACGAGCTTGAATATACACCCTATGGCTTATTTGCTAATATTTACGGCACAGATAAAATTGTTTTAATTGATGTTGAAACAGGCATTGTCAAAGCTGAACTAAATTTAAGTGATCTTTTTCCTGAAAATACCCCGGCTGATATTGACCATGTTTTAAATGGAATAGCCTATGATTATAATACAGGTAATTTCTATGTTACTGGTAAACAATGGCCTGTGATGTACGAATTAAGCCTGTCGCTTGATTGAGAGTTAGTTAATAAAATTGTTAATAAAGCAAATCCGCTATAGATTATAACTGATAAGGGACGCGAAGCTTCTTGTTAATAAGTTGTTCATAAAGTGTAGTGAAATTGTTTACAAACAAAACCAAAATGAAAATTGCCTCTTTTTTAGAAGTAGTTATTTTTGACAGCGGAAGAAAAATATTTTAAAATAACGTGAAATCATAAAACATCCTTCAATGGGAAAAATAATAGCTTTAGCCAACCAAAAAGGTGGAGTAGGAAAAACTACAACAGCAATTAACCTGGCTGCCAGCCTGGCTGTATTAGAAAAAAAAGTCCTGATAATCGATGCCGATCCTCAGGCTAACTCTACATCAGGAGTTGGTATTGATGTGCGCAATGTTGAAAACAGCATTTATGAATGCCTGGTTGACGGAACACCTGCCAGTGAAGTGATTTTACAAACAGAAATAGAAGGACTTCACATTATACCCTCGCATATTGACCTGGTTGGAGCAGAAATAGAAATGCTAAACATGGAAAGCAGGGAACATAAACTGAAACAAATAATTGGCAATATAGCTGATGATTATGATTATGTTCTCATTGACTGTTCTCCATCTCTGGGTTTAATTACCGTAAATGCATTAACTGCAGCCAACTCGGTTATGATTCCTGTGCAATGCGAGTATTTCGCTCTTGAAGGTTTAGGTAAGCTACTCAACACTATTAAAATAATTCAGGGCCGACTGAATACCGAATTAGAAATTGAAGGTTTCGTACTTACAATGTACGATGCCCGACTAAGACTTTCAAACCAGGTAGTTGACGAGGTAAGAAAACATTTCCAGGAAATGGTGTTCGAGACTATCGTTCAAAGAAATATTAAACTTAGTGAAGCCCCCAGCTTTGGAAAACCAGTTGTGTTGTACGACGCAGAGTCTAAAGGCTCGGTAAATTACCTTAACCTTGCTAAAGAACTAATAGCAAAAAACGAAGAAGTAGCAGTTTAAACCCCAAGAAATTTAGATGACAAAAAAAAACTCATTAGGCAGAGGATTAGGCGCTCTTATTGAAAGCCAGGAAACGGAACCACGTAAAGTGGGAATGCCTGTGGCTCCAAAAATAAATGGCGGAGTATCTGAAATTGATGTTGAATTAATTGATGCAAATCCCTACCAACCCCGTACCATATTTGACGAAGAAACCCTAAACGAACTAGCCTCTTCAATTAAAGAAATAGGTATTATACAACCCATAACTTTAAAAGAGGTTGAAGGCGGAAGATACCTGTTAATTTCGGGCGAACGCCGCTTAAGGGCATCAAAAATTGCCGGCCTGACAAAGCTTCCGGCATATATACGCAAAGCTAACGACCAGAATATGCTTGAAATGGCTCTGATTGAGAACATTCAGCGTGAAGATTTAGATGCCATAGAGGTTGCTATTAGCTATCAACGGTTAATTGACGAATGCGATCTAACCCAGGAATTGCTTAGTAAGCGCGTTGGTAAAAAACGCGCCACAGTAACCAATTACATGCGCCTTCTAAAATTACCTGCCGAGATTCAGTTAGGTATCAAAGAGAAAAAAATATCTATGGGGCATGCAAGAGCTTTGGTAAATATTGAAAAACCCCAGGAACAGCTTAAAATCTTTTATAAGGTTGTTGATCAGGATTTATCGGTTCGTAAAGTTGAAGAACTTGTTCGAACCCGCAATATGCCTAAAGAGGAAGAAAAACCCAAAGAGCCAAAAAGTTTAAAAGATTATGACTCACTTAAAACTGACCTTTCTAAGCTTTTTCAGGCAAATATTGATTTCAAAAGAAGCAATAATGGCGATGGTAAAATCGTTATTCCATTTAAATCTGATGAAGATTTGGAAAGATTAATTGCTATCTTCGACAAATTAAATATTAAGTAGTCCAGTGACTGAAATGTTTTATTTAAAAAAACTATTCAAAATAAAAACAAGCATCCTGGTGGGTGCTTTGTTTGTTTTGGGGCTATATGTGAATGGCCAGAACGATACTATATCCACTGCTACAGCCGAAGATGATGAATGGAAAAGTTCTGAGCTTGAAAAATATTATGAGCAGCGAAACGACTCCGTATGGTGGAATTTCCTGAGACAGGGACAGTCACCCAGGGTAGCTACATTAGCCTCGGCGCTGGTGCCGGGTTTAGGTCAAATATATAATGGAAAATATTACAAAGTACCCGTTATTTATGGCGCTGGGTTTATAATGTACTATTGGTACGACGAATACCATTTCCAGTACAAACGTTTCAAGAAAGCCTATTACGAGCTCAAAGCAGGTGATGAAATTTCTGATCCTGAATTAGCTGACTGGGATAAAGCATCATTAGAAGAAAACAAAAACAAAGCTCAACGTGCTGCTAACTACCAGATTATCTACATGGGACTCTTGTATGTTGCTAATATTGTTGATGCTTTAGTAGATACTTATATGTACGAATTTGATGTCAGTGATGATTTAACTATGAAAATTGAACCTTCAATTATGTCAATCCAGATGCCGGATTATCCTGCCACAGCTTCATGCGGTGTTCAATTAAATTTCAGGTTTTAAAAAAATAACAATGAAATCAAAAACCACAATACTATTCATTTTTCTACTGCTATCTTTCACTTCAGTTATAAATGCCCAGGATACAATTCCTGCCCTACCGGACGAAGATACCGTTACAATTACAGAAAGTGAAAGCGACAGCCTGGATCTTGTTTTTGAATTACCAGACACAACCGAGTTTGATGTTTCATTCGATGCCAATGCAGATAGTATGCTTCAGATATACTATGTTGCGTCAAGCCTGAAAAACGATTCTGCAAACCAGAAATCAGAAGAAAGTTATGTAATTCCAACTTTCCCTGATTCGGCGTATAAACAGCGACTTGAAAGCCTGCCGATGATAGTTGAATTGAGCTACAATAACGTTGTGAGAAGATATATCGATGTCTATACCGTAAAAAAACGCCGTCAGGTTGAGGTTATGCTTGGCCTTTCTGAACATTATTTTCCGATTTTTGACGATATTTTTGATTACTATGGTGTTCCAAACGAAATGAAATACATGTCGATTATTGAGTCGGCACTTAACCCAAAAGCATACTCTAGAGCCAGGGCAGTTGGCTTGTGGCAGTTCATGTATGGAACTGGCAGAATTTACGGACTTGAAATTAATTCGCTGGTTGATGAGCGCATGGATCCAATCAAATCGACTCATGCAGCCGTTAAGTTTATCAGCGATTTACATGACATGTACGGCGACTGGTTACTTGCACTAGCTGCATACAACTGTGGCCCGGGAAATGTAAATAAAGCTATCCGGCGGTCGGGAGGAAAGAAAAATTTCTGGGAAATTTATTACTACCTGCCACGCGAAACCAGGGGGCATGTTCCGGCTTTTATTGCCGCTATTTACACCATGAATTTTTATGCCGAACACGATCTGCATCCTGTTGAAATAGAAATACCTGTAACTACCGACACCATATTCGTAAACCATAAATTGCACCTGCAACAGGTTTCCGAAGTTTTAGGTATTCCTTTGAAGCAAATTCGTGATTTAAACCCACAATACCGATACGATATTGTTCCCGGACAAACAAAGCCCTATGCATTAAGACTTCCGGTTGAACAAACACTTAGCTTTATTGACCTGGCAGACTCAATCTATGCCTATAAAGATTCTGTGTTTTTTAATAAAAATGTAGTATCCACACCAATCATTAATTCACATGAGCCATCAGCACCAAGCGCAGATTATATTAAACTGCATTATACCGTTAAGTCGGGAGATGCTGTAGGACTTATTGCAGATTGGTACGATGTCAGATCGTCAGATCTGACCTATTGGAACAATATCAATCGAAATATCATTCGCTCGGGACAAAAACTGGTGATTTATAAGCATAAAAATGTTGCTTCGAAATACGAAGATATTAACAGCATCAGCTATGCTGAAAAGCAAACAAGGAATGGCTATACCGTTAAGCCCACAACGCAACCGGCTCCGGTTATAGAAGAACTGAAGGAGGGAGAATATATCCTTTATACGGTTCGCTCAGGAGATACACTCTGGGAAATTGCCCAAAAATATCCGGGGGTGACCGATACAGATATCATGAAATGGAATGGAATAACTAATGCCGGGAAAATTGCACCAGGACAAAAGCTTAAGATAAAATCAAAATCATGATCATCCTGCCTGAACAGACATGAAAATCCGTCCACATATCACCTTGTTATTTCTGTTGTCTGTTTATACAGTATTATTACTTATTTCTTTTTTGTTTGATATTTTTCTGCCTGAAGATAAAGATGAATTCTCCGTTCTGGGCATTTCGCTTGCTTTCCCAAAACCAGAAAATATTTTCAGTACTCCGGAAAAATATGCAGATATTTCTTCTATTCTCGCTGAAAACAAATCATTATCTGCAGACAGCCTAAGTATTGACACGATAGCGCTAGCTGAAGAAATACCGGTATTTGATACGATAAGAGCCGATGAAAACAAATTAAGAAAAGTTCTTAGAGCTATTGAGTATCCTGATGGGAAAAGAGATATGCTGTTTTCGGTATTTAAAGCAATGGATTCGGCAAAAAGTAAGGGTAAGGTCGTTCGTATTATGCACTATGGCGATAGTCAGATTGAAGGCGACCGAATGACTTCATTTTACAGAAATAAACTGCAAAACCAATTTGGAGGAAAAGGTGTTGGCCTTATACCGGCCCGGCAACTTTATGATTTTCGTTATTCCTTGTTTCAGGATGCCTCTTCTAACTGGAACAGGTATACACTTTACGGCAACAGGGATACACTTATTCAGCATAACCGGTACGGGATTCTGGCCAGCTTTTGTTCTTTTACTCCTCAGCCCTTAACGGATACTGACAATTCTTCAGACAAAACAGCATGGATAGACATAAAACCTTCGCCCTATTCTTACCAAAACACGAAATACTTTGATCAGTGCCGGGTTTTTTACAGCAATAATTCTGCTGATTTTGAAGCCAGTTTATACGTAAACGATACCATTGTTGATAGCGGAATCTATGCAAAATCGAAAGGTCTTAAGCAGATTAAATGGACATTCAGCCAACCGGTAGGAAATATAAAACTTGAGTTTGAAGCCCCGGTTAGCCCCGAGATATATGGAATTGCCCTTGACGGAAATTCAGGTGTTGCGGTAGATAATATTGCCATGAGAGGTTGTGCCGGTTTGGTATTCACAAAAATGGATTCTGTATTATTCCGACAATTGATTAACGACCTTGATGTAAAGCTAATGATTCTGCAATTTGGCGGCAATATTGTTCCAAATATCAGGAAAAACTACGGATTTTATGAACGCTGGTTCTTCAGCCAACTTAACTACATAAAAACCAATGCTCCCGAAGTTGAAATTATTGTAATTGGGGTTGCAGATATGTCGATGAAGAAAAACGACAGGTATGTTTCATACCCTAATATAGAGTTGGTACGCAATGCTATGAAAAAAGCAAGCTTCAGGGCTGGTGCTGCTTATTGGGACATGTTTGAAGCCATGGGCGGAAGAAATTCAATGCCAAGTTGGGTTTTTGCACAACCTTCATTAGCCGGAAAAGATTTTGTTCATTTTAACCCAAGAGGAGCCAAGATTGTAGCAAACATGTTTTACAATGCTTTTATGAGCGAGTATGACAGGTATAAGCGATTATCAAAATAAACTATTATCAATTGAAACCTAAGTTCGTCATAGTATTACTTGTTTTATTTACCACCAATATTTTGGGCCAAAAAGGAGATTATTTTCTTGGTTCAACAATATACCCCTTTGTTCAATACGATAAAAGTGTGATTTCATTCCCTGGTGATAGCACTATTTTAAACGATATATACACCAGGATTGACAGCCTGATGCTCTTTGGAGAAGGAAAAATAAACATCGTTCATATTGGTGGTTCTCATATTCAAGCCGATATGTATACGCATGTTATCAGGAAGGAATTGCAAACATTGCAATACGATATGAATGGAGGCAGAGGGATGTTGTTCCCTTACAGGATGGCCAAAACAAATAATCCGTCGAATTATAGTGTCAGATACTCGGGCAGCTGGGAATCCTGCAAAAACACTCAGCGAAACCGAAGTTGTGAGTTGGGTCTAATGGGATATGCAATTACCACAAGCAGCAAAACCGCTTCGATTACAATCAATCCAAACAATGATACTGAAATTGGATATCGCTTTTCTAAAGTCAGTATATTTCATAACCCAACCGCTTATAAATTTTTAACCCGGGTAGCCGATACGGTATATTATGGCAGTTATGACTCTATTAATGGCTGCAGCATTTTTATCCTGCCCGAGCTTGAAAAAATTAAAATCCAGTTCTTTCAGAACGATACAATTGAATCCTTACTAGCGGTTTATGGTATATCGCTCGATACTGATGAGCCGGGTATTGTCTATAATTCAGTTGGCGTAAACGGTGCAAAGCTCGTATCTTATCTTGAATCTGAATTCTATAGCCAGCATCTCTCGGCAATAAAGCCTGACCTGATAGTTTTTTCTTTAGGCACGAATGACGCTAATACCAAATACTTCGACAGGATAAAATTCCGTAACGAATATATTCAGCTTATTGAGAAATCAAAACTGGCAGCTCCGGATGCTGTAATATTAATTACTGTGCCCAACGATTGTTACTATTACAAGCGATATGTTAATAAAAATACGCCGGTTATGCAGAAGGAAATATTTAACATTGCCCGGGAATACAATTATGGGGTTTGGGATTTTTACACCATCATGGGAGGATTAAATTCATCGCAAACGTGGTATAATTACGGTTTAATGAAGTATGACAGAATACATTTCAACCGGGCCGGTTATAACCTGAAAGCCAACTTATTTACAACTGCATTCTTGCGGGGATGGGAACAAAACCTGACAGCCAGAACAGCAGAATACTTTAATAAAAAAGAAATCACTGCAGAAAAATAATATTGCAGAGTAACTGAATGAAAGACTTTTTTCAACATATATTTATCTATAATCAGGATAGTCCACTGATTTTTACCCGTTTTTTTTTCTGGGGATTTTTTGCAGTTGTTCTTGCCGGATTTTCAATAATACATAAGCATAAAGCATTACGCAATGCTTATCTTTTCCTGGTAAGCCTTTTCTTTTATTACAAAACTGGTGGACTTTTTTTCTTTATATTAATTTTTAGTACTGTTACCGATTACGGAATTGGTCATGCAATTTACAGCTCTTCAAGTCAGATACGGAAAAAATTATGGCTGGCATTAAGCTTAACTGTTAATTTGGGCGTATTACTTTTCTTTAAATACGATTATTTCCTTACGGATACATTTAATAAAATTTTCGGAACCAACCTGGAAGTTGTTACGCATGCTGCCAAATGGTCGAATGAAATGTTCGGCACTCATTTTGACCTGGGTAAAATTTTGCCACCGGTGGGGATTTCGTTTTTTACTTTTCAGACCATAAGTTACTCTATTGATGTTTACCGGGGGCTTGTTAAGCCTGTAAAAAGCTTACTTGACTTTGGTTTTTACGTTTCATTCTTTCCTCAGTTGGTTGCCGGCCCTATCGTGAGGGCTGCTGATTTCATTCCCCAGCTTTACAATAAATACTCCTTAACATCAAGAGAATTCGGATATGCATTTTATCTTATTCTGAAAGGCTTAACAAAAAAGATGTTCATCGGCGATTACCTCGCGGTAAACCTTATCGACAGGGTATTTTCAAACCCGGCATCATACAGCGGCTTCGAAAACCTGTCGGCACTATACAGTTACTCACTACAGGTGTATTGCGATTTTTCGGGATATACCGATATTGCCATCGGCGTTGCTTTACTCATGGGTTTTTACTTGCCTAAAAACTTTAATTCGCCCTACAAAGCAAAAAGCGTAAGCGATTTCTGGCGAAGATGGCACATGTCGCTTTCATCCTGGTTAAAAGACTACCTTTATATACCTATGGGCGGAAACCGTGGTGCTTCTACATTCACATATATAAGCCTTATCGTAATTTTAGGTTTTGTGATTTTACTTTCAGGCAAACTAATACTGATTCCGATTATCGTATTTTTAGCCGGGGTAATCTGGTTGCTCACTAGATTTTTCCCTCCAATTAAACTTACGGTGAGTACTAACATCAATATAATGATGACTATGCTTCTTGGCGGACTATGGCATGGTTCGAGTTGGATGTTTGTAATTTGGGGGGGGCTGAACGGATTGGGTGTTCTTATTTATAAATACTGGAAAAAGATTAGTCCGTATCAAAACAAGAATGTATGGTATGTTAACACCTGGAGAATATTCCTGACCTTCTCATTCATTACATTTACCAGAATCTGGTTCCGTGGAGAATCGATGCAGGGAACGGCAGAACTTCTGGGACAAATTACCCGAAATTTTGGCTGGGGACATGTTTATGAGATGATTGTCAGCTATTGGAAACCTTTAGCCATGCTTGCATTTGGTTTAACAATGCACTGGCTGCCCGATAAGGTAAAATGTGCATACAGAGACTGGTTTATTCTCAGGCCACTCTACCAAAAAATTGGAATTGCATCCGGAATAGTTTTCGTTATTTATCAATCGGTTTCTTCCGAGCTGACTCCTTTTATTTATTTCCAGTTTTAAAGCAGAATTGGTCTAAGATACAATGCTGTCAAGAACAAACTTTATTAAGTCTTTCATTTTTCCATGATAATCCTGTAAAGCTTCTTTATGAAAACGGTTTGCAAGTACCAGGCAAATAGTAGTTGCTTCATGGCCCAGTAGCTTTGAAAATCCAAAAAGTGCTGAGCTTTCCATTTCGTAATTAGTAATCCTTTCTTCTTCGAACCTGAATTTTGTAAAAGAATCGTTTAATCCGGGGTACTTAGTTTTTAGCCTGAGTTCACGTCCCTGGCAACCATAAAAACCCGGTGCTGTTAAAGTATTGCCGAAAATTACACCGTAAGATGAGAATTTATTATTTAATAATTCTGAAGATGCAACAACATAAGGCTGAATTATTTCTGAAAGCTCGGGGATTTGTTTCTTTAATTCCATCTCAAATTCAGGAATGCAAACCTCTTTCCTGCCCTCCTGAAAATTTAAAAGCCCGTCAAGACCAATAGCCGATTTCGAAACAATACAGGAACCTACAGCAATGTCGGGCTGAATCGAGCCTGTTGTTCCTATCCGGTAAAAATTTAAACTTTTAAAAATCTGATTAGCCACTCTTTTCTTAAAATCTACATTAACTAATGCATCCAGTTCATTCATACAAATGTCGATATTACCAAGTCCAATACCGGTAGACATGACCGTTAGCCTGGTGTTTTTGTACCAACCTGTTACAGTATGAAATTCACGATTCGATTCTTCTGTCTCGATATCATCAAAAAAACCGGTAACAAGTTTTACCCTGCCGGGGTCGCCAACCAGAATAATATCGTCAGCAACTTGTCCCGGTTTTAAGTTTAAATGGTAAATTCTCCCTTCTTTATTAATTAAAAGCTCCGAAAATGGAATCATAATAATTTAATTGATAATTGATAATTGATAATTGATAATTGATAATTGATAGTTGATAGTTGATTCTCTTAAATTATGTTCCGAAGTATCTGTCGCCGGCGTCGCCAAGACCAGGGACTATATATCCGATATCATTCAGTTTATCATCGATGGAGGCAATATAAATTCTGACATCCGGATGTTCATTTTCAAGATGTTCAATTCCTTCCGGAGCGGCAACAATGCAGGCCAGCTTTATATGTTTTGCTCCCTTTTGTTTAATTATTTTAATTGCCGCAACAGCACTTCCTCCTGTGGCCAGCATGGGATCAAGAACAACAACCTGTCTGCCAGCAATATTTTCAGGTAAATTTGAATAGTATGTATGAGGTTCCAGCGTTTCATGATCGCGATAAAGCCCAATGTGTCCAACAGAAGCATACGGAACTAAACGAAGAAAAGATTCCAACATACCCATACCTGCTCTCAGCACCGGAACAAATACCAGCTTCTCTGCAAGTTCCGATGTTGAACAAATGCCAACCGGAGTTTCTATTTTCACTGGTTTCAGTTTTATGTCCCGCGTAATTTCAAATACCATTAATTCGGTAAGCTCGTTCATTGCATTTCTGAAAACTGATGAACTTGTTGCTTTGTCTCTCAAAACCGAAAGCTTATGAGTTATTAAGGGATGATTAATTAGTTGATGCATGTTCGAACTCAGGTTTTGTTTTTAAAGATAATTAAAATACATTATTTCATTTACAGGTAATATTCCCTGAAAAATTATTATTTTCGTTATATCTTACAAACTATAACGCTACATGCAGATAGTAAGAATTGAAAGCAGACTCTGGATAGAAAAAAATGGCAAGGCCTTTCTTGGTGCCGGCCGTGTTGAATTACTTGAAAATATTGATTCAACAGGTTCGATTTCAAAAGCAGCACATAGTCTTGGCATGTCGTATAAAAAAGCATGGCAGCTTGTTAATTCAATAAACAAACTGGCAGAAGCGCCTGTTGTAATACGAGAAACCGGGGGGAAAAACGGTGGCGGAACAAAGCTTACACCCGAAGGCAGGAAAGTAATAGCAGAATTTAAAAAGCTGGAAGACAAAGCCCGGAGATTTTGTGAGAAAGAGGCTGAAAAACTTCAATCGTTTTAATTATACCTTGAAATGAGAAAAGTTAAACTCAGGTATTTTGGCAGATTAAGCGAAATTATTGGCTCTGACAATGAAATTGTTGAGCTAAAACATGATAAAACCCTCGGTATTCTTAACGCTGAACTTCAATTAAAATACCCCGGACTCAGCAAAGTTCACTACCTGATTTTTGTTAACTCAACCAAAGCTACAAATCTGGATATCAAAATTAATAACACCGATGAGATAAGTTTTATGCCTCCTTTTTCAGGAGGGTGAAAAAATATGAAGAGTAAAAAAAACATATGGTTTGAATTTATCGAAGGACCTGTTTCTCAACAACTAATTTCTGATGCTGAACAGAATACCGATAAAAGTTCTGGAGCTGTTGTTTCTTTCAGGGGTTATGTGAGAGACGATACGATTGGCGATTCAAGAGTTCAGTCGATTGAATTTTCGGCTCATAAGGAAATAGCGCATAATGAAGCCACAGCGATATTAAAACAAATTATTGCAAAGTATAAGCTTCACACTGCCCGGATAATACATAGCCTGGGAATAATTGATGCCGGTAAAGTCTGTTTTTTTGTAAAGGTTTCATCGGGTCACAGAAAGGAGGCTTTCCGTGCTATCGAAGAGATTGTTGATGTGTTTAAGGAAAAAGTACCTGTGTTTGGGAAAGAAATACTTGCAAATGGAAAATATGCCTGGAAGGAAAATAAATAACAAAACACTAGTCGACAGGTTTGGCAGAACCCATAATTACCTTCGGTTTTCTATAACTGACGATTGTAATTTTGCATGTACTTATTGCAGGCCCGATGGTAATTCATGTACCAAGTCCAACAATATTCTTTCAGTTGATGAATTTGAAGAAATATGTACTGTTTTTATTAATCTGGGAATAAAAAAAATAAGAATTACCGGCGGTGAACCTCTGGTCAGAAGAGATTTTAATGAAATAGCCAATGTGCTCGGTAAATTCAACATTGAAAAAGCTATTACTACCAACGGTTTGTTATTTGATTGCTACTTTGAAACATTGAAAAAGAATAACATTAACCGTATTAATATTAGCCTTGATACGCTTAAAGATGAGCGTTTTTTTGAAATAACAGGCAACAGGTATTTATCAAGAGTAAAAGAGAATATACAATTGGCTGTTGATAAGGGTTTTTTAGTTAAACTAAATGTGGTTGTGATTAAGGGTACCAACGATGATGAACTAACCGACTTTGTAAACCTGGCCATCAAACTTCAAATAACTGTTCGTTTTATTGAATTTATGCCTTTCAAAGAAAATAACTGGAAGTTTGGCAGCATGGTAAGACATGATGACATATTACAGAATATTTCTTCAAAATTTAATTTAATCCCTGATACTTTGTTGCAATCAGAACCGGCAAAATACTATTCTATAAAAGGGCAAAAGGGTCGAATTGGAATCATCTCAACGGTAAGTCAGCCTTTTTGTGACAACTGTAACCGCATTCGGGTAACTGCCGACGGTAAAATAAAAAGTTGTCTTTTCGGGCATAGCGAAACGGACCTGAGAGAGGCTTTACGAAACAAACAGGACATGTCGGAATTTATAAAAAACAGTTTAGTTTCCAAAGCTCTGAAACATGGAGGCAAAAAACCTTTTGAGAGCAATAACGATGTGAATTTCAACCGGAGTATGTATTCAATTGGCGGTTAAGGTTATTCTACAATAAATAAGCAGCTGATTTCTCCCGTTAATACAAAATAAAGTCCCGGAGCAAGGTTAAAGCTTAGTTTAAAGCTATTCCGGGTTAAATACTCCAGGTCGAAGAGTACCCACATAGCTCAGGTACCTGTTCTGGAAATCAGGGATTTCAGGTACCACATATGAGCGTGTTTTTGAATTCCATAAACCCAGCCCCCAGTCTATAAAAGAATAAGTTCCCCAGTCGGCTCCAAGCCAGTCGTTGTCCAGGGTGTTGTCTAAATCATAGGGGATAAACTCAAACATGGTTGGTGATGGATTTTCGTATAAATAATAGTTGTTCGACAGCATGGTTGGACTGTCCCAATGACCAAGCAGGGCTTCTACAGCCATGCATTTCAAATAGGCATCGCTGTTAAAGATAACTATTAAATCCTGCTGAATATTTCTTGAATCAATCTATAGAGGCCTTTTAAAATTACCTGTTGAAGTATTTCCCCGGTTTCTAATTCCAATGTTGTCTGTTATTGAATCTATGAGGCTGTTTTTTAAGTAAAGTTTTGCTTAATATAAAAAGTATGTATTTCTTCATGAAGTACCTCCTTTCTGGTTTAAAGGTGTTAATCTAAGGATTTATTGTTAATTTACCGACAAATTACCTTGTTCACCCCAACAAGAACAAATCTGATGAAAGAAAATTTCTGCCCATTTTGCAACCCAGCAGTTTTAAAATCGACTTTTGCCGAAAGTGAAAATTTCAGAGCTGTTTATAACCTTGCTCCTGTTTTGCCGGGTCATATTTTAATTGTGCCAAAAAAACACCTGTCGAAATTTTTGGAAATTGATGAAGCTCTTATTGCTGAGATGGTATCGTTCAGCCGGAAAATAATAAAAGTAATAGCCAAAGCCTTTAAAACAGACTCCTTCGACTGGACAATTCAGGATGGAAAACCTGCCGGTCAAACGGTAGAACACATGCACATGCATATTATACCCCGTCATGAAAATGACCTTCCTGATCCCGGAGACTGGTATCCAATGCTTAAAAAGAAAACCGAAGCGTTTATCGATAGCACAAATCGCAATAAACTTTCAGAAGAAGAGATTGTCAATATTTGTCAGAACCTAAAAAAAAACTATCGCGAACTGTTTTGAGTTTATTTGCTAAATTCTGATAATTTCAAACAGCCATTATGGTTTTTTTATAACTTCGCAATTGCATTTCCGTCTGATCATTTCTAAAGCTTAATAATAACTTTTTCTAACTACTTTTTGCTTTGAAAATGTCATATTTCCCCTTCCTTTCTTTGTTGAAAATAAAAATTTGTTACATTTGTTAGCCTTCAAAAAAAAGGAACGGAATATTCTAATTATTAGAAGAAGTAAGTATAATTCTAACCACTATTAAAATGAAGACATATAACACTGAAGAAATTAAAAACATTGTGCTGGTGGGTAACACCGGCTCTGGGAAAACCACCCTTGCAGAATCGATGCTTTTTGAAGGAAAAGTAATAGATCGCAGGGGTGATGTAGGAAGTAAAAACACTGTTTCGGATTACAAAGAAATTGAACACAACAACGAAAACTCGGTATTTTCGTCAGTTCTTTATACCGAGTACAACAACAAAAAGATTAACATCATTGATGCTCCCGGTCTTGATGATTTTGTTGGTGGAGTTATTTCGTCGATGTATGCTGCCGATACAGCTGTGATGCTGCTTAACACCCAGAATGGTGTTGAAGTAGGCACCGAGGTTCAAGCCAGACATCTTGCACATTTCAATAAGCCAGTGATTATTGTTGCAAATCAACTTGACCATGAGAAATCAAATTTTGAAAAGACCATTGAAACTGCAAAAGAACGTATAAGCAAAAATGTTACCATCGTTCAATATCCTGTTACTACGGGACCGGATTTTAAAGCTGTTATCGATGTACTATTAATGAAAATGTACGTGCTTAAAGAAAACGGTGGCCGTGATACAGTTGAAATTCCTGCTGAAGAAGCTGACAGAGCTGCAGAACTTCACAACGAATTGGTTGAGAAATGTGCCGAGAACGACGAAAAATTGATGGAAATTTTCTTTGATAAAGGAGCGCTTACCGAGGATGAGATGCGTAAAGGAATTACCCTTGGACTTCTTGCCAGAGATATTTTCCCGGTTTTCTGTGTGTCGGCTAAAAAAGATATGGGTGTTGGTCGTTTACTTGAGTTTATCTCAAATGTAGCTCCATCTCCAAATCAGGTTCCTTTTGCAAAAGACAAAGAAGGTAAAGAAATTGAATGTAATGCTGGTGGACAAACATCGCTGTTTGTTTTCAAATCGAGCAACGAACAACATATTGGTGATATAGCTTACTTCAAGGTTATGTCAGGTAAGGTTACTGAAGGGATGGACCTTACAAACTCAAAAACAAAAAATAAGGAAAGAATTTCCCAGATTTTTGCCAATGCAGGTAAAAACCGCCAAAAGGTGCCTACTATGGTTGCCGGCGATATTGGTGCTACAGTTAAACTTAAAGCAACCAAATTTAACCAGACACTTTCTGCTGACGGAACAGTATTTGGCCCAATGATATTCCCTGAGCCTAAACACCGCGCAGCAATCAAACCACTGGCTGAAGGTGATGAAGAAAAACTTGGTGAAGCCCTTAACCGCTTGCACGATGAAGATCCAACCATACAGGTTGAATACTCAAAAGAACTAAAGCAGATTATTCTTAGCGGACAAGGAGAATACCACTTTAGTATTTTAAAATGGCATCTGGATAATATATATAAAATAGAAACTGAATTTGTTAAACCAAGAATTCCATACAGAGAAACCATCACTAAACCTTCACAGGCAGACTACCGCCATAAAAAACAATCGGGTGGTGCCGGACAGTTTGGTGAAGTTCACATGATCATTGAACCATACATTGAAGGTGCAAAACCTAAAGATATGTTTAAAATGGATGGCAAAGAACAGAAAATGTCTGTTCGTGGCGAAGAAGAGGTTAAACTCTCGTGGGGTGGCAAACTAATGTTTTACAACTGTATTGTTGGTGGTTCTATTGATGCCCGTTTCTTACCAGCCATTTTAAAAGGAATCATGGAAAAAATGGAAGAAGGCCCTCTTACCGGTTCTTACGCCCGTGATATTTGTGTTTATGTTTACGATGGTAAAATGCACCCGGTTGACTCAAACGAAATCTCGTTTAAACTGGCAGGGCGTAATGCATTCAGCCAGGCATTTAAGAAAGCAGATCCGAAAATTCTTGAACCAATTTATAATGTAGAAGTTTTTGTTCCGGCTGACCGTATGGGCGATGTAATGAGCGACCTTCAGGGTCGTCGAGCAATCGTGCAGGGAATGAGTAGCGAAAATGGCTTTGAGAAAATTACTGCCAAAGTGCCTCTTGCTGAAATGGATAAATACCAAACTTCATTAAGTTCAAACACCGGTGGACGTGCATATTACAGTATGACTTTCGATGAGTACGGTGCGGTTCCTGGTGATGTTCAGGAAGCTCTGCTAAAAGCTTACGAAGCTGAACAGGATGATGAATAAACATTTCTGTTTTAGAAATATTGAAAGGCTGCTCAACAGGGTGGCCTTTTTTTTTGCTTTAACTCACTTTGTATGGGTAATGAAAACCCTAAGCGTGGTTCTTAATTAGTTGATCCTTAAAATACGATTATATTCCTGATTATTAACATATTATGTTAATAACTTAGCAAAAATTCGAGGGCTAATTT
>JAFGVA010000067.1 GCA_016938235.1 Bacteroidales bacterium | reverse complement strand
GCTACGCTACTAAAGAATTAAGACTGGGGAAAGTAAGTGGTATACTTTTGATGATTATTTGTGGTATACTTCTAATGATTATTAACATTTATAAATGAAAAAAGCCGGCATTAAAGCCAGCTTTTCTTTTCTTTTGGCGGAGAAAGAGGGATTCGAACCCCCGGTGCGTTGCCGCACAACGGTTTTCAAGACCGCCGCATTCGACCACTCTGCCATTTCTCCGGCGGCAAAAGTATAACATTTTTTTTTACCGACGATGCGATGTGTGAAAAAAAACAGATTTTTTTTAATTTATTTCCCTTTATTAGATACGGTTGTAGTTTTCAGTGTAATTTTTTTATTCCCGGTTTGGATCACATTTCAAAAAATCTATATTTGTGCCTAATTACTACTGTGTTTATTACTAACCCAAAAACAATTTAAGATGAACAAAGCAGAATTAATCGATGCTATGGCAGCAAGTGCCGGCCTGACAAAAGCTGATGCAAAAAAAGCATTGGACGCATTTATCGACAGCACTTCAGGTGCTCTTAAAAAAGGTGATAAAGTGGCTCTTGTTGGTTTCGGAACATTCTCTGTAGCTGAAAGAAGTGCTAGAACCGGCCGCAATCCTCAAACAGGCAAAGAAATTAAAATCGCTGCTAAAAAGGTTGCTAAATTCAAAGCAGGCAGTGAGTTAGCTGGCGCTGTTTAAACCAGGTAAATTATTGTGTTTGTGAAAAGGGGGCGACTAAGTTGCTCCCTTTTTTATTATATTGCATTTCTATGGAAATTAAAGACCTAATAAAAAACCTCGAAGAGTTTGTTACCGAAGAGCGCAAAAACCTTTTTGCCAGCAATATTAAAAACAGAACAAGGTATTTAACTGTTGTTCTTGAAGATATCTTTCAGCCCCATAACGCAAGTGCTGTCTTGCGTACCTGCGACTGCTTTGGTGTGCAGGATGTACACATAATTGAAAATCAAAACGAGTATGATGTGAATCCTGATGTTGCCCTGGGTTCTCAAAAATGGCTTAACCTATATAAATACAACCAGAAAGAGAACAACACTAAAGACGCGATTAGTAAGCTAAAAAAAAGTGGTTACAGAATTATTGCAACAACCCCTCACACAAACGATGTTGAGCTTGAAGTTTTTAACCTGAACAAAGGTAAAGCTGCCATTCTTTTAGGCACAGAATTACGGGGACTCAGCCAGGAGGCCCTTGAATTGGCAGATGAATATTTAAAAATTCCTATGTTTGGTTTCACCGAAAGCTTTAATATTTCTGTTTCGGCAGCAATGATTCTGCATTTTTTAACATATAAACTTCGAAATTCAGAATCGATCAACTGGCGATTAAGCCAGCAGGAACAGGATGAAATCAGACTGGAATGGCTGAAAACTTCCATAAAGGATTCGGAAAATATTCTGAAACAATTAATTGAAAAATAAGCCTGCACACAAGGAAGATTAATTAAAAAAGAAACCCAATAAACAAAAAACACATTTGCAGTTTCCAAAATCAAAGACTATTTTCATCTTTTCTTTGAAAGATACTTCTAGACAAGCCTGATGATAAAACAAAACAAGTCCTTTTTTCTTGTTGCTTTTGTGCTAACAGCAATTGCTCTGAGGATATTTTCATTCTTCCCCAGTGTAATCGATCACGATGAGTCTACTTACCTGGTAATGGCAAGAGATATCTTTGAAAGAGGAAAAACGCTATATGTTGATGTTACTGATCCTAAGCCTCCCGGAATTTTTATTCTTTTTGGTTTAATACAGAAAATTACCGGAACCTCAATAGCTTTTTTTCGATTATTCACCGCTTTGTTTGTTGGCTTAACAGCGTGGTTCATTTACATGTTTTGCATGCAATGGCAGGGGATTAAGAAAGTAGCTGTGGCTTCAGGTTTTATCTATATCTTCTTTATTTCAACATGGAAGTTTTTTGGAATGTCTTCAAATACAGAACATTTCTTTATTTTTTTTAATGCAATAGGACTTTTTTTTCTGGTAAAAAGAGGACAATTGAACCTGTTTTTAGCTGGTTTATTCTTTGGCTTTGGCTTCATTATTAAATATTCCAACCTGTTTGATTTTATACCACTGGTTGCTTTTTTTGTGATTTACAAAGGATACCAAAGTGAAAAACTACCTAAACTATTATTTAAACTTGTTATTATAGGTTCGGGATTTATTTTACCCTTTGCTTCAGTGAATCTGTACTTTTATTTATCAGGCAACTTTGAATCCTTCAAATACATAACTTATTATGTCCCGTTGAATTATACCCAATCAATGAATGTTCTGGGTGTATTGGACCGATTGTTTGATTTTCATGTATTGTTTTTGCCGATATTCTTTTTCTTTTATTACATCTTAGTAAAGAAAACCGCGGAAATTAAACCGATAAAAGTTTTTATTCTTGTTTGGATAGCATGTGTCTTTTGGTCTATACTATCTTTGGGAAATACCTTTCCCCATTATTTCATACAGTTGATGTTGCCTGTAAGTTTATTAGCAGGATACTTTTTTATGAAACCACTTCAGCCTAAAGGTTGCCTTAAATATGTTTTTAACCGGAAAACAGGAATAATACTTTTATCAGCTTTCATAATTGTTAAGCTGGTATCGGACTATAACGACTACTTGCAAAAACCGGACTATGCCAGACTGACGGCTGATTATATTAATGAGCATGCCGGGTCGGAAGATTTAATTTACACCGGGAACTACCATCAGATTATTTATCTGCTTACAGAAAAAGATAGTCCAACGCCATACATACACTGGACAATTCTTTATTATGATCGGTTAAAACGCGTTATGCAGATTGACAATAAACTGGAACTCGATAAAATCTTTACCCAAAACCCCAAATATGTGGTTGTTGATGGAAAACTGAAGGAGGAATGGTTTGAAAATCTGCGTGCACACCTTAATTCAGATTATCAGATTGAGACTTCGTTTGATGACAGGATTCATATATACTGCAGGCAATCTGCTCAATAACTATCATTTTTTTTATCCGATCCGGTTTGTTAATTACTTCCTTTTTCCCTAACTTTCAAATAGCCAATTAATAACAAAAGGATCTTTAAAAGCAGCATTGAATGGGGATAAAGCCAAAGAACTGCAATCAGTTTCAAGTTGATTCAGAGGAAAAATTCCTTCAACAGCTAATTGACAAGTTACCGGTAGGGATACAAATCTTTGATATTTCAGGTTTAACACGCTTTATTAATAAAAAGCAGGTTGAACTTTTAGGAATTGAGGATAATAATATTGCTGTTGGAAAGTTCAATGTACTTACTGATCCCTACAGTGTAGCAAACGGCTCGGCTCTTTTCTATAAAGAAGTGTTCAAAGAAAAAAAAACTGTTATAAGGAACTTTACTGCTGATTTTAATATCGAAGAAAACAATTGGGATACAGTAAAAGGAAAACGCTATTTTCATGAATGTGCATTTCCAATTCTTGATGAATATGGCAATATGCAAAGAGTGGTTGCCGTACTTAGTGATTTTACCGATGATAAGCTATCTAACGAAGAACTTCTTAACAGCGAACGACGCTTCAGGAGTATATTCGAAAATGCAGTGTCAGGCATTGCCTTTACAGATACACATGGTAATATTATTTTATCAAATAAATCTTTTCAGAACCTTATCGGATACAATTCTGATGAATTAATTCAAAAGAAATTTTCGGACATAACACACGAAGAAGACAGACAAAAAGAAGCAGACCTTATGCGCTGTGCTATCGAATCGAAAGAGGATAGCTGTAGAATGGAGAAAAGATATATCACCAAGGCGGGAGCTATTGTTTGGGTAGATATTTCTATTGCTGTTATTCGCGATGGAAATGAAACTCCTGTTAATTATGTAGCTGTATTAAAAGACATTACGAATAAAAAAAGAACTATAACTGAACTATCCGAAGCAAATGCTTTCAACAAAATGATTGTTGAAACCAGTCCTGTGGGGATAGTTTCGGTAAATGCAAACGGAGAAATTACTTTTGCCAATAAACGGGCAGAACTATTGCTGGGATTAACAAAAGATGATATTAAACAACTAAACTATAATGCTCCGGCCTGGAAAATTACCGATATTGACGGAGGCCCATTCCCTGAAAATCAGTTGCCTTTTGTTCGGGTTATGGAAACTAAATTGCCTGTAAATAACATTAGGCATGCCATTGAGTGGCCCAACGGGGAAAGAGTTTACCTGTCAATAAATGCCAGACCACAGCTCGATGAAAATGAGAACTTCAAGGGTATTGTAGCTTCAATTGAAGATATTTCTGATAAACTTGAAGCAGAAAACTTAATTAAAAGCAAAAATGCTTTTTTGAATGCTATTATCTTAAACGCAGCCGAGGGTTTGTGTGTATGTCATAATTGTAAAGAGTATCCGTTTGTAAAATTCACCGTATGGAACGATAAAATGATGAAACTCACCGGATATTCCATGGAAGAAATCAATAAGCTGGGTTGGTATCAAACATTATATCAGGATACGGAGATGAGGGAAAAGGCCATGAAGCGAATGCAGAATATGAGAATGGGGGATGATATTGCCGGTGAAGAATGGCTGATAACAAGAAAAGATAAACAGAAACGGATTGTTTCCATAGCAACTTCAATAATTTCTATTGATGGGGATGAAGTTAATGTTATGGCATTAATGAACGATGTAACCGAAAAACACAATACCAAAACCGCAATCGAAGAGGCAAATAAAAAACTAAAAGAAATAAACGACAGCAAAGACCGCTTTTTCGAAATACTGGCCCATGATTTAAAAGGGCCTCTAGGGGCTTCATTAGCATTGAGCAAACATTTATATGAGAATAGTGAGGAGCATAAAATCGAAGAAGACACAAAAACTTTTATAGGGAATATTCATGAATCGGTTCAGCGAAGTTATAGTCTGTTAGAGGATTTATTAGATTGGTCGCAAGCCCAGACACACAAAACAGAGTTTAATCCCCAGCAGCTAAACCTTATTGCCGTTATTGAACAATCAATTGATGCATTAGCTGATGTGGCAAAAAACAAACATATTAATATTCAGATCGATTCGAAACAATACCATAAGCTTGTCGCTGATGAAAAGATGATTCGTACTGTATTAAGAAATTTAATTAACAATGCGATTAAATATTCCAGCCCGGGAGGCAAGGTATTTATAAAGGTTCAGAACTTAGATAATCAAAGTGTTATATCGGTTATTGATAACGGAATTGGTATTGAGTCGGATAGGCTGAAATTCTTATTTCGCATGAATAAGAGTATTTCAACCAAAGGTACAGCAGATGAAAAAGGTACTGGTTTGGGGTTATTGCTTTGCAAAGAGTTGGTTAATTATCATAAAGGAAAAATCTGGGCCGAAAGCAAAACCGGGGTCGGATCAAGCTTTAGTTTTTCAATTCCGCAATTCTGATTTTCCAGCCCGGAAATAACTTTTTTAAAACTTAATTTTTACCTTCTTTTTTATTCTAACAAATTATTTTGTGCTTACCTATATAGGTTTATGAAAATCGATATTTTTTACTTTTGTGAATAATTTACCCTGAGATAGTAGAATATTTATTAACTTAAATATCTAATTTGGTATTCTGGTATTAATCATAGTAGTTTAATGGTTTATCAAAAGAGTGATTTGAATAAGGGAAAAATTGAAACCTTTCTGCCATTAATACCGTTTGTTATCGAAAGGTTATTAGAAAATTTCCTGACAAAAAGAAGTAATATGACCGTATTTCATTCCGGCAAATCGTTTTGCCTGATAGTGTTGCTATCCATCCTTTCCTTATATACATTTTCTCAAGATACAACATGGTACACGCTGGCATCGGGTAATTGGGATGATCCTACCATTTGGACATTAGACCCATCTGGAGCTTTACCCAAGAACCCTGATAATTTAACACCTTCAACTGCTGTTACCGGAAATACCCATAAGGTGGTTATTCTATCGGGTAGAACTATTGATGTATACTCCAATAATAAAACAAATGCCTCTTTGAAGGTTGTTGGGCGAATTGATTTTCATGCTTCTACAGGGCATACTTTTACTGAAATAATTGGTGGTGGTAAAATTATACTGAGAGCTGATAATTTTCCGGGGGGAGATGCCAGCTACTTTGTAACTGCCGGACAAGGTGAAGGTACTGTTATATTTGATTCTACCGGTTATGATTTAAATACAGCCCATACTTTTTATAATGTTGAGATTGCGCTGGACAATTCGACCGATGCAGTTGTATTACTCTCAGATTACCAGATAAATGGCAATTTAACCCTTACTCAGGGCGAATTACAAATAAACGATGGCTCAGCCGGTGCTGCAGCTTTAAGAGATTTAACTGTACATGGCAATGTAAATGTATCGGCCAATGCTTCAATTACTGTGGGTACAGGTAACGCTTACGATGGAACCCTGAACTATTATAACCGATTTCACGATTTCTACGTAGGAGGCGATTTTGTGAGTTATGGTGTTATTCGACTAACAAACCAGGTAAGACCAAATTATACCGTGCAAACAAATAATGGAGCAGTTACACTGCATTTTACCGGAGCAGCCGACAATTATTTCAAGCTATACAACACAACCGATTTATACAACCTACATGTCGATAAAGGTACCGATGCTACCTATGAATTATCAATATATGCGCACGATAAAGCCTTTTTTGCTCTATTCGGACCAAATTATAGTACTTTTACAATGAATGTTGTTCATCCCCAACACAATAAAGCATTTTGGATTGAGGCAGGCTCCGTACGTTTAAAAGGCGAAATAGTAATTCCATCTCTGGGAGAAGGAGGAAATGACTGGTCGATTGGCGGCAATGCGGCTCTCATACTCGATGGAGAAAATGTTGAAGTGTATTCAACAGGCAGAACATCACCAACTTTTGATTGGTCAGGTTTTTCTCATGCTGAACCTGACAATATTAGTAATGGTACAGGTAGTCAGGGTATTTACGTGTATGGTGATTTGATAATTGAAAACGGCTATTTTTCCAGCCAGAACAGTGCAGGTATAGTTTACCGACCTGAAGCGGCAGGTTCTGTTAATATAAGTGGTGGAGAAGCTGATATTGCCCAACTCAGGCTTACCGGAGCTGCCACAACAGGTTTTTATAGTTACATTCAATCTGGTGGAATTTTCCGGGTTAGGGGAAATGGGGAGGAATCTAACAGCTATGCACTTTTTAGCCTGAATGAACCTGAAATGTATTTTAGCATGACTGGAGGTCAGTTGTTGATTGAAGATTTTACAAGCTATCCCGTTGGTGCTATAGAAATTCTATGTAACGATGGAAATTATAACGTTACCGGTGGTGAAGTAATTTGTGACTGGGGTGGAGCTTCAGAAGTATATTCAACTGCCGGTTTTTTTGATTTTTCTGTTGTGAGTGGTACAACTGCTGATGTAGCTTATACTTTGACAGTAAATAATGATCTCACCATTGATGCTACATCGACTCTTGACGCTAATGGTTTTGATGTTTTAATTGGAGGCGATTTTATATTTGAAGACGGAGCCACCTATACACATGGAAACAATACTACCTATTTTGTAGGTTCCGGCAATTCTGTTATAAATATCGAAAATACAGGCACACCATCCGATTTAGTGTTTTATAACCTGGCTATTGAAAAAGATAAATTAACTACCACAACTTTTTATGAGGTTTCTCTTTTAAGTGCTGGCAGGTCTGAAACAGCGGGTGTAGCTGCAAATACTGCCGTAACTGTTTTAAACGATTTGCAAATTACCCGGGGTAGCTATAATTCCTATCGATATACCACTGCACTTAATGCCGATATTGAAATTATTGATGGCGAGATAACTGCTGATGGAACTAACCCCGGTCGAATAGAGTTAACAGGCGGCTCAATTCAGCATACTTTAAAGGGATCAGCCTTTAAGGAACAAAGTTTTGGGCATATTGAACTGGACGATGCAAATGGTGTTATTTTATTAACTGATATTAATTGTACCGATGTAACGTTAACAAATGGAATGTTTGATTTGGACATTTATAATCTAACTGCTACCGGAATTTTATCAGGTTATTCAGCAACGAAGTATTTTCGGACGGCTGGAAATGCTTCCGACAGAGGATTAACAATATCATTTTCACTTACAGGAAATTATGGAGCAAACACCCTTGTAGTAACTGTACCTGTAGGTTCACCTTTGGGATATTCACGGGCAGAACTTTTTATCGACGGGTATAATTTTGGAGCAACTTCATATTCAGGAACTGTAAGAGTAACGCCTGTTAATTCAATGCACCCCGGGGCTCCAGCAGGCGCATTAGCATATTACTGGGTATCTGAACAAACGGGGTTTGATGCGGTACCTAACGGAGAAGTTATTTACCGTTTTTATCTTCCAACCGGCTTAACAAAGGATGGGCCACATAGAGATCATGGCCTCATTGGTAGTGAATGGTATCAAACAAACACTGAAGGGACTAATAATATTGTGCGTTTTAATCATGCAAATTTTGGTTTTGTTGATGGTGAATTTACAAGTGGAAATGCCGGACAGTTTAATAACAGAAGAACATTATATAGTGTAGGGCCACAATGGGTAGTTGGTTCGCCTCCAATGAATTGGCACGCACAATCTACCTGGTCGCTTACCTCGCATGATGGACCAGCGCTTAGCGGTGGAGGGCCTGGTGGAGCCCTTCCAAGGGCAACTGATATTTGTGTTGTTGGTCGTGGTCACCGAATTAATGCTACAGCAGCCGGCTTTACAATCGGTCGCTTAGAGTTTGATCACGACACAACATTAGGGGCAAATGGATTTGAAGATATACCACGGGTTCAGATAAATGGCAACTATACATTTAATTTTGGTAAAGTAGTTGGCACAGGTATGTTTACCCAATGGAGGGCAAATGCAAATAATCCAACTGTAACGGGTGATTTTGGTGAATTTGCAAACCAGAAATACAGTTGGTATCTTTTTGTTGCTGAAAACGATAATGTGGTAATGCCAACAAATCAGGTTATTTTTCCAAATCTTGCGACAGAAACAAATGTTGGGGGATACCGTTTAATTTTTCCTCAGGATATTTTTATTAATTATGATCTGAATCCAAGGGGCAATTCAATTATTTTGCTAAATAATGGTGCCGCTGGCGATATCTACGTTTCCGGAAATTGTTATATTGGCGATTGGGGTGATGCAAAAATTCAGTTTCCAACAAATGGAACAAATCGTATACTTTCAATCGAGGGAGATCTTGATTTTACCAAATCAGCTGCAGCTTATGTACCTACCAATTACCGAGAGATTGAGGTTGTTAATACCGCACCCTCAAGCCTTGAACACCAGCTCTTTATTGGAGGAAATATTATTCAGGGTGTAGGGGTCATAGATTTGTATAATGGCAGTGGTACAGCCAATAATGCTGTTTTAACTCTAAACGGAGAAGAAAACAAAAGTTTCACTAAAACAGGCACTCCTGCAACCGATCTATATCGTTTAGTAGTCGAAAAACTCCAAGGATACTCATTTACCTTTAATGACGATTTTACACTTTCCGGGCCAACAAATGGTGCGACTAAAGCCTTAGAATTAATTAGCGGTGATCTGATTATTCTTGGCGGAAATACAGATATTACCTTAACCAGCGGAGGCAATGACTTTCAAATTCCTTCTGCATCGAGTTTAACTGCTGAGAATTGTACAATCAGGATGTCAGGAAGTAGCTCAGGTATTTATCTCGATGGTTTACTATATGCTGGCGACAATAGCGTTTGGTATTTAAACGAGGGTACCGATAATTATATTGAATATTCTGCATCCGGAAGTGCTGAAATACAAATAGATAATGCTGAGTTTCGTTTGGGTTCCCAAATTCGTAGAAATATCATAACAGAAGATGGTATTCTTACTTTTTCTCAAAACGATAATAGTTCAGTTGTTGTTATTGGAGAAACAGGTGCAGATGCTAGTGGCAACAGAAGGGGAATGTTTGAAATACTAAATACAGGAAGTAGTTTTTATCAAACTGCGGGTGCAAATATTACTATAGTTCAATCACAGCCAACACCTGCCATTGCTTCTTTATACCTCGATCCGGCCTCATCAAGTATTGGCTTAGGTTCGAGCATAACATTCGGAAATGCTTCTACTCCTGCTGCTCAGGATATGGGTATTTATTCAAAAATTGATCTTCAAAATTTAGTTATCGACAACTCAAGTGGAAATAATCCAACAGTTACTGAATGGATTGTGCCACTTACCATTAATGAAGATTTAACCATTCAATCAGGTGCTGAACTGGATGCCAACGGATTGGATTTAACAATTAACGGGAATTTATATAACTCAGGTACGTTTACACCAAGTGGTAATACTACATATTTAAGTGGAACAGGAAATCAAAGAATTGTTGGTAATACCGATTTTTATAACCTAACTAAGACCTCAACAGGAGAACTTTGGCTGGCTGAAAACATTGCTGCTATCACCATTAACAACGACCTTGATATTCAGGATGGTATCGTTCGTGACAGTTCAAATACCATTACTTTATTAGGCGATGTTAATTTCGATGGCACCCATATTCATGGGGCTCAGGCCGGTGAAGGTTTCTATTTTAACGGTTCATCCGAACAAGAACTTACAGGTTCAGGAATTTTCGGAAAGCTTACAGTTAATAACCCATCAGGGGTAACATTACCATTAGGCAATAATTTTACTATTACAGATACCTTAAAGCTTAGCAATGGAGTATTCGGTATTGGTAAAAACCTTTTAACTCTGGAAGTTGACGCTGAAATAGAAGAAGATAATCCTTTCTCTGCCACAAACATGATACAAACAAATGTGTCATTTACCGATTATGGCGTTCGAAAATATTTACCATCCGGTGCAAAGAATTTTGTTTATCCCATAGGTTCTGGAGGGAAATATACTCCTGTAACTCTTTCTATTACTGAAAATACTTCAAATTCAGGATATTTAACCGTTAAAGCTGGCGATGAAATGCACCCCAGTATTCAGGAGGATGTTGAAACTCCTTCAATTGTTGATGCTGACAATGTCCTGCAATATCACTGGGTTATGAACTCGAATAATATTACAGGATTCAGGGCTACAGCCCATATGAAATACATGCCCGGAGATGTAAAAGTTACAGCCCCCTATACCGTGCTTGATTATATTACTGCCCGATTATTAAATGATGGCTCAGGTTTATGGAATAAATACCTCGATGTAGATAAATTCGATGAAACCAACGAGTGGTGCATATTCGATTTTGGCTTAATCAGTCCCGTTGACGATGAGCAGATAAGTGGAGACTATACAGCAGGTATCGATGATGCCATACCTGACCAGGTACCATTTTACGAAACAAATACCAATGGAAACTGGCCAACAGACACTATCTGGACTCCGAATATTACAGGTGGACCCAGAGGTGCCATGGTTCGAATTAATTCCGGACATACTGTAACAACTCCATCCAATTTTGTGTCGAGTTATACTACAGAGATTCAGGGCACTGTTAATATTGGTTCAACATTTGGCCATCGTTTTGGTAATGTTACAGGTAGTGGTTTGTTGTATTCCGAAAAAGAAGTTATTCCTGCAGGAGTTTATGATGATTTCTTTTCATCGGCCGGAGGTACACTTGAGTTTGGGGGTAGCAGCGATTACGATGTACTCGGAGATCATGCACTTATAAATAACCTTACTTTTAGCGGTACCGGACTAAGGAGGCTTCCTTCAAATAACCTTACCTTAAACGGAGATTTAAGAATTGATGGTGGGGCAACTATGCAGGTTATTGTTGATGATGGATATGAAATTGATATAAAAGGTGACTTAACCAGAGTTGATGGAATATTTGATGCCGGAACCGACCTGACAAATACTGTAATATTTACATCAACACTTAATCAGACCATATCGGGGTACTTTACTGGCAATAGTACCTTAAACACTTTAGAAGTTGATAATCCCAACGGTATTACGGTTTCGTCAGGTACAGTGAATATTGCAGGAGAGCTGCTACTTACCGATGGCGTTATTACAACTTCAGCAACAGATACACTTAGAATAGGAGTGACATCTACCATATCACCTGCTTCAGGATCAGCATCGTCGCATATTAGCGGACCTTTAACAAAAGTAATGAGCAGTGGCGATGTATTCACATTCCCTGTAGGCAAATCCGGGGGATTAGGTCTAATTGAGATAAATGATATTACCGGGCTGACAGGCGTTGATACCGATGTTTCTGTTGAATATTTCTTTAGCAATCCGAATACAGTCGGAAATGTTGCATCTGTCGGTACTGGTGTTAGTACTGTAAGTCAATCGGAATATTGGTCGATTGACGTTGTTGGCAACGGACAAAGTAAAGTTAAAATAACACTTGACGGTTCCAGTGATGTAGCTAATGCTCTTACAGATTTAAACGATTTAATAATTGTTGGTTGGAGTGGAACACAATGGGAGCAAATAGGCGGTACTTATACCATTTTAGGTACTGCAACTTCAGGTTCAATTGCCTGTATAAGTAATATTGACTATTCAGCTTCAGGTTATCAATATATTACATTAGCTTCTTCAGTTGCAATTACAATCATTACAGGAAGCATTACCAGCGGAGATGTTGAAATATGTGAGGGAGAATCAACAGATATTATTCTGTCCTTTACAGGAAATGGTGTTACAACATGGAACTTTCAACTAAATGGAACTCCCTATTCTACAAACAGCAGTCCATATACAGTAACAGTATCGCCTGCTGTAACAACAACTTATACTCTGTCTGATATTGATGGTGATGGTACTTCTGGTAATGAAGTAGGAAATATTGATGTAACTGTAACAGTAAATGAAATACCGATACCTACTTTAAGTGCATCAACCGGAGCAACAATCTGCGCAGGCGATTTGGTCATTTTTACTGCTGGAACAGGTTCGAACTACGATTTTTATTTAAACGGGGGCTTGGCTCAATCAGGAACAGCCAATACCTATAATACCACAACACTGTTAAATAGCGATGAGGTAGATGTGATTGTAACCAGTTCAAATGGTTGTTCATCGGCTTTGGGTGTAGTGCCTGTAACAATGACTGTTTCTGCTGTTCCTGTACCTAGTATATCGGGCAGCGCAACAAGCTGCGAAGGATCAATCGATACTTACACTACATTGTTAAATTCAGGAAACACCTATACCTGGAGTGTTACAAGCGGAACCCTGCAGGCAGCAAATGGTGTTGATGTAAACTCTATGGATATTCAGTGGGGTCTTTTATTGCCTGTTGGAACTTTGCAGAAAACTGAAACAATTTCTGTTGAAGAGGATAATGGTACATGCGCAGGTACAGATACATATAATGTAGTTGTGTATCGGGTTCCTCAAACCGGACCACAACACCATATAAGTAACGATTGGGGACAGTAAAATGAGTATAAATACCTATAATATTTATGATTTTGATTCGGACCTTTAAGATAGACAAATACTTATCTGGGTTGGATTTCTATTCAAAATTGTGAAAAACTATTTTTCATGATAAATAATATAAAAAATAACTTTACTCTAATCACAGAAAAATTAGCATACATGTAAAAAACCACCTAAATTTATATAAGGCTGAAACTTTTTGAAAGCCATACAGTATAATGCTTTTAGAGAATTACATTAAGAAGAAGAAAAAATAAATTACAAATATTAAGAAACATTTAAATTTTGGTATTATGAATAAAAAATTTACAAATCGTTTATTAGCAGCTTTTGCAGTTGCTATAATTTTTGCAGGCGGAGCTTTTGCTCAGAGTGTGCTTACAATTTATAACTCTGATGGAACAGCAGCTAATGGAGCAATATTATATTCTATAAATAGTTCTACTGGTGTTTCTACTACTCTTGCAACTGATGGAGGCGCTGGTGACGGAGATGCAGTAGCAGGTCAAATTACTGTTGCATTAGATGCTTCAACGAATTATTTAATTAGTAATGCAGGTGGTACTCAATGGAACTCAGTAGCTTCTGCTGTTGATGTTTCAAGAGATGTATACTTAAATGCTAATTTTACTGAAACAATTAGAGAGTATGCTGCAAGTAATACTCTGGATAAAATTACACATTCTCAGGATATGCCATTCTGGGTTTATCCAAGTCCGGTTCATAACCCATCCTGGACAGCCCCTGCTGCAGATTATGCTACTCAAGCAACTATTGAAACAAATTTAACTTCATCTTTTTCTTGGGCTTTAGATGGTGTTGCAGAAGCTTCTGTAACGAACTATGTTGAAATTACAGCCGGAGGTGATTTAACAGGTAGTGCTGTTGCAACTGCTGCTCATTATCTTGAAGTTTCAGAAACATCTGATGCCGCATTTGGTAGTTGTGCTGGTGAAACAGTAAGAATGTTCTTTAATGCTATTAACCCTCCTTATGCGCAATTCAATGGTACTGCTGCTAGTGCATTTACAATAAACACTGCTGCTGTTCAAGAATTTGGTAGTGGTTGTGAGGATGACGTTAATGCAATAAATCCCGCAGTTGCTTTTGCTAATACAAATGAAGAGTTTCCTTACTATGTGAGATTAATCTACAATGCTTATAACGCAACAGCATTTGATGGAACCGATATTACATTAGGTGCTCCTATTGCATTTACTTCTAACCCTACAAGCCCTCTTGGTACTGATGGTGCTACTGCTGCAAACCAGACTACAAATCCGATGGAATTTAATGCAACACCATCAAATCTTTATGCAGCGCCTCAAGCGTTTACTGCATTAAATAATGAGATTACAGTTTATGCATTTGACTTAAATGAATGGAATGCGAAAATTTCTCGTAAGTCTGATTATATTGCACATCGTACAGCTGGTGGTGTAGATGATGCAAATATAAATAGTAATACATGGTCTTGGTATGATAATGCTGCATTAGCTAATACATGGGATGCTTCTGCACTTGTAACTGTTGGATATGTTATTGTATTCCCAACACCTGTTACCGGACCAATTTATCATATCAACAACCAGTGGGGTTTATAAGAATAGGATAATATATTTATAAAATTGTAAAGAAGTCTCAAATTGGCTATAATAAGATATATAGTAGTTCTTATAGCTTTTAGTACAATATTTACTTCTTTTGGCATAGGACAGTCCTCAGATTTGGGGACTGTCTGTGCTGAAAGCAGGGAGTATTATGGTGTGGAAGGATACCCTAACTCTGAATTTATATGGGCACTGTCTGGTGGAGTAATATCTTCTGGTGATGGTCAGGATACCATCGAAGTGATTTGGGGGTATAATGTTGGAAACTTTACAATAGAAGTTGTTGAGGTTTCACAAGCTGGTTGTCAGGGTGTACCTTCTATGGGGACAATTAATATTTCAGCTCCTTTAGTTGATTTAGGGGTTAATTTTTTAGAGTTGTGCGATAAGGATTCAATTGTTCTGGATGCACGTGGAGATTATATTCAACCTTACTTGATGCAATGGCACGATGGAAATTATGCGCCCTCATACACAGCAAAGGAAACTGAATTAATCTGGGTTAAAGTAACTGACGGTATGGGGTGTGTACGATACGACACCATTGATTTGGTAGTTCACCCACTACCTCTGGTTAATTTAGGGAATGATACCATTTTATGTGATGAAATGAATCCCTTAGCTTTAGATGCAGGGAATAATACATTTTATAGTTGGACAAGCTTTGAGGCAGGCTGGGAGGAAGTGTATAACGGAAACCCTTATTTCTTATACCCCTCGAAAGCACTGATTGACACCATAGAAGTTGTTGTAACAGATGAACATGGCTGTACCATGAATGATACGCTAGTGCTTTATCCATGCGATGTAGCAAGCTTGTTTAAAGGCATGCCAAATACTTTTACACCAAACGATGACAGCCAGAATGAAACCTGGGTAATACCACATATGGAAAATTTTCCGAAAGCTGTACTTGAAATTTTTGATCGTTGGGGAAGACTGGTGTACCGCACCGAGCATGTGTTTGATGAGCCTTGGGATGGAAAATCGAAAGGAAGACCTATGCCAATGGATACTTATTATTTTGTTTTGGAACTGAATTACATGCATATAGAGCCAATAACGGGTAATATTAACATTATTAAGTAGCAATTTTATAAATAGCGTCATTCCCGCGCAGGCGGGAATCGGATAAAAGATTGCAGATAACCGATCCCTGCCTGCGCAGGGATGACGATAAAAACAGCTCAGGGATATTGACATAAATAGACCAGAAAGTCAGGATTTAAAAACTAAGAAACGAAACCACAGGAAAATAACTTACTAAAATTATATCTATTTTTACCGAACAAAGACCAGTAAACTAATAAAGAGTTAGTGCATAAAAGGATAATTCTCATATTAATTTTTACAGTAATCAGTGTAGCGGCCAGATCGCAGCAATTTCCTATTTATACGCAATACTGGACCAATAAATTTCTATTGAATCCAGCGGTTGCCGGTCATGAAGGTTATACCGCAGTAAATATGACAGCCCGAAAACAATGGGCCGGATTTGATGGTTCGCCCCGCACTGTGGCAATTTCTGCGCAGACAAGACTGCTAAGGAGAAGTTACATGTCGCGTGGAAAAGTAATCCGGAGGAAACCTACCCGAAAATCAAGAAGCGGAAGAGTTGGTTATGGTGGTTATCTTTTTAACGATAACGTAGGCGTTTTTAATAAAACAGGTTTCCAGGGAACTTATAGTTACCATCTCGATATTGATCGTTCTCAGTTGTCGTTTGGTGTGTCACTTACCGGTATGCAGTTCCAGCTAAATAAAGACGAGATTATCACAGAATACGATGATAATCTTATCGATATAACTGCCGAAAAAGGTTATTTTATCGATGGCAATTTTGGAGTTTATTACTCCGACAAAAATTTATATGCAGGCTTTTCTGTTCAGAACCTGTCGGAAAATTATCTTAAGTTAAACAATTGGGCCGATGGTTCGGGTAAGCTTCGTCTCGAAAGACAATATATGTTTATGGGAGGTTATCGCATTCCTGCTTACGATTTTATTTTTGTTGAACCTTCATTTAACTTTAAGTTTGCAGAAAATGTTGTTTCTCAGCTTGATTTCAATGCAACCGCTTATTTCAAGGAAGATTACTGGGGTGGATTGGCATACCGGACAGGGAGTACATCTAAAATCGCCACTGAAACTTTGGGAGGTAAAGGAAGCAGTATTATCGTTTATGGTGGTGCCAGGATTGAACAAGTATATTTTGGCTATTCTTTTGACTATACTTTAAGTAGTATTAAAACACGAACTTACGGTTCTCACGAAGTGATGATTGCTATGAGGTTTGGAGATAATGCCCGAAGATACCGCTGGTTGAATCGTTACTAGAAAGTTCAAAGTTTCTGGTTCAAAGTTCAAAGTTTCTGGTTCAAAATTCAAAGTTTACCTTCATATTTCACTATTCACTTTTCACTATTCATGATTCACTGATCACCGAGTACAGATCACCGATTATCAATCACTAAGAACTATTCCCCCATTTTATCTTTATACTTATACAATACACAATTATAACCAGCATAGTTCATAACAATCTGTTCCTTTTTTATGAATAAATGCCTTTCCTTTGAATCGCCCTTATAGATAATTTCATTTCTTAATTGGCCATCAGCATAATAATCAAACTCATATTTTGTGATTGCATCAGAATCAGATTTTTTAATGGTCTTTTCGCTAAGTTTCTGATTTTTGTAACGGTAAGTGATAGTTGTTGTTACTGATTCCCCGTTATTGAAAATTTCTACAATTTCTTTATTAATTAGCGTATCATTATTATAAACCTCAGTTGTTTTAGCCGACTTTATTTTAGTGACTTGTTGTGTTCCCGGATATATTTTCAGAAGTGAACTTGTAGTTTTGTTGCTGTATTTGAACTTTAATTTGCTGGTTTTCTTCTTTTGACTGTCTCTCGAAATAACCAGGGCTAAATTTCCCGTTTTGTATTTATAAGTTGTATCTCCGGAGAAACTTAGTGAGTTGTTCTTTAAGTTGTAAATAGTCTTGGTTAGAATTTGTTCAGAAGCGTAAGTATATTCAACGATATAGTTGATGTTTCCATCCGGATAATAGACCTCTTCCGATTCAATTTCACCGTTTTTATTGTAAAAGAAATAAGTGAAGCCACTTATTTTGCTTGTGGCTGGATTAAAATATATTTCTCTTCTTAATTGCTTGCTTGTGCTATAGGTGAGTTGCTCAAGAACTTTCTTGTGTTTGTCGTCCATTCCGTAATTCAGGTCATATTCATAGCTTGTTACTATTATGAGAGTGTCGTTATATCTCATTGTTGTATCTGCCTGGGTAAAGGCAGTAGAAGCAATAAAAGCCGATGTTATTATGAAGAAAAGTTTTTTGAGTGGTTTCATTGTGTAGTTGATATTAAGGAATGAATTTGTTTTCAGACGAATTTCAGGATCTATTAATTTATTTCTGTTTATAGCCTCCACAATAGGTTCCCATCATATTTTTTGCATCTGCATGTCCGGCGTCAGCAGCTGTTTGTAAATCGGCGCAACCGGTTTTAAATTCGTTTTGAGCTATATATTGTACGCCTCTTAGGAAGAATACCTCAGGATTTGTTCTTCCCAAAACTATACATTTGTCGAGGTCAGGAATTGCCTCTTTATATTTTTTCAATGAATAGTAGGAATATGCCCGGTTAAACAAAGCGTCAGTATTTTTATCGTTAATTTCAAGAATACCGGAAAACACTTTAATTGCTGCCTCAAAATTGGAATTCATCAATTCAATTGCGCCAAGGTTATTTCTGGCTTCCATGGCTTTTTCACCTTCTTTATTGGCACTTATACATTTTATAAAGGCTTCTTTGGCAAGCTTGGTTTTATTTTGATTCATATAAGCCAGTCCAATATTAAAATAAGATATGTCAGGTTTGTAACCCAGTTTAGCTGATTGTTCAAAACTGCTTATACCATCATCATATTTCCCATTTTTAGCATTTGCCAAACCCTTATAATAATAAGCCTTACCTAATTTGTTATCCAACTTAATCGCATTATCAAAATCAGCTACTGCACCCTCGAAGTCATTAATATTTAGTTTAAAATAGCCACGTTGGTAAAACGCTTCGGTGTTTGAGGGATCTAGCTCAATAATTTTACTGTAGTCTTTTATTAACCCGCTATAGTCTTCCAGCTTTGTTCTTACAACTACACTCGATTCATAATATTCAGCATTGGTGGCATCAAGTTCCTGCGCTTTTTTATAATCGTCAAGTGCTGCAGTTAAATCGCCCAGGTTTGCTTTTGCAATACCCCGGTAGTAATAGGCAATAGAAAAAGAACTGTCAATTTCAATGGCTTGATTAAAGAAATCAATACCCGCGTTGTAATCGCCTTCATTTATCTTGGACTGACCGCATATTGAAAATAACTCCGGGGATTTATTATCCAATTGAATAGCAGCCTTTGCTGTTTCAAAGGCTTTTTGATTGTTGTTTAGTATCAATAAAGTTTTTGCCAGGTTTATATATGCTTCTACAAACCCTTTGTTTTGTTTTGTTGCTTTCTCAAATAGGGGAGCAGCTTTATCGTATTCTTCCTGGTTGTAAAAAACCATACCTGCTTCATTATTCTTTTGCGATAAACTTTTCTTAATGGGTTTAATGGAGATAATACCTGCAAGAATTATTACAATCAGAATTATCAGGATGATGTAGCTTTTTTTCATTACAAATTATCTTTTATTGTATGTTATACTTTAGTTTGTTCAAAAAATGAACTTTCTGAACAACCTCTTTATATAAAGATATAAAAAAAGGCTGTCATTTTCGACAGCCTTTTTAATACATATTTTTATATGGGATATTTTATTCCGGAAATTTATAGATAACAGCATTTATATTCATGCCGGCTCCAACAGATGTCATTACTGCTGTATCACCAGCATTCAGGCTGTGTCCTTCCATTTTTCCTGAAACAATCATATCAAGCATGGTAGGCACGGTTGCAACAGATGAGTTTCCTAGTTTTGAGATGGTCATTGGCATAATGTCCATATCGACTTCTTTTTTGCCATAAAGTCTGAATAGGCGCGTAAGAATAGCTTCATCCATCTTTGCATTAGCCTGGTGAATTAAAACTTTCTTAACATCATCTATTCCCAGACCTGCTTTTTCAAGTCCTTCTTTAATTGCAGCAGGAACTGTTGTTAATGCATAATTGTATATTTTATGACCGTACATCTTGATGTATACATTCTCATCCTCCAATTCAGAATTGTATGATTTTCCCATAAAAAGGTTAAAGGTATGCCCATTAGCATCGGTTCTTGCTGTATGTGCCAGAATTCCAACCGGGGTATCACTTTCAACACCTTCAAGAACAACTGCTCCTGCTCCATCGGCATATATCATGCTATCGCGGTCGTGAGGGTCAGATAACCTGGATAATACATCAGCTCCAACAACCAAAACTCTTTTAGCATCTCCTGAACGTATATAATAATCTGCCTGAATTATGCCCTGAATCCAACCCGGGCAACCAAAAATAGTATCATACGCAACGGTTTTCGGGTTTTCTATTCCAATGAGTTTTTTAACCCTTGAAGCAAGGCTTGGAAGTACATCGGTTTGCAAAGAACCGTTTTTAACATCACCAAAATTATGAGCAACAATAATATAATCCAGTGTCTCCGGATCAATATCTGCCTTGTTTATACTATCAAGCGCAGCAAAATAGGCCATATCAGAAGTCGAATTTTCTTCTTCAACATGCCTTCTCTCATGTATATCGGTTATTTCAACAAACTTATTTACAATATGTTCCGTTGATGAGTTAATTATCTGGCCATCCTTATCATAGAACATGCTGCTTATATACTCTTCGTTTTTTACAACTCTCCCCGGAATATAACTTCCTGTACCTTTAATAACAGAATATGTTTTTGTCATTTTTATAGTTTATATCAAAGAATGCCACAAAAATACAGTCTGATTTGAATCCTCTAATAAATCAACCTGTTTAAGGGATAAATACCATTTTCCTGTGGTGAAATTTTAAAATGTGGGGTAGAATTCTTGTTTTAAAAACACGAAATTTAAAAACACCTCCTCCTGACAAGGTGGGTTATGGGAGCAATTTTTCTTTGTGTAAAACTTAAATTACAAGAAATGTTGAAAAGCTATAGCTTGATAAGTCAATAAAATATAGCAATTTCGGCTTACTGTAAATTTTCGGAATTGTGCATCTTGTTTATTGTTAATTATGTTTGGGATTTCAGGTAGATCGGAATCGAACTTTTAACAGCTTCAAGTTTAAAACTTGAAGCATGTATCTTATTTGGATTCGAAATCTTAACAGCTTCGGGTTTATAACTTAAAGCATGTGTGCTGTATACAGATTTCCACTTAAAACTTATAGCATGTGAAGTGCTTGTGAAGAGTAGTTTTTGGATAACATATATTTATGTTTTTGAAATTTTTTTTTCACAGGCACAGCCCTAAAAAATCAATTCCTGAATCTTCAGTTTTCAATAATAAAAAAGAGAATAAAAGTAGTTGGATTACTTTACCAGATAATGCTCAATTTTACGCATTAAATCATCTATATTCAGCGGTTTGGAGATGAAGTCATCGCAGCCGGCCTGTAAGCACCTTTCTTTCTCGCCAACCATTGCAAACGAGGTCTGAGCAATTACGGGAGTGCGATTGTTTATACGTTTTATTTCCTGTGTGGCTTCATAGCCATCCAGACCGGGTAATTGGATATCCATTAATACGATATCAATTCTTTGGTTTTTACAGATTTCAATTGCCGAAGCACCATCTTTTGCTCTGATGATATGTGCATTTGTGCGGGTCAGGCAGGTGTCAAGAACTTTATAATTTAAATCTTCATCTTCAGCTACAAGAATTGTGATATTATTCCAGTTGTATCCTTTTTTTAAGGTCTTACTGGTTTTTCTGTTTTCTTCGTACTGAGCAGGAACAGGTTGTTTTTTAATTGATTCTACTGGTATGCGAATGGAGAAAGTACTTCCCATTCCGGGTTGAGAGTCAACCCATATCTGACCGCCCAACAGGTTAACGAGGTTTTTACAAATTGCCAGACCCAGGCCAGTACCGCTTATCTTTCTGTCGTTAATCGATTTTAACTGGTAGAAACGATTGAAAATCATCTCGTGTTTGTCAACCGGTATGCCAATGCCTGTGTCGGAAATATAGAAAACAACTGATTTTTCCTCAATAGAAAAACCACATTCAATCTTACCTTTGTCGGTATACTTGAAAGCATTGTCTATCAGGTTGGTGAGCACTTGCTTTAACCTTTGAGCATCGGTATTTATGATGTAGTTATAATCATTATCAATGTCAAGATTGAAGCGTATCTGCTTCTTGTTGTTTTTTACGCGTATCTCGCAGAATACTTTATAAAGTTCAAGCAAAAGCCTGTTGATGTTTGTTGGCTGTATAAATATTTTTAATTGTTTTGATTCTATTTTAGCAATATCGATTATATCGTCAATCAGTTGCAATAAACTATCGCCAGCCGATGTGATGTGATCGAGGTATTCATTTTTTTTGTCGTCTTCTAGTTCTGGTTCTCTCAAAAAGTTTGAGAATGCAATAATAGCATTCATGGGTGTTCGAAGCTCATGCGACATGTTTGCCAGGAAAGCAGACTTTAACTGGTCGGATTCTTCGGCCGTTTTTCTTTCACTTATTTGCTGTTCAAGCTCTATTGTTCTTTCTTCTACGAGTTTTTCGAGGTCTTTTTTATGGTCTTCCAGCTTTTTTTCTGCTCTTCTTTTCTGTTGATAAGCTGAAACAATAACTAATACAGAAAGAATAAGCAGTGATAGAAAGCTTACGATAGCCCAAATCCGGGTTTTCTGCCTTTTACTGCTTGCTTTCAGTTCGGCTTCAATTCTTTCTGAACTTTCAGCTTTATAAAGTTTTTCCAGTTCACTAAGTTTTTCTTTCGCATTAATAAGGCTAATTGAATCTTTAAGCTCAGTATATTTTTCGTGGTAACTAAACGCAGTCTTATATAATCCACGGTATTCAAAATACCTTGCAAGATCCTTGTAATTGGCAAGTGTGCCTTCAGAACTGGATAATTCTTCTGATAAAGCAAGGCTGCGGAAATAGCAATCTTCGGCATCGCTGTAATTACCCTCCATGGCTAGTGCAGTACCCATGTTGTTTAAAGCCCACATTTGCCCAAGTTTGAACCCGGTTTTTGTAAAGTATGTGAAAGACTTTTCAAAATTCTTGTAGGCTTTTTTTGGTTCGCTGTTCCGAATATAAATTAATCCTATATTGCTGTAGCTAATCCCGATGCCTTGCAAATCATGTTGTTCTTTATAGTAAGCAATAGATTTTTCGAGGTATATAAACGCTGTTGAGTCATCCTTGTTTTTATAATGAATGATGCCAAGATTCTGGAACAGTTTCGCCACCTTATCTTTCTGGTTAAGGCGCATGTTTATTATCAGCGATTGATTATAATAAGTACTCGCTAATTCAACATTACTTAAGGCATTATAGACCAAGCCTAAACTTTCAAGCGTGTTAGCTGTTTCCTGTTCGTTTTGCAGTGATCTGAATAGTTGCTCTGCTTCCAGGAAATCTTCGATTGAACCGGAATAGTTGCCGATATGGTAGTGAGCTAAACCTAGCAGGTAAAGAATTTCTCCTTTTTGTTCTTCCTTATTTGTGTTTTGGTAATATTGAAGCGCAAAACTCAGATTTTTCTCTGCTTCATAATTTTTCTCCAGGTTAATTTTTGCTTTTCCTAAAATTTTTGAAGCCAAGGCTTCACGCTCTTTCATGTTTAGTGCCGAAGCTATTTTGAGTGCTCTATCTGCCTTGATGGAAGCGAGTTGAGGGAGAGAATCGCATAGAAACTCACTTTCGTATAAGTAGACATCAACACTATCTCTCAGTAAACTGACATCGGAGCCAGACTGGAAATTATTCTGATCGCTTGCTATAACTGCATTTAAAGCATGGATCAGCACAAAACATATAATGCCGAATCTTTTCAACATAGGACGTCGGCAAAATAATCATTATTTGGAGCAATTTCTTTTTATTGTTAGCCGAGATATTAACACATTGAGTTTTTTATTAACCTTTTCAAATGCCGTTGATATGATATACATGTTGTTTGAGGAAAACCAGTATGTTAAACTTCAGATTGTCAGCATGCTAATAACTGCTCTTATCGATTTGCAAAGAGCAGTTCATGTGCTTATAATAGTCTTTTTCTCTCTGAGACTATGACAAATTTATATCGAAGATTAACCCTGCGAGAGTTCTAAACTTAACCCTGCGAGAGTTCTAAACTTAACCCTGCGAGAGTTCTAAACTCTCGCAGGGTTATGAATTAGTTAAGTTTGAAAACTACCGGAATTACAAACTGAACCCTGACGGGCTTACCTCTCTGGATACCGGGTGTCCAATTCGGCGATGCTTTTATAACTCTTAGGGCTTCTTCGTCGAGTAATTTGTCAACGCTTCGTATTACCTTAACATCAACAACTTTACCGTTTTCATCAACTACAAATTGAACAAAGACTTTACCCGATATTGCAGCATCCTGCGCTTCAACCGGATATTGTATATTAGCCTGAATGTATTTCTGAAATTCGGTAAGATCACCTCCGTTGAAATTGGGCATTTGTTCCACAATTATAAAGACTTCTTCATCTTCAATCTGGGCATCTTCTTCAAATATTACCATATCCATACTTTGAACAGGGGCATATCTGCCGATATCGGCCGTGTTTACAGCACTTTTCATAGAATATCTTTTTCCGGTATTGCCACTATATCCAACAGCATTATTGCTAACTCCCTGTGGTAATGGAAGTGGTTGTTTTACGGTTGAGCTTTGACCAGTTGTGTTAGAAATTTCAGAATCGACGGCAATAAAGGAAGTGTATTCTGTTAATAAATTGTATTGTTTGCCCAATGCAATAATCTCAGACTTTGTTTCATTATCCTGCTGTATGTTATTGTAATCACTTAATAATCGTATTTTTTCTCTGGCCCATAAATATTTCAATGCTTTGTTTTTAGCATTTGTATTAATATTATCCAACTGCAAAGTTTCAGAATATTTATTGTTGCCGCTTGTTCCTGTAATATTTATATTTCCGCTTATACTATTCTTTATTTTACCGGTAAGTATAATTGGTCTTTCAGCAAATAAATCCGGCACTTTTTCAGGAATTACATCATAAAGTTCAGTCCCACTCATTGAATAATTGATTTGTGTTAAAACCGGATTTGAAATATATTTAATAAACTTAAAAGCCTGTTTTTCTGCATCTTCCTTATTAAGGGCAACAAAGGCTTCGGCTTTACCAACATGAGCCATTCCTTCAATCAGAAACCTGTTTACCGAAGAACCAATTCCGAATGAAAAGAAATTAGCATTACCCAGGTTTTCTCTGATGTAGTCGAATGTTTGTTTTTCTACAGATACATATCCGTCAGTAAGAATTACAAATGATCGGGCATAATTATCGGCAGTGCCCAGATTCATAGCATTTTTCAAGGCGTTCAATAATTCAGTGCCGCCACCACCATTCAGACTGTTCATGTATTGTATGGCGTTTGAAATATTATCTTTGGTTGCGGTTACCGATTCTTTTGCATAAACACTGGAGCCTCCGGCAAAACAGACAATGTTAAATTTATCTGTTGTTTTTAAGCTGTTTAGGAGTTTGCTCATAATCGTTTTTGAAACTTCCAGGGGAAAACCTGACATAGAACCGGAAACGTCAACAATGAACACATATTCTCTTGGAGGTATCTGGTCTGCGGTGATTCTCTCAGGAGGTTGCATCATGGCAAGAAAATAGTTTTCGCCATTAGCATCTTTATAAGTTAAAACACCCGATTCGACCTGGTTCCCAGATAACCGGTATTGTAAAACAAAATCCCTGTTTCCGCCTTTGGAGTCATCGAGTGTAATTTCAGCTTTGTTTTTACCGGTATAATTCACGTTGTTCTTATGGGTTTCACAGCGTATTTCTTTTATTGGTATTCCGGTTGATAAGTTTACTTTAAGATCTAAGCCATATGTCGAAGAAGTGCCTTCTTCAAGATAGGGATTTGATGTCCAGTTTTCCGGAACCTGATTTTCCTGCTCAGCAGCGCTTACATACCTGGGGCCAACAACTGTAGGATAAACAAACTCGTATATTTTATCTGTGGGTACTAAAAGCTCAGTATAGGAAAGTGTTACTTCAACTGTTGCTCCGGGCATGATGTTGGCAACATTCATCTGAAAAACATTGGGTCGTTGTTCTTCAAGAAGTGAGGCCGTTTTTCCTTCTTCTTTTGCCTGTTCGTACATTTGTCGTGCAGCTAATTTCTCTTCTACAAGGGCAATAATCTCTCGGTCGTTAATTTTCATTACCATGTTGTAAACAGCTGCCCTGGTCGATGCCGGGAAAACATAAATTGCCTCTAAGGTTTTTTTTCCGGTATTTGAATAAACTTGTTTCACCTGAACGTCTGCAATAACCCCGGCTATATTTACATCGACCCTGGTATTTTTTAAGGGCAACTGTTCTGTTTCGCTTTCTTCTGTTAATACCATAAAATACGGCGAAAGGCTTTTATCAGTTGAAGTTTCAGTTTGGCTATTAACCTGCTGCTGAGAGCAGGCTAATAACCATGAAAAGCTTAGTAGAAAACTGAAAAGTGCAACTTTATTTATTGTTTTTATTTTATTTATAGGTCTCATGATTTCTGGTTTTGCTTTATACTTTAATCTTTAGTCTTTTATCTTTTTACTTTTATCTTATTACTGGTTATTGTAATTTGAAAAATATAGGTATTGTAAAGGCTACTTTAACTTTACGTCCTCTTTGCTCTCCGGCCTTCCAGTCAGAGGTCTTTTTTAAAGCCTCAAGTACTGCATTGCTCAGTGTTTCATGCGCACTGCGTACGATTTTGGGCTCCACTAGTTTCCCGTTTTCATCAACAACAAATTGTACAATTACCTGCCCTTGAATGTTTTCCTGTTGTGCAATGGCTGGGTATTTTACCAACTGCTGAACATGTTTCTGAAAATTTGCTTCAGTACCGTTTCTGTAGGTTGGCATTTTTTCTACAATAACGAAAATGGATTCTTCTACAGCATCATCTTCCGGCTCATAGGGGTAAAGTTCCATTTCACCATCAATATCGATCTCTGTACTGAAATTAAAATCAGGTTCATCGATATTTATTTCTGCATCCTTAATTTGAATGAAATTAACAGGTATTGGAGGAGGAGCAAGTCGTGGAGGTTCAGGCATTGTAATGGGTGGTAATTCATTATCAACATCTTCAATTTTATTCCAACCTGAAGTGTCCACAGTATTAATATCTGTTTGTCCCCACTCAAAAGCAGCAAGTGCGCATGCAAGGGCAACCAGTATTCCGTATTCAAAGAATAATGTTTTCTTATTCTCGAGGTTCGATTTGTTTGATTTTTTCTGTACCATAACTTTAAATTTTAACGGGTTTATAACTTAACTTCTACCCTTTAGATGCATGTAGAATAGAATTTCCATAAAAAATTTTAAAAAATTTCAGTTCCTAGTTCAAAGTTTCGTTACTATTTTACCCATTCACACTCAATCATTCATACATACATACATACATTCATTCATTCATTCACTCAATCGCATTATTTCTCAATCACCTAATCACAAAAAACCAAGAGATCGCTTCTCCGCCAACCGGCGGATCGCGATGACGTAAAAAAACTCACCAATCACCAATCACCCATCACCAATCACCAATCACCGATCACCAATCACCAATCACCAATCACCGATCACCAATCACCAATCACCAATCACCAATCACCGATCACCAATCACAGTTCACCAATCACCAATCACAGTTCACCAATCACCAATCACCAATCACAGTTCACCGATCACTTCATTCATAAATCACTTTGGCACAAAATATGTACTGCTTTACGAAATACCTGTAACCTTGTTTATCAAGTTTAATTCATATAACCGAAAAAGTGGACAGAAGCTAAACAAGCTTTCCGATGAAGAACTTATCCGGCTTTTCAAAACAGAATCAAATCGTCAAATTTTAGGTGAAATGTTCGACAGGTATGTACATCTTGTGTTTGCCAGCTGTATGAAATATCTGAAAAATGAAGATGAAGCACAGGATGCTACAATGATGATTTTTGAATCGCTGGAAGAAAAACTAGGTAAGCATGAAGTTGATTATTTTAAAAGCTGGTTATATACTTTAACAAAAAATCATTGCCTGATGCTGCTCAGAAAGAAAAAACCAGTAATAAGCGAGCAGAATTTCGAAAAATTTCAGGATTTACTTATGGAAAATGACAATTTTACGCATCCTGATAGTGAAGAGTCTGAAAAAAAATATTCGGTTCTTCTTAATTTTGTCAATGATTTGAAAGATGAACAAAAGCTTTGCATTGAAATGATGTATTTGAATGGTAAAACATATAAAGATATAGCAGTAGAAACAGGGTTTGAGCTCAAGCATGTAAAGAGTTTTATTCAGAATGGGAAAAGAAATTTAAAGATTATGCTTGATCACTATTATGAAGCACAAAACAGAACATATTGATTTATTTGGTCCGGGAGGATGTATTACCCGGAAAGCTATAGAGCGGTATATCGACAAAGAGTTGACTGATTCTGAGATAAAAAAGCTTGAGAGTCATGCCAGACATTGTCGTCTGTGCGCCGATGCATTAGAGGGGGCTGACTATTTTTCTTCGGGAATACAGTTTCAAGGTCGTATCTCGAAGCTTTCAAACACGAAATGGAGAAGGGGAATTGAGGCGCCCATAAGGAACAGCAGACTTCTCTTTGGCATTGCAGCAGCAGCAGCTTCAATTGCTCTGATTATTGGTATTAACGGTATTTTCAGGTTTAATAACTTATTAATGAGTAAATCTGAAGTAGCAGATCTTATACCGGAAAACTCACAACAGGTTAATGTTGTTTATCCAGCTCCAAATGAAAAAGTCTTAGATGAATCTGCTAATTCAAAAGGTGTTACATCAATAACCGATGTTCACCAGAGTTTAGCAAGGCCAATGCCACCCGAGCCTAAACCGCAAAAAGAAAAGCTGATTGTAGTGGAGCCTGATATTGAGATTGAAGATGTTGAACTTGAATTTTCTGCGGAAAGTTCTTACGATGAAATTGCAGCGTTAAAAACCCTTGAAATCGGTGGTGATGAGCAAGAAGAAGAATATTTAAGAGCATTGAGCACAGCTGAGGAAGACAACCAAATGAAGCCGGTTATGGCGTTTAACGATAAATCTGCTAATGAACCTGCAGAAATGGAACCAGTTAAGATGTTTAGCCGATCCGCACAAAAAACAGCTAAGAAAGAAATGAAAGCTGCTGCTCAGCCCGTTTATTATGTTGCAGAGCTTATGCCCATGTTTAATGGTGGTGGAATTGAAAAATTCAGTAATTATATTTCAGACAGCATTAATGTGCTGTTGCCGGACAGTATTTTAAGACAATCGATAGTTGTTGCATTCAGAATAGATACTGCAGGAAAGGTAGATAATGTTAAACTTATTTCCGGAACAGATTCGGAAGTTCTGAATAAGCAGGTTATGAAAATGATTGAAGATTCTCCCAAATGGATTCCGGCTTATTTGAGTGGAACCCCTGTTGCAACCGACCAACAGGTTGAGGTTGTACTGGGCAAAAAGTTTCAATAAATGAATGAATTGTTATTTCTTTGGTTTCTTCCTTTTTTTTGCAGTGCTGTATGTCTTTTTAGCCTTACCCGGGTTGTATTTTGTTGAATTTCTTTTAATCTCCGATGTTTTGGGCATCATTAAGTTGCGTCTTTCTGCAGCAGCTTTTTCCTTTTTAGAAGCACATGATCCTAACAAAAGTAGCCCAATCCAAAGTATAAGAAGGTATTTAGCAAACTTCATAATATGATAGTTTTAAATGGTTTTTAAGATATACGGCTATTATTTAAAAAAGTTAATCAAGCTTTAATCGGGATATGAATTTTTAAGACTTTATTTTTTGATTTACGATGTCAAGTATCTCTTTTTCAAGTTTTAAAGCTTCTTTTTCTATTTTATCACCTTCGGTTAATATCTCTTCTACAAAGCTTTTATCCTCAAAAGTACCTGAATTTATTTTAACGTTTAGGAATGCGCCCATAACTCCGGCTCTTGCTGCAATTGCACCAACACCTGCATCGCTTGCCGAGTTTGAATTTCCTGTTTGAGCCATGGCTTTCATTACCTGCATCGATTCGAAGCACAGCTGCATAACTTTATAGGGAACTTCAATAGCATATCTGGTTGCATCTTGTATGGCTTGCTTCCTGGTAGCTATATCAGTTTCAGTTTTTTTTGGCAAGCCAAATGCATCCATAATACCATTGAATGCTTTTGTGTCTTCATCAACCAGTAGCAAGAGCCTTTCATGGTAAAATTTGCCCCTTTCTGCCCAGTCAGAGAATTCTTCCCATCTGTCATCCCAGCCTCGTTTATGCGATGAGAGATTTGCCACCATAGTTCCCAAAGCTGCGCCCAGAGCACCCATATAAGCAGAAATTGACCCACCTCCCGGGGCAGGAGATTCCGATGCTGTTTCTTCAACAAACTCTTTAATTGTCAGGTTTTTTAATTGTCTGCTGTCTTTATCTTCTAAAAGATATTCTATGATTTTCTTTTGAGGATCAAAAACCGATAAATCATCAAGTCCGAGCGATTTAACAGCGATTTTGATAATTTCGCTGTCAGCTATTCCTGCAGAACGGTTTTGTTTTTTCAGAAAGTATCTGCCTGCATTAAGCAGAGCATTTAGGGGAATTACACCTACCAACTCCGAACCTGTTACTCTTAAACCTCTGGCTTCGGCTCTTTTACAGGCAGCTTCAAAAACTTCATGTACCGAAGTAACCGTAATATCTGTCAGGTTAAAAGAAAGCTGGGCAATACCATATTCTTCGATATACCAGCCGATACCTTTAACACACTTCAGCATACCGGGCTCGAATACCGGATATCCATTTTCGTCTTTAATTATTTTACCAGTAAGTTTATCTCCCTCTCGCTTTACGCGTCCTTTTTCCCTTATATCGAAGGCAATTGCATTTGCCCGGCGGGTTGAGGTAGTGTTCAGATTAACATTATAAGCAATAAGGAAATTGCGGGCGCTGACAGCTGTTGCTCCCGATTTTGAAACCGATTCAGTAAATGATTTCGGGCCAAAATCAGGTCCCCAGTCATCTGATGCCAGTTTATCGGGCAATCCTTCATATTCTCCTGAACGACAGTTTGCGAGGTTCTTTCTTTTTTCTTCTTTGGCAGCGAACTCGTAACAATAGGTAGGTATATTCAATTCTTCACCAATTCTTTGGGCAAGTTTCCGGGCAAATTCAACAGTTTCTTCCATACTGATGTTGGCTACCGGAACAAGAGGTAATACATCTGTTGCACCAAACCGGGGGTGTTCGCCTTTGTGTTTTCTCATGTCAATAAGCTCCTGAGCTTTTTTTACTGCAAGAAAAGCAGCTTCACAAACGCTTTCAGGTTCACCAACAAAAGTTACAACTGTTCTGTTTGTAGCTTTTCCCGGATCAACGTCGATAAGTTTAACCCCGTCTGTTGATTCTATCTGGTCTGTAATTTTTTTAATAATATTCATATCGTTCCCTTCGCTAAAGTTGGGAACACATTCAATTAGTTTCTTCATAATGAAATGTTCTATTAGTCAATTGACTTTATATGATTCTAAATCAAGTTCTAATTTAATGATTTTACGCTTACGCCATTTTTCCAGACTGCGTTTGGTTTTAGTTGTCCCTGGTTGTATAAAATATTTGTGTAATTGTCTGTTTTGAAAGCTACTACATCAGCCAGGTACCCTTCTTTTAACACGCCGCGATCTTTTAAATTTAGTGCGAGTGCAGCCCTGAATGTAATTCCGGCGAATACTTCGGCTGTGCTAAGTCTCTCGTAAATTCCTAAAATAGCTGCCTGGGTAAGCAAGTCACCCATTGGCGCAGAGCCCGGATTCCAGTCAGAACCGATTGCAAGACAGGCACCTGCATCCAGAAGTTTACGTGCCGGAGTAAACGGGGCACCTAAACCTAATGATGATCCTGGCAGTGCTACAGAGATAACAGCCGATTCGGCTAGTGCTTTAATTTCTTTTTCGCCGGATGCCTCAAGATGATCTGCGCTTACAGCATCTGCTTCAATAGCAGTTTTACTTCCACCTGTTGTAAACTGGTCGGCATGAACAGTTATTTCAAATCCCATCGATTGTGCTTTTAAAAGAAAATCTAAAGCCTCTGAAGGGTTAAAAGCCGACTTTTCAATAAAAATATCGACCCGGTTAGCTAATCCTTTTTCGTAAACCTGTGGCAGAAGCTCTTTTATTAGCAAATCAAGGTATTCTTTTGAGTTTCCTTTGAAGTCTTTTGGCATGGTGTGGGCCGCCAGACAGGTGGGTATCAGGTCGGATACTGTTCTTTTGTCAGCCTGCTTTATAGCTTCAAGAATTTTCAATTCTTCTTCAACCGATAGTCCGTAACCACTTTTAACCTCAATTGTGGTTATTCCCTGGTTAAGCATTTTTTCGGCCCGTTCAACTGTTTTTTTTGTGAGTTCGTTTTTAAAATTATTTCTTGTACTGGTAACAGTATTCCAGATACCACCGCCGGCTTTAGCAATTTCGATATAACTTTTGCCGCTGAGCTTGAGTGCATATTCTTCGGCCCGGTTGCCTGCCCAGCAAATATGTGTATGTGGATCAATAAATCCGGGCATAGCAACATAATCACCAACTAATTCTTCTATTAAATACGATTCTTTTTCTGCTGTCAGTAATAAGTTGGTGTATGTATTAATTTCTAAAATAAAGTCACCCTTTACCAGCATACCTGCATCTTCAATAATTTCGAGCTGGGAATCTTGCAGCGCTCCTTTAACAGGGAGCTTATCGAGAGTTAGTAGTTGCCTGAAAGGTCCAAGTAATTTAATCTTTTCCATATTTATCGAGGTTTAGATTAAATTTTGCTGCGTTGTCAATGGCCTTGGTATATCCTGCATCGGCATGACGAAAGATACCCATGGCAGGATCGTTGTGCAAGACTCGTCTAAGGTTTTCTCCTGCTCGTTCAGTTCCGTCTGCCAGAATTACCATTCCTGCATGTTGAGAATAGCCCATGCCAACACCTCCGCCATGATGGAAGGAAACCCAGGTTGCACCGCCACTGGTATTTGACATTAGGTTTAACAGTGGCCAATCAGATACAGCATCGCTACCATCAATCATTCCTTCTGTTTCTCTGTTTGGGGAAGCTACAGAGCCACAATCGAGGTGGTCTCTGCCAATAACAATTGGGGCTTTCACTTTTCCTGATTTTACCAGTTCATTAAAAATAAGTCCGGCCTTCTCGCGTTCTCCCATACCCAGCCAGCATATTCTGCTTGGTAAGCCCTGAAATTCAACTTTTTTTTGTGCCTCGTTTAACCAGGTTATCAGGTGTTGGTTTTTTGGAAAAGCTTCCATTAGTGCTTGATCTGTTGTATAAATATCTTCAGGATCGCCTGATAATGCCACCCAACGAAATGGCCCCTGTCCGTCGCAGAATAAGGGACGAATAAATTCAGGAACAAAACCCTGGTAGTTGTATGCATTCGCTTCGCCTCCGCGTTTTGCGTATTCTCTTAAATTATTTCCATAATCGAAAGTTATGCTGCCTTGTTTTTGCATTTCAAGCATAAATCCTACATGACGAGCCATGCTTTTTAAGGCTCTTTTCTTATACTCTTCAGGCTTTTTCTTTCTGAGTTTCAAAGCTTCTTCTAAGGTGATTCCGTTTGGAACATAGCCGTTTAGGGGATCATGAGCCGATGTTTGATCCGTAAGAATATCGGGTACAATGTTATCCTGCAATAGTTTTTCCAATACATCACCAATATTGCCAACAAGTCCAACGGAGATTGCTTCACCATTTACTTTGGCTTTTAAAACAAGCTGTTTGGCTTCTTCATATTCATAAGTCATCTTATCGATGTACCGGGTGTGTAAGCGTTTTTTAATTCGTTCAGGATCAATGTCAACACCAAGAAATGTAGCTCCGGCCATTGTTGCAGCTAAAGGCTGAGCGCCGCCCATTCCTCCAAGTCCGCCTGTTACCAGCAGTTTGTTTCTTAAATTACTCTGAAAATATTTTTTTCCGCATGCTGCAAAGGTTTCGTATGTTCCCTGCAGAATTCCCTGTGTGCCGATATAAATCCAGCTGCCCGCGGTCATTTGGCCGTACATGATTAAACCACGGGAGCGTAACTCTTCGAAATGTTCCCAGTTTGCCCAGGCAGGCACTAAGTTGCTGTTTGCGATCAGAACTCTGGGAGCCATAGCGTGAGAACGAATAACTCCAACCGGTTTGCCCGATTGAATTAACAGGCTTTCATCTTCGTTTAATTCCAGTAATATTTTAATTATGTTTTTTACTGCTTCGGGTGAACGGGCGGCCTGCCCCGTTCCTCCGTACACAATTAAATTCGCGGGATCTTCAGCAACCTCTTTGTTTAAATTATTAAGAAGCATACGCAAGGGTGCTTCCGTCTGCCATGATTTTGCATGGAGAGTGTTCCCTGTGGGTGCTTTATATTCTGGATGGTTGGCGTATTTGTCAATAAATTCCGAAAATCTCATCTTTTGAATTTTTAATATCAATTTGGTTTTTAAGAGCCTCCTTATCAATTATAGAAGTTAATTCTTTGTTTGTTATAATTTTTATAGCTTCGTTAATGTCTTCAGCAAAAATCCTGTCGTTTTCAGCAAAATCAATTTTTGTTCGAATAAACTGATGGCATTTATCTATCAGGATGCCAGATTTTAACGGTTTTCTGAAATCAAAACCCTGGGCTGATGTAAACAATTCAATAGCAAGAATCTTTTCAAGGTTAGCAACAATCTGTAAGGCTTTTCTTGAGCTGATAGAACCCATGCTTACGTGATCTTCCTGACCAAGAGAAGTAGGTATACTGTCGGCACTGGCGGGGAAGCAAAGCGATTTGTTTTCACTAACAAGTGCAGCGGTTGTATATTGAGGAATCATAAATCCGGAATTCAAACCCGTGTTACTCATGAGAAGTTTTGGAAGTCCTTCAACTTTTTCCATCAGCGAAAGGTACACCCGCCTATCTGAAATATTACCCAGTTCAGAAGCAGATAATGCTGCATAATCGATAGGTAAAGCAATAGGTTGACCGTGAAAATTACCGCCACTAATGGTTTTTTCTTCGTTAAAAATTATTGGATTATCGGTTACAGAGTTTATTTCAATCTGCAACATTTCTTTTAGGTGCAGCCAGGCATTTCTGGAAGCACCGTGAACCTGTGGAATACATCTTAGGGAATAGGGGTCCTGAACCCTGGTGCAGTTTTTATGTGATTCAACAATCTCTGAGTCTTTTAAGAGAGCACGCATTCTTCTGGCAACATAGCTGTTGCCTGCATAGGGTCTCAAAGTATGTAATTCTTCATCGAAACTTTTCACAGAACCCATCATGGCTTCAAGGTTCATGGCAGCAATAATGTCAGCATGGTCGAGGCAATTCTGGTATCGTTCAATAAATTTCACGGTATGAGCAGAAATAAACTGAGTACCGTTAATTAAAGCCAACCCTTCTTTAGGCCCCAAATCAATAGGTTCAATATTTAAAATATCGAATAACTTTTGTGTAGGAAATTTTTCTCCCTGGTACCTGACTTCACCCAATCCGATAAGAGGCAAGAAAAGATGGGCCAGGGGAGCCAAATCTCCCGAAGCTCCTACAGACCCTTGTTCGGGAACACATGGAATAATATCTTCTTCGATATGCCATATAATTCTTTCAAGTGTTTCGTGCGATATACCAGAGTATGCTTTGGCAAGCGAATGTACCTTTAGTATTAGCATTAGTCGGGCAATATCATCATTAATAATATTACCAACCCCAACACTGTGGCTTTTTAATAAATTGTGCTGTAATTTTTTCGTGTCTTCTTCGCCAATCAGGGTAGTGCATAAAGGACCAAAGCCAGTATTTATTCCATAGACAACTTTTTTCTTGTGAACAATATTGTTGACGTAATTTCTGGATGTCTTTACCTTCTCAAGGGTTTTCCTGCAGAGAATACCTTTTGTTTTACCACTGGAAATATCCAGCGCTGTTCCAATAGTCAGGTAATCTTCACCATAATGAAAGGTGTTGTTGCTCATATTGTTGAATTCAAGGATGTTACTATGGTTTTTCGACTTAGGAACTTAAAGGTATACTAAGCTGGATTAACCTAAAATGATAATTGTTAGTCGGTGTATTAATCCTTATATGAATTAGTTGGTTTTACTTTTTGTCCTGATTTTCAGTATCGTCAGTATAAAATGTGGGGAAGGAAATACTATAATAAACCACAATCAACCTTAAAATAATGATAACAATAATTGGGATTATTTGTAAAAATGGATTCGGAATTTTAAAATGATGCAGCGACAGATATAAAATGCCGCCCAAAATACTTATAGTGGCGTATATTTCTTTCTTAAAGATAATTGGAACATCATTCACTAAAATATCTCGTAAAACACCGCCAAACGCCCCTGTTAATGTACCTAAAGCAATACAACTTATGCCGCTAAGGTTATTTTGCATGCCAATCTGAACACCAATAACGGTATATAAGGCAAGCCCCAGCGTATCAAAAAGTAAGAGCGTTTTTCTCAGGTAGGAGAGTTTCCGGCGAAAAAGAATTGCGAAAACAGTTCCTAATAATATAGTGTACACATAAGAAGGTTGAATTAACCAAAACACGGCAGTTGAACTTACTAAAACATCTCTTACCGTTCCACCGCCAACAGCAGTAGCAAAAGCAATTATAAAAACTCCAAAAGGATCAAATCTTTTATTCATTGCAGTAAGGGCTCCTGATACTGCAAAGGCAAAAGTTCCGGTTATGCTGATAATTGTAAACACCTCTTCCATGCCGCGAAAGTAGTTTCTGGTGTTCTAAGAGAATATGATTTTTGTTTGGAGAAAACTTAATTGAATGTGTTAAGCCAGATAAGGGCCTCCTCTTCGGTGTCGAATTGTCTTGTTGGCAGTGTTGGTCTGCTAAATTTCAGGTAAAGATTTATTAGAGGCTTATGTAACTTCGGATTTGCCAGGATTGCAACAGCTTTAACTGAAGATTTATTTTGTTGGCCAAAATATTTTCGTGCATCTCCACTCATGAAGGTCATTTTTCGAATGTCAACCAGATTACAATGATCCAGGTTATTCGATAAATTACTGGCCAGTTCCAGTATTTTTTTTGCTGCGTCGATATCTATTGTAGACTTTTCAGCCATTCTGAAATATAATATATTGTTTTCGCGGTATGTTAATTCAACAATGCCATCAATTTTAGCTGTGTTATTCATGGTTTATCTTTTATTTAGAAAAAAAGTTACAAAAACCGGTTAAGTAAAAAAGCTTAACCGGTTTTCTATAGTGGTTAATTTTATTTTCCGCCAATATTTACATTTACACCTATTGCTACAATCCATATTGGTTTAGTGTAGGTTTCTGTTATGGGAATTGTATT
>JAFGVA010000066.1 GCA_016938235.1 Bacteroidales bacterium | reverse complement strand
CTCGAACTACTATACAGATTGCAAATGAACTTCACGCATTACTAGAATCTGCAAAATTAACCCCACCCTATATTTTGGTAGGGCACTCGATGGGTGGTTTGCATATTCAAACCTATGCCATGTTATATCCTGAAGATATAGCCGGGATGGTTTTTGTCGATCCCACTCCCAAGGAACTTGTTGATACCCTTACATCCGAGGCTCGCGAAAATTTAATTTTGGCAGGTACACCTCAAGCCGTATTAGATGAAGCAGGAGCGGGTTTAAATGAATCAATTCCAACATTTAAATCATTGCCCTCATTGCCCGATGTGCCAGTTGTGGTGATAACTTCAAGTTTTACCGGAGAAGGAAATGTTGATAAAAGCCAATGGGAAGAACTAAAAGGCTATCATCAAAATTTGTCTGAAGAAGCTTCTGATGGAACTCATATTATTGCTACAAAATCAGGTCATTATATTCAGATGGAAGAACCGGATTTAGTTGTTGAGGCAATACTGAGTGTTTTTAATAAAGTGAAATAAGGTGCAAATAATAAGCTTAATAAGATCCATTATAAAACTAAAGTCTATTTTTGTAGTTTACTAATAATACTCAAAGAAATAGAAATGGCAGTACACATGCGGTCATAAAATATTTGGGGTGAATTGGTTATTCGAGCACTCTGCTTCGCATCAACTTTCTGCAAGGGTGGATACGAACGCAACCCGTTCTCCCAAACCTTTCATACCGCAAAATCGTTGTGCTCCATTCCTCAAATCAGCACTACCGGAATAAACTGTAAAATAAGATATTTATTCCTAAAGAGCTGATTAATTTCTATGGCTAACGAAAAATACAAAGTTTTGATTTACTGTAATTTATGATTATGTATTTTTACCGTTAGTCAGAATGAAAAATGAAACCTTACCAACATTGAAAGAGACCAGAAAATGACCCTGAGTATATTAAATGGATTCCTGATTTTCAGCATAATACAAGCATTTTTATTTGCCGGATTATTTTCGTCAAAGAAATGCCGAACCTCTGCTGACATGATTATGGTGTCTTGGTTGCTCTTGTTTTCGCTTCACAGTTTCTTGATTCTGGTAAACCTGAATAATGAAATTTCACTGCTTTTTCAAAGATTACCAGTAAACCTGACCTTGCTTTATGGCCCGGTGTTACTTATCTATGTTAATGAACTTCGCTCAAAAATAATTGATAGAAAAAGATTTATACTGTGGCATTTTGCCCCATTTTTTATTTTTTCAGCACTTACTTTTTTATTTTTTGATAATTCGTCTTTTCATAGGATTCTTGCCTTATCAGGTGCTGTTTCGGGTTTACTTTACTGCATAATAACACTATTTGTTCTTAAAGGCCACAAAAAACAAATTGTTGATTTGTTTTCTAACATGAAAGGTATAAGCCTGAATTGGATTGGCAAACTTGTAAATGGAGTGGTTATTATTTGGATTGTTGTGTTTGTACTTGTTATTCTTAAGCAATTAGTTCAAATTGAAATACCCTTGAATTGGTTTTTTGTTGCCATACCTCTTTTTATCTCCTACATTGGGTATCATGGATTTAAACAACAGGTTGTTTTTCAGTCTGTCCAAAATGAGGGTGCTCGGAATAAACAAACAGAAATTGAAGTTGAAAATCCACTTATCAATCAAGAACAAACCCGTCTTGATGATTCGAGCTATAAAAAATCAAGTTTAAAAGAAAAGGATATGGAGCAGATTTTCAAATCCTTAGAAAATGCAATGAAATCCGGGAAATTGTTTTTGCAAGCAAACCTGAATTTACAAGAACTTTCAGAAAATGTAAAAATTCCGCAGCATCATATAACACAAACATTAAACAAATATAAAAAACAAAACTTCTACGATTATGTAAATGCTTATCGCGTAGAAGCATTTATCAATAAGCTGCAAAAAGGAGATGCCGATAATTTCTCATTGTTGGGTATTGCATATGATTGTGGTTTTAATTCTAAATCGTCTTTTAATCGTGTTTTTAAAAATGTTACCGGAAAATCTCCTTCTGAGTTCAGAAAAAATATCGACATAAACAACTGATAATAAGCTTCCCACATATTTGAGACCTCCCATATAGATGGATGGGGCGAACTGAATAATTCTGCTTTGTAGGTTTGTTGAAAATTTAAAACAACAAATTATGTGGATAGCACTTTTTATTATCGGATTATACGCCTGGCTTTTTAAACGGCGTAAGAAAACAATCAAACAAGATGTTACAAAACTAAGCTGTTTGTTTCTAGTATTTACTTCAAGTGTAATAATATCTAAAGCACAGAGTACAGATATTACCATTTCGGGAGAAATAATTACCACTTTACAAAACAAAGGTAAAATAGTTGTATTTCTGGTGGACTTTGCAACTTTTAAAAAGCCTTTAACAGGTTTAGATACAGTATTTGTAAACCCAAAAGACAAAATAGTGTATTATACCTTTAAACCATGTAAGAAAGGCTCTTATGGAATACGTTGCTTCCAGGATTTAAACAACAACGGCATTCTTGATAAAGGGATGTTTGGCCCAGCCGAGCCTTATGGTTTCTCATGGAAATCTGGCAGGAAATTTCCTTTTGATTTTACGGATATTTCTTTTACCGCAAACAGTAATAAATTCATAACTATAAAAATGGAGGATTAAGAGATGGAGTTTTTCCCACAATTTACAATATCGTTAAGCAATGCATTTTGGTTTTCATTGGTTTTTTGGACTAGCAATCTTATAATTCTGAAAATCTATCCAACACACTATAAAAACCGTGTTTTAAAGATGCCGCGATTTGAAAAAGGTTTTGAAAAGATAATTGGCACCTTTAACTTCTTCCTTTTTCAGGGGTTAATAATCGTGGTAGTGTTTTTGCCTTTACAGGTAGGTTCTTTTTATTTTGTAATCGGACTTGTACTTTTTATTATTTGTTTCATAGCATATATAATGTCGCTTATGGCATATGCAACAAGTAATCCTGAAAAACCTGTTACTAAGGGAGTTTACAAACTAAGCCGAAACCCACAGCAAATAAGCACCATTTTTATGTGGATAGGCATTGGATTAATGACAAACAGTGTTTTAATAATCGCAATCTGTGTTTTACAACTGTTCACGGTTTACCCGACTTTTATAGCTCAGGAGAAATTTTGCATTGATAAATATGGGCCTGATTATCAGGATTACATGAAAAAGGCCCCAAGATATTTTCTGTTTTTTTAGTTGCTTTTGAATACAGAACAATGCACGAAATCACAACACGGGTATTAAAATTATTAGATATGAAATTGACAAATATTTTACCACTATTAATAATTGCATTGATTTCTATTTTATTATATGATAAGAAAGATGATGAGTTTTTATTAACAAATAACTATTTACCACTTGAGATAGGTAATTACCGGCAACTTGATTATTAAAAAAAAACGAGAAATTGTTGGGACTACAAAGATTGGCGATAGGAAGTATTTTTTGATTCAATGCGAGAATGATACTGATTATTACCGAATAGAAAACGACAAGGTTTATGTTATGAAATATGAGGACAATGAATCTGTAAAGTTTAACTTGTCTGCAATTATTACAAATCCTTTTCAAGGTAAATCATGTCAATAAGTTGTACTCCGTCTTCAAACATTGGGTGGTTGTAATTATCGATAAAAAAATTCTTTACCCGATACGATTTTACAAATCCACAACCTTCATAAAACGACAAGATTGTGGGTGTTTCTCCTGTCCCGACAAGCATTGTTGCGAAATCATTCTTGTAGAAATCACAAATGAAATTTATCAATGCTCTACCATACCCTTTGCATTGATATTTCTCATATGTAGCAATGTTTTTCAGCTCGCAGGTTTCGCTATTTATCGGTAATACAACGCAAACACTTTTCAAATCACCATCATATAAGGCAAACAAGTCGCCACCTGGCAAATACTTGTCGATCATATTCTCCTGCTCGTCAGCCAACAACAACAAATCAAGGAACTGTTTCTTATTTTCGGTTATTTTTTCAATTTTAAGCATACCTCTATTGTTTCCTTGATTTGTCAGGTTTAATATTTACAGTTTAATTATTCATAAAGAAAGACGCTGTTAATTTATCAAGCGTCTTTCATAAAGAATAATATCAGTGATTTCTAAAATTCCATTTTGAGTTGTCACTGTTCATATCAAACTCGGCAAGTGTAGGCGTGCTGTCACCGATTGAAATAAGCGCTAACTTCTTGTTTGAGTTTGGAACAACTTTTGGCATTATTCTGTAAGTTCCATCAATTAATTGATCAATACGCCATAACTGTTCCGGTGCGCCTGTGAATTCGGGAACTGTGATAACTTCTGCCTCAGCAGTTGCAGCCAAGGCCCGTTCTGTTCCTTCAATTACTATTTTATAGTACGGTCCCCCGGGATATCCTCCCGCATCTGGCACTGCTGTAATAGTCCATTTCTGATGCGGACGGAACATATAATCTCCAATCCGAACGTTGATATTTCCGGTTGGCCAGGTGCTAATTACGTCTTCCAGTTTCTGGGAAGGAACGGGCACTATGGGTTCATCATTATCGCGATTAAAACCTCTTGGTCCACGGGGCATGCGCACAAAATCAACTACCAATTCCAAGGCGTAACCTCTTCTCTCCGATTCAATTTCATAGGTTCCTTCTTTGAATTTTTCTCCGGCAACCGGCCAATCATTTTTCCACAATAATGGACGGATACCTAATACGCTGCGACCGCCCTGATCTAAATCGGCTTCAAAATGGCAGGACATTTTTTCAACACCTTCATCAATGACCCAACGGCCAAAGTGACCAGGTCCGGTAACCCTGTCATGAGCTGCAATGACCATTTTGCCACCACCTTTTAGCATTTCTCTTCCTACATTGTCAACATAAGGGCCTGTTATTTGTTTCGAACGGCCCACAACAATATTATAAGTTGAATTGGCACCATCGCAGCAGGTTCCGTGTGTTCCAAGTAAATAATACCAACCATTGCGATACATTAAGGTTGTGGCTTCACAATCAATGGCAATATCAATTGCTTCATTACCTTCTACGCGTTTTCCTGTTTTGGGATCAAGCTCTACCATTCGAATAAATCCAAAATAAGTACCATAGGTACACCATAATTGGCCTGTTGTTGGGTCAAGAAGAAGTCCTGCATCAATGGCATCACAATCTTCCATTCCTTCCGATGATGCAACTTCAATGGGGTCAGTAAATTTAAAATCGGGTGAATTTGGATCGAGTGTTTTGTTCCACATGGTGAGTATTTTACCATTATGACCGCCGCCCAGGCCACCGCCAGTAGAACTATAGGCTACGAGATACCGATCGCCAATTTTTAGAGCATCAGGAGCAGCTCCTCTACCAGGTCTTTCGGCACCTCCGTTCCATGTCCAGCCATCTTCGGATATTAATCCGCCTCCAAATGTGCCAAACGTATAGTACTTTCCTTCACATTCAACAATTGTTGAAGGATCATGTATAAATGGGGTCCCAATCTGTGCTGTTATTGTTCCGGTTAGTATCAATGATAAAAGGGCTATTGAGCCAAATATTTTATTTCGTTTCATGATAATTCAAATCTGATTTAAATAGGATGACTTAATAATTTTATTCGCAACTTATGGTGATATTTTTTATTGGCTCTCCTTTTTCATCGAGAAAGCGAACACAAAAATCGCTCATTCCCGGACCATTGATTACAACTCCGCGAATTACATTTTTTCCTTTGTGAAGTGTAAGGCGGGGCGATACACAATCGTCCATAACCATGCGCCTGTCTCCTGAAAGTAAAACAGCTTCGTCTCCGTTTAGCCACCACATGGATGCTGAATTTGAACCCACTGCCATCCTTACATTTTCCATTTCCTCGGGACTGTTAACTACAGTTACTGCCCAAAATATCACACCGTAAATGGGTTTATTTAATCCATAAGCGAAACGGAATAATTTAACATTAAATAGTTTACTATCTAATGCATGCCAGGCAAGATCGTTATCTCCTACTTTCACTTTTTCTCCATCTTTTGGCAGAATGGTAAACTGATTCGGAAAATAAAGGGTATCAAAAGCTTTCCTTAAGTAACTGTCGGTAAAAACAGTATTGCTGCGGTTTGGTTTGTTAATTGGTTCTAAGAGTAACCAGCGTTGTATGAACCCATCAGCATCCGGAGTCATTTTTTCTTTTGTAGCCGGAGCAAAATATTCAGCGATACTTCTTCCAGTAGTATCGTATAACGCGGGATCATCCATTTGACGACCATCTCCTCCTGGTTGGGCTTGTAATAAAGAAACTCCTAAAAATAAAGAGCTCAAAGCCAATAAAAATGTTTTTTGTTTAATGTTCATATTAAATTGTGTAGAGGTTAAAATTGTTGTTCATGAACAATATAATTATATTTTTTTGCTAAACTACAAAAGAATTTCATTTTTGTTTAATATAGCTAACAATTGCTAACACTTAATTGTGTTGGATGAAGTTATAGGTATATAATTAAGCGTTTTATACAGAAATAGATTTTATAGTATTGGGTCTTAATTTTTCTGATAAATGTTTCCCGCTGCATTGCCCGATTTTAAATAATATGGATGACCAATGAGGTGCTTATTAAAAGATTACAGAATAATCGGACTATACAATTTCAAGAATATTTATTGTCCTGGATGAGACATACCACAAATTTACTTCTGAAATTATGTAAATCTGTTTTTTTGATTGTTATCGTTCGTTTATTTACTGTTTTGTCTTTTATATCATTCCTGTAAGCACTTTTTCCAATATTAAATTAAATTCTGTTGGTTTTTCTATCATCGGATAATGTCCGGTTGCAGAGATTGTTTCAACCTGAAAACTGCTTTTACAATGGTTTTTAAGTCCGGTTTCGTTTGTTGGAAAACCGTCACTATTTATTAAATACAACTTATAATTAAGCTGTTCTAATCTTTGCGCATCGTTATATGCGTATTGCATCTGGGTCAGAATGGTTTTATAGCCTATAAGCGAATCGCTCTTTGCAAAATCAGTTTTTACCCGGTCTTTCACTTCCTTTGAAGTTGTTGGGTGAAAAAGCATCATATCGGCATATGCCGGTGCCGAATTTTTAAAATCCTTTTCAAGTAATGGAAAAAAGTCGGTCATTTGTTTCATTTGTTCTGGTGTGAATGCAACATCAATTATTTTGAAATTGTCAACACCTATAAGACCAATTATTTTGGGATTGTTGGTTAACGCTGCTTCTAACATAATTTCACCTGCCATAGAATGTCCGATAATTACAACATTTTTAAGATTCACTGCATCAATAAATGCTGTTACATCTTTGGCATATTCTTCTATTGTCCAGTTGGTTCTTTTGGCCTTGGATTTGCCAAAGCCCGGCAGGTCAATTGCATAAACACTGTAATTTTCAGAAAAATATCCGACTTGTTTTTCCCAATACCTTGCGTTAATACACCAACCGTGTAAAAACAGAAGTGTTGTGTCGCTTTGACCTTGTTGAAAATAATTGATTTCAACTTGATTGTCCCTGATTTTGATTTGTTTAGCTGTCATTCTTTCTTGTGTTTGTGCCTTGCTTACCGTTACTGAAAGTGAAGCAATGGCAATTAATAAAATTGTTTTTTTATTCATTTTTGTTTGAGTTTAAAGCAAAAATATAAGGCGCATAGGACAGCCCTATGTCAGGGGTTTAAAATAATCTTTTTGAACGTTCTTCCAGGTATTGTTCTATGCTGAAAGTTTTGTCGGATTTGAAATGAGCTTGTTGGATGTTGAGTTCTTTTATTCTGTCAAGTCGGTTCATAATTTTAAAATTCTTTCTGCTGTAAGTTTAGAACTAATAACGGCCATTGGTAATCCGGCACCGGGAACGGTAGATGCACCTACATAAAAGGTGTTTTTAAATTTTTCATCGTAGTTTTTTGGGCGTAAAGCTCCAATTTGCAGCATGCTGTGAGATAAGCCCAAGCCAGCACCTTTGTAAAGATTAAACTGGTTTTGCCAGTCTTCTGGAGTGTATGCCATCTGAAAAATGATGTCTTTTGAAATATCCTGCTTAATTCTTTCCGAAAAATCTTCAATAATACTTTTTATCATAGCATCTTTATCGGACCAGTCTGTTTTATAAAGCAAGTTTGGAACAGGGCAAACAAAAAACAATGCTTCGCAACCGTCAGGGGCACAACTGCTATTATGTTTTGACACTACATTTACATAATAATAGGGTTTTTCCATTGTGCCCGGATTTTTCATCACATCTTTAGCGTATGCTTCGAAGTTGTTACCTAAAAAATAGTTATGGTGTTCAACTTGAGGTAATTTGGTTTTTATGCCTACATAAAAAGTTAAATAGCCCATTGTCCAGCTCATTTTTCTTAATCGTTTCTCAGTAAATTTTTCACGATTGAAAACGGTACCCCTAAACAAGGCAGCATCGGCATTTATTACGTAAATATCGGCTTCGTATGTTTTACCATTTTTGCCAATTAAAGAGGTAAGTTTGTTACCAGTATTTCTGTAAGTAACTATTTCAGTATCAAATTCAAATCTGGCATTGAGCTTTTTAAGTTCTTCAACCAAACTGGTAACAATAGTGTACATACCACCTTTTACATTGTAATAACCGGTATGTACAAATTCAATATGCGATAGCAGTGTGTAAACAGCATTGGTATCAAAAGGAGTACGCCCTAAAAAAAAGGCAATGAGCGATACAATTTGACGGGCTTCTTTCGATTCAAAAAAAGAACTGCTTTGTTTCCAAAAACTTTTAACCAATACAGGCAGATGCTTTGGATTAACTTGCATTAAAGCTTTTATATAGCCTGGAATGCTATCAAAATTTTGTTTAATAACCACATCAACGGTATCGTTATACAACTCGCCACATTTTTTTAAATAGGCAGTAAATTTGGTTTTAAAATTGGGTTCAACCTCTTCAAACTGTTTGCTTAATTTATCAATGTCTTTATATAGTGAATATTTCTTATCGTTTCCACGAAAGTTGACTGTATACAGAGGGTCAAGCTCAACAAAATCGAAAGGCATTTTAATGTTACAATCGTTAACCAGTTCTTCAAAATCATAGGGCATACTAAAAAAACTGGGGCCCACATCAAAAATAAAACCATCTTTTTTTATTTGATTTAAGCGACCACCGGGTTGGGAAGCCTTTTCTACAAATTTTACTTTATATCCTCTTGAGGCAAGCCGTAAACCTGTTGAAAGCCCACCAAGGCCTGTCCCTACAATTAAAACCGTTTTGCTCATAATTATAACTTTTTTAAAATTTGCGGATAGAGTTCATTTTTAACCCATTCAAAATTAGGTTCAATATATAAAGTTTTAACACTTAGGTTTTTTGCATTATTGTACTTTTCGAATTTCATATAAGCATTAATGGTTGTAGCTAATAAGTTCAGATAATTCCAGTTTATCAGAAGTTGCTTACCTTCTTCTTCCATTATTCTAATAGCCTTTTCGTAATGTTCCATAGCCTCTGATTTTGAGCCTCCAAATAATTGGGGCGTATAAAAAGCAATATTACCAAGCTGCACATACGCAAAGGCATTTTGTGAATCTAAAGCAAGCGATTGCCTGGCAAACCTTAAACTTTCGGAGCCAATAAATGGGGCTTTGTAGGGCGATATGCCTATTTCGAAACCGATAAAAGCAGCTTTGTAAGCATACAACATTGATAAACTATAGTTTTGCTTTTCAAGATGTTTCAGTAGTACTTGAGTTTTCTCCAGATAAACTTCAGCTTCAGCGTCTTTGTTTTTATCAATGCACCAGGCAATATATCCGTACTGATAATTAATTAAATCTAATTTTTCTTTGTTTGTTTTGGGTATAACATTTTCAAGCGAATCCATAGTTTTTTTCCATTTACCCATATCGCCGATAACATAAGCCCGGTAAATTGAACTGTTATTTTGCCCAAGCATCACAAGGGTAAACAAACAGAACAATGTTATGAATATATATTTCGTCCTTTCCATGAATATTCTTTGTTTGCGTGATTTTTAATGCTTTTTATCATAACCAGTAACATGAATAAAAGTTGTGCAGGGAACAATAAAATACTTAGTAAAATAGGTTGCCGACTAATAAATGAATAAAGTATTTGAATTATAACTATGGGTAAAAAATATATCCACAGCAAATTGGGGTATGAAACCAAAATTGGTATGAACCCTAATGATGCAAATAACCAGAAAAAGAAAGCAAGTATTCGATTATCACCAAAAAACATAAAAATATTTTTCGAAAATCCCTTCAAGGCTTCCTGATAGTTTTTGTACATCCTGCATTTTATTCTTTCTTCGCCTGAAATGCAGGCGGTTTTTATTTTTTGTTCTTTGTAATATCGTGCTATGGCGATATCTTCAACAGGCGAGGTTTTAAAAATTTTATGAGGTTGATACGATTTGTAATGTCTGCCATTAAAAAGCATAAACTGACCATTTGCTGCTGAATGTGAAGAAAAAGGGGAAACTCTTACAAACACCAAGGGTAATAGGGTTAGTAATATGTAGTTCATAATAGGAACTGTAAGTTTCTCGCCCAGTGTTTTTTGAATTTGGGTTGGAAAAACAGAAAGCAGTCCCAATTTATGCTTTTCGAGGTATGATACCGCATGTTCAATAATCTCGCCATGGATTCTTACATCGGCATCGAGGAATAATAAATGACTACCTTTTGCTTGCTGAGCTAATTGATAACAAGCGTGATTCTTGCCTAACCAACCGTCAGGCAAGGTTTTTGACTGCAAAAGTTTTATTCTGTTATCTAAATCAGAATGTTTTTTTACAAAATTTAGCGTGTTATCGGTTGATTGGTCATCGTAAACAATAATTTCAAGATCAATACGGGTCATTTGTCTTAAATCGTCTAATAACATGCCAATATTATCTTCCTCATTCCGTGCAGGAATTAAAACAGAAATCAGCTTGCCGGCAGTTAATCCTGTGTGTTTAATCCGTTGACGAAAAAGAACATTTAAACAGACATTTACAAATTGAAATGCCGCAAAAGCCATGGCTATGTATGCGAGATATTGCATTAGGAAGTTTTTTGTTTTTGTTGCCTTAAAACATTTTGATAGAATGTGTTGTATTCTGTTTCTGCTTTGTTTTCTTTTAACTCTTTTGCTGCATATTTCTTTATGTTTATAAATAAAGTGGGTTTCGAATCGGAAAAATAATCGACCAGGTTAGCGACAAAAAGAACTTGCAATTCGTTGTTGGCTTGTTCAATTAGCTTTTGAACACCACGCTCAAACTTTATATCATCGTTATACATTGAATGTATTTTTCCTTGCGGAAACATGAAAACCATATTTTGACTATTGGTAAGTAAACTTTTGGTGTAATTTAAACTTTCGATAATACTGCGTGAGTTTTTCTTAATTGAATACGCACCTGAATATTGAAAGTACCAGTGTTTTTTTAATTGCTCTTCAAGCATCATAAAATGAAATTTCCGATGCAATGTTTTAAGATTGAGGTGCATTAACCAAAACCCATCCCACCAGCTAATGTGATTTGCTACTATCAGTATGGGGTATCCGTTATCATTAAATTTGCCTTCAATAAGCACTTTGTTGAAATTACGCTTGAGCAAAAAACCCGTAAGTTTTTGGAATAAGGGATAGATAACAATATGGTGTTTGGCCTTTATCAAAATAATATTTTAGATTAACATGAGTAAAACAAAAAATACAAATTGACACACAAACAGGGTTTTTGCGATGTTGTTATGGGTGTTTATATTAAAAAGCTTTATAAGTAATACAAAAACCAGGGCAATTAAATACCAGGCAACATAGTTTTGAAGGGGAACCGAATTACCACTCCAGTTCCACATATCCAATTTTGGAGCTACTTGTTCAAGAATTAAATCATAAGCCAGCATAAGAACCGGAGCAATTAGTATTGCTGCATTTTTACGCAACCTGAAGCTGCTTATCAGCGAAGTGCTGGCATAGCTTAGAAAGAGCCAGTTAACACCTATTAATAAAGGTGTTTTCAGTACTTTTATCCCAAGTCCGCTACCATATTTGTAGTGTCCAAATACAAGTCCGGTATTAACGCCTATAACTTCAATAAAAAAACCAAGAACAAAAATAAGTAAGAAAATACTTACTGTTTTTTTTGAATAGCTTTTGTGGTAAAGAGCTAGCAGATATATGTTTAATATAAGAGCAAAGGGTGTAATGGCAATAAACAATGCTTTGGTAAAAGGAATTAAAAAGCCCAGAGTTCCAACCACATAAAATATGACTATAAATTTTTGTACTTCTCTTTCGGGTATTTTATTCTTTGGATAAAAGTTCATAATATAGTAAAAGTCATGGTGTTTTATTTGTTATGCTCAATCCATAAAAGATTCTTTGTTTTAAATCCATATCCTTCAGCAATTTCAAGGTATTGGGTTTTTATATTTTCGGGGATTGTGGTTTCGCGCGATAAAATCCATAAATAATTTAAACTGGCACCGGCTACCAGGGCGTATTTATAATCGTTATCCAGAGCAATTACATTGTATCCTGAATAAAATGGCCCGAAAAAAGATACTTTAAGCATAGCTTCAGCATCGTTGCCTGCAAATTTAGCTTTTCCAATGGCTTGTTTCCATTGTTTGGTTTCGTAGTTAAAGCCTCTGTTTAACACTTTTATCTTACCGTCATCAAGCAATGAATATTCTGCAGTTGTATTATTTAAACCTCTTTCAAACCTAAAATCGAAGCGTGCTATTTCGTACCATTTCCCAAGATATTGGTCTTTGTTAAAAGGACTAACTGCGCGCATGCCTTTGGGTATGCTTGAGCATGATGAAAATAAACCTGCCATGATAATACATATTAGTATTGATTTAAGAACGATATTCTTCATTTGAGTTAGTTTTGTTCGGTAAAGTGTAAAACTCTTTCAATAATTTTTTTGAACCAAACGGTATAGTTTTGGGGCGATTTTTTTACGTCTTCCAGCAGAGTTTTGGCCTCAACATATTTAAATTCGCAAACTTCGTTTGGTTCAGGTACAGGAGTTGCATCAGAAAATCCGACAAACACATGGTCGAACTCATATTCTGTTAATTCATTATCTAGTTTTTCTTTGTAAATAAAGTTAAAAGCCTTTGTAAGCTTACTTTCATCAATACCCATTTCCTCTCTCAATCTTCTGATGGCTGCATTTTCATTCGTTTCATTTGGGCGTGGATGCGTACATGCAGTATTGGTCCACAAGCCCGGAGAATGGTATTTCGATAATGCTCGTCTTTGCAACAATAATTGTTTATCGGTATTAAAAATAAATACAGAAACAGCTCGATGTAGTTTCGCTTTTATGTGAGCATCCATTTTTTCCATTTCGCCCACAACTAAATCATTTTTATCAACCAGTATAACCTTTTCCATTTTTAAATCAGTTTTGTTTTATACAGAAAGGTTGTTTTTACTATTATCAGGTATTTACTATAATTCGATATACGTATTCGTTTTTCCATAACCTTCTGGGATGGGGTACGCATTATTTTTTTTAATAACCCGATGTAATAAAAGTAAGCAAGTGCCACAGCCAGTTTCGATCTACCGGGTAATTGTTTTATTCCAAGCCATGCTTCGTCGAAATCTTTTTTTATTGAGGCTTCTATTAGCTTTTTATTTTGCTCGTTTAATTGATTACCTGATATTTCAGGAAAATAATTTCTACCTAATTCCCGGATGTCATCTTTTAAGTCGCGCAGAAAATTAACCTTTTGAAAAGCAGAGCCCAATTTTTGGGCAGGAGCTTCCAGTTTCTTATATAAATCGGATTGACCGTTACAAAATACTTTTAAGCACATGAGGCCAACAACATCGGCAGATCCATAAATATATTGGTCTAATTCAGTAGCATTGGAATAGGTAGATTTAGATAAGTCGTATTCCATACTGACCATAAAAGCCTTAATATGCTCTTTATTGATGTTGTATCTTTTTACAGTATCGGCAAAGGCTACTAAAACAATATTGGTGCTCATTCCATTTTCGAGGGCATAATGTAAATCATCATCCAGCTTTTTAAGCAAAAACGATTTATCAAAGCCGTGCAAGCTGTCAACAATTTCATCGGCTAAGCGCACAAAACCATAAACTGCATATATGGCACGCTTTTTTTCTTTTTCTAAAAGCGAAGTAGCCAAAGAAAATGAGGTACTGTATTTCTTAGTAATTAACCTGGAAATATCGTAGCTGTTTTCAATGTAAAAATTAGCATTCATAATAAACTGGTTTTACTGCCAAAATACTAAAACAATACTTTTTTAATCGTTTAAACAATAAATTCACTAATTTTGTTTAACTTAAATTAACGAGCATTAAACAAACTTTAATTTATTTAAGGCCTGTATACTATCTTTTTCTATTGCCAATGGCTTACAAGTAAGCTATATTGTTTATTGGGTGTTCCGTCTTTTTGTACTAATAATTCAGTAAATTCCATTTTATATACTTTCTTAAAAAACTTCCCAAGTCATTTTTATATATTCAAAAACAGGATGTGTATCTTTCTTATTTTAATCTTACTTTTAGGTTAATTGAAATGTTACCCCAAAATCCTGTTATGTTTATCTGTTGTAAATAATTGTTCACTCCGAAACAACCAAAGAATTAATTAATCCTTTAAAAATTATTCCATGAAATGGCAATAGGGCAAACCAGTATATTCTTCCGAGTAATCCCTTCGGACGAAATGTTGCTGTTTGAATCAATTTTCCGTTTACGATTTTAAATTCCAACCATGCTTCGCCCGGAAGTTTCATCTCTGCAAAAAGAAGTAATCGTTTTTCAATTTTATCTGCCAAAATCACTCGCCAAAAGTCTAAGGTATCGCCAGTATAAATTTCGTTCTTATTTGTCCTGCCACGTCGTAAGCCAACACCACCAACTAATTTATCCAAAAAACCACGAATTTTCCATAACCAATTTGCATAATACCAACCTGTTTCACCACCAATACTCCAAATTTTTTCGATGCAAAGGGGTTCTGATGTAACATGTTTTTCACGCAGATCTTTATAACAACCAAATTCAGGAACTTTTATATAATCGGTAATTTTAAAGTTAAGTCTTCCGCTTATGGTTGAGTCTTTCCAGCTTGAAATAATTTCGTTTTGTTCTGTATTTTTAAAGGCTTGCCTGATACAGTTGTCATACGATAAGGGCTTTAAGTTTAGCAAGTTATTTAATTGATTGTCTTTTGCAATCACTTCAATTTTCATGCTGTCAACTAGTGAAATAGCCAGTTTATACGATGTTGATGTGATAAAATACAACCAATAGGAAGATAGCTTTGGAGTCATAACCGGAACAGTCCATATTCTTCTTTTTAAACCTCTTACGCGGGCAAACTTTAGCAACATATCTTTGTAAGTAAGTATTTCGTTTCCGGCAATATCGTAATTTTTATTATATGTTTCTGTATTTCCAATAATCTTTGTTAGAATAAAAATAACATCTGATACTCCTATTGGCTGACACTTTGTATTTAGCCATTTGGGCGCAATCATTACAGGTAATTTCTCTACTAAGTCGCGCATAATTTCAAAAGAAGCACTTCCCGAACCAATTATTATTCCAGCTCTAACTGTTGTCATTGAATACTGCCCTTTACTCAATTCAATCTCTACGTTTTTCCTGGAATTAAGATGTTTTGACAGGGTTTGAGCATTAACAATTCCACTCAGGTAAATAACTTGCTTAACAGCTGTTTTATTTAAAGCTTCTCTGAAATTAATGGCAGAATCTTTTTCTAATTGAGCATAATTTTTAGTAGTTGACATGGAATGAACCAGGTAGTATGCAAAATCTATATCTTTGGGAATATTTGTAAAAGTTTCTTTTATTGTTAAATCAAGCTCAATGACACTAATGTGGTGCTTTAGGCTTTCTTCCGGATGAAATTTGTTTTTATCACGCACAGCACAAATTATGAAATGCCCCATATCTGCCAAAACCGGAAGTAACCTTTTCCCTATATATCCTGTTGCGCCGGTTAGTAATATTTTCATATTGCGAATAGTTTATCTTTTTAAAAGGCCTTCTTTATATATCGAGATTGCTCTTTCTCGGGCAAATTTATGGTCAACAATGGGTTTGGGATAATCAGTTAATTCAAATTCGGGTATCCATTTTTTAATATACTCATTCTTTGGGTCAAATTTTTTAGCTTGTTCGATTGGATTAAATATCCTGAAATATGGAGCTGCATCGCAGCCTGTACCGGCTGCCCATTGCCAGTTTCCGTTGTTTGATGATAATTCATAATCCATAAGTTTCTCGGCAAAATATGCTTCTCCCCATCGCCAATCTATTAGTAAATGCTTGCATAAAAATCCCGCAACAACCATTCGAACCCTGTTGTGTATGTATCCGGTAGCATTTAATTCACGCATTCCGGCATCAACTAAAGGGTATCCTGTTTTTCCGTTTTTCCATAGCTCAAATTCGTCTGCGTTATTGCGCCAACTAATTGCATCGTACTTAGGTTTGAAATTTTGGTCAACTACATTTGGAAAATGATAAAGTATTTGCATGAAAAATTCGCGCCAGATAAGTTCACTTAAAAAAATGGTGTTTGATTTTATTTCGGTAACAATTTTTCGGATACTTAGTGCGCCAAATCGAAGATAAACTCCAAGATTACTCGTCTGATTTAAAGCCGGAAAATCTCTTGTTTCGGAATAATTATCAAGATTATGAATTGAATAGGGGCGTGGTTTTATTGTAGATTTTTTAAAACCCAGCTCTTCTATTTTTGGGAATGGAATATCTGATTTCAGAAAATTATTTTTATCGGTTATTGAATAATCTGGTAAAGCGAATTGCTCAAACTTTCGAAGCCAATTATTTTTATAGGGAGTAAATACTGTATATGGTGTATTGTCATTCTTTAGAACTTCATTTTTCGAAAAAATTACCTGGTTTTTAAAAAGAAACATCCTGATTTCTTTTTCAGTCAGCAATTCTTTTATGTTATCATCTCGCTTAATGGCATAGGGTTCGTAATCTTCGTTGGCAAATACCTGCTTTACATTAAAGTTGCTTATTAATTCTTTCCAAATACTTGTAACTTTTCCTTTCTTACAAAGAATACTGCTCGAATGAACTTTTAAATTAGCATTTATATTTTGAACTAATTCGTATATAAAATTTATCCTGGGGTCATTATTAGCCAGTTCATCGGTAATTTCAGTATCAAATATAAAAAGAGGTAAAACAGGGAATGAGCTTTTCAGTGCTTCATGCAAGGCATGGTTATCGTCGAGGCGCAAATCGCGGCGAAACCAAAAGATGGTTATTTCTTCATTCGTATTAATTAGGTTTTGCTGGCTCATGTAGGCAATATTAATTAAAATATTATAGTATTAGCCACAAGTGCAATCTATCTGGTTTTCCTTTGGTATTCGAAAAAGGATCTAAAATATGTGTCAAGCTTGAAGAAGTATATTGCAACCCCATAAATTACAACTAAAAATAGCATAATATAAGTACCTTGTGAATTCAAAATAAAGGAGGAAATCAGGTACAATACGCTTGCCAGTATGGTAATTCCAAACAAAATGAACATGGTAATCCGTGCCCGGTTTTTGCCAATATAAATTGCATAGTAAAGACCTGCCTCTATAAGTACCCTAATGAAATCCTGGGATAACTTTTTCTGCGATATAGCAGCTAAATTAAGTTGGGTAAAGACACTGATAAGTATCGAAAAGCTGATTAATGCGAATATTGCTATCAGAGTTTTTCTCTTACCTTTATCAATAATTTCTTGTCCTATTTGCATCTTAATCAGGTATTTGGTTTAGTGTAACATTTCTTTTTAATTCATCAGGTTATTATTATCTATAACAAATTGCTATATTGGTTGTTAACACTGATAATTATTTAACATTTACATAGTTGTTAATCATATTAAATAAAATTTCTTTATTTATTGGCTTAGAAATAAAGTCATTACACCCATGTTTCATAGCCAATTGTTTATCTGCTTCTGTTGAATAAGCGGTTTGGGCAATAATGGGTAGTTGTGGAAATTTTGCTTTTATTTTTTCGGTTGCCTCAAGCCCACCCATTACTGGCATTTTAATATCCATTAAAATCAGGTTTATGTTATTTTCGTTGCATAAATTAACTGCTTCTTTGCCATTGATTGCATGAATTAGCGTAATGTTTTTGTCTGTAATTTCCTCAAATAAAGCTTCAATGTAAAGATAATTTACTTCTTCATCTTCGGCTACAAGTATTGTTAGTGTTTCATCTGTATTTGTTTCCTTATCAACACCTGAAGATGTATGTGTCGAATTTAAATCTGTTTTTTGTGCTTTCCTGTAGGGAATTGTTACATAAAATATGGAGCCCTTGCCCTTCTCAGATTCTACTGTGATATCTCCGCCAAGCAGTTTTGCATTTTCTTTTGAAATGGAGAGGCCTAAACCTAATCCGCCATGCTTTCTTGATATTTCTTTATCTTCCTGTGAAAAACGTTCAAAAATAATTTCCTGATTTTGTGGCGATACACCAATGCCAGTATCTTTAACATACAGTACCAGGTTTTTTCTTTTCAGGAAATATCCAATTTCTATAAATCCCTCATTGGTAAACTTCAACGCATTTTCAAGCAGGTTACTTAATATTTTGTTGAGTTTGCTTTTGTCAGAAATGATATAACTCTTGTTGTCTGGTAATTCCTTTTTAATATAAACAGGCACATCGCGTTCTCTTGCCTTTAAATTAAAAATAGAAAAAAGCTCCATTATCAAATCATTTAAACAAAATTCTGATTCAATGGGTTTTTGCTGCTTCGTTTCTAAGGTAGATATTTCCAATATATCATCGATAATTCTTAAAAGCTGGTAGCTGCTGTTTTGCACTATCCTGGAATAATACTTACGTTTTTCATGGGTAATATCCTCTTTATCGAGCATTTCAGAAAAACCAATAATACCGTTCATGGGGGTACGAATTTCATGTGACATATTATTCAGAAATTCAGTTTTTAAACGGTTTGCTTCTTCGGCTTTTTCTTTAGCATTAACCAGTTCTTTTATCCATTTATTGCGCTCTGAAATATCGGTGGCAATACTTAACAAGGCTGGGTTGCCTTTCCAGCTAACCTTTTTCACATACACTTCGAGTGGTATCCTGCTCCCATCTTTTCTAAAATGTTCAACCTCAAAAACCCCGTATCCGTTTTCTTTTATGGTTTGTATTCTTTTTTCGATGAGTTCAGCACTTTCGGGCACATCAATTTCCTTCAGGTTTAATGTCATATATTCTTCGGGCAAATACCCATGAAGTTTAAATGTTTTTTGGTTGGCATACAAAAAATGGCCGGCTTCATCGTGCACGGTTATTGAATTGGGGGCTGTATCTAACATATCACCCAATATTGATTTTTCTTCTATGGCATTTTTTTGGTCGGTAATATCAATGGACATTGCAAAAAACATTTCCACTTTGCCCTGGTCATTTCTGAGTGCGGTAACGGATATATCAAACCAAAGAAATTCGCCATCTTTTTTTCTGAGCCTTTTAGAAATCCGGTAATTGTTTCTTTTACCTTCATTTATTTCACGAATAAACGATATTTCTTTCTCATTGTCGTCGGGGTGAGAAAAATCTGTAAAGTTGAGCTCCAGGTATTCTTCTTTTGTGTATTTTAATTTTCGCAAAAATTCATCATTTACATCAATCTGGTCTCCTTTACCATCGGCAATTGAAATGCCTATGTTTGCGCAGGAAAAAATACTACGGAATTTTTCCTCACTTTCTGCTAGTGCACATATAGCTTTTTTTCGTTCGGTTAAATCTCTTGCTATACCAAAATAAAAGGTCTTTTCATCAATGATAAATTTTTTGCCGCTTATTTCAATTGGGATACGTATTCCTGTTTTGGTTATATGGGTGGTTTCAAAAATTCTTTGCTCTCCGGCCGGTACCTGTTTCCAAAAGTTGAGAAAAGCTTCAGTTGGAAAGTTGGGGTCTACCGTATCTATTTTGCTGCCTACAATCTCAGGTTTTGATTTTTGCAGCATCCGGGTAGCAATTTGATTGGTGTCTATTATAATCCCTTTATCATCGATGAGATAGATAGCATCTGAAGCTGTTTCGACCAGATGCCTATAACGAGCTTCGCTTTTCGACAATTGTTCAATCGCTTCTTTTTCTTTGGTAATATCGCGGGCAGTACCGTACATGGTAACGGGCTTGTTGTTGGCATCATGTATTACTTTTGCCTTAGCATGAATCCATCTAATCGCTTGATTATCATGCCTTATTATTCTGTATTTGACATCGTATGGCTTTTTGCTGCTCAGGCTATCATCAATTGATTTAAGAAGAAACTCCAGGTCTTCTTTGTATATGTGTTCCGTCCATGTTTCAATTCCAGGCACATCATCTTCAGGCTTTAGGCCATAAATAGACAGTAATTCTTTGCTCCACCAGGATTCATTAGTTTTTAAATTCCATTCCCAACCACCAACATGTGCTACAGCTTGAGCTTCTTCAAGGCGTTGTTGGTTTTTTCTTAATTGGGATTCAATATTTTTTCGGTCAGTAATGTTATTTGATAGTATCTGTACCCCGTTTATTTCTCCTTTAGCATTTTTAACTGTGGAAAATGTGCTAAGAAACCATTGCTTACCGCCCGGAAGCTCAATTTCATCTTCAAATTCAAGGATGGTATTTTTTTCTAATGTACTATGTATTCTTTGTAAATAGATATCGGCGTTTTTCTTTGGGAATAATTCATGCAAATATTTACCAATAACTTCCTCTTTTGATAATCCTCCCATGTTCTGGAGCGCTACAGAGTTGAAATCGACAACTTTTCCATCTATGGTATAATAACCTACGCCAATCCCCGAGGATTCAAAAATTGTTCTGTACCGTTCTTCGTTTTCCAGTAAGGCAAATTCGGCTTCCTTCTCTTTTGTAATGTCT
>JAFGVA010000065.1 GCA_016938235.1 Bacteroidales bacterium | reverse complement strand
CTGGGCCTTGTATCGAGCTTTTCTAGTAACATAGGATTTATTACAGAATTAAAAACGGTAAAAACAGCTACAATTGTCATTTGAGCAATGTTATAGGTCTGGTTATAGATACCTACCTTTTCATTACCCCAAATGAATGCTATTACAAACCTGTCGCTTGAAATCAACAGAAAGAGGCCGATGTTGAACAGTAAATTGGCAGAACCATATTTTATAAAGCGGAAAATATGTGCTTTTAATTCGCTGTTTTTAAGCCTGTTGTTAATACGAGGCAGATTACCAAGTACTGGTATAACAAAGAGAAGGTTGGCAATAACCTGCGAAATAAAAAATGCTTCTATCGTATAATCGAAAATAAAAGTTAAAATCAATAATAGGGCAAAAGAAAAAACTGCCCGTCCACTGTTTATAAGGTTATATTTCTTCGAATAACCTTCAATTCTGCAAGGCACATTAAGTGTATTAAACAGCTCATTTGTTAAAGCAAAAAAGAATCCCCAAAAAATCAAAACTCTCGACATTTCGTCTTTCGTCAACATAAACCAGATGGAACATCCCACAAAAAGAGTTATTACAATAAGAATATAGAGAGAAATGATAACCTGCATGTAGAGATTTAGCTGGGTTAACTTTTTATACTTGTTGTAATACCTCCATGCATTGTTTGTTATGCTCTGGTAACTTAAGGCAGAAATATAGGTGAAAGCAATATAGATAAGGGAGTATTTTCCAAATAGTTCAGGCGAAAAAATCCTGGTATAAATTGGAGATCTGAAAAAAAGTACCAGCATAGGTAATGCTGTTCCTATAAAATACCAGTAAAAGTCTTTTGTGATGTTTGTTTTACTGTTCACTTTGGTTTATAAAGTTTTATAAAATACCGTTGTCTTTCTGTTAATAAAAGCCAAAGGTGTTATGCCTCTAAAATTCAAAAGTTTAAATCCTTCTTCCTTTAAAAAATTAATTCCCTCGTTGTATTTTTCTCTGTCGGAATCGTCAAGAACAATAATGCCATTTTCTTTTATCTTTTTAACTGCGGTTTTCAAACAGTTAACTCTTCTTCTGCCATCAACTATTATAACATCTGGCTTTTCAGGAATTGAATTTATTGCGTTTTCATATTCTTCATCCAACGATTTTGTTATTACTGTGATTTTTTCTTGTTCATTAAGCTTCAGTTTATCAACCCATCCGGTATTATGTTCTACACAATAAACTTTTTTCGTTCTTTTTGCCAGGAACAAAGTGGAATACCCGCTTCCATACTCAAAAACAGTCATTTCTTTAGTTAAATAATCTTTTAGAAAGTCTATGTACGGATAAGGTGCCCAGGGAATAGGTTCCCCATTTTCATCGATACATTCATTTCGCTTAAAAGATTCAAACCAGCCTATTTCCAGCAGGTATCCATTATGCATAAAGCATAACAAGTATCTCGAGAGCTTGAAATTTCTAATGTAGTTAAATACTTTACCTATTTCTGTTTTTGGTACTTTCATTTCTGGTAATTATTTGTACAATTTAAATAGCTCTGACTCACTAATTTTCCAGCAATATTTTTCTTTTGCCGCTCTTAAGCCGTTTTTACTGTGTTTTGAATATAAATTCTCGTCAGTAAGCAGGTTGATCATAGCATTGCTGATTGCTGAAATATTTAATGGGTCAACAATTATTCCGGCCTCAACTGGTTCAATAAAGTTTGAAATCGGGGGCAAATCACTTCCAATAACAGGCAGGCCAAACGCCATATATTCAAATTGTTTAATCGGTATATTTTTATAAAATTTCGCAATTGGTTTTAACAAAACAAGGCCAACTTTACTTTTTGACAGATACTCCGGAACATCGTTGTAAGGTACCCATTCCTTATACTCAATATTAGTTGTGAGTTCCAGCTTTTCAATGGTTTCAAACAGCCTGACTTTAAAAGCCGGATCGTAAATTCTGCCCAACAAAAGAAGTTTTATGTTTTGTAAAATCTTTTTGCATTCATGTAAAGCTTCTATAATATTTATTATTCCCCGTACATCGCTAATCCCACCAAGGTAAACCAAATCATAAACCTTTTCAGCTTTTTGATTTGTAGTTTCAAGATTGGTGTAGTTGTAAATCACACAAACCTTGCCCGGATTTATTGTGCTTTTGAACTCTTCAGCTACTGCATCATCAAACGCTATAACTTTATCGGCAAACTTACATGCTTTCTTTTCCCGGGTATAAATATAATTAGCATACCAGTTTGTTGTTATTCTGGTAAAACCTTTACGTGAACTGTAATCCCTTAACTGGTCGGCATAACTTTCATGAGCAGCATAAAAAACTTTTGGATTATGAGCTAACTTTTTAAGTCTGGAAATAAGTTTTGCCGGTTTTAAATCGTGAATGGTATAAAAATCAGCTTTAATTTGCCTGGCTTTTTTAAACAGCGCTTTATTGGTCTGATTTTTTAAGAAAATGAACCTGAAAACTCTGTCTGCTTTATTTGTCTTGAAGATTTGTTTTCTTTCTACCGAAATTAATCTTATTCCCTCTTTGGATAAAAAATCATTTTGTTTATCGGCAACACCCAGGTGAATAACATTGAAACCTTTCTTTTTTAGCGATAAACACTCTTTCCAATAAATCCGGTCGTCGAATAATTCATGTGTATCCGATAACATGCAAATGGTTTTATCGGTGGTGTTCATGCTTTTTTAAGGTTTTATTCCTCGGTATTAATATGCGATGGGTTTGCTTCAACCAGTTTTCCGTCCTCACATTTAAGGGTTCTTGCAGGGTATTTCTTAATAAGATTGTAATTGTGTGTTGCCATTACTACTGCTCTTCCTGATTTCTGAATATCAAAAAGGATTTTCATGATTTGATCGGATGTTTCCGGGTCAAGGTTTCCGGTAGGTTCATCGGCGAGAATAAGATCCGGATCGTTCAATAATGCACGAGCAATTACAACCCTCTGTTGTTCACCCCCCGAAAGCTGATGCGGCATCTTGTATCCTTTAAATTCCAGCCCAACTTTTGCTAAAACTTCTTCGATTCGGGCATCAATTTCTTTTTTGTTTTTCCATCCCGTTGCTCCCAAAACAAACCTTAGGTTTTCCTGAACATTCCGGTCGATTAAAAGTTGAAAGTCCTGGAAAACTATGCCTAATTTTCTCCGTAAAACAGGAACCTGCTTTCGCTTTAAATTTTCCAGGGAAACGCCTGCAACAGTAGCATTACCTTGTTTTAAAGGTATTTCGGCATTAATGGTTTTAATGAGGCTTGATTTTCCCGAACCTACTTTTCCAATCAGATATACGAATTCGTTTTTGCTTACAGTGAAGTTTACACCTGATAGCACAAGGTGATCATCCTGGAAAATAGCTGCAGATTCAAAATTTATTATATGATCGATGGACATAAAACACCAGTTTTAACTAAAACCTCAAAATTAACGGTAAATGTTCAAACTTCAAATTAAAGTTTTAAGCTCCTGCTTTTTGATAACTGGGGCGCGTTTTCAACGCGTTACCTTATTTATTCTTCAATACTAAACCTAAACAAATGCAACCAACAACGCAGCAGGTTGTCTGTTAAAATTGTTAATTAATATTCTCGATTACAAAATAAACTACCCTCATATTCCGTAATTTTACAAAGTCTATAAAGAAATAGAGTATGAAATTTATAACATTCTTAGTTTTTGGTTTACTGTTGGTTGTGGGGGTCGATGCTCAGAAAACAGCCATACTTGTTGATGAAAATACAAATTACATGCAGGCGAAGGAATTATACGACAAACAGAAGTACAATACAGCCCAGAAACTATTTCAAAAGGTATATGAAGAACACATCGATGAAATTTCTATCATAAAAACATTATCGCAATATTACATAGCACAGTGTGCAGTTAATCTTTTCAATGCTGATGCTGAATTTCTTACATTCCAATTTGTTTCTGATAATCCGAATTCACCTCTGGTAAATGATTCTTATTTCTATTTAGGCGGATATTTTTATGCTACAAAAAAATGGAAAGATGCCATTGACACTTACGAAAAGGTAGATTGGAAGAAACTTGATAAAGAACAAAAAGCCGAATTGTTTTTTAAGAAAGGATACAGCTTCTTTATGAGAGATGATCTTGAGGAAGCTAAACTGGCTTTTTTTGAAATAAAAGACACTAAAACAAAGTTTACTGCTCCTGCAATCTATTATTATTCACATATTCATTATAAAGAAGAAAATTATCAG
>JAFGVA010000064.1 GCA_016938235.1 Bacteroidales bacterium | reverse complement strand
TTAGTGTATTTCTGGGTGATATGCGTTTATAATGGTTAATCATTCAAAAAGTGAAAGATTTTCTCTAACTGATGAATTCAGCGATGGAATCTCATTTTACAGTAACGCCGCACCTTATTTTGTAGGTTGCCAATTAGGGATTAAAACTGGCTCGGTGTAATTATCCTTCACCGAATATCTCGGTATTTGATGTTCTGACTTTAAATCGTAAAAGGAATTAAGTTCCTTCAATAATTCCTCCAGTTCCGATTTATTTTGAGCTGCCAAATCAGTTTCTTCCTTTGGGTCATCGGCAATTTGGAACAATTCATTTATCCAGGAATTCTTATCAGAATCCGGGGCACTTCGGTGTACTACAAGTTTCCAGCGATCCGTATTAATCGCTATTTTCTCAATCTTTTCATCTCCTTGATCTTCATATGTAAACCATGCTCTGTCGCTTAATCTTTCTCCCTTTATGGCTCCCAGTATATTTATTCCATCCAGATTATTTTTGTGATTCTCATTGTATCCTGCTACTGCCATAAGAGTAGGAAATACATCAATATACCCCATACGCTCTTCGCTCACTTTTCCACCGGAGATACCGCCAGCTGGCCAGCGTGCTGCTGCTACTACACGAATTCCACCCTGGTAGGGCGTAAGTTTTTCTCCTCTCTGCTCACCGTTGCTGGAAACTCTAAGCACTCCACCGTTGTCGCTAAAAAACAAGATGAACGTATTATCCAATTGTCCCCTTTCTTTAATTGTGTTTAATATTTTTCCAATGTTCTGATCCAGACAGTCCACCATCCCGGCATAAGTCCTTTTTACCCCCTCTCTCTTGGGATACTTTTCCATATCTTCCTGCTTTGCCTGAAACGGAGAATGTGGTGCGGTAAATGGGACATACAAAAAAAACGGTTCTTCTTTTGGCACCGACTCAATAAATTCAACTGCGGCCTCGCCAATTATATCTGTCGTGTAACCTCCTTTCTGTGAAGGTTGATCGTTAATATGCCAGTCGAGAGCTCCGTCCCTGGACCGGTCAAAATAGTCGATTGCTCCGTTATGACAGCCTTCAAAATAGGTAAACCCTCGGTTTGTTGGCAACCACTGTTGAAGGCGATGCCCAAGGTGCCACTTCCCAACAATTCCTCGATAATTATAGCCAGCCTTTCCAAGCATGTCTGCCACTGTTTCTTCATCGGTTGAAAGCCCGAATTCGCGATATGGAGGAATTACCGAACGCATCAGTCCAAACCGAATCGGATAGCGGCCGGTCATTAAACCTGCACGGGTAGGAGAACACATCGAGCAGGAGTAAAACTGTTCCAATTTTATACCTTCATCAGCTAATTTGTCAATATTGGGGGTTTGTATATCACTTCTATGGAAACCAACATCGCCATAACCTAAATCATCTGCCAAAAGGATCAATATATTAGGCTTGCCTTTTGTTGTTTTACTAGCTGTCTGAGCTACAGATACGAATCCAAAATTCTGGATTGCCATTATCAGAATAATTTGTCTTATTGTATTCATATATAAATTAATTTTACCTTTTTATTACACTTGGATGAGGTTGGGAACTCTTGGTTAGACCATTAATATCATTTCCCCGTCCCTAAAATGTACCCGGTCAATATACATCGTCCGTTTACCACTGGGTTTATCCAGGTAGGTATAAGCATGGTAAATGATAAATAATTTCGTTCCATCCGGAGAATATACAAAACTGTTGTTCCCTGATCCAAGAATGCCTATCTATATAGGCTTTCAGTCGCCTTGGTTCATGGCCCAATTGGATTATCCGCTGCGTTTTTTTAGTTTGTGTATAAGTTACGATAAAAAACAAGACATGCTCAACAGCAAAATTGCGTTGGTATATCCGAATCTGGTATAGATTTTCATTTGTTGGGATTGAACTCTGATATTGACATTTCAAATCCGCAGTTCCCGGGCCATTGCTTCCCGAATTGCAAAAAGGAAACATGGATCAAGGTCGCTTGAACTCCGATCCATGTTTCATATAGAAAGATTAATTATAACCCGGATTCTGAACTAAACTGCCGTTTGATGCAGCAATTTCATTATTAGGAACAGGTAAAAGCACGTTATAATCCAGGATATTCTCTCTAGGTATTTGTAAAATTGGGGAAGTTGAATTCCGTATAGCTTCAACAAAGATTCCCCAACGGAGCAAATCATATCTGCGATGCCCTTCAAAACTTAACTCAGTCGCTCTTTCTTTTCTGATAGCCGTCGTAAATTCCTCCTTACTTAAACCTGAAAGAGGTGTTATTCCTGCACGTTCACGAACAAGGTTAATAAATTGGAATGCATTTGCAGGTCCGTTTAATTCATTTTCAGCCTCTGCCCGCATTAATAGAACATCTGCATACCGGACAACATATTGATTGTTTGCACTATTCCCAGGAAGTGGAAGAACACCAGAATTCGCATTTTGGTATTTGCCGCTTATAGGACCGGCTCCCGGAGTTGTGGGAGATTTGAGTACAATCACACCGTTTGGTTCACCAACATCAATACTTTCTACGAAACTGATTGCCTTTCTCTTATCCCCAGGTTCAAACCAATCCCCAAATTCAGGGAGGGGCATCATATTTTCATAGCCTCCGTAAAAATGTGTATCACCTCCAACTCTTTTATCACGTGACCCGGTTTGTTGGGTAACAGTACTGCCTCTTTCATCAAAAGTAAATTGAATATCCCAAATATTTTCATTTACCAACACCCCGTCTTTGTCAGGGAATAATTGATGCTCATTTTGCCATCCAAACAATTTGTTATAATCAGCAATAAGACCAAATTTCCCTGAATTAATGATTGCATCACATTGTTTAATAGCCAATGCCCACTTTTTCTCTGTCAGATAGGTTGTTGCCAGAATTCCTGCAGCGGCCCATTTTGTTACTCTGCCTTTTTCTGAGTCACTATATGAATCGGGTAAGTCAGAGATCGCCTCTGTTAAATCTTTTTCGATAAGCGCATAAACTTCATTTACAGGTTTACGGATGATACCTTCAAGAGCCCCTGCTCCGTCAAGTACTTTATCAACAATAGGTACGTCTCCATATTTACGAACAAGCCCAAAATAATAATAGCCACGCAATGCTTTAGCTTCCGCCACCAATCTGTTTTGAAGCGTTTCATCCATATCTTCAATTAAGGGGATATAGTCAATGGCCGTATTACATCTCGAAATGCCTCCATAAGCTTCCCGCCACAATGAATTACTATCATCATTAAACCCGTTGAGTCCAAGAAAATAGGTTAATGGCCGTTTGTTGTGAAACCCCTGGAATGTAAAATCGCTGGGGATAAACGAAACATAAAATTCTCTTGGACTGGAGAATAATTTAGAGTAAGCAGCAGTCGTTGCAGCTATCGCATCTTTTTCTGTTTTCGGAAAATTCTCGGGAGATAAAAAACTCTGAGGATCTTCTGTGAGTATATCTTTGCAGGAAGTAAATATAATGCTAGTTAGTAAACTAGTAAGAATTACTATTTTAAGTGAATGTCTCATGATCAATAATTTAAAATTTTAAAAATCAAGTTTTACTCCAACGGTATAGGATTTTAACGATGGATCCTGAGAATGATCGTATCCTCTTTTGGTATTATCAGTTCCCCTACTGATTTCAGGGTCATAGCCACTGTAGCTGTCAAACAACAATAAATTATTTCCGGCAACGTATACTTGGGCTGACCGCAACCAACTTATTTTTTCAACCGGAATATTGTACGATAAACGGATATCCTGTAATCTTAAAAAGGATCCATCTTCAACAAAACCCGAATTTGAAACATTCATCGGTCTGGTAAATCCATCGACCGATGGAATATTTGTAGTGGTATTATCAGGTGTCCATCGGTTTACAAATTTCTGGTAAACGTTGTTATCCAGAGCTTGTTCCAGTAAACGTCCTGATTCATTGTAAATTTCGTTGCCATACACGAAAGAGAAATACACATATAAATCGAAAGCTTTGTATGATACCTTGTTGCTAAGTCCACCAAAAAAATCAGGGTCGGCATGACCAATAATCTTACGGTCCATGGTTTCGCTAATAACTTTGTCACCATCAACATCTTTAAAACGTTTACCTCCGGGGAAAACAGCAAAACCACTTAAGCCCGATGCATCAATTTCTTCCTGGGTATTCCAGATTCCATCCTGTTCCAAACCATAAAAAGTTCCGATGGGCTCACCTTCCTGAATTATACCAGAGGCTCCACTCCAGGTAAATGCATTGTTAAGTATAGATCCTTCAGGAGCAATAATGCTGACTACTTTATTTTTATTTGTTGAAATGTTAAAAGTAGTTTCCCACTTAAAATCATTCCGATCAATATTAACCGATGTCAGCGAAAATTCAATTCCCTTATTGGAAACCGTTCCAAAGTTCGTTAACACAGACTCGAAACTGGTTAGCCATAAAAGTGGGACGTCAACAAGCAAATCCTTCGTAGTTTTGTCATAGTAATCTGCGATTACCTGAAGACGATTATTAAAAAATGAAGCATCAATTCCAAGATCAAATTGAGTTGTACTTTCCCATTTAAGATCAGGATTTCCCAAGTAATTAGCAGCAATTCCAGATACCAGATGCTGATCTGCACCTAGTATATAATTATTGCCTCCCGGTGCTAATTTGGTTAACGATGCCCCAGGGTTAAGACCCGGATTTCCTAGTTGCCCATAACTAGCCCTTACTTTTAGGTTATCAAAAAAGTGAAGGTTTTTAATAAACTCTTCTTGCCCAGCTTTCCATGCAATTGCTGCAGAAGGGAAAAGTCCCCACTTATTATTTGCAGCAAATACCGATGCTCCATCCAATCTTGCAGATGCAGTAAAAAGATATTTGTTAGCAAATCCGTAGTTGGCCCTGAATATAAAGGATTCCAATCCACTTTCCGTTAAATTTGAATTGGCATCAGGCCTTTCCGCTGCTGCCGCTAAATTATTAAACGTAAAGGCATCAGATACAAAGCCCCTGGCCTGAACCATACTCGATTTTGTTTCAATGGTTTGCCGGGTATAACCAATTAATCCATTAATGCTGTGTTTCCCAAAAACATTTGAATAGTTCAACGTGTTTTCCAGAATCACATCCAAAGTTTCGTTGTTATTAATGGTTGCCGTGCCTTGATAAACAATTTGAGTATATAAAGTTGAGGGGGCATACCTTTCCCGTGTGCCATTTTGAAGATTTGCCCCGAAATTCAACTTATAGGTTAATCCTTCAATGATTTCATATTCACCATAAACGGTCCCTAAAAGTTTATTGGTTGTGGTATTATCTATGGGTAATACAGCCAGAGCAACCGGATTGTCCTCACTAATTTCCGCTAATTGATATTGTGTTGTATAATTGCCGTTTGTATCGTAAACAGGTAATGTTGGGTCCCATCCTAAAATATTTGTTATTCCAGTTCCAAATGAACCAGGCTTATACTTTCTTCTACTAACAATCAGGGAATTTCCTACTTTCAGCTTATCGGAAATCTGATGATCGGTATTTATTCTAAAATGATAACGCTTTAGGCCACTATTAATTGAAATTCCTTCCTGATCAAAATAATTTCCGGAGATAAAATATTTATTCTTGGTGTCACCCCCGGACAAAGATAGTGTATGGCTGGTCATTGGTACATTTTCACGGTACACTTCCTTTGCCCAATTCGTACCTTCTCCGAAAGAAGATGGATTTGGATACATTTCTGACCCCTTGACTTCATTCTGAAATGCTGCAAATTCACTTGCATTCATTACTGGGATATACTTGGAAGGAGACTGGAAAGAAACATAGGAATCATAAGTAATTTTTGCTTTCCCTTCTTTTCCTCTTTTTGTGGTGATTAATATAACCCCGTTTGAACCCCTTGATCCATAAATCGCGGTTGCAGAAGCATCCTTCAATACTTCTATTGACGCAATATCATCCATGTTAATGTCATTTAAACTAAAGCCGCCGATATAGCCGTCAACAACATACAGCGGTTCATTATTAGCAGAAATTGAGTTACTTCCTCTAATCCGTATTGAAGTTTCTGCTCCCGGGTTTGAAGAAGTTGGTATAGCCTGCAATCCTGCAATTTTACCTTTTATTGCCTGGTCCAATCGAAGAGCAGGAGTCGAATTTAATTCTTCTGATTTTATTGATCCAACAGAACCTGTTAAGTCACTCTTCTTCACCGAACCATACCCAATAGCCACCACTTCCTCAATCCCAATGGTTTCCTCCACCATAATCGCAATAATGGTCGAC
>JAFGVA010000063.1 GCA_016938235.1 Bacteroidales bacterium | reverse complement strand
GATACTACAATAAAAGAACTCAAGGAGAAAATTGGCGACGATAAAGTTATTCTGGGTCTCTCGGGTGGAGTTGATTCTACAGTAGCTGCAATATTGTTACACAAAGCCATTGGTGAAAAGCTTAGCTGTATTTTTGTTGATAATGGCTTGCTTAGAAAAAATGAATTTGAAGACGTGCTGGATTCCTATAAGCACATGGGACTTAATGTAATCGGTGTTGATGCTTCTTCAATATTTTATAAGGATTTGAAAGGTATTTCAGAACCCGAAGCAAAAAGAAAAAGTATAGGCAAAAACTTTATCGAAGTTTTTGAAGCTGAAGGCAAAAAAATAAAAGATGTTAAGTGGTTGGGTCAAGGCACAATTTACCCTGATGTAATAGAGTCGGTCTCTGTGAACGGACCCTCAGCTACAATAAAATCGCATCATAATGTTGGTGGTCTGCCGGAAAGAATGAACCTTAAAGTGATAGAACCGCTTAATTTACTTTTTAAAGACGAGGTTCGAAGGGTTGGTATGGCTCTCGAAATTGATCCAAATATTCTGAACCGACATCCTTTTCCGGGTCCCGGATTAGCTATTCGTATTTTGGGCGACATTACAACCGAAAAGGTTTCTATTTTGCAGGAGGTAGATCATATCTATATTGAAGGGTTAAAAGAGTTTGGTTTATATAACGAAGTTTGGCAGGCTGCAGCTATCTTATTACCGGTTCAGTCGGTTGGTGTAATGGGAGATGAGCGTACATACGAAAATGTTGTAGCTTTAAGAGCTGTGTCTTCAACCGATGGAATGACTGCTGACTGGTCTCACCTTCCGTACGAATTCTTATCAACTGTTTCAAACAGAATTATTAACGGGGTTAAAGGTGTAAACAGGGTAGTATATGATATCAGCTCAAAACCACCTGCTACAATTGAATGGGAATAATATAACTTTATTAATTGTTTTCTTTTTTAAAATCATTTTAATAATTTCATAGAAAATTTATATGGAACCACTAAGAATTGATCAGACTATAAATACACCAAAAGTAATTTTCGACCCCGATGAATTATTTTTGAGAATATCGGGCCCATCAAGGCCTGAAAGTGCTGATAAATTCTTTGCTCCTTTAATTAAATGGTTAAACGATTTTAAAATTCAACGCCCAAGCACTTCAGTTCCTTTAAATGTTGAGATTAAAATAGCTTACCTGAACTCAGCCTCCAGAATTTACCTTACCTCCTTGTTTAAGATTATTAACGAGATTCATATCGATGGTATGCGTGTTCTCATCGATTGGTTTGTAGATGAAGATGATGATGTGATGCGTGAAACCGGGCAGGAGCTTTCTGAAAATACAGGCTTACCTTTTAATATTGTTGAAGAATAATTCAAAACTACCACTGTGCATAGACGTTTTTTTACATTCATTTTTTTACAGCTTTTTCTTATTGTATCATTATACAGTCAGACATCCTATAAACAAGGGTTTAAATTTGCCAGGTTTATTGACTATCTCGATAGTTATTATGTCGATTCAATTGATGCTGATAAATTAGTCGAAGAGGCTATTGAACGAGTACTACAAGATTTAGATCCACATTCAACTTATATTCCTGCTGATGAGCTTAAAAGGATGAGAGAGCCTTTACAAGGAAATTTCGAGGGAATAGGGATCTCATTTAATATACTTAATGATACCCTTTATGTTATTTCTCCAATTGCAGGTGGACCATCTGAAACTGTAGGTGTTCTTTCAGGAGATAAAATTATTAAAGTCGATGGTGATAATATAGCCGGTATTGGACTGACCAACGAAGATGTTTTTTCCCTGCTGCGGGGCGATAAGGGTACAAAGGTTACAATTAGTGTTTTGCGTCGGAATGTGAATGAATTACTTGATTTTGAAATAATACGCGATAAAATTCCAATTTTCAGTATCGATGCATCTTACATGCTTTCTGAAAATACCGGGTATATCAAAATAAACAGGTTCTCAGCTACCACAATGGAAGAGTTTCACACTGCTGCAAATTCTTTAATACAGCAAAACGCTCTAAACCTGGTGATTGATTTAACAAACAACGGAGGAGGATACCTCGATGCTGCGGTAAAGTTATCTGATGAGTTTTTAACAGAGGGCTCTCTTATTGTTTATACTGAAGGGTTGCATAGTCCTAAGAACGAATATCTTGCCACTCAAAACGGAAGCTTTTTAAAAGATAATGTTATTGTTTTAATTGATGAGGGCTCAGCTTCGGCAAGTGAAATATTTGCCGGAGCAATTCAAGACTGGGACAGGGGCATAATCATTGGTCGCCGCACCTTTGGTAAGGGCCTTGTTCAAAGAGAAATGATGCTGCCGGATGAGTCTGCTGTAAGAATTACAACTGCAAAATATTATACCCCTTCAGGCCGACTTATTCAAAAACCTTATGATCAAGGGTTAGATAAGTACCAGCTGGAAGTTTTTGAACGTTATTCTAACGGCCAGCTTCAGTCAGAAGACAGCATCAATTTTCCTGATTCTTTAAAATATAAAACGCTGCTAAAAAGAAGAACTGTTTATGGCGGTGGTGGTATTATGCCCGATATTTTCATCCCCTTCGATACAAGTTATTATTCTGATTTCTACAGGGATATTCTCAGAAAAGGAGTTTTAAATCAATTTGTATTAGAATATATCGATAATAACAGGGCTAAATTACAAAGAAACTACCCCGATTTTAATTCCTTTCAAACTCAATTCCGGGTTAACAGTGAATTGTTTTCGGAGCTTATTGAATTTTCAAACGCTGAAGATGTAAAATGTAAGGAAGAAGATTTAGAAGTTTCAAAAACCCAGATCGAAGTCATGTTAAAGGCTTTAATGGCAAGAAGTCTTTATGGTAATAGCGAATTCTACCAGGTTTTTAATACAACAAACAATATTTATCAGAAAGCGATTGAGGTTATCGAAGACTGGGATAAATATCAGTCAGAATTACAATAGTCATGAATTTTTTTAGCGGGAACCTGTCATCAGACTGGTTTTTTTCAGTAATTATTTGGCTGGTTAAAAACTACATCGAAATTATAGCAACAATTACGGGGATTATTTACCTGTTTTATAGTATCAGGGAAGATAAAAGGCTTTGGATTTATGGACTGATAACTTCAGCCCTATATATTTATGTTTTTCTTGAGGCAGGTATCTATGCCGACATGGGAATTAACGTGTACTATGTTGCAGTAAGTATTTATGGATGGATTCATTGGACAAGGTATAGTGATACCCGGAAAAAAGAAATTCCGGTGTCCTCAGCAAGCCTAAAGCAGTGGATCTTAATTTTGCTTGTCATTGGAATTCTTTTTGTTTTTATTGGTGTTTTTCTTGATAAGATTACGGATAGTACCATCCCTTTTTGGGATGCCTTTACAACTTCGGCAAGTATTGTGGCTACCTGGATGCTTGCTCGTAAAATTATGGAACACTGGCTCATTTGGATTGTGGTTGACAGTATATCCGTATTCTTATATATTTACAAAGGATTATATCCGACAGTATTTTTGTTTATTGTCTATACAACTCTTGCTGTTATGGGATATATCCAATGGAAAAAACAATGGCTGAAACAAAAAAGTATATAATTATCACCGGACCTGAATCTACAGGTAAAACAACACTTGCTGAAAATATTACTCAGGAATATAATTGTTTATTGTTGCCTGAGTTTGCACGCGAATACATTGTTAATCTGAAACGAAAATATAATTACAAAGATATTACTGATATTGCCAATCATCAAATAAAACAATTTGAAGATGTTTTCGGTTTATGTAGCCAGAAACCGATAATCTTTGATACCTTTCTTATTATTACAAAAATATGGATGATTTGGAATTCAGGTAAATATGAGAAGCGAATAGATGAGGTTCTGTCCCAAACCAAAGATGCTTTGTATTTGCTCTGTTATCCCGATATTGAATGGATAAAAGACGATGTCAGAGAAAATGGAGGCGAAGCCAGGCTTAAATTATTTCAGGAATATGAAAAAGAATTAATTTCATATAATTTAAACTATGTCATTGTAAAAGGGATTGGTGATAGCAGATTAAGCAATGCGAAAAATTTTGTAAAAACCTATTTAGAAAAATGATAAACAAGGAGCAGAATAAATTTGAGATGGTTGCTAAAACTTTTTTTGGTTTGGAGCCCATACTCGAAGAGGAAATTAAAAACCTGGGAGCAGAAGATGTCAGGATAGGTAGAAGAATGGTGAGTTTTGTCGGGGATCTGGAAGTTCTTTACAAGGCAAATATTTTTCTGAGAACAGCATTACGTATTCTTAAAACAGTACATAGTTTTACTATTAAAGATCAGGATGATTATTACAATAAACTTATCGAAATAGAGTGGGAGGTGTATCTGGGACTTCATCATACTTTTGCTATCGATTCTGTTGTGGTAAATTCTGAAATTTTCAAAAACTCTTTATTTACTTCGCAAAGAGCAAAAGATGCACTTGTAGATCGTTTCAGGAAAAAATACCACAAACGTCCGCTTGTTAATGTTGAAACCCCCGATGTTTTAATCAATATCCATATTAATGGAAACAGGGTGAATGTTGCGCTCGACAGTTCGGGAGTTTCTTTACATAGAAGAGGTTACAGGGTAATGGAAGGTCCGGCCCCGATTAACCCTGTATTGGCGGCTGCATTAATAAAATTAAGCGGCTGGGATCCTTCAACTCCATTTGTTGATCCTATGACGGGCACGGGTACAATGGCAATTGAAGCAGCATTAATTGCCCGGAATATTCCCCCGGGATTAATCAGAAAAGAATACTGTTTTCAAAACTGGACAGATTATAATAAAAAGCTGTATCATAAAATACTTGAAGAAGTAGAATTGAATGATTTTAAGCCTCAAATTTTTGCTAACGATATATCAGAAGAATCTATCGAAATGGCCAGGCAGAATGCGTTTAAAGCCAATATCACAAGTTTCATCAGGTTCTCAAATAAATCGTTCCGCGATTTCAAGCCCCGGGTTAAAGAGGGTACTGTTATCATCAATCCTCCGTATGGAGAACGAATGAAGGAAGATAAAATTAACAGCTTGTACAAAGAGATGGGAGATATACTGAAAGAAAAATATCCCGGATTTAAAGCATGGATAATTAGTAGTAATACTAATGCAATGAAAAATATTGGTTTAAAATCCTCTGGCAAAACAAAACTGTTTAATGGAAGCCTGGAGTGCATTTTTTCTGCTTACGATCTTTTTGAGGGGGGATATAAAGAACACAAGACCGAACTAAATGAGAATAAGCAGGGCTAATTTTAATATGTTAATAACAATCCTGTTTGATTGATTAATATTTTTTATATTTTTAAGAAAAATATCAGGCGGATAACAGGTAGTCGTTATACTTAAAAGTTTTTTTCTATATTTGTTATGCCTACAAATTAATTGCGAGTAACAACAGGCTTTTATGAGCTTTAATATCAACGAATATTATTCAAAGGTAAGTCAGGGAGATGTGCTGTTAGCTTATAAAGGAAGCATTACATCCGAACTTATCAATGAAGTACTTGAGGCGGTTGAGGAAAAACTTGAAAAAGTAAATGAATCGGGTAAAACCCGTAAGAAACTCTATAATGTTCTTGTTGAGAGCTTACAAAACCTGTATCATCACATCGAAGAGACTCATGAGGGTATTGATGAGGATCTGGATCCCAAATTTGCTGTTTTAATAATTGAACGTGATAACGAAGATTATAAAGTAATTACCGGAAATTTTATCAGAAATACTAAAATTGGGTTCTTAAAAGAAAAAATCGATAAGATAAATTCAATGACAAAAGATGAACTTAAAGATATGTACAAGTTCATTTTAAATCATCAAAAAATTTCTGCCAAAGGTGGCGGAGGATTAGGTCTGGTTGACATTGCCCGTAAAACGGGAAAAGATATGACATACGAGTTTTATAATTATAACAATGATTACTCGTTTTTTAATTTAACGATTGACGTATAAAAAATTATCAAGATAAAATTGATATGGAAGCATTGATGATTGAAGGTACACAAAAAACTCCAACAGTTGAATTCGAACCTACTAAAGGAGTCTTAGAGATTAAAGGAAGATCTATTCCCGAAAATTCAATCGAGTTTTATAAACCCATAGTCGATTGGTTAGAAGAGTACTCAGGATCGCCAGCTGCAAAAACAGTTGTTAATGTTCACCTTGAATATTTTAACACCAGTTCTTCTAAGTGCATTCTTGATGTTTTCAAGAAACTCGAATCACTTCATAAAAGCAGTAACGATGTACAGATAAACTGGTATTACGAAGAAGATGACGAAGATATGCTTGAAGCGGGTGAAGATTATGAATCAATTATACGGGTGCCCTTTAAAATGATTGAGATTGTAGACTAATAGTATTTTACATATTCCGAAGGCTGTTTACTACCAGGTAAATAGCCTTTTTTTTTGAAAAAAGTTTAAGATAATTTGTTTAAGAGTAGAAAATACTTTTAATTTATCTTCCGAAAATTTTAGGGTATGCTTCATTCTGAATATAAACTCGCGCCTAAGCACTTAATTTCTGTAGACTGCATAATTTTCGGATACGATAAGGAAGAATTACAGTTGCTGCTTTTCAACAGAAAGATTGAGCCACAGAAAGGCAGATGGTCTCTTTTAGGTGGTTGGGTGAATGAAGAAGAATCGGTTGAGGATGCTGCACGAAGAGTTCTAAAAACAATAACCGGTCTCGATGATATCTATATGGAACAGGTTTCTGCTTTTTCGAAACCGGAGAGGGATCCGGGAGGAAGAGTAGTAAGTGTGGCTTTTTATGCTTTAATACGCATTAATGAGCATGACATACAACTTGTTATAAAAAACGGGGCAACCTGGATTTCGTTGAATAAAGTTCCGGAATTAATTTTTGACCACAACGAAATGCTCAATAATGCACTGGAAAAGTTAAGATTAAAAGCCAGCTACGAAGTTATTGGAAATCAACTTCTTCCGGAGAGCTTCACTATTCTGCAGCTTCGAAAATTATACGATGCTATTTTTCAGAAAAAATTTGACCCGGGTAATTTCAGGAAAAAGATTTTATCATTCAAGGTTTTAGAGAAAATGAATAAAAAGAACATGAAAGATTCCAAGAAGGGTGCTTTTTATTACCGTTTCAAATCAAACGCTAAAAAATCCGGCCTAATTCCTGTTGTAAAAACATTCTAATAACAGCATAATTTATGGATAAGGAAATTAGAGATAAGTTTATAGAGCTATTTAATCATGAACCTTTGTTGGTGTGTGCTCCGGGCAGAATTAATATAATAGGCGAGCATACCGATTACAATATGGGTTTTGTACTTCCGGCTGCTATTGATAAACATATAGTTTTTGGAGTAGCAGCAAATAACTCTTATAAACACAGGTTTTTTGCATACGATCTAAAAGACAGTTCTGAAATAAATATCGATACTATTGAAAAAACAGATAAGCAATGGGTAAATTATTTGTTAGGTGTAATTGCCCAAATTCAGAAAGAAAATAAAATCGTAAAAGGAGTTGATTGCGTTGTTGGAGGCAATATTCCTCTTGGCGCAGGACTTTCATCATCAGCTGCCCTTGAAACCGGGTTTGCTTTTGCTTTAAACGAAATTTTCGGGTTTAATTTTTCAAAAGAACAGTTGGTAAAAATGTCGCAAATCGCAGAGCACGAATATGCCGGCGTAAAGTGCGGAATTATGGATCAGTTTGCCAGTGTCTTCGGAAAGAAAGATCATGTTATTCGTCTGGATTGCCGTTCGCTGGAATACAAACATTTTCCCTTGAAATTAGACGATTACGACATCTTCTTGTGCGATACCCGGGTGAAACATACCCTGGCTTCATCGGAGTATAATACACGAAGAGAAGAATGTGAAACAGGTGTGGCAATTCTTAAAAAACACAAACCAGAAGTCGAAAGTCTTAGGGATGTTGATATGGAGCTTCTGCAAGAACATAAAGGTGATTTCAATCCAACAGTTTACAAGCGATGTAAGTTTGTTGTTGAGGAAATAGGAAGGCTTACTGAAGCTTGTGATGAACTTGAAAAAGGGAATGTGAAACGTGTTGGTGAATTAATGTATCAAACACATGCTGGTCTGCGCGACGATTATGAAGTAAGCTGTAAAGAACTTGATATTTTGGTTGATATTGCCGAGAGGTCAGGAGTTGTTATTGGTTCACGCGTGATGGGCGGTGGTTTTGGAGGCTGCACAATTAACATTGTGCACAAATCAGATGAGTCAAAATTTATTGATTTGGCAACCGCAGAATATAAAGGCAAAACCGGCATTGACCTGTTCATTTACAAAGTAAGTATTCAAGATGGAACTCACATAATTAATTAGTCCGGAAAATTGTAATTTGAATGGAAAAATTTGAATTTACCGAACATGCTCACAGAAGGTTTAATCCTTTAACAGGTGAATGGATTTTAGTCTCGCCGCATAGAACAAAGAGACCATGGCAAGGTAAGGTAGAGAAAATCATTATTAAAAAGCGACCCGAATATGATCCGAACTGTTATTTATGTCCGGGGAATGAAAGAGCTGGAGGATTAATAAATCCCGATTATAAGGATGTCTTTGCATTTCAGAACGATTTTAGTGCACTGGTTCCGGATGTTCCTGCTGGAAATTTTAAAAACGGAGAACTTTTTTTAGCTGAAAGCGAAAAAGGATTTTGCAAGGTTATTTGCTTTTCGCCAAGACACGATTTAACAATTCCCCAGATGGAAGTAAGTGCTATAAGAAAAGTTGTTGATCTGTGGTGCAGGGAATATGAAGAGATAGGAAGCCTTGAATATATAAATTACGTTCAGATTTTTGAAAACAAGGGAGATATAATGGGATGTAGCAACCCCCATCCACATGGGCAAATTTGGGCACAAAGTACTGTTCCGGTCGAACCATCAAAGGAGCAGGAAAACCAAAAGAAATACTTTGAAAATCATAAAAGAAGCATGCTTTCTGATTACCTCGGGGAGGAATTAAAATCGGGAGAACGAGTGTTGGTGCAGAACGAACACTTTGTTGCGTTAGTTCCTTTTTGGGCTGTCTGGCCCTACGAAGCAATGATTGTCAGTAAGAGGCATATTCAGCGTATAACTCAATTTACCGAAGATGAAAAGAGTGCACTGGCAGATATATACAAAAAGCTTACTATAATGTTCGATAATCTTTTTGAAGTATCCTTTGCATATTCTGCAGGTATTCACCAGGCTCCAACCGATGGCGAAGAGCATCCGGAATGGCATTTTCATATGCATTTTTATCCGCCTTTGTTGCGCTCGGCTACTGTCAGGAAATTCATGGTGGGTTACGAAATGCTGGCCAATCCACAACGCGATATTACGCCTGAACAAAGTGCTGAAAAATTGCGAAGTTTACCTCTTAAGCATTATTTAAATTAGATACTGCTTTTTATGTGTTTTTTATTCTGGTCTGTGAAGCCTGAGTTTGTGCTTGAGGTAATCAAACATATTAATCAGATATCTTACACCTCTGAAATATAAAATGAAATAGAAAAGTAACGACATTGTCCAGACAACAATTGTGTTAACCCAGAATGTGTCAATGTATTTTCCAAAAAGCATTTTACGCGGAGCATAGAAATGAGCTTTCAGAAATCCGGGTTCCGGATCTAAATATATCGGGTCTATCTTTTGTATCAGTTGTCCTTTATATTCTACGTAACGAACAGTTTCATTATTATTTTCCACAAATTCCTGAAGCTTGTCGTTTGAATATCTTCTTTTTAATTCAAGGAAAGCAGCTTTTTTCTCTTTTGTGTTTTCATTTTCCCGGATGATCTTGTCCCGCTCATCGCTAACTTCATTAAACAGCCTGATGTAAAACCGGTTTATGATTTTTAAGTAACTCCTAAGTTCATCTATTACTTCTGTATCTAAAGTCTTATTCGAAAGTTTTTCAATTTGCAGAAATTTAACCTTATTATTTGCTACAGTTTCTTTTAATATTTCATGATACAACAAATCCAAATAATCATCAATTTTATCCTGTTTGCTTTTATCATCGTAGTATTTTGAGATGAAATCAACTTTGTTTTCCAGATCCTTTACCCAATAGTCTTTTTTAAATTCGCAAATGCTCATAAGTTTATTGTACGGATAAAATGCTTTCATATAGATATTATCCTTAAACTGATGAACAGCCAATGCTTCATAACCCCAGCGGGCAGTTATTATTTCACCGTAACCCGGAATTTTATCAGGAGACGATATTTTGGGATTCAGTTTTTCATACTTCACAATTACACCGCTCAGTATTATTTGAGGTATAACTAAAAAAGGTATTAGAATATAAATGGTAACAACAGTATCAAATGTGTCCGAAATAACCAAGCCTATCATATTGGCCGATACCCAGCAACTAAAAAGTATTATCCAGTAATCGAGGTACATACCCTTAATTTCCATAATGCTGTTTCCAACAATTACAAAAAGAAACGACTGTATAGCCGAAATTATTAACTGTACTCCTGCTTTAGAAAAAAGGTAACTCGACCAGCTTAAGTTCAGGAAAGCTTCTCTCTTAAGAATCTTCCTGTCTTTAATAATTTCTTCGGCACTAACGGTGAGGCCCATGAAAATGGCAATAATAACCGACATGAAAATATAAACCGGAAGATTACTGTTTCCCATTAGATTATACCCGAGATCGTTAGATTCACTAACATTAAAATACTTAATAATAAATCCGAGAACAAAAGCAAGAACAGGTGCTTCAAGGAAGTTTATTATCAGGTATTGTTTGTTCGATAGTTTAGAAAGTATATCGCGGGTAGAGAAAATAAAGAACTGCTTTATTTTATTTGGAATTTTAAATGAGATTTTTGGCAGATCAATTTCTTTTGTTGAGGGTATTTCATTTTTATTCCGCTCATCAATGTAAAAGGTATACCACTGTTTTGGCGATATTTTCCTGTTCCGGGTAAATTTTCCGTATTCATCCAATACATTCGATTCAACAATATTGAATATTTGTTCGGGATTTACATTACCACAGATTCGGCATTCGCTTTCGTTATAATTGGCATGGTGTATTTTCGATTTAAAATACAGGATAGAATCTATCGGGTCACCATCGTAAATCATATAGCCACCGGTATCCAGAATAACCAGCTTGTCAAACATTTTAAAAATATCAGACGAAGGCTGATGAATTACCACAAACACCAGTTTTCCCTTCAGGGAGAGTTCCTTTAACAGGTCCATTATATTTTCTGAATCTCTCGACGAAAGACCCGAAGTGGGTTCATCAAGAAACAGAACAGCAGGCTCTCGAATAAGCTCCAGTGCTATGTTCAACCTTTTTCTTTGTCCGCCACTTATTTTTTTGTTTAAAGGCGAACCAACCTGAATATCTTTTATCTCATATAAGCCAAGACTTTGAAGCATTTTATCCACTGCTTCAACAAGTTCTTGCTCGGTATAATTACTAAAACAAAGTTTAGCATTGTAATATAAATTCTGAAATACAGAAAGTTCTTCAATCAATAAGTCATCCTGCGAAACAAAACCTATCAAGCCTTCAACTTCCTTTTTTTCAGAATGAATATTCTTTCCATTTATTAATACAGAACCTGAATGTGGAGTGTTTGTTCCATTTAGAATATTAAGCAGGGTTGATTTTCCAGCACCACTGGCACCCATAATACCTACCAGCCTGCCCGATCGCTCATGGAAACTCATGGGGTGCAAGCCAATAGTCTCGTTTTTGAATTTATAGGCAATATCCTGAACAATAAACTCAATATGAGACTCGGCATTTGTTGCATGAAAAAGACTTACAACATCGCTGTAATAAATGGGCTTTATGGTGTGATTTCGAATAGAAGAACCCGTATTGAAAACATAAACTTTATCGGCTTGTAAAAGCTGTCCGTTAAGATATAGTTCGTGGTTCCCAAGGTAACGTAGAAGAAACATATTTGCCGAAACAATATGCAAAATTCGCAATTGTCCCTTTAGCTGGCTCTTTTTGAGGTGTTTTACACCGCTTGGCGAACCTTCTTTTCCATCAATTAAAAGTATTTTGTCAAGGTTCGGAATTATATTTTCATTAGCAACAACATACTGCTTAATATCTTCGTGTTCGGCTCGCTCTATATAGAACGAATCAGATACAGTTGCAATAAATTCATACTCCTGGGATGAGATTTCAAGATTATCGCTATTTACAAATTCAAAAAGGTTAACCAGCACGATAAATTTTTGCTGCTGAGTAAGCTCACGATTAATTTCGTCACAAATCCTGAGCAATTTAACAGAATCAGGGCCGATTCTTTTTTTTCCTCTGCGATTAATCAAACTCTGATGTTTCTCAAAAAATGTGTCGTATATCTTCAGGTATGCGCCAACCAGATCCTCATTGAGTTGTCTCTTGAGAAACGATTCAACCACCGGTCTTCTGTCAAGGCCCGTTGACTCATTATTTTCTGGTCTTGCAATAATGGCAAATAATTCCATTAATGCTTTTAGAATCTGCTCGCTCATTTAGAGATTGCTGTATAGGATTGATTTCTAGACTTTCTACGGAAAGCTATAAGGTTTGTTACGTTTATCAATCCATTAATATACTATTTTTTTCAGGTTTAAAAGACATAAATATTAACATTTTAAGTTATGGCATTTCAGATTTCATGGTAGATAAATTAAGCACAGCTTATTCCAATATATTGCTTATGACAAAAAGACACGTAAAAACCTATAAGTCAGTCATTATGGCGTAATTTATTTCTCTTCAAATGTCATTATGACTTAAAATTATTAATGGTAAGTAATTTGAGCATTTCAGTTCGAATTGTATGAGTTAACAATAGAGCCTAAGTGGATATTGAAAAGCAATTCAAAATGAAAACACAAAAAATATAAGTACCATGAACCTCAATAATTTCACAATTAAGTCGCAGGAAATAGTACAGCATGCATTGCAATATGCCCAGGAGAGAGAGCATCAATCGGTTGAGACAGCTCATTTATATAAATCTTTATCAGATAATGCTCCAGATGTGTTGGCCTATATTTTAAGCAAGATAGGAGCAAATACCAAAGTTATTGAACAGGTAGTTGAACGATTAATGCATTCTTTTCCAAAAGTCTCAGGCGGAGAAATTTACTTTAGTTCAAAAGCAAACGAGGCTCTTCAGAAAGCAGTTTCTTTTTCTAAAAAGTCAGGCGATCAGTATGTTACTGCCGAATATATTTTAAAAGGCTTGTTTGGTACCGGAGACCAGGTTTCACAAATATTGAAAGACAATGGTGTAACAGAGAAAAATATAGATTTGGCAATAGCCGAATTGAGAAAGGGGGAAAAAGTTAATAGTCAATCTGCCGAAGATCAATATAATGCGTTAAATAAATATGCTATAAACCTGAATGATAGTGCACGAAAAGGAAAGCTTGATCCTGTAATAGGCCGTGATGATGAAATCAGAAGAATTCTGCAGATTCTTTCACGACGTACAAAGAATAATCCAATTCTTATTGGCGAGCCGGGTGTGGGTAAAACTGCTATAGCCGAAGGTCTGGCTCATAGAATTATTGCCGGAGATGTTCCTGAAAACCTCAAAACCAAACAGGTTTTTTCTCTGGATATGGGGGCATTGATTGCCGGAGCAAAATATAAGGGCGAATTTGAAGAGCGTTTAAAAGCCGTTATCAAAGAAGTGATAACTTCTGAAGGAGAAATTATTCTTTTTATCGATGAGATTCATACCCTTGTTGGTGCCGGTAAATCCGAAGGTGCTATGGATGCCGCAAATATTTTGAAGCCGGCGTTGGCCAGGGGCGAATTGCGAGCTATTGGAGCAACTACATTAAACGAGTATCAGAAATTTTTCGAGAAAGATAAAGCACTTGAAAGAAGATTTCAGCTTGTTATGGTTGATGAGCCTGATGTTTTGAGTGCCATATCAATTCTTAGAGGATTGAAAGAGCGTTATGAAAACCATCATAAAGTCAGAATTAAAGACGAAGCCATAATAGCCTCAGTGGAGCTTTCAAGCAGGTATATTACTGACAGATTTTTACCAGATAAAGCTATTGATTTGATTGATGAAGCAGCTTCGAAAATGAGAATCGAAATGAATTCGGTTCCACAGGAAATCGATGATTTAGAGCGTAGGATTAAACAGTTGGAAATTGAGCGTGAAGCAATTAAAAGAGAAGGAGATAAAGCCAAAATTGAACAGATAATTTCTGAACTGGCAAATCTTTCGGAAGAACGGGCACGTTTGAGAGCAAAGTGGGAATCAGAGAAAGATCTCGTTAATAAAATTCAACTGAATAAATCGGATATTGAGAATTTTAAGTTCGAAGCAGAAAAAGCCGAAAGAGCCGGTGAATATGGTAAGGTTGCTGAGCTGAGGTATGGTAAAATTAAAGAGGCGGAAGAAGAAATTGAAAAATTAAAAAAACTGCTTGAAGAACAACAAAAGAAATCGGCGCTTATTAAAGAAGAAGTTGAAGCTGAGGATATTGCAGCAATTGTTTCAAGCTGGACAGGTATTCCAGTATCGAAAATGCTTGAAGGCGAAAGGTCTAAACTATTACACCTTGAAGAAGAATTACATAAGCGTCTTATTGGTCAGAATGAAGCCGTAAAAGCTGTTTCCGATGCAGTTCGAAGGAGTCGTGCAGGCCTGCAGGATATAAACAGACCAATTGGTTCCTTTATTTTCCTGGGTACAACCGGTGTTGGTAAAACAGAGTTGGCAAAAGCATTGGCCGGGGTTTTGTTTAACGACGAAAACATGATAACCCGTATTGATATGTCTGAATACCAGGAAAGGCATTCCGTTTCAAGACTAATTGGTGCTCCTCCGGGTTATGTAGGTTATGATGAAGGGGGCCAACTGACAGAAGCAGTTCGCAGAAAACCCTATTCGGTGGTATTATTAGACGAAATAGAAAAAGCGCATCCCGATGTGTTCAATATACTCCTCCAGGTTTTAGATGATGGCAGACTTACCGATAACAAAGGAAGGCATGTTAACTTCAAGAACACAATTATTATAATGACCAGTAACATCGGTTCACATTTAATTTTAGAAAGAATGGATGCTGTAAACAATAAGAATCACCAAGAAATATTCGATAATCTGAGAAACGAAGTGCTTGGTCTGATGAAAAAAACAATGCGTCCTGAGTTTCTTAACAGAATAGATGAACTTATAATGTTTACACCCTTGAGTTCTGAAAATATCAGAGATGTAATAAAATTACAGATTGAGCTGCTAACAGAGAAACTCTCAAATTCCGGAGTTCAATTGAAAATAGATGATGCTGCAATAGATCATGTTGCCGAAACAGGTTATGATCCGCAATTTGGAGCAAGACCTGTAAAACGAATCATTCAGCGCGAAATATTAAATCAATTATCACGCGAAATAATTGCCGGAACAATAAACAAAGAAAAACCTGTGGTGGTTTCGTACGAAGGCGGCAGGCTGGTTTTTAAAAATTAGAAACTAGCTACACATGCCTCCTCGCTTTCGTGAATTTCAAAAACATTATGAAGCTGCAATAATTTGAAGAGTTCTAAAACCTCTTTGCCAATACAGCAGAGTTTAAACTTTCCTTTGTTACTGGCAGCAGTTTTCAGAACCGAAAGAAATACGCCAAAGCCAGAGCTGTCAATAAATTTTACGCCTTTAAGGTTTAAAGCCAGGTTCGTATTTGGGGCAGATAAAATTTTCTTTAATTCTTCCTTAACTTGTTCAGTGATCAAGGCGTTAAAACGATCAACATTATCAAATCTTGTAACAATAACGTTATTAACATTTTCAACTTTTAGCATAGTTGTTATGGTTTAAATATATAAATCTATATTTTTTGAAACTTCGTCTAATTCTTCTAGTGCTTCGGCTGTTTGTTCCCTGAATTTCGCAATATACTTCGGATATGTCTCAACATCAGTACCTGCTTTGGCAATATTTTCAAGAGTTTTTAGGTCTGTTGCCAATTCGTGTAAGCCCATTATCGAAATCGAAGATTTAGCCTTATGGGCAAGTTTACCGAGTTTTTCATACTCTTTATTTTTATTCAGGCTTTCCATTTCGTCATTAAATTCCTCAACCTGATTTTTAAATATGTCAATCATCTCAAGTACCAGCTCCTTATTTCCGGCTGACATATTTTTCATATAAGTCAAATCAATTCTCACAATGGTTAATATCTAAAATGGATAAATTTTGAATAAATATAATTTATTTTTTTATTTTAACATTGAATATAACTCTTCAATTGCAATCTACGTATGTATAAAATATTGTAATTTAAGATATAATTGAAATTAAGGAGTTTTATTTAATTATTTTGAATTGTATTTGATTATTTCTCAAAAGCTCCGCATTGCTATTAAAATAACTAACTGCAGATGAAAAATAAATATGTATTTCTGTTAATAACCAGCTTGTTGTGTTTGCATTTAGCAGCACAGCAGGGAGCTGATCCGGACAGTTATAAAAAGAAAAAAAAGTCGGAGAAACTGTACAACGATGGTATTAAGCGGGTTCTGGAACAAGATTATTATTCTGCTCTTTTTTATTTTGACAGTGCAGTTTTAATAAGACCAGACTTTGCAAAGGCTATAAATGAAAGGGGAAAAATTTTCTTCAGCAAAGAAAGATACAGCGACGCAATAATGGAGTTTGAAAAGGCCTCTGACCTGGATCCAAACTTTGGTGAAGCCTATTTCAATCTGGCATTTAGTATGTTTGTTAAGGATCTTCATTTATTAAGGCAAGATAGCCTGACTGTTAGTTCAGCAGATTTTGATAATGCAATTATTCATGGATTTGCTGCACCCCAGGGATACTATTACAGAGGTCTGATGAAACACCTTGAGGGTGATATTGAAGGTGCTGCTGCAGATTATTCCATTGCATTGGAACTGAATTCTGAATACCCAAAAGCTTACCACGACCGTGGAACTGCAAAAAATATGTTGGGCGATTTTCAGGGAGCAATTTACGATTACAGACTTTCTGTAACATACGATGCCGGTCTTATTCAGGGCTACATAAACATGGGCGATGCTAAAAGACAAATCGGAGATTACCAGGGAGCAGAGAGAGATTATACCCTTGCTATAAATCTTGATACTACAAGCTTCATTGCCTATAATAACAGGGGTGGAACAAGATTAACACTGGCCAATGTAGATGGTGCAGCCGACGATTTTGCCAAAGCCTATGAATTAAATCCGGAATCAGTGGAAATAATTTCTAATATGGGTAGCATTGAGTATAATAAGGGAAACTATGAAGGCGCTATTGATTGGTTTAATCAGGCAATCGGGCTTGATGAAAAATATGCTCCTGCCATATTAAACAGAGGCTTGACCTTTGAACTTCAGGGTATGCTCCAAGAAGCATGTGCCGATTGGCAAATGGCAGCCGAACTAGGCATAGAGCAAGCAAATACTTATCTTAAAGAATGTAAGGAATAAGCATCATGAACAGATTTATCCGCAAAACAATACTTATAATTTTATTTCTTTCAGGTTTTTTATTGTCAGGTTATTCACAAAACTACAAACAACTACCTGTAAAAATTAAACGGAAGGAATTTAAGCAGGAAGAATATGGGTTCAAGGAAGCCTGGAGAGCTGTTCGCGAAGCTAACTGGCTTTATGTAGCCGGACCGGGTTCTTACCGGGAAGCCAGAGATTACTATCTTGATGCTTATAAGTATAATGAAAACAACCCTGAGTTGAACTACATGATAGGCAGATGCTACCTGTTTACCGATAATAAATTTGAATCTATTAAATACATTCAGAAGGCTTTTCAGCTTAAACAAAAAGTATCATTCGATATTCATCTGATGCTTGCTATGGCATACCACCAGGTGAATGAATTCGATAATGCTATCGAAGAATATAATATGTTCCTGAAAAACCTTCCATCTAAGGAGGTTGAAAGATACCAGGAACAGATTAACATGTATATTCGGCAATGTAAGCATGGACGTGATCTTGTGTTAGACCCCGTTCGCGTTGTGATCAATAATCTTGGTGAAAATATTAACACCATTTTTGATGAGTATTCTGCAGTATTACCATCGGATGGAAGCGAATTATATTTTACATCGCGCCGCCGTCTCGACGAGAAATCAAGCCGAAGTATTATTGATGATAAATTCTTTGAGGATATTTTTTATTCTGAATTTAAAGATGGCAAGTGGACAATGGCCCAAAGAATAAGTGATAAAATCGTAGGAAAGAAAAACAGGACTCACATTGCTATTGTAGGTATGTCTGATACAAAAGATAAATTATACCTCTACAAGGGTAAAGAAAACGAGGGCGACCTTTATTATACCGAATTTGACAAAGGGAAGTGGAAAAAGCCAAAACCACTCAAAAAGTTTGAAAGCAAAAACAGGGAAACATCAATGTGCATATCGTCTAATGGCCAAAGGCTCTATTTTATTTCAAACATCGATAAGGATTCTTACGGGGGAACCGACATTTATTTCTGCACAAAAAACGCAAAAGGTAAATGGAATAAACCTCAGAATATAGGAAATACAATAAATACTTTCTGGGATGAAGTTGGCGTAAGTCTTTCGGCAAATGACAGTGTTTTATATTTCAGTTCTAAAGGGCACAACTCAATGGGAGGTTACGATGTGTTTAAATCGGAACTTGGAAATGTAAACCTGTGGTCAAAACCAGTGAACCTGGGTTATCCCGTAAATACACCAAACGACGATATTTTTTATAGTGTGATGCCCGACAATAAAACAGCCTATTATTCAACAAATCGTGAATCGGGAATAGGTGGAATGGACATATACAAGGTTATTTACCTGGGTTCCGAAAAACAAATGTATGTTTCATATCTCGAGGATCCGATTAAGGGTATTAAAGATCCGGTTGATGATATTTATTTCGAGAAATCAAAGCTGCTTGATATTGATACACGCTTATTAATGAGAGGTTTTGTGACAGATTCAGAAAACCAGGAGCCTGTTAAAGCGAAAATTGAGCTGATTGACCAGGAAACAAACGAAAGTGTTGCTGTTGCTATTTGCGATTCAACTGGAAATTATTCACTCCGAATACCGGAATCAAAAAAATATGGTGTTGACATTAATGCATCGGGTTATTTAATGTTTCTTGATATACTCGATTTAACTGCTGCAACCTACGATGAAGTTATTGTTAGAAATTTCGAGCTTGAAAGGGTTGAAGTAGGAGCTAAAGTAGTTTTACAGAATATTTATTTCGAAACCGGAAAATCAAATTTATTGCCTGAGTCCTATGCAACACTTCATTCGGTTGTAAGATTACTAGAAAATAATCCAACCTTGCGACTGGAAATTTCGGGGCATACCGATAATGTTGGTTCTGCCAAAAGCAACCTGAAATTATCAAACGATCGTGCCAAATCATGTGTCGATTTTATAGTGCAGGGTGGCATTGCTGCCGAAAGGCTGGAATACAAAGGTTATGGATATGAATCTCCGATTGCACCAAATAATACGCCTGAAGGAAGAGCGCAAAACCGGAGGGTTGAATTCAAGATTTTAAGTAAGTAAATGATTTTTTTAACATCAGAGAAGCTGTTTCATTTTGAAACAGCTTTTTTGTTTATTCCTAATTCGGAAGCTATTCCTGTTTTACTTTTTAGAAAAACGTATACTTTTGCACATCGATCAGATTAAACACTTGCTATGTAAATTCTTTTGTATTTTACTGTTAAAAATCAGATCATTTTATCGGGGTAATCCGTATTTTGTCATCAATACCAATCAGCTCGATTCGGATTATTCATAACAATTCAACACCCTACAGGGGTGAACACAATAATAAAACACAAACAAATGAAAAATACATCTTTAGTAAAACAGCATCTCGCCTTAAAAGCTAAAATGGTTCCTTTTGCCGGATACAATATGCCTTTGGAATATTCAGGTGTTATTAAAGAGCATATGGCTGTGAGAGATTCTGCCGGAATATTTGATGTTTCGCATATGGGCGAATTTTGGGTTAAAGGGAAAAATGCCATCAAGTTGCTTCAAAAAATTACAACTAACGATGTTTCAAAATTATCGGTTGGACAAGCACAGTATTCCATATTAACCAACGGAAAAGGTGGTATTGTTGATGATCTGATTATTTACCGCTATGAAGATGATAAATACATGACTGTTGTTAATGCTGCCAATATTGAAAAAGACTGGGAATGGTTTAATTCTAAAAACACATACAATGCAGAATTGGAAAATGCGTCAGATTCGATGTCTTTAATTGCCCTTCAGGGGCCAAAAGCCAAATCAATCCTGCAACAAATTACAGATGTCGATTTGGATGCGATTCAAAGTTTTCATTTTACTACCAATATAGTAGCCGGGGAAAAGGAGGTCATTATTTCTAATACTGGTTATACCGGAGCCGGAGGCTATGAAATTTATTGTTATAATGAATCTGCCGGAAAAATATGGGATGCTTTAATAAAAGCCGGAGAACCGGATGGTTTATTACCAACCGGACTGGCAGCCAGAGATACTTTGCGACTTGAAATGGGTTACAGCCTATACGGAAATGATATTGATGATTCAACCTCGCCCATCGAAGCAGGTCTGGGTTGGGTTGTTAAATTTGTTGCTGGCAAAGATTTTATTGACAGACCCTTACTTGAAAAACAAAAGAAAGATGGAGTATTAAGAAAACTTGTCGGCTTTGAAATGATTGGGCGGGGAATCCCCAGGCACGATTATGAGCTCGTCAATAAGTCAGATGAAATAATTGGCAAAGTAACTTCCGGAACCATGTCGCCGATTCTGCAAAAAGGTATTGGCATGGGTTATATAAAATCGGAGTATGCAAAAGTTGGCGAAAAAATATTTGTAAAAATCAGGAACAAGGCTATTGAAGCTTCTGTAATTAAAATGCCTTTCATATAATCAAAAATCTATATGTCTCACAAACGAAATATTGAAGTTTGCTTTACGCCGGCAACATACGAACACTTTAAAAATAACGATGCTATTGTAGTTGTTGTTGATATCTTAAGAGCAACTTCGGCAATTGTAACCGCATTTATGCACGGTGTAAAACGGATAATACCGGTTGGAACACTTGAAGAAGCAAAAGAATACAAGTCGAGGGGGTACATGGTTGCCGCAGAAAGAGATGGTATTGTGCGCGATTTTGCTGACTTTGGAAATTCACCCTATAATTTTTCTCCGGAAAATGTAGGTGGTAAAGAAGTTTGCTACAGTACAACCAATGGAACACATTCAATTATGATGGCCAGGGAAAGTTATCGCGTTCTTATCGGAGCATATTTGAATCACCAGGCCTTGGTCAATTATATTACAAAGGAAAATCGCGACTTGCTTATCCTTTGCGCCGGCTGGAAAGGTAAATTTAATCTTGAAGATAGTTTGTTTGCGGGGGCATTGGCCGAAACCCTAATTGAAACAGGGAAGTTTGAAACCATTTGTGATTCAACCCTTGCCTCAATTGATTTATGGAATGCCGCCAATATAAACCTGATGGCTTATATTGATAAAGTTGCTCAAAGGCACAGGCTTGCTAAAAATGGGCTGGATGATGTTATTGAGTATTGTCATGGATTTGATATGACAAATCTGATACCTGTGTTAAAAGAAAATTTTCTGGTGGAAATATCAGATTTTTAAGATATTAGTAATTGTTTACAATCTGTTAGTAAATTTATTCAAGATATTGTTATTCAAATAACGCATAGCTTATTATTTATTTCTAAATTTACATCCCCATTTGCTTATTGTTAATCGGTTAACAAATAAAATTATTACTTGCTATAAAAAGGAGTTCATCTCAATATTTAAACTTTTAAGGTAATTATTAAAAGCATAATTTAACATTAATAGAATGAAAAAGCACAATTTTAATGCAGGCCCGTCAATACTATCGCAGTATGCTATTGAAGAGACGGCAAAAGGAGTACAAAATCTTAACGGCAGCGGATTATCTGTTTTGGAAATCTCGCATCGTTCGAAGGATTTCTCTGCAATTATGGATGAGGCCACAGCATTGTTGCGCGAGCTTTTAGATGTGCCACAGGATTATTCAATTGCATTTATACATGGGGGAGCCAGCATGCAGTTTTGTATGATTCCTTATAATTTCTTAAACAAAAAGGCAGCATATTTAGATACTGGTGCCTGGTCTTCAAAAGCTATTAAAGAGGCAAAGATTTTTGGGGAAGTTGATGTTGTTGCATCTTCAAAAGAAGCAGTCTATAACTATATACCTAAAGGTTGGACTATACCTGCTGACGCAGATTATTTCCATATTACCACAAATAATACCATATACGGTACCGAAATAAAAACAGATATTGATTCGCCGGTACCTTTAATTGCCGATACTTCCTCAGATATTCTTAGTCGTCCGATGGATGTGTCAAAATACGGGCTTATTTATGGAGGCGCTCAAAAAAATATAGGCCCTGCCGGTGTTGGTTTTGCAATCATTAAAAATGAGTTGCTGGAAAAAATTGTACGTCCGATGCCTACTATGCTTAGTTACAAAACTTATACCGAAAACGGTTCTTTATACAATACACCATCATGTGTGTCAATATATTCAGCTATGCTTAACATGCGCTGGTTAAAAAATACAGGCGGTGTTTCTGCAATTTATAAGAAGAACATAGAAAAATCGGAATTGCTCTACAACGAGATTAATAGAAACAAACTCTTCAAAACTACTGTTGCAAACGAAGCAGATCGTTCAATAATGAATGTTACTTTCGTTATGAATGATGAATATAAAGAGAAAGAAGCGGATTTTATGACATACGCCACTTCAAAAGGAATTATTGGAATAAAAGGTCACCGTTCCGTAGGTGGATACAGAGCATCCATATACAATGCAATGCCAATCGAAAGCATTCAGGTACTGGTTGATGCTATGAAAGAATACGAAGCAAAACTTTAATTAACCATATAAATAACATGACCATGGCAAAAATTTTAGTTGCAACAGAAAAACCATTTGCAGCCATTGCGGTTAATGGGATTAAAGAAATATGTGATAATGCTGGTTTTGAATTAGTATTACTTGAGAAATATACCGACAAAAAAGATCTTATTGCTGCGGCCTGCGATGTTGATGCTATCATTATCCGTAGTGATAAAATAGATAAAGAAGTTCTTGATGCTGGTAAAAATCTTAAAATTGTTGTTCGTGCCGGCGCAGGATACGACAATGTAGATTTAGAAGCTGCAACTGCGAATAATGTAGTTGTAATGAACACTCCGGGTCAGAACTCAAATGCTGTTGCCGAACTTGCCGTTGGAATGATGATTTACCTGAACAGAAACGGCTTTAATGGCTCAGCAGGCACAGAACTCAGGGGTAAAAAGCTGGGTATTCACGGCTATGGCCATATTGGTAAAATACTTGCTCATATTGGCAAAGGACTTGGAATGAAAGTGTATGCTCATGATCCGTTTATCGATAGGATTATTATTGAAAATGACGGGGTTGTTTGTGAAGAAGATTTAGGAACACTCTACAGTAAGTGCCAGTATATTTCTGTTAACATTCCTGCCAACAATCAAACAAAAGGTTCGTTGAACAAAGAACTTTTAAGCAAAATGCCAGAAGGCGCAACTCTGGTTAACACTGCCAGAAAAGAAATCATTGATGAAGCTGGTCTATTGCAGGTTTTCGCTAACAGGAAAGATTTCAGATATATCTCCGATATTGCTCCTGACTGCAAAACAGAAATAGAAGAAAAATATGCCGGACGGTATTTCTTTACTCCTAAAAAAATGGGAGCTCAGACCGCTGAGGCGAATATAAATGCAGGCTTAGCTGCTGCAAAGCAAATAGTCGGCTATATCACCGACGGTGATACAACATTTAAAGTAAACTAACTGAGATTTTAAGATTAATTTTATCTCCGGGTGTGTTCAAAACAAAATGACATGTCCGGAGATTTATTTTTAAAATAAAAACTAAAATAATGGCGATAGTAAAACCTTTTAAAGGGTTTAGACCTAAAAAAGAATTAGTTGCACAAATTGCATCCAGACCCTATGATGTTCTTAATTCAGAAGAAGCTAAAATTGAAGCAGAAGGAAATCCATTGTCTTTTTTGCATGTAGTAAAACCCGAAATTGATTTACCTGAAGATGTTGATCATTATTCAAGTGCAGTGTATAACAAGGGGAAGGAAAATCTCAGGAAACTAATAACCGACGGCGTTTTTTTTCAGGATGTTGAACCTACCTATTATATCTACGCTCAAACCATGTGGGGAAAAACCCAGTACGGACTTGTTGGTTGTGCTGCAGTGTCCGATTATTTGAACAATATTATAAAAAAACATGAATTAACCAGACCCGACAAAGAAGAAGACAGAATGAATCATGTTCGGGTAACAAATTTTAATGCCGAGCCTGTGTTTTTTGCATATCCCGATAATACAAAAATTGATAGTATAGTGAATAACTATATTGCCAATTCTCCTGAATATAAGTTCGAAACCAGCGATGGTGTAGGTCATCAACTTTGGATTATTTCTGACAAAAACCATGTTGAAACAATTGAGCATATTTTTAATACCGAAGTAAAATATACTTATGTTGCCGACGGGCATCATCGTACTGCAGCAGCAGCACTTGTTGGGCAGGAGAGAGCAAAAAATAATCCTTCGCACACCGGAAATGAAGAATATAATTTTTTCATGGCTGTTCATTTTCCGGCAAGCCAGCTAAGAATAATTGACTATAACAGGCTTGTTAAAGATTTAAATAATCTGTCAAAAGAAGAACTTATTACCCGTATTGAAAAGAATTTCAAAGTTGAGAACAAAGGTGCCAATGAATATAAGCCCAAAGAACTTCACGAAATGGCCATGTACCTTAATGGTGAATGGTATTCATTGAAAGCAAATACGGATACCTACGACGATAATGATCCAATTGGAGTATTAGATGTGACCATTTTATCGAAAACAATTCTGGACCCGATTTTCGATATTAAAGACCTTCGAAAGTCAAAACGGATTGATTTTGTAGGAGGTATTCGTGGACTAGGTGAACTGAAGAAACGTGTTGATTCAGGCGAAATGAAAGTGGCGTTTGCCCTTTATCCTGTAAGCATGAAACAGCTCATTGATATTGCCGATACAAATAACATTATGCCGCCAAAAACTACCTGGTTTGAACCAAAATTGCGCAGCGGTCTGGTTACTCATAGCCTTGATTAGTGTTTATCTCCTAAAAAAATTACGAATAAATAACCTGAACATTTTTTAGTGAATAAACTACCGTTGAGCTCACCCCGAATTATCGGGGTTTGATTTGTGCGTCCTTTTAGTTGCAATGTTAATATCTCAAAGTAGAAATAAGTATCTGATATTTTTCGTGATGGCTTTCAAGTTTTAGAATACAAATATGCAATCCACTTTATGTTTACCTGAAAGCTTAAATATATCGTTCTTTATAATCTTTAAAAAAGTCAACACTATTCAGACAAACATGCTGATTACTGCTTACTGCTAACAGGTTGGCTCCCGATGAGCACAAACTTCCAAATTCCATTTACCGATTTCCGACTCCTGCCATTAGAATATACATTTTTCGACCTGTTTCTTTTTTCAGCAGTTTTAAGTGGCCTTTTTATAAATAGATTTTGTAACATAGAACCCAGTATTGTTTTATTGTATTTTAAGATAAAAATCACTTACTTAGAAAGCTAATTATTTCTGATTCGATATGAATATTATTGCGGGAATCAGCAACGTTAACTCACCGGAGTTAATACGTAGTTATGCTGAGGCAGGTGTAGATGAATTCTTTATTGGTTATATTGCTGACAGCTGGAGTCAGAATTATGGATGGGAGGTCTCATGCAACAGGAGGGAATATGCAAATTGCAATTATCTATCTGTTGAAGAGATAGAAAACCTGGTTTCTATCATTCATAACAATAACCGGAAAGTATTATTAACGCTCAATGCTCATGAATATAACAACGAGCAGATAAAGCAGTTATTCAGGATGCTCGATGACATTAAGCATATTCCTTTCGATGCATTTATTGTGAGCAACTTTGCACTCATGCTTGAAATAAGAAAAGCTGGTATTGAAACACCCATTAATATAAGTATTGGCTCAGGGGCAAATACATACGAAGCAATAAATTTCTATACAACAAATATTGAAAATATTGGCAGGGTAGTTTTACCCCGGAAACTCACTTTTAATGAGATGACCAAAATAGCTGAAAAAGCTGTTAAAAATGGTATAAAATTAGAGGTTTTCGGTCTTACAGATGCTTGTTTCTTCAACGACGAATATTGTTTCTCATGGCATGGAATATTAAATAAAAGTTTTTGTAATTCTCCCATGTATAAAAACAGAATTACAAATTCCCGGCTGTTCGATGCAAACTGGAAGCAAACTATCTCGAAGACACCTATTGAGCTTTATTACAACAAAAAAATTCAGGTTGAGCAGGAAATTCAGAAACTGAAAACAAAACTCTCTTTTGAGAGAACGGTTCCCCCGATTGGTAATGAAGAAATGTCTAAACTACATATTCTCAATGTGATTGGAAAATGTGGTTTGTGTGCTATTCAGAAACTAAAAGAATTAGGAGTTGATGCTGTAAAAGTTCCATTAAGAGGATTCATGTCAACCCAAGCAAATATTGAGGTTATTAAACTGGTGAAAACAATTGTTGAGGAGCCTGATGCTACTCCTGAGTTTTGCCAGAAAGCTTTAAATTCTCCTAATTTCTGTTCAGGTAATAATTGTTTTTACAATTATCCTCATTCAAATTAAAATCTCAATTATGGAACTTTGCGTTTTTATTAATAACAGCGAACACCTGGATAATCAGTTGCAGTCAATGGACATTGTTGGCAAGCCCGGGCCTGAATACGTGCAGATGATGGATTCGGATGTTAAGGTGAATCAGACAGCACTTTCAATTCTTAAAAAATACTACGATTTGCAATTAGGGCAATATTATAAAGATTATATTTCAAGAATCTATTTTGGAAATGAGACCTGTGAATACCTAATCCCTGCTCTGGGTGAGGTGCAAAAGGTCTTTAAATACTGTGCCGATAATGAGTATGGCTTTACATATGTTGCTCCCTATACGGGTCCTAACGGAATGGAAAAACTCAGAGATATTTTCGAATTTCTGAAGGATAAAGAAGATGTTGAGGTTGTTGTTAATGATTTTGGAGTTCTTCAGCTTATCCTTACCGAGTTCAAGTCGATTAAGCCAATAATTGGTCGTTTGTTAGTTAAAACCAAGCGTGACCCCCGTTTTTCAGTTACAGGCTATGATTATTCTCCAAACCAGTTAAAAAACACATCAAAAGTTGAGAAAAACCAGACTGAAGCCATTATGAGCAGCAGCTTTGAAAATAAAACCTTGCAAAAATTCCTGATTGATAAAGGAGTAACAAGAATAAGTCTGGATTCTCTGCCGCAGGGATACGAAAAAAAAACATTGAAAGGCTGGCAATTACCCGCCGATATTTTCTGGCCATGGACATATATTACCAGCGGACGCTTATGTGCTATAGCCGCACATACCGATACCAGAAGGAAATATAACCTTGTTGACAGACCTTGCAATAAGCAATGCAGGATGTATGAATTTAATTTTGAATCGGATAAGCAAATGTTGCAAACGGTTCAGAGAGGAAATGCTGTTTGGATGGATAATGAATCAAATTACCTTGAGAACTTTAAAGCAGGTTTCGAGCGACTGGTATTCATGCCATATATACCGATATAAACAGCCTATTGGATTGGTTTTATACAGACAATTTTTTATAACAATTAAATCAATAAAAACATATATTGATGAAAATTATTGTTGGAATAAGTAATGTTAAGGATAAGCAACTGATTGAGGAATATGTAAAGGCTGGTGCTGATGAGTTTTTTATTGGGTATGTACCACCTGTGTGGTATGAAAAATATGGTTGGGAAGTATCCTGCAACCGACGACAGACCCCGGGTGCACAATATCAGAACAGAGAGGATGTTAAGAATGTTGTTGAATGGATTCACGAAAAAGGGAAGAAAGCTTTTCTCACATTGAATGAACATGAATATACAGCAGAGCAATTAAACGATGTTTTAAAATTACTCGAGAGCATTATAGATGTACCATTTGATGCCTATATAGTTGCTAACCTTGCAGTTGTTCAGTTTTTAAGAAAAAATGGTATTGATACAACCTTGAATGTTAGCATTGGTCTGGGTTGTAATAATTTCTCCGCAATAGAATTTATCTACGATAATTTTGAAAATATTGGCCGGGTTGTGCTGCCACGAAAACTCAGAATCGAGGAAATTGAAACTATTGCCAACCAGGCTTCGAAACGAAATATCCCATTAGAGGCATTTGGAATAAGTAGTCCTTGTACTTTTAACGACGATTATTGTTTTACATGGCATTCTGGAAAAACGCCCAACCTGTGCCGATCATCCTACTATTCCAACAAGAAATTTTCACCAATCGTTTTAAACGAAAAATGGAAGAAAGAGCTTGGTAGTCTGACCGGGAACGATATAATAATGAGACAGTTTAAAATTGAAGAGCGGAATGAAAAAATCCGGAACCAGAATATTCAGCTTTTAGAGAAAAGAAAAGAGAAAGAAAAAGACGCAGCAAGAGCTTATCTGTTAAATAAAGCAATGGAAACCTGTGGTATGTGTGCAATGACTAAATTTAAAGAATTTGGCATTGACGCGGTTAAGATAGCTTTTAGGGGTTTGGGATTTTCAGGCCTTGAAATGCTTCAGATGGTTAAGAAAGTTATTGATAATCCGAAAGCCGATGTTGACTTTTGTAAAAGCCTGATAAACTCTGCTGATTTTTGCAACGGGAGAAACTGCTATTACAACTTTCCTTACACAGAATAAAACCCTTAGAAATGACAGAACTTTGTATTTATATATCAAAAATTGAATTACTCGAAAGTTTAGGTGAAACACTTGAAATTATCCAGAAGCCCGAGGGGGATAAATATGCTATGTTGTCGCTTAATGAAAAAGTAAATCAGCTATCCCTGAATAAACTTTCAGTTTTCTTTAAGCAAAAGTTTGGTCGTGATTACCGTGCCGGATTCACCAGAATTTATTTTGGTAATGAAACCTGCGACAGGCTCATTCCCGATAGAAAAACCATAGAAAAAGCATATCAGATTATTTCTGAAAAGGGGTATGAAATGACCTATGTGACTCCCTATACCGGCCCTGAGGGATTAACCAAAATCGAAGAAAACCTATCCTTTCTGAATGAAAAGGAAAATGTTGAAGTTGTTTTCAACGATTGGGGTGTTTTGCAACTACTCGATAAAAAATACACAAAACTTGAACCTGTAATGGGGCGCCTGATGGTGAAAGTAAAAAGAGATCCCCGGTTTTCTAAGAGCGGCTATTCTGTGCATAATCATGCGCTTGACAGAACTGATAAAATTGCAAAAAGGCAGGAAGAGACTGTTATTAACAGCAGTCTCGATATAAAAGAGTATAGAGAATTATTGCAGTCAAAAAGGGTCGACAGGGTAGGAATGGAGATGGTTCCATACGATGAGGATGTTATTAAAAAACAATTCAGGAAAAATAAATGGGAGTTTCCGGTGGATATTTACTGGCCTTGGACTTATGTTACCAGTGGCAGAAATTGTCAGATTGCAGCATATACTCAGCCCGCCGGAAAAATACATCCTGCCGGAAAGAATTGTTACCTGCAGTGCCAGCAATACGAATTCAGTTTTAATTCCGATAAAGAAATGCTTGACTCAGTGCAACGAGGCAATGCTATCTGGATGGATACCACCGAACTATTTGAACGATATATAAAATACGATTTTGACAGGTTAATTTACCAGCCCTATATACCTGTTTAAGGGCTTAAAACACCAAAAATCCTTAAACCGGATTAAAATTAAATTCCCAAATAATGCTTACATTTTAATATTAATTTAATGCAAAATTAATAATAATATAAGCAATTGTAAAGTATTCAATCATTTACATAAGTATTCACTGCACTTTTTTTTGTTATATTGTTATTTTATTCACAATAAAATATAATTGGGAAATTTTTTTTCCTATATTTGTGCTCCTTAAAAAAATAGTTAAATCAAATTAAAATTTGTGATATGTTAAAACCTGCAGATTTAGAAAAATACGGAATACTTAATGTTTCTGAGGTAGTTCATAATCCATCTTATGAGCAGCTTTTCGAGGAAGAAATGAAGCCTGAACTAGAAGGTTTTGAAAAAGGACAGCTTACAGAGTTGGATGCCGTTAATGTTATGACTGGTATTTTCACCGGACGTTCGCCTAAAGATAAATACATTGTAAAAGATGATACAACAAAAGATACTTTGTGGTGGACATCTCCTGAATCAAAAAACGATAACAAACCTGTTTCAACAGAAGTTTGGAATGATTTAAAAGCCATAACTGTTAAACAGCTTTCAGGAAAAAGGTTATTCGTTATGGATACTTTCTGTGGTGCAAACCCCGATTCACGACTGAAAGTACGTTTTATTATGGAAGTTGCATGGCAGGCACACTTTGTGAAAAACATGTTCATTCGTCCTACTGATGAAGAACTTGCCAGCTATGGTGAGCCAGACTTTGTTTCTTTAAATGCTTCAAAAACTACAAATCCAAAATGGAAAGATCATGGTTTAAATTCAGAAGTTTATACCGTGTTTAATCTAACTGAAAAAATGCACGTTGTTGGTGGCAGCTGGTATGGTGGCGAAATGAAAAAAGGTTTATTTGCCATGATGAACTACTACTTACCATTACGTGGCATGGCTTCTATGCATTGTTCTGCCAACGTTGGTAAAGATGGTGATGTTGCTATCTTCTTCGGCCTTTCAGGTACTGGAAAAACAACTCTTTCTACAGATCCAAACCGCGCACTTATTGGTGACGATGAACATGGTTGGGATGACGATGGTGTATTCAATTTCGAAGGTGGTTGTTATGCAAAAACCATTAAATTGGATAAAGAATCGGAGCCGGAAATTTATGCAGCTATTAAAAGAGATGCATTACTAGAGAACGTTACTGTTGATGCTGATGGTAAAATTGATTTCAACGATGGTTCTACTACCGAGAATACTCGTGTTTCTTACCCGATTTACCATATCGAAAATATTGTTAAACCAGTTTCAAAAGCTGGTCATGCCAAGAAAGTTATTTTCTTAACTGCTGATGCATTTGGTGTTATGCCTCCTGTATCGAAATTGACTCCTGAGCAGACAAAATATCACTTCCTTTCTGGATTTACAGCTAAATTAGCTGGTACTGAGCGTGGTGTTACTTCTCCACAGCCTACTTTCTCAGCTTGTTTTGGTGCTGCTTTCCTTTCACTTCACCCAACAAAATATGGTGAAGAATTAGTGAAAAAAATGGAAGCTCACGGTGCTGAAGCTTACTTAGTAAATACTGGTTGGAACGGTACCGGAAAACGTATTTCTATTAAAGATACAAGAGGAATTATTGATGCAATTCTCAATGGATCAATCGAGAAAGCTGAAACTAAAATAGTTCCAATTTTCAATTTAGAAGTGCCAACTGCATTACCGGGTGTTGATCCTGCAATTCTTGATCCGCGCGATACTTATGCTGATGCTTCTGCCTGGGAAGAAAAAGCGAAAGATCTTGGTTCAAGGTTTATCAATAACTTTGTAAAATATACAGACAATGAGGAAGGTAAAGCTCTTGTAGCTGCTGGTCCTCAGCTGTAATTAGATTGATAATAGTTATCTAAAAAACCTTCCTGGTTCTCCGGGAAGGTTTTTTTATGGGTATTAAGCTTCAATGCATTGACCTATTTATACCGATTTTTAATTGTTGTATTTTTATTTATCTTTGTAACGCCAATAATTAGAAAATTATAGAAATGTCATTGATATTCAAGCTGTTGCTAATCGTTACAGCCTACCTTTTAGGCTCCATACCTTCTTCTGTATGGATAGGAAGATCATTTTACGATGTTGATGTAAGAGAACATGGAAGCGGAAATGCCGGTTTCACAAATACCGTAAGGGTATTGGGTTGGAAGGCCGGGCTTCCTGTATTTTTAATTGATATAATAAAGGGGTATATCGCAGTAAACCTTGTAAGAATTGGGGGTGATTATATTCCCGGATCAATTCCATTTATCAATTTTCAGCTTATTTTAGGTGCTGCCGCTGTATTGGGTCATATTTTCCCTGTATATGTCGGATTCAAAGGGGGTAAAGGTGTTGCTACTCTGTTGGGATTACTACTGGCCATACAACCCCAGGTTACTTTAATATGCCTTGGAATATTTGTTTTTATTTTCCTTACTACAAGGTATGTATCGCTAAGTTCTATGATAGCCGGAATATCTTTCCCGGTATTAAATATTGTTGTATTTCATACTACTGCTGCTTCATTGGTAATCTTTTCAATGATTGTTTCGATTTTGCTTCTTCTCACACACCAGAAAAACATCGAACGTCTTTTAAACAAAGAAGAGTCGAGAGCTAAGATTATTAAGAGAAGAAGAAAGTAGCGTTTGTATTCAAAATAAATGTGCGCTCAGACTTCTGCCTAAGTGTTTACTTTAGTGGTAAGAATACCTAAAATTATTAAAGTGAATATTGATGTCTTCATAATACAATTGGATTTGGTTTTATGAATGATGTATTAACAGTTCAAATGGTTGCAAGGGGATATTTACTTAACATTGAGAGTATGTAAAACCCAAACGCTTCGAATTTAAAAGACTGATTATTTCTGAGGTATAACATGCACATCCCGCTGAGGGAACGGAATTGTAATTCCATTTTTTCTGAAAGCCCTGTCGATGCTATACCTTAAATCACTTTTTATACGTTCAACCCGGAAAGTATTGTTGGTATAAAACAGTAACTCAAAATCGAGTGATGAATTACCAAAATCTCTGAAGAAAACAGTTGGTGCCGGTTTTTTAACTATTTCTTTATGCTCTTCGGCACATTTTAGCAGAAGTTCGGTTACCTTATCAACATCAGAACCATAAGCAACCCCAACACTTACCCCGAACCGGGTAGTTTTATCAACATGGCTCCAGTTTATCACACTATCGTTTATGAGTTTCGAATTCGGTAATATCAGTATGATATTATCCCTGGTTTCTAGTTTTGATGTTCTTAAACTTATCTCTTTTACTTTTCCAACTTCGCCGCTCTCTGTCTGAACAATATCGCCCACTTTTAAGGTTCCCTCAACAAGTATGGCAATCCCCGAAATAAAATCCTGAAAAATCTGTTGCAGGCCCAAACCCACACCGACCAATAAAGCAGCAGAACTGGCGAGAATAAATGTTATTTTTATTCCAGCCGAATCAAGCATAAAAAGTATTGCAATGGTCCATACTATGTATTTTATTATCTGAAAGATAGCATGAAGCTTGCCAACATCGAAGGTTTGTTTTGTTTCCTGGCGTTTAAAGAGCCGTTTAATAACTGTTAAAAGAATTTTTGCAGCAATAAATAAAATCAGAATACTAATCAGGTGATAAACACTTAACGAATAGCTGTCAGTTTCAATTAATTTAAACTTAAGTATTTCTTTTAGCACCATAAATGCAGGTTTAATATCAGACCGTTGTTTTTAAAATCTTTTTTACATGGGCAAAATTTATATTGTTGTATTAACATTATACAGTTTTTTGGTTTGCCCCAAACGACTTCCAACTTCCAACTTTCAACTTTCAACTTTCAACTTTCAACTTTCAACTTTCAACTTCCTGCTCCCGACTCCCGACTCTCAATCTTTATCAAATTTCTTCTTAAGTAAGTGCCAGAGTTCATCAGCCGAAATACCGGGAATTAAGTCGCCATTTTCTGCAATGGAGATTTCACCTCTTTCTTCCGAAACAATTATTACATAGGCATCGGTACTTTCACTTATGCCTAATCCGGCCCGGTGGCGCATACCGTAATATGCCGGTAACTCAGTTTTACTTGTAAAGGGAAGAACACAGCGGGCAGCTACAATTCTATTGTTTTCAACAATGATTGCACCATCGTGCAGAGGACCATTTTTTACAAAAACAGATTCGATCATCCTGCTCGACATTCTTGCATCTAAAATATCTCCGGTATCAACATACAAATCGAGTGAAGAGTTTTGTGCAATAACAATAAGCGCACCGGTACAGGTTTCTGCCATATTTGAGCATGCTTTGTGAATAGATGCAATTCTTAACTTCTGCTGATCACCCGAATGGCGCCTTAAAAGGTTATCTAAAGAGAAAGTTTTGTTTGGTAAATACTGTGTGCCCAGATATACCAGAAAGCGTCTTATTTCCTGTTGAAATAAAATAATTATTGCTATTACACCTCCACCTATTAAACCTCCAAGAATGGAGGACAACAGCTTCATCTGAAGCATGTTGACAATGAGGTATATCGAGAAGAAAACGGTTAATCCCAGGAAGATGTTAAACGCAACTGTACCTTTTATAAGGTAATATATCTGGTACATAAGAAATGCCACCAGGAGTATATCAATTACATCAATTATTCTGACATGTATAAATGCAGTAATCATCGTTTCCTTTAAGATTAAAGCTTTTGTAGCAAATTAATGCTTTTTTCTGATTCTTCTAAAAGCTTTTTATAAATACTTATTGTATTTACCGCCTCTTTTACGTCATGTACTCTTAGTATTTGAGCTCCTTTCTGAAGTGCAATTGTATTAAGGGCAATGGTTCCGGCTAATGCCTCTTCCGGACTGGAATTTAAATGCCTGTATATCATCGATTTTCTTGAAATTCCCGCTAATATTGGAAGTTCGAGCATCTGAAAAACATCTAAACCGGCTAATAACTGATAATTATGTTCAATAGTTTTACCGAAACCAAAGCCGGGGTCAATAATTATATCATTTATTCCTTTTTGTCGAAGAAATGCAATATGTTCAGAGAAATAGTCTAGTACATCCTTTACAACATGTTTGTATCCGGGGTTTTTCTGCATGGTTTTGGGTGTGCCCTGCATGTGCATTGTAATGTAGGGTACCTGAAATCCGGCAGCTACATCAATAATTTCTGAATCGAGGTGTCCGCCCGAAATATCATTAATAATATCGATCTTGTATTTTTCTATGCACCATTTAGCTGTTTCGGCCCGAAAAGTATCTACAGAAATTATGGTATCAGGATATCTTTCTCTGATTAAATTAAGGCCGGGTTCCAGCCTTATTTTTTCTTCATGCACAGATACATCCTCGGCACCTGGTTTTGTTGAATAAGCGCCCACATCAATTATTGCGGCACCTTCATCTATCAGTTTTTTAACTTTATTATTTACATCTTTGGTGCTGTTTATCTGGCCTCCATCGTAAAAAGAATCTGGCGTAAGATTCAGAATACCCATTACAATTGGAGTCTCAATAGATATTAACCTGCTGCCACAGTTTATTGTGTGTTTTTTATAAAATAATGTATCTTTATCCATGCTCTGTTCAGCCTTTATTTGCGTAAAGTTAATAAAACAGACTCATTCTCGATTTTAATCAGAATACTTTCAGATAGTTTATGAAGTTTATTGTTATCGAAGGCCTCGATGGTTCCGGAAAATCTACCCAGATAGAATTGGTTGAAAACTACCTGGCCGAAAAGAATATTAAAAGCAGGTTTTTACATTTCCCAAGGCCCGAAGCGCCATTCTATGGTGAAATGATTGCAAGGTTTTTACGTGGAGAACTGGGTCCCATAGATAAGGTTGACCCTTATCTGGTGGCGCTTTTATATGCCGGCGACAGGAATGATGCCGCTGGCATGATTAATGAATGGCTTTCGCAAGGATATGCTGTTATTGCCGACAGGTATCTCTATTCAAATATAGCTTTCCAGTGTGCCAAGATTAAGAATATAAAAGAGAAAGATAAACTTGCACACTGGATTAAGGATTTGGAATACAATTACAATAAAATTCCGGTGCCGGATTTAAACTTATTTCTCAAAGTTCCTTTTAAATTTACGCATTCGAGTCTGGCAAAAAGAAGAACAGGCACCGACAGGGAATATTTGCTGGGGAGCGATGATATTCACGAATCAGATTTAGATTTTCAGCAGGAAGTAAGAAATACCTATCTTTGGCAAGTTGAAGAGAATAAGGATTTTGAAGTAATTGACTGCGAAGGCCAGGACGAATCTATGCTTAAGCCCGACGAGATTTTTAACAAAATTAAAACCCGCCTAAACGGTATATTAAATATTTTTTAAGAAATGAATACAATAAGAAACTTTGCTCGCATTTTAATCGCTCCTGTTTTTATTTTTTCAGGCTTTGTGAAAGCTATTGATCCATTAGGTTATACCTATAAAATTACCGATTACCTAGATGCATTCGGAATGGATTTTCTGACTCCATTAGCCATTGTTGCTGCAGTGCTGATTAGTGCTACTGAAATGGCAATAGGGCTGGCGCTTATTATGAATGTGTTAATGAGAATTACTTCGTGGGTCTTAATGGTATTTATGGCTTTTTTTACGGTGCTTACTCTGTTTATAGCTATTACAAATCCGGTTACCGATTGTGGTTGCTTTGGCGATGCTATAATTCTTACCAATTGGCAAACATTCTGGAAAAACATAATTTTCATGTTGCCAACACTAGTTGTGTTTTTTAACAGAAGAGCCTATAAACCATTAACCAGTGTTGCAACCGAATACGGGTTGGTGCTGTTGTTTATATTAGTGGGAGTCATTCTTTCTGTTTTTGCACTCCGGAACCTGCCTTTTATCGATTTCAGGCCCTATGAGGTAGGAACTCATATCCCAGCGGCTATGGAAATACCTGAAGATGCTGAAGTTGATGAGTATGAGACAATTTTCGTATATGCTAAAGACGGTAAAGAAAAAGAGTTTAAGGTTGACGAACTGGGAGCAATATATGAAGACACAGCCTGGAAATATGTTGACAGGGTCACAGAACTCATTAAAGAGGGGTATACTCCTCCGATTCACGATTTTACACTTACCACCCTTACCGGTATCGATATTACCGATTCGGTGCTGTATTCGCCGGGATTCTCATTGCTGGTAATTGCTTATGATCTCGAAAAATCGGATGAAAAAGGTATGCGTAATGTTAAAGCATTTACAGAAAAAATGAGCGATTTAGGTGTCATGACATTTGGTATGACATCATCATCCGACCAAATGATTGGGGAAACAGAAAGAACTTATAGTTTTCCATTTGATTTTTATACAACCGATGAAATTACACTAAAAACCATAGTAAGATCAAATCCGGGAGTAGTTTTGCTTTACAACGGAACCATAGTTGGTAAGTGGCACTATAGAAATCTGCCGGCGGTTCCCGATAACAGCGAGAAGATTCTGGAAATGACAGTTAGCAATAACCAAAGAATTTCTGCACTGTGGACCATCTGGTTCTTTATTTCATTGTTTTTTACTTTTACATTATTCTTGTTTATTCTGCTGAAAAAAAGATATTAGGCAGGTTGAAAATATAATTATAACGCTCAATTATTAAATCTAATAAAACTGTAGAGATTGCATATTAATCTTATTTAAATTTAATCTAATCAGGACGATAATCCTTGTTTTATTCACGATTCAGCGTTAATTTCGCAGGCTCAATTGAATTATTAATAAACAAGTATATAAAATGAGAAAAAAAGTTGTTGCAGGAAACTGGAAATGTAATACTACTCTTCAGGAAGGCGTTGCCTTAGCTTCTGAGGTTGAAAAACTTTACAACGAAAAAGGAGACAAAAATGTAGTTGTAATTATGGGAACTCCTTTTACACACATTACCGAAGTTGTAAAAGTAACAAATAAAGTTGCTGTTTCTTCACAAAACTGTGCTGCTGAACCAAAAGGAGCTTTCACTGGTGAGGTATCAGCCGCAATGGTTAAGTCTACAGGTGCAGAATATGTAATTCTTGGTCACTCAGAACGTCGCGAGTACTATGGAGAAACAAGCGAAATTCTTAATAAAAAACTTGCTTTAGTACTGGAAAATGGGTTAACTCCTATTTACTGTTGTGGTGAGGCGCTAGATATTCGTGAATCAGGAAAACAAAATGAATATGTTATCAATCAACTGAAAGAAACTATTTTCAAACTTTCGGCTGATGATTTCAAGAAAGTAATTATTGCTTACGAACCAATCTGGGCAATTGGAACCGGCGTAACTGCATCATCAGACCAGGCTCAGGATATGCATAAAGCTATTCGTGATGCTGTAGCTGCACAATTCGGAGCGGCGATTGCTGATGATACATCAATTCTTTACGGTGGAAGCTGTAATCCAAAAAATGCGCAGGAACTTTTTGCTAATCCTGATGTAGATGGTGGCCTCATTGGTGGAGCTTCGCTAAAAGCCGAAGATTTTCTTGCAATTATTAATTCTTATTAGAATTTGCAACTTTCAAGATATAAACAGCTATCCATTAGGGTAGCTGTTTTTTTGTTCAAAATTTCTTCAACTTACAATTTTTACCTTCATTGATAATTAACCTGATAAACCGTGTTTGGTTCTATATTTGAGTTTGTTTTCTCAAATATTCTTATAAGTTTCATGCTAGATTTATCACTGATTTATATTAGCCTATATTCTATTAAATTGCAAAGTAATTTTGTAACTTGCTATTACTAAATCGGTGCCATGCAATATATCGCTATAACTTTTCAAATTCCTGAGGTAAGCGAAGAAAAAATTAATATTCTTATTGCTTTGCTTGATTCTTTGTCATACGAAGGTATTACAGAGGAAGACTCTGAAGTGATAGCCTATATTCCTGAAGATGAATTTGACAGAAGTCTTCTGGAAGTGACACTTGCCGGAATGAAATCGACATTACATGCAAAGATTGTTCACGAGGAAGTTATCGAGGAAAAAAACTGGAATCAGGAATGGGAAGAGAATTTCGATCCGGTAATTATTGATAACCGTTGTGTTATCAGAGCTCCTTTTCATGAGAAGTTTAAGGGATTTGAGTATGTTATTAATATTGAACCTAAAATGTCGTTTGGTACCGGACATCATGAAACTACCAGCCTTATGATCTCGGCCTTGCTTGACATGGACATTAAGAAAAAAACGGTTTTAGATATGGGATGTGGTACCGGGGTTCTGGCAATTCTGTCAGCAATGAAGGAAGCAAAGGAGGTTATCGGGATTGATATTGATAAATGGGCTGTTGATAATGCTATTGAGAATGCACTTTTAAATAAGGTTGAGGTTAGTTTCTTAAAAGGGAGTACCAATGTTATTCCGGATATCCCATTCGATTTAATACTTGCAAATATTAACCGCAATATTCTAATAGAGCAAGCATCTGAATATATTATGCATTTAGATTCGTGCGGAAAAATCTTGTTAAGCGGATTTCTTGAGGGAGATGTTGAAATGATTGAATCGACTTATGTTGATCTGGGTATGACTCCTGTAAATCATAGAACTTTAGGTAAATGGCAAATGTTAGAGTTTGTCAAGTGATTTTCTTTATCATTATTTACTGAGCAAATTTTTTGATTTCTGCAATTAACGTTTCTTTGTTAAGAGGTTTGCTAATATAACTTTGGAATCCAAATTGTAATATTTCTTCCCGGTCTCTGGGTTGCGCATATGCCGTAAGTGCAATTACAGGGATAGAATTATCCATTTTTTTTATTTCAGTGTATGCTTCCTTTCCGTTCATAACTGGCATTTTTATATCCATAAGAATTAAAAAGCTTATGTTTTTAGAAAGAAGTTTTTTTGACAATTCAACTGCTTCAAGTCCATTTTTTGCCCAGTATAAATTGGCTCCCTTTTTTGAAAGAATACTTTTAAGCAAGGCATAATTGTTTTCTTCGTCCTCAGCAATCAGAATGTTAATGTCAGATAGTGATTTTTCCTGATTAATAACCTCAGGTTTTGCAACATCCATAACAAAAACATCATTTATTGGCAGGCTGAAGAAGAACTTACTTCCTTTTCCCAATTCAGATTCAAGGTATATTTTACTGCCAAGAATCTCAGCTAATCTTTTGCTGATTGATAATCCAATACCAGTACCGCGAAATATTTTCGTTTTATCTTTTTCGCTCTTATAGAAATAGTTGAAGATCTGTTCTTTTTCATCTTCTCCAATTCCTATACCTGTATCTTCTACAAAAATTTCTATTATGTTGTTCATTATATTGTATCCAAAAACAACCTGTCCTTCTTCAGTATATTTTAAAGCATTGCTTATTAAATTATCTAATATCTGTCTGAATCTGACACGATCGGTATAGATATATTGTTCAGTTTTTGAGTCTTTGTTTTTATACTCTAATTTCACTTTAGAATTCTCTTTAATTAGGGCATAGTAACTGTACAATTCTTCGAATATTGAATTTACTCCGAATGTTTCTTTTGATAGTTTGAGCTGGTTTGCCTCAATTGTTGAAATATCAAGAATGTCATTAATTAGTGTTAGCAATGTTTCGCCATTACTTCTTATTAATTTAATGAAATCATTTCTTTCCTGAACGGATATATCATCTTCAAGAAGACTGGAAAAACCGATTATTGAATTCATGGGAGTTCTTACCTCGTGCGACATATTGGCAAGAAATGCAGATTTCAAACGATCCGATTCTTCTGCTTTTTGTTTAGCCTCTTTTAGCTCAATGGTTTGTTGTTCGGCGCGCTCTTTTTCTTTCTTTAATTCTTTGGTTCGTTCATTTACCAGTTCTTCAAGATTATTATGGTGTTTAACTAATTCATCATTTTGGGAAATAATTTCTTCCTGTTTTTCTTCAAGCAATACATTAACCTCGCTTAGTTCTTCTGTTCTATGCCTTACCATTTTTTCCAGTTCCTTTTGCCTGGTAATAAAAAAACGAATGCGCAACAAATAAATGAAATAGAATAAACCAATTGCCAGTAATATTCCCAATATTTTTGCTAACAAGGTATTCCACCAGGGTGGCGTTATAATTATTTTTAAAGTTGTTGGTTCCTCATTCCAAAGACCATCGGGATTTGCTGCTTTTACTTTAAACAGGTATTTGCCTGGTTTAAGATTTGTATATGTTGCAATACGCAGATTACCAACTTCATTCCATTTTTTATCAAAGCCTTCAAGCATAAATGCATAGTGATTGTTTGCAGATGATTGGTAATGCAGGGCTGAGAATTCTAATGTAATTACATTTTCCAGATAAGAAAGCCTAAGGCTTTCTTTAGCGCTGATTCTTTTGTCAAGTATTATTTTATTGTTAATCTTTTCACCTACCTCTGCTGATTTATTAAATACCTTTAGATCAACAATCTCAGTCATAGGAGCAACACCTTCCGAAATAATGTTTCCCGGATGAAATAAATTATATCCATTTATACCGCCTGCATATATTTCCCCTGTTTCATGGTCTTTCATTAAACCATTTATAGAGAATTCATCACCTTGCAGTCCATCCTTGGTTGTGAAAATTACATATTTGTTTTTCTCGGGATTAAACATTGTGAGGCCATTTGATGTTCCAATCCAGAGTTGATTGTAATCATCTTCAATAATGCTATTTATAATCTGATCAGAAAGTCCATCTTTTTTAGAATATCGTATAAAGACCGGATTTCCTGCATTATCAATAATATATTTATTTAACCCGCCTTTTGTGCCTATCCATAAATCTTCTCTGCTGTCAATGTAGAGAGAGAATATAGAATTGCTGCTGATTGTAGTTGTATCATTGTTATTATGCTGAAATGTTTTAAATTCCTGAGTTCTGGTATTGTAATTCCAAAGTCCGCTATGAACCATCCCCAACCATATCACCCCCTTTTTATCTTCAATAATTGACCAGATCTCGTCGTTTGGCTGCGATTCAATTTCTTTTGTCCGGGGTACTATATTCTCGAAAATTTCTGTTTTAGGGTCAAAAGTATATATTCCATAATTATAAGTTCCAATCCAAATCTTGCCATCGCTTGATTCGGTAAGCTTCATAATACATGTTGAACCTTTAAATTCGGGATCAATATAATAACGTTTAAAATTGTTTGATTCAGGTATGTATTTACTCAGACCTTGGGCTGTACCTAACCATATCGATCCATCTCTTAACTGAATAATACTTTTTACCTGGTTATCGGAAATAGTGCTTATATCTGCCGGATCAGTTATAAATGTTTCATAGTTCTTGGTTTTTTTATCGTACCGGTTTACCCCTTGTAATGTGGCTATCCATATTTTATTGTCATTATCCATCAGGAAGTTAAAAACCACATTATTTACCAGATTATCTGATTCAGATTGTTCAGCATAAATATGCTTGAATTTACTGGGATTTTGATTGAACTTACTTACACCTCCCCAATCTGTTCCTACCCATATAATACCGGTTTTGTCTTCAGTAATATAATAAATGGAGTTACTGCCAATACTCGATATATCTATCTTATTCGAGAGATACCGGTAAAACAAATGAGGACTTACAGACTCAAAATCAGGATTCCTGATAACTTTATTCAATCCTCCACCAAAGGTGCCAACCCATACAGTACCTCTCGAATCGCAAAACAGGTTCATAATAATATTGTGACTGAGACTGAATTTATTATTGGCTTCGTATTTGTAGCGAATATTTTCTTCAGTTTCGATGTCAAAATAGTTTAGTCCACCTTCCCATGTTCCAACCCATAGCTTTCCATAATTATCAAAGCAGAGGGCAGACACATTATTACTGCTAATCGTGTTCGGATTATTTGGATCGTGCCGGTAGTGCGTAAATATTTCGGTGGTTTTATTGAATCTATCCAAACCTTGTCCTGTTGCTATCCATAAATCTCCATTTGGTCTTTCAGCCAAATCAGGAATAAAATCAGAATTAACACTGTTGTTTACAGAATTGGCTAAATAAGGTGTAAACTTGAATTTAATGTCATGTTCGCTTTTTTTATCTGCAATTATTTTTTCCATTTTAACGAGTCCGTTTCCCCAGGTTCCTAGCCAGTATATGCCATCTTTATCCTTTATAATATCGTATATTTTGGAAGTATTGATAGCGCTGAAATTGGACGAATCACCTTTAATGTGATAGAATTTTTCGGTTTCTGTGAAAAAAATATCCAGACCATTTACGGTTGTTATGAGTAAAATACCGGCAGTATCTTCAATAATTCTTCTGACATGATTATCACAAATACGGTTAGGTGCATTATCTGAATTTTGATAGGTTATAAAGTTATAACCATCGTACCTGTTAAGCCCTTTATAGGTGCCGAACCACATAAAACCTTTTGAATCTTGAAATACAGTTACAACGGAACTTTGTGAGAGGCCCTCTTTGGTTGAAATGGTCTCAAATTTTATTGTATTATTTTGTGTAAATGCAGTTATAGAAAAGGAAAAAAAACTTATAACAATAGATGTTATGCAGAGATGTTTTATTTCATCTTTGTGAAAAAAACTTTTTCTTTTCAACCCCCTATTCTTAAAAGCAAAAGTCATTAATTTGTTAGCTTTAAAATATTTAGTTTAATATACTGATTTTTTTTGATTTAGTTTATTTATATATTCAGATATGTTTATAATAAAAACCCAGTCGGCTTACAGAAGTAATATGAATCTCTTTTATTATATACTATAGCCAATTAATTTTAAATACTTTTCTACCTTTTAATCAACATACCATTCCATTATTTTATCATTTTCCGTAGCTTTGAATCTATTCACATACAAACTGGTTTTTAACTAAGCAATTTGGGTATGCGCGTTTTTTCATTTATTACTATTCTTGGATTATTATTTGGTATATTTTCTAAACAAGATTCTAAATTTTCGGGAGACCCGCAGCTTTACCCCGAAGAACTAGAGAAATACATGAGTAATGTTACAGATCAGCACGAAGAGCTGGTTGAGAAATTTATGGAATCATGGGTCGAAGACAGTTTGTTTACTGCCGATGAACAAAAAGATATTATTAAGTTGAGTCAGAAGCTCGATATTAAAAACGCCAGGCCTTATCCTCATTTTGTAAACTTCCTGAAGTTGTATTTAAACTTTAAAGAAAAAAATATTAGCTCTGAAAACTATAAGAGCTGGGTTAAAGGCTACAGTTATTACCTCGATTCCCGAAAACAAAATACCAGTCTTCTGAATAATCTTCTGGAATTTTCTAACAACCTGGTGATTGACAATAATATATATGAGTCTGCCTCAACAAGGTGGCATGCAACATCAGAAGATTATAAGATATTGGATAAAAAAGGCTTGCAGGTTGAATTTTCAAATACAAACCTTGTGTGCTACACCAAGATTGATAGCATTCATTTATATAATACTACGGGTAAAGTAAATCCGGAAGAAAATCTTTGGGAGGGAGAAAAAGGCCTGGTAACCTGGGAACGGGGAGGCTACAGTAAAGATGATGTTTATGCCGAATTTAAAGATTTTACTATTAGTTTAAACAAATCGGAATACTCGGTAGATAATGTAACATTTACGAGCAAAATATATTTTGACGAACCCTTGACAGGAGAACTTAAAGATAAAGTTAAAAAAATTAGTCAGCCTGAAGATGCTGATTACCCACAGTTTTACTCCTACGCCAAGTCGTTCAAAATTAAAGATTTATACAAAGATATCGATTATGCCGGAGGGCTTTCTATGCAAGGAGCAAAGCTGGTTGGAACAGGTTCTCAGGAATCTCCTGCAAGCTTATATCTGTTTAGAAATGACACACTTGTTTTACGTGCCAGTTCATTGTATTTTGGTTTTAAGGCTGACAGGGTTTCCAGTCAGAGTACCAGCATTAGTATAATATTAAAAAACGATTCTATTTTCCATCCCGATTTGCTTTTCAATTACAGAATAAATAACCGCGAGTTAATACTCCTGAAGAACGAGAACTTTTCATCAATGGGGCCATATTCAAATTCTTATCACAAGGTTGATATGAACTTTGACCAGTTATCCTGGAATCTGGATCAAAATTATATGCAGTTTTCAGCCTCCAGAGGAGCCTCAATCGGAAATGCTTATTTCGAATCTGTAAACTTCTTTAATTTTGAACGTTTTCTCAATTTACAAATGATGGATGAGTCTCATCCCTTGATTGTATTTCGTACTTTTTCTAAGAAATATGGTAACGATGAATTTCCGGTACAGGCTCTGGCAGATTATCTGAAAATGCCATTGCACGTGGTTAAACAACAAGCTATGCGTATGGCTTTCAATGGTTTCGTTTTCTACGATAGCAATACAGAAACAATTACAATCAAACAAAGGTTACACGATTACCTGGCAGCAAGTGTAAATAAAATCGATTACGATGTAATGGCATTTAAATCTGTTGTTCAGGCTCCGGAAGAAAATGCTGTTTTCAATTTAAAAACCTATGACCTGACTATAAATGGGATCCCGCAAATTCAGGTGAGTGATTCACAAAATGTTATTATTTATCCGGAAAATCAACGAATAGTATTTAAGCATGACCGGAATTTCCAGTTCGATGGTGTAGTAACTGCAGGATTAATGACTTTCTTCGGTAAGAACTTGTTTTTTAGTTACGATTCATTCAAAGTGAACCTTCAAAATGTCGACTCTCTAAGTATTGACTTCATGACAGGGGAACTGAACAATTATGGTTTTCCGATCATTGAAAATATTAAAAACAGGATCCGAAATATAACCGGAGAAATATTGATTGATAAGGCGGATAATAAATCCGGACGCGTCTCATATCCCCAATATCCCATTTTCAAAAGCAGAGAAACATCCTATGTTTACTACGAATCATCAGCAATTCAGGATGGTGCATATTCATCAAACGATTTTTATTTTGCTGTTGAACCCTTCGAAATGGATAGTCTTGATAACTTTAATCCCTATTCAATGACCTATAAGGGTAAATTCGTTTCAGCAGGAATTTTACCCGATATCAACCAGGAATTATCCTTACAGGATGATAATTCATTAGGTTTTACCCATAAAACACCAAGTCAGGGAATGCCTGTTTTTGGAGGTAAAGGCACCATTTACAATGATATTACCCTATCAAACAGGGGATTAAAAGGAAATGGTAAACTGGAGTACCTTACATCAACTACATGGTCCGATGATTTCAATTTCTTCCCCGATTCAATGAATACGAATTCACAACAGTATACTATTCAAAAAAGTTTCTCAGGTGTGGAATATCCAATGACACGGTCTACACAAAACTATGTTCACTGGGAACCATACAACGATGTAATGTGGGTACATAAAACAACCGATAATTTCACTATGTTTAATGATTCCACAACACTTTCCGGAACATTAAAACTTGAACCGGTTGGTTTATCGGGGAAAGGCAGAATGGATCTTAGAAATTCTGACTTAATTTCGGATTTGTTCACCTATAAAGCCGATGAAATATTTGCAGATACTTCCGATTTCTATTTAAAATCAATAAGAAAAGAGGGCTTTACAGTATTAACTGAGAATATCAACAGCCATATTGACTACCGTAACAGAAAAGGCTGGTTTAAGTCTAATGAAGGATATTCTTTGGTCACATTTCCTGAAAACAGGTACATAAGTTACATTGATGTTTTTGTATGGGATATGAAAGACAAAAAACTGGCAATGGGTTCAAAAACCAGGCCTGAATTACCTGATTATAGCGATGAAGATACCGAACCTGAAGGCCCAAGGTACATTTCAACCGATAAAAAACAAGATTCTCTGAACTTCGTGTCTCCTCTTGCATATTACGATTATGAAAGAAATTACATTAATGCAACAGGGGTGAAATTTATTGAGGTGGCTGATGCAAAAATTTATCCTAAAGATGGTTTGTTAAGTGTTCAGCCCGATTATACTCTGAGCAGGTTTATCGATGCACGAATCAGAGCAAATACAACAACAAAATACCATACTCTGCATACTGCATCGGTTAAGGTGTTTAGCAGGAAAGATTATACCGGTATGGGAAATTATGATTATTTCGATGAAAACCGGGAAAAGCAAACAATTCATTTTAAGGAACTTAAAGTCGACTCCGGATTGCAGACTATTGCTCAGGGTGAAATCTTTTCTACGGCAGATTTTACTTTAAGTCCTGTTTATAAGTATCAGGGCAAGGTATTTCTATTCGCTCAAGATTCATTGTTAACCTTCGAAGGTTCAACAAAAATCGAGCATGCCTGCGATATACTTGAGCCCGATTGGCTGTTTTTCAGAACTCAAATAAACCCCGATGATATCTATATCCCGGTTCAGCTCGAATCTAAGAATATCGACAGAAAAAATATCTATAGCGGACTGTTCGTTTACTACGATTCGGTGCATGTTTATCCAAGCTTCTTAACCGGTCGCAAGAATTACAGCGATCGCCAACTGATAAAAACTTCGGGATATCTGCATTACGATAAGGCCTCTCATTTATATAAGATAGGCTCAAAGGAGAAGATCAATGATTTTACCTTATCTCAAGATTACTTAAGTCTTCATCGCGAAGATTGTAAAATGTACGGTGAAGGAAACATTGATCTGGGAGAAAATCTGGGACAGGTAAAACTGACAACTTACGGTAACTTTAAACATGATCTGAATGAGAAATTAACCGAACTGGATGTAATCATGGGTATTGATTTCTATATTTCTGATCACATGATTAATCTGGTAGGTAATGAGATCGATAGTTTTCCAAATATATTTCCGGTTGACCTTACCAGGTCGGTTTATAAAAAAACAATGAATGCCTGGTTAACCGAACCTGTAGCGCAAAAAATACAGGATGAACTGAACCTGTTCGGCACAATAAAAGATCTGCCCTCGCCTTTAAAACATACTATTTTGCTCAACCAGTTAAAGCTTGTCTGGAATAATAATACAAATTCTTATCAGTCTGTTGGCAAAATTGGAATTGCAAGTATCAACGGAATACAGATTAATAAGCAGCTTGAAGGATTCTTCGAATTAAGACTTAAGCGCAGTGGCGATATTATGGATTTATACCTTCAGCTTGACAGAAGAAATTACTACTATTTCGGATATACCAGGGGAATTATGCAAACCCTTTCGCACAACAAGGAGTATGTTGAAACGATTATGAATATGAAGTTGAAGGAACGAAAGCTTAAAGTTCCACGTAACGAAACGCCATACAATTACTTAATTTCAACAGATCGTAAGAAAAACAATTTCTATCGCCGCTGGCAGGATATTTTGGAGGGCAACGAAGCCTCTGATGAGGAACAAATGGAATAAACCTACATTTTCATAGTACAAAGTTTCTAGTTCCTATTCACTTTTCACTTTTCACTTTTCACTTTTCACTCTTCACCAATCACCAATCACCAATCGCCAATCACCGATCACCAATCGATAATCGCCAATCACCAATCACCAATCGCCAATCACCAATCACCAATCACCAATCGCCAATCACCAATCGCCAATCGCCAATCACCAATCGCCAATCACCAATCACCGATCACCAATCACCAATCACCGATCACCAATCACCAATCACCAATCACCAATCGCCAATCACCAATCACTCTTCTCCCAACTTTCAACTTCTTTCCGACATACAAGTGAGTGTTTATACCCATTTTGATAAAAAGAAGGTGAGATATATCACCGATAAATCGGGGTTTTCCCTAAAACTGATAGCTCTGTTTTTCGTAACTTAAAGTAGTGTTTTGCTGTGATTTTTAGCAGCACAAGATTTTTAAAAAACGAATTACTTTAATGGTATCTTCAAAAAAAAAATTACTGTATTCGGTTATACTGATTGGTATTTCTTTTACATCATATACGCAGGTAGTTATAAACGGTCTTACAAATGGTCAAATCTTTTGTGTTAACGACGCATCTGTTACGGTAACTGCAAATAATCCAAGCACAAAATTCTTTTATGGGCCAGGAATAACAAATCATCCGGATCCTATAAATCCAACAAAAAATGATTCTGCCACATTTGATCCGAATATTGCTGGAGTGGGAACTCATACTATTACTTATGACAATCCACCAAGGGTAACATTAACAATCGAAGTTTCAGCCTTTCCTTCAACAACCCTCGATCCGCTTGCCGATGTTTGTATTGATGAATCAGTTTTTGCTTTAAGTGGGGGAAATCCTGCAGGGGGTATCTATTCAGGCCCAGGAGTTGATGGCTCAGGAAACTTTGATCCGGCTGTTGCAGGTGCCGGGACACATACAATTTCTTATACCAATGAGGTTGGGACTTGTACAAGTACTGCTTACCAAAATATAACTGTTCATGCATTACCAATTATTAATATTGCTGCTTTTCCTGATCAATGCGAAGGTGGAGCAGCCATCGTTCTAAACCAGGCAACTCCTGTTGGTGGTACCTACTCTGGAACAGGTGTTTCGGGTGGCAGCTTTTATCCGACTGTTGCCGGGGTAGGAACACAAACCATTACATATACTTACGATGATGGAAACTGCACAAATTCCTCCTCTGGAAATATAACAGTAAATCATCTTCCTGCTGTGAGTTTTGCAGGATTAGCAGCAAAATATTGTGAGCTTGATGCAGCCGCACCACTTACCGGTACACCTACAGATGCCGGTGGTGTTTTTACAGGTTCGGGTATCTTTGATAATGGCAATGGAACAGCAAATTTCAATCCAATTGTTGCAGGTTTGGGAACGTTTACAATAACGTATACCTATACCGATGGCAATTCGTGTATTAGCAGCGAATCACAAACAGTTGACGTAGGAACTGTTCTTACTATGAATGGCCTTGATCCAGCTTATTGTTTCGACGAAACAAGCGCTACTGTAGTGGCAACGCCAGCTGGCGGAAGTTACACTCTTATTGCAGGTTTATCAGATAATCTTGATGGTTCAGCTGATTTTGATCCATCAACCGCCGGTGTGGGAACGCATACAGTTGAATACACTTATAACGATGGTTTTTGTGATAATACAATCAGTCAGGATGTTGATGTGGTAGCTTTACCAACTCCTGCTTTTTCGGGTTTTTCAACACAATATTGTAAAAATGGAACAAGTGTAACTTTAACAGGTAATTATGCTCCCGCCGGAACATTTACAGGACCCGGAATAACTGATAACGGTAATGGGACAGCCGGTTTTAATCCGGCTGCTCTTGCTGTGGGTGGACCATACACCGTCAGGTATTCCTATACAAGTCCTGCTGGTTGTTCTGCTTTTATTACTAAGCAGACCACTGTGAACGCAATACCAACAGCTACAATTTCCGGCAATGCAACTATCTGCGAAGGAAGTAATACCCCGCTAACTGTTAATCTGACCGGTGCGACGCCATTCAATTTTACCTATACAACAGGCACAGTCGATACAGATGTAAGCAATTATGGTGCTCTTTTGTATAATAATAATGTTTCACCAACAGATACTACTACCTATACCATCAGTGTTGTTACAGATGGAAATGGTTGTTCCAACACAGGAGCGGGTTCTGCTCAGGTAAATGTTCATCCTCAAGTCGTTGTTGCCACACAGCCTTCAAATGTTAATGGTTGTCCAGGTTCTAATACAACAATCTCAATTGAAGCAACGGGCGTTAACCTTACATATCAATGGTATAAAGATGCCGCAATGATAGCAGGCGCTGTTAACCCAATTCTCGCACTTAATGGAATCGATGCCACTTTTGAGGCCGATTATATCTGTGAAATTACGAGCACCTGCGGAGGTCCTTTAACATCCGATGCGGCTACATTAACAATGGTTTCGGCAACTGCTATAACTACTAATCCTACCGATCAATACTTATGCGCAGGAGGTACAATAAGTCTTGAAGTTATTGCAACAGGTTCAAATTTGAGCTATCAATGGAAGAAAGATGGAGTAGATATTGGAGGAGAAACACTGTCTAATCTTGTAATTACAAATGTTACTACTGCAGATATTGGTTTATACAGTTGTGTTGTCACGGGCGATTGTGGAATACTTGAAAGCGATGCAGCAACTGTTGAAATTGATGCACCTATTGTTATAACCAGCCAGCCGGTCAGCAAAACCGCTTGTCCGGGTAATAGTGTAAGCTTTAATGTTACTGCAACAGGTACAAGTTTGTCTTATCAATGGAGAAAAAACGGTGTAGATATAGTCGGTCAGACCAGTCAGAGTCTGGTATTGAACAATGTTGATGCTACAAGTGCCGGTAATTATCGTTGCCTTGTTTCGAGTCCTTGCGGAGCAACACAGCTTACCTCTTCAGCAACATTAACAATGAATATAGCAACTGCAATTACTGCTCATCCGGTTGATGCTGTTGAATGTGAAGGTGGAAATGCCAGTTTCAGCATTACGGCTACAGGGTCAAATTTAAGCTTTCAGTGGCAAAAAGATGGTTTACCAACAGTTGATGGTGGTGTGATTTCAGGTTCAACTGCAGATATTTTGGTTCTGACAGGGGTAGCACCTGTTAACGCAGGAAGTTATTTATGCCAGGTATCTGGTGATTGTGGTTCCTTAGATAGTGATCCGGCTACATTGATTGTTGATGATGCTATTGCTATAACAACCCAACCTTTTAGTCAGACAGCCTGTGAGGGAAATAATATAACCTTTTCAATTGTTGCAACTGGAAGTAATTTAAGTTACGAGTGGTTTAAAGATGGAGTTTCTTTGGGAATTACAACAGCTAACTTAAATGTGAATTCTGTTGTTGCTGCCGATGCCGGGAATTACAGATGTGTAGTTTCAAATTCCTGTGGTTCAAGCCTTAATAGTTCAATAGCAACGTTAACCATCAATCCTTTGACTGCAATTAGTGTTCAGCCGACTGATGCAATAGAATGTGTTGGCAACAATATAAATCTTTCAGTTACAGCCTCGGGTTCAAACCTGAATTACCAATGGTACAAAAATGCTGCAATAGTTGTAAATGGAGGTGATGTTTCTGGTGCTTTAAGCAATAACCTTGTTATTAATAACCTCGATGTTACCGACGCCGGTACTTATTATTGTAAAGTGTTTGGCGATTGCGGAACTATTGATTCCGATCCAGCTGTTATTTCCGTCGATGATGCAATTGCCATCTCTGTTCAGCCAACAGATATTCAGGCTTGTGAAACAGATAATATATCCTTTAGTGTTACAGCCTCAGGCTCAAATCTAAGTTATCAATGGCAAAAAGCCGGTATTGATATTGCCGGAGCAACTAATTCTGTTTATTCAATTATCGGTGTAGATGCTACTCATGTTGGAAGTTACCGTTGTATTATTACAAATTCCTGTGGTTCAACATTAATCAGTCAGTCAGCCGATTTAAGTCTTTATGCTAATACCATAATAACTTTGCAACCAACAACTGTGACCGAGTGTTTAGGCGGAAATGCCACTTATGTAGTTGCTGCTGACGGAAGCAATTTAATTTATCAATGGAAAAAAGATGGTTTTGATCTGACAAACGGAGGTAATATTTCCGGAGCACTAACAAACACATTAAATATAATTGGAATAATTGCGGGTAATAACGGAGTATATCAGTGTGAAGTGGTCGGAAGTTGTGGTTCTGAAACATCGAATCCGGCAAACCTTGTTTTAAAGGAAAATACAAGTATTTCTGTGCACCCTTCCAATCAGTCGGTTTGTGAGGGAGGTAATGCTGTATTTAGTATTTCAGCAACAGGAACCAATTTAAACTATGAGTGGCAAAAAGGTGGCGTACCTGTTGGCGTAACTACCAACAGCTATATAATAAATAATGTTACCACCGCCGATGCAGGAACCTTCCGCTGTGTGGTTACAGGCGATTGTGGAACAGTGAACAGCAACGGTGCTCTTCTTACCATAAACCAAGATATTGAAATTACCTCTGAGCCGGTTAATGATGAAGTTTGTGAAAATGAAGCTGCTGGTTTCTCCATAACAGTTACTGGTACATCACCTACCTACCAATGGAAGTTAAATGGTTCAAATCTCGTTGATGGAGGGGGTGTATCCGGATCTGCAACCAATAACCTGGTAATAAACCCGGCAATTACAGCACTTGAAGGCTCAATTTCATGTGTTGTAAGTGGTACTTGTAGTAACGAAACCAGTACAACGGTATATCTTACCGTTAACGAAGAAGTCACAATATCCTTAAATCCTCAGAATAAAACTGCCTGTCCAGACGATGATATTATTTACAATGTTACTGCATCAGGAACAGGAATATCATATCAATGGCAGGTTAACGGAGTTGATATTCCTTTGGAAGAAAATTCAGCTTTATTACTGAACAATGTTACGGATGCTGATGAAGGATTATATCGATGTGTGGTAAATGGTACATGTGGTGCCGAGATAAGCAATGCTGCCAGCCTAATTGTTAATGAAGATGTTATTATCATAACAGAACCTGCGAATCAAACAGTTTGCGAGGGTGAAATGGCAGGTTTAACAGTCGAAGCAACGGGTACAGGCCTGACATATCAATGGAAAAACAATGGAGTTGATGTTGTCGATGGTGTAGGTATTACCGGGGCAAACACAAATAACCTGGTTTTCGATCCTGTGGCTCTAACCAATGAAGGAGCATATGTTTGTGAAGTGACCGGTACTTGTGGTTTAGAAAATACACTTCCTGCAAATCTCACTGTTAACGAAGGAATAGCTATTACAAGTCAGCCACAGAGTAAAACAGCTTGTCCAGGCAATAATGTTGTCTATAATGTTGTTGTAACAGGCGACATTCTATTGTATCAGTGGCAGAAAAATGGGATAGATATTCCTGGTGAATCTAGTGCCGGATTATTATTGTCGGGTGTTGCAGCAGGCGATGCCGGAACATACAGGTGTGTAATCACTGGTGATTGCGGTACAATCGTTTCGGCAGGTGCAACTTTAACGGTTAATTCAGCAGTTTCAATTACCATTGAACCAACCGATGAGGAAGTTTGTGAAGGTAGCAGTGCCGGATTTGTTGTAACAGCTGCCGGTACAGGATTATCCTACCAATGGAAATTGAATAGCATTGATCTTGCCGATGGTGCAGCAATTTCGGGTGTTAACACAAACAGTTTAAGTTTTTATCCGGTAGATTTAACTCATGCAGGAGTAATAAGTTGTGTTGTTACCGGCACTTGTGGTTCCGTTAACAGTACTTCGGTAAATCTAATTGTTGATGAAGCCATTACAATTTCAGAACAACCTGTTAACTTAATCGCCTGTCCGGGAGAAAATGCAAGCTTCAGTGTGCTGGCAACAGGTTCGAATCTGGCATATCAATGGCAGAAAAATGGAATGGATATCGGTGGCGAGACTTCAACCGGGCTTGACATACTTGCTGTTACGGCTAGTGATGCCGGAGTATATCGTTGTATTATTTCGGGTGATTGTGGAACTCAAATATCCGATGGTGCTACTTTGATTATTGACGAAACGGTAGACATTACAAGCCAGCCACTGCTAAATTCCGTACTTTGTGAAGGTGACAACCTCAACCTTTCTGTTGTTGCCGATGGTACTAACCTTAGCTATCAGTGGAGAAAAGATGGTGTTGATCTTGTAAATGGTGGTAATGTTTCAGGATCGCTTGGCGATAACTTAATAATTTCCGGTATTGATGAAACGGATGATGGTATATACAGTTGCTATGTTACTGGTTCTTGCGGCAGTGAAAACAGCACATCTTCTGATGTAATTGTTAACCCAACCACAACAGTTATTACACAGCCGGTTGCTTATACAATTGTTGTTGGAGGAGATGCATCATTTTCAGTTGTTGCCGGGGGAGATAACCTTATCTATCAATGGCAAAAAGATGGTGTTAATTTGGCGGATAATGCAACCATCTCAGGTTCTGATGCTGCCACCCTTGATTTAACTGGAGTGGCTGAGGCTGATGAAGGTGCATATAGATGTATTGTAACAGGAACTTGTAATACAATTATCAGTAATCCGGCAAATCTAACAGTAAACCTGACAACAAATATTATTAATCAACCTCAAAGTATTACCCGGTGCGAAGGTGAGAGTGCAGCTTTCACTGTTACAGCCAGTGGTACAGGGAATACCTACCAGTGGAGAAAGGATGGTGTAGATTTAGTAAATAATGCAAACATTACAGGTGTTGCTACAGCTAATCTGAATATTACAAGTTCTACATTGTCTGATGCCGGTGCCTACACTTGTATTGTTACTGGTGAGAGCACTGCTCCAGCCATTTTAACTGTAAATCAGAATCCGGTTATAAATACTCAGCCTGCTGCAATTAGCAGATGCGAAGGCGATGCTGCAATTTTCTCTGTTGATGCTTCGGGTTCATCATTAACGTATCAATGGCAAATTAATGGTTCTGATATGTTAGATGGAGGTACGATAAGCGGTGTTAACACAGAGGTACTAAGTATTTCTTCAACAGTTGCCTCTGATGAAGGAATTTACCAGTGTATTGTGACAGGTGTTTGTGCAACAGCGAATAGCGACCCTGCTAATCTGACAATATATGAAAATACAAACATTACAATTGAGCCATCAGGAAATACTATTTGTGAAGGTTCATCACAAACCTTTTCTTTAGTTTCCGAAGGAGATAATCTTACTTATACTTGGAGCAAAGGAGGGGCTGTACTTAGCAATGGAGGAAATATTTCAGGAGCTACAACAGCAGACCTTACCATATCGAATGCTGCTTCAACAAATATTGGTTCATATACGTGTCAGGTTAACGGCATTTGCGGTTCAGATAATAGCATAATTGCACAACTTGTTGTTGAAGAAAGTACAGAAATTACCTTGGAGCCTGTTGATGCAACAGGATGCAATGGCGACAATATAACATTTTCGGTATTGGCAAATGGTGCAGGCCTAAGCTATCAGTGGCAAAAAGATGGAGGAAATATTTCTGATGGAGGTACACTTTCTGGTACAAATACGCCAAATATGAGTATTTCAGGACTGGATCCCACAGATGATGGTTCTTATGTATGTATCGTAACCGGAAGTTGTGGAACACAAAATTCAAATTCAGCCGGGTTAACTTCAAATGAAATCACGGCTATTTCAACTAATCCTTCAGGAGATATTATTTGCGAAGGTCAAACAACCACATTGACTGTGCTTGCTACAGGAAGCAATCTGTCTTATCAATGGCGCAAGGGAGTTACTGATATCTCTGACGGAGCAAATATTACCGGAACAAATACAGCGAATTTAAATATTGCAAATGCAGTGCTGTCCGATGATGCAGTTTATTCTGTAGAAGTTACCGGTAGTTGTGGTACGGTAGTTAGCAACCTTGCCGATGTTGAAGTTAGAAAAGTGACAGAAATTATTCAGCAACCGGTCGATGTTTCGGGCTGTAATGGCGATAATGTAAGCTTTGCTGTTGTTGCTGTCGGTCATAATTTAACTTACCAGTGGCAAAAGAACGGTGTTGATATTTCTGATGGAGGAACAATAAGTGGTACAGGTACAAATGTACTTAGTATAGCAGATATTGTGCCTGCTGATGCGGCTTCATACAGATGCGAAATTACGGGTTCCTGTAACACTATTTATAGCGATCCTGCAACATTAAGTTCATATACAACTACACAGATAACTACTCATCCTACAGGAACCACTGTTTGTGAGGGAAGTTCATTCTCAATGGGAGTTGTTGGCATTGGCGATAATCTGGTTTATCAGTGGTCAAAAGACGGAGTAGCATTATCGAATGGAGGCAATATTTCGGGTGTGAACTCAGCAAATCTGAGTGTTACAAATGCAGTTTTAACCGATAAAGGGTCATATACTGTTGAAGTATCAGGTGAGTGTAGTTCAGCAATCAGCAACCTGGCAATAGTTAAAGTCGATTCAGTCACAAAAATAAGTCTGCAACCCATCGATATTTTAGGTTGTGAAGGCGATAATGTGAGTTTTTCTGTTTTAGCCTCTGGTAAAAATATTACTTATCAGTGGCAGAAAGATGGAGTAAACTTAAGTAATACCGGAGCTGTTTCCGGGGTAAATACTTCATTGTTAAATATTAATGGAATTGTTCCTGCCAATGATGGTTCTTTCCGTTGTATGGTAACAGGCGGTTGTAATACGGTAAACAGTAATATTGCCACTCTAAATTCGTATGAGAATACGCATATTTTTACCCAACCGGTTGGAACAACAGTGTGCGAAGGAAGCCAGGTATCAATGAATGTAGCTTCACTTGGAGATAATTTAACCTATCAGTGGAAAAAGAATGGTTCGAATCTTTCTGATGGCGGTGACATATCTGGATCTGCTACCAATACCTTATTATTGAATAATTCTATTCTCTCTAATTCAGGTGTTTATACCTGTTTGGTCACCGGTTCGTGCGGAACCGAGAACAGTTCCCCCGCTTCAGTTACAATTACTGAAGAAACTGTTATTACCACTCAACCTGTAAGCAAATCTACTTGTGAGGGTGATGTTGCTGTATTTACCGTTGCCGCAACGGGCGAAAACCTGATTTATCAATGGCAGAGGAATGAAATAAACCTATCTGATAATGCAAAAGTATTTGGTTCAAATACAGCTATTCTTACTATAAATAACCTGGTATCAACCGATGCCGGAATTTATCGCTGTGTCGTTACAGGAACCTGTGGAGCTGTGAACAGCGATGGATCCGATTTGGCAGTTAATGTTTATCCATCAGCTGCAGGTGTAATTGTTGGACCCACAAGTGTTTGCCAGGGAGATGAAAATGTAATATTTGAAGTTGCCAATATCAATAATACCAGCGTATACAACTGGATTTTACCTGTAGGTGTTACCATACAGTCAGGCGAAGGAACCCGCTTAATCGAGGTTTCATTTGCCAATGGAGAACTAGGAGGTAACATATTTGTTCAGGGTGAAAATACCTGTGGAAACGGAACCATTTCTACAGCCCATAATGTTGTTGCAAATCCGATTCCTAATGCACTTGCAGGTCCGGATCAAAGCATATGTTCAGATAATTCATCACTTGAAGCAGTACATCCGGGTACTGCAACCGGAACATGGTCTGTACTTGATGGCCCGGCAGTTGTTCAGAATGTAAATATCAACACTTCGTCGGTTACAAACCTGAGAACTGGTTCGAATACATTTATCTGGACAGTAACGCAAAGTGGTTGTTCTTCAACCGATACTGTTGTTGTCCGAAATAACAGTGTGGTAGCAGAGGCTGGTACTAACCAGACTATTTGTATCGAAAGCATTACCCTTGAAGGAAACACCCCGCCCGATGGAGCATTTGGAGGTTGGTCGATAACAACTGGATCTGCCAGTTTCTCTGATGGCGACAGTCCAATTTCTACTGCATCGGCTTTTGCATCAGGTATAAACATTTTAAGATGGACATTAACAAATGGTACCTGTTCCGATTATGATACGGTTGTAGTTGATAACCAGGCTCCTTCAACAGCGTATGCAGGCATTGACCAGTCAATATGTGGTACTTCAACTTCTTTGTCAGCAAACAATCCTGCCGTTGGCGTTGGAAACTGGACAGTTATTTCAGGTTCTGTTAGTTTTGCCAATGCTTCACAGAATAACTCTGCAATAACGAACATAAGTAAGGGATCAAATATACTTAGGTGGACAATTACCAATGGAATTTGTAGTTCAATTGATGAAGTTTCTGTTACAAATAATAAAGTCAGTGTTAATGCCGGTATTGACCAGGTAATTTGCGATAGAACTGCTGATCTTGCAGCAACTCCACCTGTTACAGGTGTTGGAAACTGGTCGGTTTTTAGTGGTTCTGCAGCATTTGTAAATAATAATCTTTACAATACCAGGGTAACAGGCCTCGCTAAAGGCGAAAATATTCTGGGATGGAATATCAATAACAATGGTTGTATAAGTACCGATACCGTTTCTATTACAAACGATTCACCAACCCAGTCCGATGCTGGTAATGATGAAGTTATTACTGCCGACTTTACAACATTACAGGGAAATATTCCGGCTATTGGCACCGGTACATGGTCTTTAATTGCAGGTTCTGCGGTTATTGCTGAACCTGGTTTATACAATACAAATGTTACTGGTCTGGCACTCGGCGATAATACTTTCCGGTGGACTATCTCCCATAATTCCTGTATATCGTACGACGAAGTAATAATAACAAACTTTACACCAACAGATACCGATGCAGGTTCAGATCAAACCATTTGTTCTACCGAGGCTCAGCTCGAAGCAAATGAACCAATATTTGGCTTTGGAGAATGGTCAGTAATTCAGGGTTCAGCAACCTTTACCGATAAAACACAATACAACACAACGGTGAAAGGCTTAGCATCTGGTGACAATGTATTACGCTGGACAATCTGGCAAAATGGCTATTCGTCAGACGATGTGGTTATTACAAATGACTTGCCAACACAGGCTGATGGAGGAGGAATACAGGTTTTGTGCTCAGACTCTACAAAACTTTCAGCAAATGAGCCTTTGATTGGCAAAGGAAAATGGACTGTAGTAAGTGGTGCAGGAACTTTCGACAATGATTCAGTTTATAATACAATTGTCAGAAGCATGTCTAAAGGTGAAAACATTTATAAATGGACAATCACCAATAAATCATGTATCCTTAGCGACAATGTTTCGATAAGCAACGATTTGCCTACTGAAGCTATTGCCGGACAGGATCAGTCTATATGCTCTAATACCACAATTTTAAGTCCGAACACACCTTCAGTAGGCACAGGGACATGGAGCGTAATAGGTGGTTCAGCCACATTCAATGGAAATATTGTTTCAAGTCTTGCTGAAGGAGATAACACACTTCGATGGACAATTACCAATAAATCATGCTCTCTTTTCGATGAAACTGTTGTTACAAATAACACCCCGTCAAAAGCACAAGCCGGAGCCGATAAAGTTTTGTGTGCCGATTCTATAAGCCTGGCAGCTAATACTCCGATAATTGGAACCGGAACATGGTCAATACAGAGTGGTTCAGGTGATATTGCTGACTCATTGAGCTCAACTTCGAAAGTTACGGATATGAATCAGGGAATTAATGTATTTCGTTGGACTATTTCGAATTACGGTTGTTCAAATTTCGATGAGGTGGTGATAACTAATTCACTTATCGAAGCAGTGGCCGGATCCGATCAGGCGATTTGCTCTGAAACCACCGTTCTTGAAGCCAATAATCCGGATGCGGGTGAAGGTTTATGGACTGTATTGGGCGGTTCGGGTTCAGCAACATTTGATGATGCAACACAACCAGATACGCGAGTTTCCAAACTCGATAAAGGAGCAAATATTCTACGGTGGACAATTATTAACGATATTTGTGAATCTCATGCAGATGTTGTTATCAGTAATGATCTGCCAACTGTTTCCTATGCCGGACCAGATGAATCTTTATGTATTGACAGTACCGCACTTAAGGCTGGTGTGCCATTAATTGGAACTGGCGAATGGTCTATTCTGAGTGGTTCAGCGACTATTTCTGATATAAACAGCAATACCAGTAAAATAACAAATCTGGGATACGGTGTAAATACTTTACGCTGGACAATCTCAAACAGTGGTTGTACTTCTACTGATGAGGTAGTAATAACAAATAATGCAACTGTTGATAGTGATGCGGGAACAGATGTTTCTGTTTGCTCCGATTCAACGGTATTGTTCGGAAATAATCCTCCCTTTGGTATTGGACAATGGTCTGTTATTAAAGGTTCAGCAACTTTCGTTGATAACATTAATTATAATACAAAAGTCAGGAACCTGGGCAAAGGTACCAATGTCTTACGCTGGATGATCTTAAACGGAGATTGTTCTTCTTCCGACAATGTTTCTGTAACCAATAATTCGCCTTCTACTTCAATAGCGGGTGGTGATCAAACAATTTGTGGCGATTATACTACCTTGTTTGCCAATATACCTGCAATAGGTACCGGTCATTGGGTACTGGTAAGTGGTGCTGCAAGTTTCGAAGACAGTACAAAGTATAACACTACAGTTTCAGGTTTGAATCCTGGAAATAATACGCTACGGTGGGTTATTGAAAATGAAGGTTGCACCAAATACGACGATGTTGTTATTACGAATGATTTACCCTACGTGGCGGATGCCGGACAGGATATGGAACTTTGCAGTGCTTCGGGTAAACTTTTTGCAAACGATCCGATTAGTGGAGTAGGAATGTGGAGTGTTATTAGTGGTTCAGGCTCTTTTGATAATGCCGCAAAATACGATGCAATTGTTTCAAATCTTGGATTTGGTACAAATACCTTGCGCTGGACAATTACTTATGACGAATGTGAAACTACCGACGATATCACTGTTGTAAATAATAAACTGGATATTTATGCCGGAATTGACCAGGTTGTTGGAGAGCCAAGAACTTTGCTTGCAGCAAATAATCCTTCATCTGGTAATGGAATGTGGTCGGTTGTAGGAGGCTTAGGTGCTTTTGAACAACAAAACAACTCAATTACTTTTGTTAATGGACTGGGAGCGGGTTTAAATACATTCCGTTGGTCTGTCGATATAAATGGTTGTATAAGTTACGATGATGTATCTGTTACATATAATGTACCTCCCGGAGCGAGTTTTGTTATTACAAGCAGCGAAGGTTGTCCTCCACTGGAGATATACTTTGTAAACAATTCGATGGATAACCTGCCATTTAGCTGGGATTTCGATGATGGAACAAGCTCGGAAGAGGTAACGGTCAGACATATTTATACCGAACCAGGTACATATCGTCCTACACTAACAATAATCGGTAATGCCGGTGAGGTAATACAGAAAGATACCCTTATTACAGTGTATCCTCAGCCAGATGCTTCATTCCTGGTTGTAAATAAAGAGGTTTATATTCCGGAAGAAGATGCATTATTTATAAATAATTCTACAAATGCAGTTAGCTATGTCTGGGAGTTTGGTGACGGATCCACCTCTGAAGAACGTGACCCGAAATACACTTATGTAACTCCCGGTTTATACGATATCACCCTACATGCATACTCTGATAAAAACTGTTACGACTCTACAACTATGATTGGAGCAGTAGAGGTACTGGAAAGTGGAACCATTATATTCCCGAATGCATTTACTCCCAATCTTGAAGGCTCAAGTAACGGAGTATATAATGAAAATGACTTTAGTAACGATGTGTTTTTCCCCATCGGAGAAGGATTGGATGAATACCATCTTGAGGTATTCAATAAATGGGGAGTGCTGGTTTTTGAAAGTCGTGAAATTAGTATTGGATGGGATGGTTACTACAATGGAGAATTACTTGAAGAAGGTGTATATGTTTGGAAAGTAACGGGCAAATACAACAACGGCAGAGATTATAAAAAGGTAGGAACGGTATTGTTAATTCGATAATTGAATAATATGAAATTAAAATATATCGCATTCGTAGTTTTGGGGTTATTTTTATTAAAAACCTCAAAATCCCAGGATTCTCAGTTTTCACAGTTTTATTCTTCTCCCTTGTATTTGAGCCCATCGCTTACAGGAGCAACTGAGAAAACAAGGTTCATTGCCAATTACAGAAATCAGTGGCCAAATTTACCAAAGGCTTATACCGATTATGCTTTCTCTTTCGATCATTATCTCTATGATTATAAGAGTGGAATTGGTGCAATGATATTCCGAACCCAGGAGGGAGGAGTGTACAATACAACCAATCTGGGTTTAACCTATTCATATACTATTCCTGTAAACAGGGAAATAAGCATTCGGCCCGGGATGAAAGCTGGTTACTATTTCAGAAATATTGATTACAATTCTATTGATTTTGCAGATCAGCTTACAAGAAGCGCCGTGTCTTCAATAGAAATTCCGAAGGAGGAAATGGTAAAACACTATGATTTCAGTACTTCGGCACTCGTATATTCATCTTTTTACTGGTTTGGTTTCACGGGCGATCATTTACTATCGCTGAATAAGAACTTCTCTGATGATCCCACCTATCCGGCACTTAAAATAAGTGTATATGGCGGAGCACAAATGAATCTGTTTGAAAGTGTGATTTCAAAGGTTGACAGAACTTTTACAGTTTCATTTTTTTATAAAAACCAGGCGCGTTTTAATCAACTCGATTTAGGAGCTTACTACGAAGAGCACCCTTTTCGTATCGGTTTGTTTTTTAGGGGAGTGCCTGTATTTAAAGACAATGCCGGTATGAATGCCGTGGTATTACTTGCAGGCTATACCTATAGGGATATATTGATAAATTACAGCTATGATATTTCAACGTCGAGGTTACTTGCATCGACAGGAGGGGCACATGAAATCTCACTATCTTACCAGTTTCAGCTTGGTTGGGGAGGTAAAAGCAATAAGCTTGGTGCTGTTCCATGCCCGCATTTTTAGTTTGTATAAATCGTCGTTCCTGCGAAGGCAGTAATTAGTATAAGTTAACGAACGGCTTTGACGTATGGCGTGCATTTAAGCCTCTTACCAAAAATTTCTAAAGCTTAATAAATATTTTTATTTTGTATAGAGAATATGCCTGAACAAACAATATCCCAATATACAATAGTGCATAAAGAAAATTTTATACTGGCGCGCGGCTCTGCCGCGTGACTGTACTGTGTCACGCGGCAGAGCCGCGCGCCGGTTTAATATATACATTCTAAAGTTTAATAAACACCTTCTTCCTATAAAGAATGTAAGCAGGCACAAACAATACCCCAATATACATCAGCGCATAAAGAAAACTCCCGGTTTTCATCATGATACCTGTTGATTGAAACCATTGCATAAAATAATTGCTTAGACTATATGAGCCAATCATCATTTGATAAAAAACAAAGTTTAGCAAATCGGCCAGCACATAAATTGTAATGGCATTTGCACCGAAAATTATCCCAATTTGGGCCGTTTTTGTCTTTTTAAGTACATCTACGAGGTAAATGCTTACAGCAAGTGTCAGACTGGCAAGTCCGCCAGTAAATAACACATAAGAACTACTCCATAGGTTTTTATTTATTGGAAAAATCCAACCCCAGACCAAACCTGCAATTGTTACCATGAATCCGGTAATAAACAGCCAGATTATTTTAGTTTCAACTTTCAGCTCGCTCATTATTAGTTGACCAACAAGTATTCCGAAAATACCTGTTGAAATAGCCGGGATTGTGCTGAAAAATCCTTCCGGATCCCAGCTTCCCTGCCACATCTTTCCCGGAACTATGAAACTGTCTATCCATGCTGCCATGTTTACTCCCGGTTCCAGCATCACTTTTCCATATCCCGGTGTGGGAATAAAACACATGGCTATGAAGTATATCAATAACAGTGCAGAGCCAATAATAATTTGGGCTTTGGTGCTTGAGAACAAATAAAGTAAACTACAAATCAAAAATACGATGGCTATTCGTTGCAATACACCAACAATTCTTAAATCCTCGAAATTCAATACATGAATGTAACTCAGTGCAACTCCAACCAGGAATATTTTAACAGAACGCCAGACAATTTTTTTAACCAGATTCGATTTTTTATCGCCCGCGTGGAGTCTTTTTGAATATGCCACGGCAATAGAAACACCAACAATAAATAAAAAGAATGGAAATATAAGGTCAGTAGGCGTAATTCCGTTCCATTCAGCATGCAATAAGGGTGTAAAAACATGCCCCCAGTCAGCAGGGTTATTTACCAAAATCATGGCAGCAATGGTAAAACCACGAAATGCATCGAGGGAGAGTAATCGTTTTGAGTTCATGAGCCTGTTTTTATTTTGAACATATAGCAGCTGCTCCAAGCAAAGCTATATCTTCATTCTCTTCAACCAGTAATTGTATATTGTCAGCAACATTTCTCAAGGGCAGAGCTGTAAGAGCCTTTTCAATTTCAGCACTGAAATAGGGAAAACCTTTGCTCACTGAGCCACCAAAAACAATAGCTTCCGGTGCCAGACTGTATAAAATATTAATTACAAGTTTTCCTAAATGAATTCCAAATTCACGCCAGATTTCAAGCGCATGTGCATCATTATTACATGCAGCCCGGAAAACGTTTTCTCCGTCTACCCCCTTTATTTTAGTAAAAAATTGTCCGCTACAGTATTGCTCATACCGGTACTTCTGATAAGGTATTTGGCCAAATTCACCAGCCCCATTGTTAAGTCCGCCATAAATTATTCCATTACTAACTATACCGGCACCTAATCCTGTACCAAGGCTTAAACCAACCATATGCTTTAAGGCTTTGGCAGCACCATATTTGGCTGACCCCAAAGCAAAGCAATTAGCATCGTTATCGATATAAACTGGTTTATTGAGAATTTGAGAAAGTTCCTTTTTTAAATTAAAACCATTCCACGATTGTATGTTAACTATATCGTGAATAATACCTGTTTCAGGGTTTAAAATTCCAGGAAGACCAATTCCAATCGATTCAGCCTCATTTGAATCTATTTCTTGTATTGCTTTAACAAGATTTTCGAATACTTTTTGCCTTGATTCATAATTCTGAGTTGGATTTTCAGCTCTTTTTATAACTATTCCATTGCTAACCAACCCCGCATGAATGGTTGTTCCGCCTAAATCAACTCCTATTATATATTTGTTTTCCGGCATTTTTTTTCTTCTAAACTTTATTGTTTTGATTCAAACTCACAGCTTCGGTCTTTCAACTCCCAACTTGCTACTTCACCTTATCCCAGCCAACCTTATTCAGGTTAAAGTAAATACCACCTCCGGCAATTAAGGCTATAACAAGGTATATTATACCATTCAGGTATTCGTGGAAAATAATTTTTCCAAAACCAAACAAACTAAACATTACAAGAATGCAACCAAGAATCCAGTTTATAAACAGGTAGATATAGCCCGAATCTTTTTTTACTTCAGGCATCGTATCGCTGATTATTTTCCATCCTCTGCCACCAGGGTGAACCTTGGAATAGAAGCTTTTAAGTTTTTCTTTTTCAACAGGAGAAGTAACAAAAGTTACTATTAACCAGACAATACTGCTCCACGCTACAATAATTAACAGGCTTAGTTCGAAATCACCGGAAATAATATCCATTCCAAAACCAAATTTTAATACCGGGAATATAAGGTAAGGGGCCAACATAGCAGAAATTTCGCTCCATGCGTTAATACGCCACCAAAACCAGCGAAAAATTAATACAGGCCCAATTCCTGCGCTCAGGGCCAGTACAAATTTCCAGGCATCACTAATTTTATCGAATTGTGTTGTTACAAATAGCGAAAATACCATGAGTATAAAAGTTGCAATCCTCGAGATTTTAACATAATACTTTTCGCTGGCATTTGGCTTTATAAAGGGTTTGTACAAGTCGTTTATAATATAAGATGTTCCCCAGACTGTCTGAGAAGCAATGGTAGACATAAATGCTGCCAGGAATGCAGCAATCATTAGTCCAAGTAATCCGGAAGGCATATAATCGCGAATCATCATAACATAGGTTGCGCCTCTGTCGCTTGCATCGGGATAAACCACTAGCGTAACAAGGGCAACAATAACCCAGGGCCAGGGGCGTAAAGCGTAATGTGCTATCTGGAACCAGAGCGTGGCCAACAAACTGTGTTTTTCGTCTTTTGCCGACATCATTCTTTGCGCTACGTAACCACCACCTCCGGGTTCGGCTCCCGGATACCAGCTTGCCCACCACTGAACACCAAGGTATGCAATCATGGCAGTAACCGACATTTTAAGTATTCCACCGGCGCCAACCGATTCGGCTCCCTTGCTTTCAACTGCCGGAAGAAAGTCGAATACCCATTTAACATGGTCAAGTTTTTCTTTTAAAATATCTATTCCACCAATCTTTTTCAGAGCTATTATGGCTAATGCTATACTTCCCGACATAGCCATGATAAATTGGAATGTGTCTGTAATTGATACGCCCCACAAGCCAGATAATGCTGAATAAATTGCCACAATAAATAACAAGGCGCCTACCGCAAGCATATGAGCAGAGAACTCAATGCCAAGAACTGAAATTGAAGTATGTCCGAAAATGCTCAGGTCGGGAAACATTACCGAAAGAATTTTAACCATGGCAAGATTTACCCATGCAATTACAATAACATTCATAAAAATGCCAATATATACAGCTCTGAATCCTCTGAGAAAGCTAGCCGCTTTTCCTGAATACCGTATTGAAACAAACTCAGCATCGGTTAAAATATTAGCTCTTCGCCAAAGCCGGGCAAAGAAGAAGACAGTAAGCATGCCGCCTAATAGCATATTCCACCATAACCAGTTGCCGGCAATTCCCTTCTGGGCAACAAGCTCGGTTACAGCAAGCGGTGTGTCGGCAGCAAAGGTTGTGGCTACCATGCTTGTTCCGGCAATATACCAGGGCAGATTACGACCACTAAGAAAAAAGTCGCCGGTGCTTTTGCCTGCTTTTTTCGACATAAGAACACCTATTCCTATACTTACTATGAAGTACAGAATTATAATAATCCAATCGATGCTTTCAAAAATCATAATTTGTTGGTTGAGCTTTGTTTGTAACTCCTTTTTTCAAATATGCTGCTAATATTCGAAAATTATATCATTTCGAATATTAAAAATATTAATTCCTTATCTTTAATTTCGAGCTTTATACAATTGCTCTATGGAAAGAATAATCAAAACAAGGGTGTTTTTAGTTCTTATACTTACTATGAATAATTGCACCGAAAATTCAAATTTATCGGATTATATTAATATTTCCTGGGCCCAACAATTTGAGTCTTCTGACGGATTGTATCAATCAACTTTTGAGATTAAGAATACTCATAAAAACCTTGATTTTAATTCAGACTGGATCTTGTATTTTAGCATGGCGCCCAGACATATCAAGGGCAATGCCTCAGTATCAAATGGGAGAGTCTTCCATATCAACGGCGATTATTTTAAATTAATTCCCGATAGCAGTTTAATAATAAAAGCTGGTGAGAAAAAGAAGTTTACATACTATACAAATGCACCAGTAAGGAAATATTGCGATGCCCCTCGCGGATTGTTTTTTGTTCTCAATGGCAAGAAAGAAAGTGAAAATACACTTGTGCAAATTACAAACTACCAAATAACTCCTTTTAGTGATTCTGATCTGAACTATAAAAGCGACCCGGCATGGCAATATAGTTTCAATAATTCGCATCAAGAATTACCTAAAGAGCAATGGCAGCCAATTATCCCAAAACCAAATTCACTACTTTTTAGTGAAGGTAATGTTTATCTTAATGAAGAATGGGATATAATTGCTGATTCGGGATTGGAATTTGAGACAGAATACCTGATTCAGCATCTGAAAAAGCAAAACGGAATTAGCCTTTTAAAAGATGAGGATTCCAGGCCAGAATCGAGAGCCTCGATTGAATTGCTTCTTAGAAAATCTATTGACTTTAAAAGCAATGAGGATTATTCCCTAATCATTAAAGAAGAACAAATAATTATACAGGCAGGGAGCAGGGCAGGAGTACTATACGGTATTCAGTCAATTTTATCTTTAGCAGCTAATTACCAGGTAAATGCAGGTGAGATAGCTTTTCCAAAACTTGAGATAAAAGATAGTCCCCGGTTTACTTATCGTGGATTACACATGGATGTGTGCCGGAATTTTCAGACTAAGAAAGAAGTGCTAAAGGTGCTCGAATTTATGTCGGTTTATAAACTGAATCGCTTGCAATTATATTTAACCGAAGACGAGGGTTGGCGAATTGAAATAAAAAGTATTCCTGAATTAACCGAAGTAGGCTCAAAAAGAGGGTATACTCCCGATGAGATGGATAAGTTAAATCCTGCGTATGGAAGTGGTGCGTTTTCCGGTAAAGAAATTAGCCATGGTACAGGTTATTATTCGCAGGAAGATTTTATTGAAATCCTGAAATTTGCAGACCAAAGAAATATCAGGATTATTCCAAGCATTAACTTTCCGGGACATGCCAGGGCTGCAATTAAGGCGATGGAAGCCAGGTATCAGAAATATATAGCTGAAGGAGATTCACTTACTGCTTTGCAATACCGGCTGGCTTCTCCCGGTGATTCTTCGAAGTATAACTCAGCCCAGTTTTATAACGACAATGTTGTGGATGTTTCCCTGGAATCGGTTTACAATTTCTTCGAAAAGGTGGTAGATGAAGTTATTCAGATGTATGAAGTTGCCGAGGTTCCCCTGGAATACATTTTTACCGGGGGCGATGAAGTGCCGGAGGGCGTATGGACTGGTTCGCAGGCATGCTTGAAGCTGGCTAAAAATCTGGGGTTAGATGATCCTAAGAATTTACAGGCTTATTTTCTGAAAAGAATCAGGGAAATACTACAGCAAAAAGGTGTTGAGATATCTGGTTGGGAAGAAGTTGCATTAAAAAAATCAGAAAGCGGAAATTATATTGTTAACCCTGAGTTTGCAGGGGCTGATGTTACAGCCTATGTGTGGAATAACTTGTGGGGAAATGAGGATTTGGGTTATAAACTGGCTAATGCCAACTATCCTGTGGTTTTATGTTTTGCATCAAATTTATATTTTGATTTAGCCTATAACGATAATCCGCTTGAACCCGGACTGGCATGGGCTGGCTATGTCGATGAATATGATCCCTGGGTTATGAAACCACTGAATATGATAGATTCTGATAAAGATAACAAGGAGTTGTTGAGACCGGAGTATCAGAAGAACATAAAAGGAATACAGGCTCAACTCTGGGCCGAAATCATTGAAGGACCCGAAATGCTTGAATACTTATTATTACCAAAATTGTTAAGCTTATCAGAAAGAGCCTGGGCTTCTCAATCTGAATGGGCTGTCTCAGAAGAAAATATGAAGCATACAGAATTAGTGGAAAGTGAGTGGAACAGCTTTTACAATGCAGTTACCCAAAAAGAATTGCCGCGTTTAGTAAAGCAGTTTGGGAACCTGAATTACCGGGTGCCACCCCCGGGAATAAAAATTGAAAATAATATGGTATTTGCCAATGCTCAATACCCTGGTTCTAAAGTTTTTTATACAACAGATGGTTCTGAGCCTGGTTTAAATTCTGAAATATATTCACAGCCGGTAAAGTATGACAAATTACTGAAATTTATAACCATTGATGTTAATGGCAAATCAAGCAGGGTAGTGGGGGTTGGTGATTGGTGATTGGTGATTGGTGATTGGTGATTGGTGATTGGTGGTTGGTGGTTGGTGGTTGGTGGTTGGTGGTTGGGGATTGGTGATTGGTGATCGGTGATTGGTGATTGGTGATCGGTGATTGGTGATTGGTGGTTGGGGATTGGTGATCTATGATCGGTGATCTATGATCGATGATATGTGAACGGTGATTGGTGATTGGTGATCGGTGGCAACAAGAACTAAGAACATTGAACCAGGAACTAGAAACAGTAAACAAGAACTATCGTTTTCCCAATTCGACTACTTCCACATCTTTCATTTCTGCTCCATCGATAGTAAGTCTTACAAGGGTTCGTACAGCATGAAATCCGTTTTTACCGGCAGCTCCCGGATTTATATGCAGCATGTTGTGTTTCCTGTCGTATTGAATTTTTAGAATATGCGAATGACCGGCTATCAGTAATTTTGGAGGCTCATTTTCAATTACTTGTTGTATACTTTTATCGTATCGACCAGGATAGCCTGCAATATGCTTAATCAATACATCAACTTCTTCACAATGAAATCTTTGAATAAGCGGAAAGCTACTTCTGATATCATGATTATCGATATTACCATAAACTGCTTTTAGTGGTCTGAACTGTGAAAGCTTATCCGTAACCTCCATACTGCCAATGTCTCCGGCATGCCAAATTTCATCGCATAATTCAAAATATTTTAAAATTACATCATCAATATAATAATGAGTATCAGATAGTATTCCTATTCGTTTCAAATTAATCGTATTTTTGTGGCGAAGATAGCAAGTTGAGTTTTGATTTAAGATGAATGATTTATGTTTTTGTGGCTCATTCCTTAAAATAGATATAAAAATATGCAATTGTTTTACACACCTGATATTTCCGGGGCACAGTATACCCTTAACGAAACAGAATCGAAACACTGTGTTCGGGTATTACGAAAAGTTAAAGGCGACATCCTGCATCTGACAAATGGAACCGGTATTTTATATAAAGCAGAAATCACCGATGCTAATCCGAAAGCCTGTAGGCTTGCTGTTATTGACGATTTTCAGGAATTTGAAAGGCGAAATTATTTTTTGCATATAGCCATAGCTCCAACAAAAAATATCGACAGGTTTGAATGGTTTCTTGAAAAAGCCACTGAAATTGGAATTGATGAAATTACTCCTATATATACTGAGAATTCTGAGCGCAGACAAATTAAACCGGAAAGGCTTGAAAAAATTATTGTGTCGGCCATGAAACAATCAATTAAAGCATACAAGCCCTTGTTAAACAAAGCAGTAAGCTTTAAAGATTTCATTAATAGAAAGTATGCAGTAGATTCAATGTATGTAGCACATTGCAACGAAGGGCAAAGAGAAATTCTTAAGAATGTTTATCAGAAAAACAGTTCCGCGCTTATTCTCATTGGCCCCGAAGGTGATTTTACACCCGAAGAGGTAGGGCAGGCTACCATTCATGGTTATCAGCCCGTTACTTTTGGTAATAGTCGCCTGCGAACCGAAACAGCCGGAGTCGTTGCCTGTCATTCGATTTATCTTTTGAATTTATAGTGAAAAGTGAAAAGTGAAAAGTGAAAAGTGAAAAGTGAAAAGTGAAAAGTGAAAAGTGAAAGGTAATCAGATAATCCCAATTCCCAATTCTAAATTCCCAATTCTAAAATCTCAATTCTAAATTCTCAATTCAAAAATCTCAATTCTGAATTCCCAATTCAAAAATCTCAATTCAAAAATCTCAATTCTGAATTCCCAATTCAAAAATCTCAATTCTAAAATCTCAATTCTGAATTCTCAATTCAAAAATCTCAATTCTGAATTCCCAATTCCCAATTATAATCTTCTAATTTTAAACAATTGGTTCACACTTAACCATTAACATTTCACTTATAAACCTTAACTAGAAACTGGTAACTTAGAACTAAAAATTACTAACTTAACAAAAATCATTTCTGAATATTAATTCTACAATTATTTTTCGGGCATGTTAGAGACGTACTTTGCTCCATTCAGAGAGAAAATTATTGGGATCGATAAGGAATTTGATGGTCCATACGGAAGAAAGAAAATTATTTATGCCGACTGGACTGCAAGCGGCAGATTATACAGGCCGATAGAGGAAAGGTTGTCTGATGAAATTGGGCCATTCGTTGGAAATACCCATACCGGAACAACAATTACCGGGAAAATGATGTCCGAAGCCTATCATTATTCTCTGAAATACATAAAAAAACATGTTCATGCACACAAATCGGATGTCATAATTTCATCAAATTCAGGAATGACAGGCGTTGTAAATAAATTCCAGCGTATTCTTGGTCTAAAATTACATGAAAATTACCAGCGAATGGTAAAATTTAAGAAAGGTGAGCGTCCCTTGGTTCTTGTAACTCATATGGAGCATCACTCCAATCAGACCTCCTGGATTGAAACCATTGCCGATGTATTAATAATTCCGTCGGATAAACAAGGTTTAGTGGATTTAGAAAAGCTGCACAGTTTGCTAAACAAGCATAAACATCGGAAAACCAAAATTGCAGCAGTTACTTCTTATTCAAATGTTACAGGGGTTGGTACGCCATATTATAAGATTGCTGAAATTATGCACGAGCATGGTGGTGTTTGCTTTGTAGATTTTGCCTGCTCAGCTCCATATATCGATATAGATATGCATCCAAAAAATGAGAAACAAAAACTGGATGCAATCTATTTTTCTCCTCATAAATTTCTGGGTGGCCCGGGTGCCTCAGGTATTTTAATTTTCGATAGTGCTCTTTACCACAACCGGGTTCCGGATTGTCCCGGAGGGGGTACTGTTGAATGGACCAATCCCTGGGGCGGACATCAATATGTCGATGATATTGAACAGCGCGAAGATGGAGGTACACCGGCATTTCTACAAACCATTAAAGTTGCTCTGGCTGTTCGGTTAAAAGAAGAAATGGGAGTTAAAAACATGCTCGATCGAGAACACGAAATGCTGGAATTAATCTGGAAAAGGTTCGAAAAAATTCCTAATCTACATATTCTGGCACCTAACATAAGAGACCGTCTGGGAGTTATTTCCTTCCACATAGATAAATTACATTACAACCTGGCTGTCAGAATTTTAAATGACAGGTTTGGGATTCAGACCCGGGGTGGTTGTTCCTGTGCTGGTACATACGGTCACTTTTTATTACAGGTCGATATCGACACTTCAAGGGTGATTACCGATAAAATACTCCATGGCGATTTATCATTAAAACCGGGTTGGATAAGAATGTCAATTCATCCGGTAATGACTGATGAAGAACTTACAATAATTCTTGATTCTGTTGAGGAGCTGGCTCAAAATTTCGAAGAATGGAGTAAAGATTATTATTACAACGAGAAAGTGAATGAGTACATTCATAATTCAGAAAAATCTGATAATATTACTTCAAAGGTGATCAACTGGATTGAGCGCCCTGTTTAAAAACGGCAGTATTCATCTTTTCTTTTTTTTTTTTGACAGTTCAATTTTTCTAACGTAGTTTTGAGATTATCAAGTTGTAAATTTCCTTTACCAAAGTTAAATACATTTCAAAACCGTGGAACCTGTAATTGTAGGAATATCTGGAGGTTCAGCCAGTGGTAAAACAACCCTGGCCAGGCAATTAGTTGAACACTATGAAGATAAAAGTTTAATTTTATCTCTTGATTGTTATTATAAGGGACAATATGGTTCTGATGTTGATATTTCAAAGCTTAACTTCGACTCTCCTGAAAGCCTTGATATGGAGCTGTTTCAATCTCACCTCAAAGCAATTCATCGGGGAGAAGCAATCCTAATTCCACAATACGACTTTGCAACACACGCAAGGATGAATAAAAAAATCATGTTTCATCCCACGCCAATTGTTATTATTGAAGGAATATTCCTGTTCAATGTGCTGGGTATTGCAGATTTCAATCTAAAAGTTTTTGTTGATGTACCGGATGATATACGTTTAATAAGAAGGCTAATCAGAGACGGGCTTGAACGCAGCCGTTCGGTAGATTCAGTAATTACACAGTACTTAAGTTCTGTTAGACCCATGCATTATAAGTATGTTTTGCCCGATAAGTCAATGGCTGATCTTGTCATTGATGGCGAGTTAATTGATGAGAAAAGGCAGTTGTCAACACTTATTGAATCAATAGACAGGCTGATTAAGTAAAGTTTTATGCCCCCTAAATTTCATACTGTTTCTTAGTGTTTTTGTCTTATTGTAATGAATTGTGTTGGTAAGCCCAGTTTAATGGTAACAGATGTTATCACACTTAAAATGTATTGCATAATATAAAAATGTAATATATTTTTTAAGACTGTATAAATACACTATACTGTTTAAGATACAGAAAATCAATAAATAAAGCTTGTTATTCTTTGTATTTGATGTATTAATGATGAAGAATAGATGAGTATGTGATGTAGTGAAATTATTTCTCATATTGTGATAATGATGTTAATTAGCAACCGTGATTATAAATACAGATAAAACTTTTCGGACACCTGTATTACTAACCCTAACTTTTTAATCTTATGAGGAAACATTTTATTTCATTAATTATTGCACTGATGACAATCAGCGCTGTTTCTTTTGCACAGGTTTCTGTGGTAACAGGAACAGTTACAGCTGATGATGGAACAGCACTTCCAGGTGCAGCAGTGCAAATCAAAGGAACATCAATTGGTGTTACAACTGATCTCGATGGTAATTATACCATCAGTGTTGCAGGATATGACAATCCTGTTTTAACATATACCTATGTTGGTTATTTAACTGAAGAAGTTGAAGTTGGTAACCAATCGGAAATCTCAATAGTACTTATACCTGACCTTCTTTCAGTAGACGAAGTAGTTGTTATTGGTTATGGAGTTCAGAAGAAAAAATTGAACACTGGAGCCACGCTAAACATGAAAGGTGATGAGCTTCAAAAGTTAAATAATGCCGACGCTATGGCTTCATTACAGGGAATTAGTCCAGGGGTTAGCATTACAAACGAAAGCGGAAAACCTGGTGCAGGAACAAAAGTAACCATTCGTGGTATTGGTACTATTGGTAACGCTAAACCTCTGTATGTAGTTGATGGCGTTCAGGTTGCAAACATTGACTATTTAAACCCCTCCGATATTGAAAGTATTGATATACTTAAAGACGCTGCCTCCTCGGCAATTTATGGATCGCAAGCAGCAAACGGGGTTATTTTAGTAACCACACGCAGCGGTAAAAAAGGGCAGGGAGCGGTAATTTCTTATGATAATTATTTTGGTGTTCAACAAGTTGCCAAGGATCCGGGTATGTTAAATGCTCAGGATTACATAACAGCCATTAACGAAGGTCGAAAAAATAGAAATAAAGGCCCAATGGATTTTTCAAGTGTACCCCGTTACAATGAAATTATGGCTGGAACATACAATGGTCAGGACTGGTTTAATGAACAGGTTAATGATAATGCGGGTGTACAGAGCCATGCCATTAATGTAACCGGTAGTTCTGATAAATCTATATATGCACTTGGTTTTTCTTCTTTACAAAATGAAGGATTACTCGGAAAGCAAGGAAAGCCTGATTATCAGAGAATTACAGCCCGAATGAATTCTCAACATATATTAAAGGAATGGAATGGTTTAGACGGTTTAGTTTTTGGTGAAAACTTAACTTATACCAACACCGAAAACCCAAATGTCGGAACCGGCAATATTTACGATAATAATGTCAGGGATCATAGTGTTGCCAGTCCGCTGTTGCCCCTGTATGATTCAGCTGGTAATTATACAACGGTATCGTCCGTTGATAATTTTGCCACAAATCCAACTGCCAGACTGGAATACAATAAGAAATATAATGAGAATAACAATAATAATTTGGTCGGAAATGTCTATTTAGAAATACAACCTATAAAAAGCCTTCGAATCAGATCAAGTTATGGTATTACAAATTCAACCGGTACTTATCGTAATTATGTTCCAACATATTATCAAACCGACCAATCGCTGAATGATAATGACGACGTGCAACAGGGCTCCTATAATAGATTTACGTGGATTTTCACAAATACTATTAGTTATAATTTTAGTGTAAAAGAACAACATAATTTTAATCTTGTAGTGGGGCAGGAAGCACAACAAACCAAAAGAGATCTTCAATTACAAGCAAATAACAAGGAAACTCTCTTTCAGGATTGGGAATATGCTTATTTAACCAATACCCCTCTGACATCCTTAGAATACATTACTATGACTGGTCGTGATGATTTCGGATGGGCCATGTCATCGTACTTTGGACGTTTATCGTATAACTTTGAAGAACGTTATATGTTAACCGCAGTATATCGTAGAGACGGATCAACAAATTTTGGACCGGCTAACAGATATGCAACATTCCCTTCATTATCAGCTGGCTGGATCCTTAGTCAGGAAGATTTTATGTCTGCCCTTCCACAAATAAGCTATTTAAGATTAAGAGGCAGCTGGGGACAAAATGGCAACCAAAACATTGGTGCGTTTCAGTATTTGGCAGGGGTTGAATATGTAGGTGCAAATTACCCCTTTGGTCCAGATTATACAAATAATACCGTTGGTTCGCAATTAGCAAACTTACCAAACCCGAAGGTTAAATGGGAAACATCGGAGCAGTTGAATATTGGTTTAGATTTTAATTTGTTTGAAAACAAATTGCTAACTACCTTCGACTGGTACAATAAAGAAACAAAAGACTGGTTGCTTATTGCTCCTGTTTTATTAACCGCCGGTGCACCTGCTCCATATTCGAATGGGGGTAGTGTATCAAATAAGGGTATTGAAGCCAGTTTTAAATGGGTCAACAGTATTGGCGAATTTAAGTACAGCATTACAGCTACTTTGGGTATGAACAAAAATGAGGTAACTGAAATAAGTAATGAAGAGGGAATTATTCATGGTGATATTAACTCTTTATGGCAGGGTGTTCCTGAAAGTTACCGTGCCGAAGTGGGTTATCCAATTGGGTATTTCTGGGGATATACGACTAATGGTATAATACGGTCAGATGCTGATAGTGCTGCGTATGTCGATGGGTTGATACGTAATTCTGAACAATATGCAACTGCAAACGGTGAAGATACAGTTTATGCAAGGTTAACAAATGTTGCTAAAGGAGAAATTATGTTTCAGGATCTTAATGAAGATGGTTTAATTAATGATTTGGACAAAACTCAAATTGGAGATCCAAATCCGGATTTCACCTTTGGCTTGCAACTTTTTATAGAATATAAAAATATCGACTTTCAGGTTGTTGGCGTTGGTAAAAGTGGACATCAAATTCTTATGTCATATTCCAGCGCAGGTGACAGACTTCAGGAAAACATGACCTATGATTATTTTAACAAAGCATACGATGAAACCCGAAACCCGGGGGGAACAATGCCCAGGATAACTTCGGCACCAAATTCAAGAACCGAAATAAGCGATATGCATATTTACGATGCCGACTATTTTAGAATTAGTACCATAACATTAGGGTACAATTTCAGAGATTTAATAAAAACAAAAGTATTTAGTGACTTAAGGCTGTTTGCTTCGGGCCAGAACCTATTTACTTTTACCAAATACCCGGGTATGAGTCCTGAGGTAGGCTGGGGTAATGGACAAAGTTGGGCATCGGGTATCGATGTAGGCCTTTATCCTTTAGCAAAGACTTATATGATGGGTTTAAGTGTAAAATTTTAAGGTAGGAGATTTTAAAGATGAAAATAATAAGAATTATAGTATTATTATCCTTGATAGTTCCGATGTTTAGTTGTAGTGACGATTTTTTGGAACAAAAGGATTTGTACTCAAAAAGCAATGCATCCTATTTTAGTAATGAACAGGAAATAGGTGAAGCTCTCACAGGAATTTACTCAGTTTTAGCGGTAGAAAAAGGACATACTTTTCCTATCTTGTTAGCCAATGTTTTATCTGACGAGATGCTTGGTGGTGGCGATGGTGCAGGTGATACCTGGATACGATATATTGATAAGTTTGAAAAAAATCCACAAGAGGACAGATTTGAACCCTTATGGAGAAGATATTATCAGGGAATATTTCGTGCCAATTCAATACTCGAAAACTTTGAGAATGCTGAATATACAAATGAGGATCAACGTAATCAGGATTTGGGTGAAGCATACTTCTTACGATCTTATATGTATTTTACCTTAGCTCAGTTTTTTGGCACCGTTCCTTTAATTACTACTACAGTTTCAGGTAATGAGCCTCGTGCTGAAGCAGATGTATTATTTGCTCAAATTGCTTCTGATATGAAAAATGCAGCCGAATTAATGCCAGCAACATCCTTTGCAAGCTTAGACATACAAAGAGATGGACATGCTACTAAATGGGCTGCGGAGGCTATGATGGGCAGAATATGGCTTTACTATACAGGTACCTACGAAAAAAATGAATTACCTGTGACAGATGGCGCAAGCATTTCAAAATCAGATGCCATTGCCTATATTGAAGATGTAATAAACAACAGCGGACATCATATGATTTCTGACTTTCCTAATCTTTGGGCATATACTGCCACCGGATTGAAGGATAGTGCACGGGTAGTTACCACTGATTACCCTGTAACAGAGAGACCGATATGGATGGTGCCAGCTAACGCTTTTAAGGCTGCTGGAAGAGATGGAACAGGAACAACCCCTTATGAGTGGATTGAGGATTCTGGAACACCTAATCCGGAAAGTATTTTTGCCATAAAATTCAATACTTTTGGTGCTGAAAACGCAGCAAATTTACCCCGATCAAACCATATGGTATTATACAATGGTATCCGTACCGGTGATGGAGTTCCACATGGTGTTGGATGGGGATTTTGTACTGTTCATCCAAATATATGGAATGATTTTGAAGCTGGAGATATACGTAGATATGGTTCAATGTTTAATGTTGAAGATCCGGTATCTGCTGCATTAGAAGGTTCTACTGCCATTAGGTTTCTAGATAAAAAGTCGAGTTATGATGGTTACAGTGTAACAGGTATTTTTAATAAAAAATATATGCCTGTTCAAGAGCAACAGGACGTTACCGATGGCGGTTATGCTGCATATCGAATTATGTGGGAGGTTAGAGGCTATACATTTGCCAGTTCTCAACATGCAAATATGCAGCCTTTAATGATTATGAGATTTGCCGATGTTTTGTTAATGCACTCAGAATTAACAGAAACTGCAGATGGAATGAACCAGGTACGCCGACGTGCCGGATTAAATGACATTGCATATTCCTTAGAAGCTCTTAAGGCAGAACGCCGTCATGAACTGGCTTTTGAGGGCATACGCTATTTTGATTTAGTACGCTGGCACGATTGCCAAAAAGCTTTTAATGATCTTGGAACCATAAAGGTCTCCGATGGTGCTTTTGCTGCTGATGGATCGTACCCCGATGATTATGCTGTTACAGAATGGTCAGAAGATAGAAAGTTTGTACAAATACCCGAATCGCAAGTTCGTATATCAGCTGGAGTATTAACACAAAATAAAGGCTGGGAATAAAAAAAGGTTGCCCTAAAGAGAGGCCACTGAAAAAGTATCAACTTATTTAAGAAATCCTCTAAAATTAATCTGGCAAGTGAAGACAATAACTTCATTTGCCAGTTTCTTTTTAAAGTACGAAATGCAAATTCTCTGGTGTTGGTAATAATTCTGAAGCACAAATTTGGTTCGATAAAATCGGATAACGCGCTGATTTACCAACAAAAGCTGTATCTTTGGATGCAATTAAACTGGAGCACAGGCTCGAACTTGCCGGTGAAGATCATCGTTTCTTCGACCATTTATGTTGGGGCGATGCCGATGATGAGTTTAGCGATATTGGCTTTAAAAAGGGAGTTAACAAACATTATCCAATACCTCAAAGAGATATTAATGCCTCTGGTAGTGGATTAGTTCAAAGAGCTGGCTATTAGACAATAGTGATATAGCATTCCGAAAAGGCTGTTCAATTTTTTGAACAGCCTTTTTCTTTTTTACAGATTACCCGTCATGCCTGTGCAGACAGGCATCCAATCATACTATCTTTCTATCTATAGCATCTAAGCTATGTACTGATCAAACTTCAAGATAGCAAAAGGATATTAAGCCTATAGCCGGAGACCCTTTGGTAAGGATATATACTGTGGATTAATGTTGATAATAAATAAAACACTACATAACTAATAAACTCGCATTTTCAATCACTGCAATTGAACCATTTTCTTTATTTACTATATCCTGAACATCTCCGGGTTTTAAGATTTCAACTTTTAAAGACATGCAGGCTTCTGCATTTAAATTTGTAACAAGCCCAATATTAATACGCTTTGTTTTCATCATCATTGCTAAAGCCGTTCCCCCATTTCCCTCATAGTTTTGTTTTAGCTGATTAAATGCATGATTAAAGCTTTCAGCTTGAATATATTTCAAAAATGTTTCCGAGCCAATTCCATCAACACATTCACAAAACACAACAAGTTTTCCGCCATCCTTAACGAATGCTGCGGCGTTATGTATAGCCTTATGGCTTTGGATGAAATTTACATCTTTTGGATATCCTCCAGCCGAAGCAATTACAAGATTATATAGTTTACCTTCCTTTGCCCGATAGTAGTTGTCATGTTCCTGGCAAGCATCTAAGAAGTCTTTATAAGTATTTCCAATGTGTAATTGACATACTTTTCCCTGCCTGTTTAAAATTCCATGAATAGAAATCTTTACTGGTAATTTGTCATCAATTTCCTTTAAATCTTCTGCTATTGGATTATCGTTTAACTTTCCAGGATGACAGCCTGGTGCCAGGTGTTTGGTTTCTATATCGAGAAAATAGCTGTGGTTTTTGTATACAGCATCTTGTTCTGCCAGTCCGGGGAAAATAAGCTTGCGTCCGCCCCCAAATCCTGCAAAATAGTGGTGTGATATAGCACCAAAGGTAATAATCAGGCTACTTCTTAAAATATCCTTTCGAATTTTTATCGGGGTACCCCTTTTTGTCTGCCCTAATTCTATAAATGCCTGTTTGTCTTTGCTGTTATGGTGTATAAACGTGTATTTCTTATATACGTCTCCATAACTTTCAAGACTTTCCGGCTCAGATTGTTTTTGATGGGTACCGTATGCAATGTAAAAGCTTATGTTAGAGTTTCTTGTCCCCCTACTTACAAGTGATTCAACAAGCCAGGGCAGATAAACCGGATAACCACACAACCGTGTTTTATCAGAAACAACAATGGCAACATTAGAATAGCAAGTGGTTTCTTTAGGCAGGAAAGTTTCAAGCTCTGTTCGAAATTTTTCTATGTTAATACAAAATACAGGTTCCTTTGCTTTCAGCATATCAGCATTCTCCGGAACATTCAGTTCAATACTTGTTTTGCCGTATTTAAAACGTGTTTGCACAAGAGTAAATATATGAATTTTCAACTGAAGCCTGTCAGATCGGATAAAAACCGGCAGGGTAGGGCTGAAAAAAAACAGGACTACTAAAAGAGAAGTCCTGTTCGATTTGAAAATAGAATACAAATTATTGAATAACCCTAATCACTGGTTTCTTTGCGTCTTCTGTTTAATTCAATGGTTATTTCATCGAGTTTGGTTTGTGTTAAGGGGTAAATTGTTACTAAAGCTGCTCCGAGTAGCGCAATTGCAGTAGGTATCCAACTCATAAGCATCTTAATACCAGGAATTGCACCCTGTATTGTAGAAGCGTCCTTTCCATCGTAATTATATGCGGCAAGTACCATACCAATTATAGCAGCGGCAACACCTCCACCAAACTTTGTAACAAATGAACCGGCAGAATATACCAAACCTGTGGCTCTTCGCCCGTTCACAAATTCAGAGTAATCGGCAGCATCTCCAAGCATTGCAAAAAACAAAGTTGGGAAAATTGCTGCTCCGATTTCAGAAATAATACCGATGGTATATATTGCACCGATATCATCGGGTTGGCAGAAATAGAACAATGCATTAATTACTCCCGAGAAAATGAAAGCATAAATAAATAATTTACGTTTTCCAAAACGTTTACCCAATGGCGCCGTTATCATTGCTCCTCCAATTGAGGCAATCATTAAGGCAATAAGGTATGAAGCTGCAAGTATCTGGTTATTAATGTAATTAGTAAAATAATACAATACCATTCCCTGCTTTATCGAGTTGTAAACTGTCCATAACATTCCTACTCCCAGCAGGATTAGCCAGGGTTTATTTCTGAATAAATCAATAAGATCCTGACCCAGGTTTGTTTTCTGAGATTTAGGAGGAGAGACTCTTTCACGGGTACTCGCAAAAGTTAAAAACATAAATAGTGCAAGAAATACCGACAGAATATAAATAGAATAACTGTAACCTTTCTTTTGGTTTATTAATCTGATTTGATCCTCTGTAATGTTTTCTTCGCCATCAACAATAAATGAATATTTTTCATTTGCTTCCATACTAAAACTAACATACTGTGTAGCTTCCTTATTTAAGCTTGTATCATTAGCCCAGGTAAATTTTGCAACACCATTTTTAGTTTTAATGTTGGCGTCTTCGACAAATAGCGGAGACGATACACTAATCTCGTATTTTTCTTTATCAAGCTGTAGAATGTCGATAGTTGGATTTACGTTTCCAAAATGAGCTACTAAAAAAAGAAGTGCTCCCTGAACAATCATTCCTCCCCCAAAAGCACCTACCATTCTGTAAGACCCCAGGCTTGTACGTTCTTTGTTATCTCCGGTCATTACAGCCATTAAGGCTCCGTAAGGAATATTGTTGGCAGTATAAATGAGGGTGAATAGTATATAGGTAACATAGGCATATACGATTTTTCCGGTTGGGCTAAAATCAGGAGTTGTAAATAGCATCGATAAAATAACACCCAGGGGTATGGCAGTCCATAATATCCAGGGCCTGAATTTACCGTATTTCGAATTGGTTCGGTCGCCTATCACCCCCATAGCTACATCGCTAACACCATCGCTGAAGCGGGCAACAAGTAAAAGCACACCGGCAGCAGCTGCGGTAATACCAAAAACATCGGTATAGAAGAACAATAAAAATGTAGATACACCTCTCCATGCGATGTTTGCAGCTCCATCTCCTAATGCATATCCGATTTTTTCTTTTATGCTTAACTTTTCAGTTTTTATGTTCATTTTTAATTTAAATGTTAGTGTAATTCAAATACTTTCCGGACCCTAAATAATAATTGTGATTATATATAACAAAAAGATATTGAGCCGAAACTGAGAAATAAAGCTGATTTTATTTATTTCTCTTACCAATTCAGAATCAATCTTTTTTGTCAGGCTAAAGATATCTCTGAGAAATTGAATTGAGAAGAATTTAGTTACATCTCACACTTAACTAAAATACATCATGATTACATCATTATATGGAGAGTGTTTGGATTATAATTAAAAAACTTTGTAATATTGCAGTTGAAATGCATAGAGATTTAATACATAAAGCAGCAGTAGTATATGCCATTATTCTTAGAATAAGGGATTAACCGGTGTGCTGTATAAAATTATATACCCCTTGCCGGAAACCGGCAAGGGGTTTTTTATTTGATATGAGAAAAGTACAACAGATAGCAAATCTTATTCTTGTCATTTTGGTGGCCGCATTTGCACCTCCACAGGGATAATGTTGTATCTGTTAATTTGATATAAAGCCCTGTGGAAAATTTCACAGGGCTTTTTTTGTTTCATTTAATTTAACAAACTATGAAAAATTCAGAGTCTGTTTACCAGACAAAATTCTCAGAAAGAACCAAGTGTGTTCCTCGTTCTTTTATTCGTGATATTCTTCAGACTGCAACAAGTACGGGTGTTATTTCCTTCGCGGGTGGATTACCTAATAAAGAGTTTTTTCCTGTTCAGGAGATAAAAGAAAGTGTTAACAGGGTTTTATTGAATTCACCGCATACAGCCCTTCAGTACAGTAATTCTGAAGGATTTTTACCCTTACGGGAAATACTGTCCAGCCAATATCAGACTGATGGAATTGAAGTATCCCCAAAGAACATCTTAATTACTTCCGGCTCGCAACAGGCGCTGGATTTATTGGGTAAAGTTTTTATCAATACGAACGATAAAATAATAATTGAAGAACCCTCTTACCTGGGGGCAATTCAGGCATTCTCGATGTACAGACCCGAGTTTCTGCCTGTAAACCTGGGTAATGACGGTATTAACAGGGAAAGTTTTGAATTTTTAGTTTCGGTGGCTGATATTAAGTTTGCTTATTTAATCCCGAATTTTCAAAATCCTTCAGGTATTAGTTATTCTGCTGAAAGAAGAAAAGAAATAGCCGAAATTGCTAAACAGAATAATCTGCTTTTAATTGAGGATGATCCATACGGTAAAATAAGTTTTAATAATCAGAGAAAGAAAAGTATATACAGTTATGCACCACAAAACACCATTCTTCTGGGTACTTTCTCAAAAACTGTTGTTCCGGGATTCCGTTTGGGTTGGATAGTTGCTCCTGATGCTATTATTGAAAAACTTTTGGTTGCAAAACAAGCAGCTGATTTACACACCGATATTTTTGCCCAGCACCTTGTCTGTGATTTTTTGAGCAATAATAAGCTCGAAGATCACCTGATTAAAATCAGAAGAGCTTATGCTTTGCAAGCTCAGGAAATGATGAAATCAATTCGTAAGTTTTTTCCGGCGGAAGTGCAGTACACCAATCCTGAAGGAGGAATGTTTTTATGGATGACTTTGCCAGATGGATTATCATCAATGGAGCTTTTTAAGAAAACGATGAAAAAGAAAGTTGCTTTTGTTCCCGGTACTCCATTTTATATTAACAGAAATGACAGTAACAGCCTCAGGCTTAATTTTTCATGTTCAAATACCGATGAGATACAGGAAGGTATTTCCCGGATGGCTGTATGTGTAAATGAGATGCTGGAGCAGGCAAAAGCCTTAATCAGTTAAAACTATTTTTGCCGGCCGTGCAACTTAAAAAGATTAATCTTGTCATTTACAAAAAACACAGTCTCCCTTATTCAAAGGAATTAAACTATACGAAAATGAAAAGATACTACATTTATCAATTGATAGGCTTGCTGATAATACTTTTAGCATTTGCCAGTAGTTGTGAAGTTGCCCCACAACAGCTTGAAGGTAACGGAAATGTAACTGTTGAACGAAAAGCCGTTCAGGAATTTTCAGGAATAAATATCGATGGTGTTCTGACAGTTTATTTAACACAGGGAGACTTGAACAGAGTCGAAGTTCATACCGATGAGAATCTTCACGACCTCGTAGATGTGAAAACTATAAACGGGGTGCTATATATCGATACAGATGATGAAGAACAATACAAAGCAAGCCAGATGGATGTTTATATTACAGCAAAGAATATCGATCATATCAAGCTAAACGGTGTTACAGCCTTGTATTCCGAAAATACATTAACATTAACTCAGCTCAATGTTGAGAAGTACAATACCGGTCATTTAAGCCTGGCAATTCATGCTGATGATTTTTCAATTATTTCCGACGGCACCGGAGATGTTGAGCTTACGGGCAAAGCCGGATATGCTGATATTGACAATTCGATGGTAGGTACTATTAGCGCCTTTGGGTTTATGGTGAAGGATATGCGACTTATTCACGACGGAACAGGTAATATAGAGGTTTATGTTGCTGAAAGTCTTGAAGTTGATATTACCGGAGTGGGAGATGTTTATTGCAAAGGACAACCCTCAGAAATTACAAAAATATCCACTAGCGTTGTAGGACGTTTGTATGTGGTAGATTAGGTTTTTAGTTGATTAAAGTAAAAATGGGGCGATAAGGCCCCATTTTTTTTGTTGTTATTTTCGTCATTCCCGCGAAAGCGGGAATCCGCTTTATTAAGCCGGAAATTTCATTTCTGATTAAGAAACTTCCTCAATAATTCTTTGAAGTGTCTTTTCATTGAACTTGCCTCTTACCTGAATAGCAACAAAAGATTCTTCATCCTCCACAAGAATGATAAACTGCTTAATTTGATCACCATCCATTTTTGCTGCAATTTTAACATTGCTGGAGCCATCTTTTACTACAAGAAGAGCTTTATATGAACTATTTGATATAGCCTGATTTGCTGCATTAAAAAGATTCTGAGTATTCTCTTCTTTGATAAACAATTTCACGCTCGAAATATTGCTAAGAATCTCTTTCGTTTCTTCATCTTGCTTTATAGTTGCCAGTTTCACAACAAAACCTGGAACTGTAAAGTTAATTACTCCTTTATCAGACTTGTATTTCCTGTAAAACTGCCTGAAATTATCAGGAGTTCCGGCAAAACAGGGAATAAGGATAGTTACTGCTATTAATAGCGATATAATACGTTTCATAATTAATTTTTTACTTCAGCAACAAGTTTTAAATGCTCCATGCCATCAATCTCGATTTTCTCTGAAAGTTTAGCTACTTTATTCAAATCAATTTGGCCGGAAAGAATTAATACCACATCTTCGTCATCTGATTTTACAGTAAGTAAAAGTTCTTCAATTTTTCCGTTTACTTCTTTTGCAAGAATATCTACATCATCGCCGCCGTCTTTAACCACCAAAAGACTTTTGTAGTCATCTTTATTGATGGCTTGTTCTACTTCATTAACAAATTCCGATGTTTTGCCAGTCAGGCTGTCGAACGATTTTGTTAAAACAACCATTTGCTTAATTGTGCCAACAAAGTTACTTACTTCCGGATCTTCTTTGGCTGTTAAGGTTGCTGCCAGCTGAAACATATTCTGAGATATGTAAACATAGGTGTAACCATCTTGTCCTGCATACTTGTCGATAATTGAATTTACTGCCGGACTTTGGGCTTTAATTGTTATTGCTATAAATAATCCTGTAAAAAATAAAACTGATTTTTTCATGGTACTTTAGTTTTAGTTGTTTAATCATTTTTATAGTACGACGCAGCAAGCCATCAAAAATTTACAGCTAAGAGTAAAAAAAATAGTTTATGTGTTTTAATGAACATAAAATCAACTAAATACAAATGAAATAAAAAATAGTATCCTTAAAAAAAATTAACTAAACAGTTAAAACATTTGGTTAATAATTATTTTCATTTTAAATTTGACTAACTGGTTAAAATAAAAAGTTAAATTATATGGTTAAAGATAATTCAACAGAGCAAAAAATATTGGATGCAGCCCGAAGCGTGTTTATTCAGAAAGGTTTAGATGGTGCCAGAATGCAGGAAATAGCTAACGAAGCGGGCATAAACAAAGCATTACTTCATTATTATTTTAGAAGTAAAGACAAACTCTTCGATCGCATTTTTAGTGAAGCTTTTGATACTATTTCAACGGGTTTAGGTGATGTCTTTTCAAGGGATATTCCTTTAATGGATAAATTCAAAAATTTTATCGATTTGTATATTGATGTTTTATCAAAAAATCCTCATTTACCGGTTTTTGTTTTTGGTGAATTGTCAAGAAATCCGGAACGATTACAAAAGGGGATTGAGAAAAACATGAACAATATTATGGGGCCGTTTTTTATACAAATGATGCAGGAAGTAAACTTGGGAAGATTACGACCAATTCATCCTGCCCATTTAATGCTGAATATGATTGGTATGTTGGTTATACCCTATGTTGCAAGACCTATGATTGCCCCCATATTGAAACAGCATTTAAATATTGATTTTCAGGATATTCTGGATGAACGCAAAGAGGTGATCTACAAATTTATTAGCGATGCATTAATAATTGATGAAAAATAGAAAAGTATGAGAAAATTATTAATTATTGGCTTGTTGATATTTTCAGGCTTGTATGGCCGGTCTCAGGATTTCGGTGTTCTGAGTCTGGAAGATTGTTACAAACTTGTCAGGGAAAATGCCCCTCAGTTGGAGAAACTAAATATTATTGAACAGCAGACGAGCATTGAGAATAGAAAAATCCAGACCGGATACCTTCCACAGTTAAGTGCTTTCGGTAAAGCATGGTACCAGAGCGATGCCATGTCAATTAATCTTCCAATTCCCACCATGGAAGGCATTGAAGTCAGCCAGTTTCAATACAACGCGGCAGTTAATCTCGATCAAAAGATTTTTGACGGGGGGATTATAAGTATTCAAAAAGAAATTAATTCTATTCGCGGGGATATTCAGAGTCTCGAAACAGAGGTTGGTTTGTATAAACTGAATGATATTGTTGTGAAATTGTTTTTCGGAATTATAACGCTCGAAAAGGCCCGTTCCATTTTAGAATTAAAAATTGAAACATTGAATGAACAGCAGAAGATTGTGAGTTCCGGAGTGGAGAATGGCATGGTAAAAATGGCCGAACTGGATAGAATGAATTCAGAAATTATCCAGGCACAACAACAGGTAAACGAAACAGAATTATCAATTGAGAAGCTTGAAAAGAAGCTTAAAATTTTATGTGGCATTGAATCAGACAAACAGATAAACTGCGAGATACCAACTAAAGTTGAACGAGTAGATACATTGAGCAGACCTGAACTGGAGTTGTTTGAATCGAACCGCAACTTCCTTGAAGCATCTCAAACCCTGCAGAGTAAGCGATATATTCCCCAGCTTAGTGCATACGGACAAGCCGGATACAGTTATCCCGGGTATAATTTCTTCGAGAATGAGCCTGCAGGTTTTTACCAGGTTGGAGTGAAAATGGCCTGGAATATATTCGATTGGAATAAAGCAAAATCAGAGAAGCAAATCATCGCACTAAATATAGATCAGGTAAATATTCAGGAGAATGATTTTCTACGGAATATTGAAATTGAGGAATCATCGATTGAGAGCGAGATCGAAAACTTGGAACAATTAATGAATCAGGATTCACTTATTATTAACTTAAGAATTTCGATAACTAGAGCAAGCTCTGCTGCATTTAAAAATGGTGCTGCAACTTCAGTTGAATACCTTAACGATTTAAACATGGAGCTAAAAGCAAGGCTTGACTATGAAAGGCATAATATTTCATTGATTGAATCGAAGGCAAAGCTTGCTTTATTGCATGGAAAACGTTCAAATTAGATAATAACAAAAAAGATATAAAACAATGAATAGCACGATACACACAAACAGGATATTGTTCTATAGTTTATTTGTAGCAACAATTTTAGTTTCTGCATGTAATTCGAATAATCACAAGGCAGATGCATACGGTAATTTCCAGGCCACAGAAATCTTTATAACCTCAGAAGTACCCGGAAGAATTGTTAATGTTCTTTTTGATGAAGGAGAGAAGGGTACAACTGGCCAGCTTGCAGTTGAGATAGATTCTGTTCAGTATATGCTGAAGGTCGATGAACTGGAATCAAAGAAACAGGCAGCCCTTGCTAAAAAAGCTAATGTTCTGGCACAGGTTTCGGTTTATGAAAAACAGAAAACTTTACTCGAAAAAGACGTGGAAAGAATAAGCAATATGTTAAAAGATGGTGCTGCAACCCAAAAGCAGTTTGATGATTTAACTGGTCAGATTGATATTCTTGACAGACAAATCAATCTTGTGAAAACAAACCTGGCTTCGATTCAGGCTGAAGTAAAAGCTTTTGAAGCAGGAATAGCACAGGCAAAAGATATGCTGCGCAGAACAAAAATATATTTGCCTTCAAATGGAACAATAATAGAAAAATATGCCGAGACAGGAGAGGTAACAGGTGCTGGTAAAGCTATACTTAAACTTGCAAAGCTTGAGGAAATGGAACTAAAAGCCTATGTGTCGGAGCAGCAATTGTCGGCATTAAAAACAGGGCAGGAGCTAACAGTCAGCATCGATAACCTTGAGGGCGATTTAACACATTACAGAGGTTTTATTAGCTGGATATCTTCCGAGGCTGAATTTACACCCAAAAATATTCAGACTAAAGAAGAACGCTTAAGCCAGGTTTATGCCATTAAAGTAAAAGTAAAAAACGATGGCTTAATTAAAATAAATATGCCGGGAGAAATCAGGTTTAACCAGGTAACGGATTCGAAATAATGATTATTGCAGAAAACATATCGAAATCATACCAAGAAAACCAGGCTTTAAAATCGGTGTCTTTTAATATTAACGATGGAGAACTTTTTGGATTCATTGGTCCCGACGGGGCAGGTAAAACCAGTTTGTTCAGAATAATTGCTTCTTTATTATTGCCCGATTGTGGTAGTCTTAAGGTTTTCGATTATGATGTGGTTAAACAGTATCGCGAAATCAGGCAAATTACCGGTTATATGCCCGGAAGGTTTTCTCTTTATACCGATCTGTCGGTTGAGGAAAATCTTGATTTTTTTGCTTCGGTTTTTGGAACCACATTGAAAGAGAATTATGAATTGATAAAAGATATATACATTCAGATTGAACCTTTTAAAGACAGGTTAGCCGGAAAATTATCGGGTGGGATGAAGCAAAAACTGGCTTTATCCTGTGCGCTGATTCACAGGCCCCGCATATTAATTCTCGATGAACCAACAACCGGTGTAGATGCTGTATCGCGCAAGGAATTCTGGGAGTTGCTGGATGGATTAAAAGCCAGGGGAATAACTATTATCGTTTCAACCCCATACATGGATGAAGCTTTACTGTGCGACAGGGTAGCATTAATTCAGGAAGGAAATATACTTTCTGTCGATTCACCCGGTAATATCATAAAAAATTACAACAAAAAGGTTTATAGCATTGGTTCAGATAATAACTACAGGCTTTTAACCGATTTAAGAGCATACCCGACTGTACTTCATGCTTTTGCCTTCGGACAATACCTTCACTATACCGACAGTAATCCGGAACTGAATATAAATGATCTTGGAACATACCTTGAATCAAGAAATCATTCAAACATCTCTTTGCAGGTTATAGAACCCGGAATCGAAGATATTTTTATTGATTTAATGGAAACTGTAAAGGTGAATTAACTAATGGCAGAATTACAAACAAGAACAGAGCCCGTAATCACCGTGAAAAATATGGTGAAAAAGTTTGGAGGTTTTGTTGCCAACGATAACCTTAACTTTGAAGTTTTTAAGGGTGAGATTTTTGGTTTTCTGGGGGCAAACGGGGCCGGTAAAACTACGGCGATAAAAATTTTGAGCGGCTTATCCATTCCAACTTCCGGCGAAATTAAGGTGGCAGGCTTCGATGTATACACGCAAACAGAATTAATTAAAAGAAACATTGGTTATATGAGCCAGAAATTCTCTTTATACGAAGATTTAACAATTAAAGAGAATTTCAGATTTTATGCAGGCGTTTACAGGGTTCCTCAAAAAGAAATTATGCCACGAATGATGGATGCCCTGGCCGAGGTAGGCTTAATAAAATATAAAGATCGACTGATTAGCGACTTGCCTCTGGGGTGGAAACAAAAACTGGCATTCAGCATTGCCACGTTCCATAATCCCGGTATAGTTTTTCTTGATGAGCCTACAAGTGGGGTTGATCCGGTAGCGCGAAGGAATTTCTGGGAACAAATTTTTAAGACGGTACAGAAGGGTACAACAGTTTTTGTGACAACCCACTATATGGACGAGGCAGAATATTGCAACCGGGTATCAATTATGGATAAGGGTAAAATTGTTGCTTTGAACAGTCCAAATATGCTGAAAGCAGCATATAAAGTAGATAATATGTTCGATTTGTTTTTGAAAATTGTAAGGTAATGAACAGGTTTAAAGCATTTGTGATAAAAGAATTCAGACACTTGATCAGGGATCCGAGAACAGTTTTTGTGCTTTTTGCCATTCCTGTTATTCAGTTACTGTTGTTTGGATTTGTTATCTCTACCGAAATAAAGGATGCAAAAATTGCAATACTTGATTTCTCAAGAGACGACCTGTCTGAAGGTCTGGTAAATAAAATACTTGCATCAGACTATTTCATACTCGAAACAGAATTGTCGAATATAAACCAGATTGAGCAAGCCTTTCGTTCCGGCCAGGTGAAAGAGGTATTGGTAATCGAAAATAATTTTGGCAGAAATATAGTTCACGATGGAGCAGGTGCAGTTCAGATCATTACCGATGCCAGTGACCCGAATATTGCCTCCTTGCTTGATTCTTATACCCGCAACATTATTCTGGATTACCAACAGGAAATATCAAACAAAACACAGGCAGCATCCACAATTATCGATGTAGAATACAGAATGTTCTATAACGAAGAATTAAAGTCGGCCCATTTGTTTGTGCCGGGAACAATGGCCCTGATTCTTATGCTGGTGTGTGCTTTAATGACATCGGTATCTATTGCCCGCGAAAAAGAACTGGGTACTATGGAGATTTTGTTGGTTTCTCCTCTCAGACCCCTTCAGATTGTTCTGGGCAAAGTTGTTCCATATATGGTATTATCTTTTATCGATATGCTGGTGATAATTGTAATTGGCCATTTTGTTTTCGGTGTTCCTGTTCGAGGTGCAACAAGCCTGCTTATTGGCACAGGTACTTTATTTATACTTCTGGCTTTAACTCTTGGTGTTATGATTTCAACCATTTCTAAAACTCAGCAGATTGCCATGATGATTTCGTTGGTTGGGATGATGCTTCCAACAGTTTTATTGTCAGGCTTTATTTTCCCACTGAAAAACATGCCGGTTGTTTTACAGGCTGTTTCTTTGGCAATGCCTCCCCGGTGGTTCCTGCAGGCAGTTAAGGATGTAATGCTTAAAGGAGCCGGGATAGCTCAGATTTGGCATTACCTCGCCATCATGTTTGGTATGCTGTTGTTTTTTATCATGGTGAGTGTAAAGAAGTTTAAAATTCGACTTGATTAATCATATGAGAACCATTATTTATATTATACAAAAGGAGTTTCTCCAGATTTTCAGGGACAAGTTTATGGGGAAAGCCATATTTGCTATTCCTATTATTCAAATGGTAATTCTGGTATATGCTGCAACATTCGAGATAAAGCATATCGATCTGCTGGTTGTTGACAGGGACGGAAGTTCTGCATCTACTGAGTTAATAAATAAATTTCGGGGAAGCACATTTTTTACGGTTCATAAAAAGCAGTTAACCGAAAATGAAATAAAAGCTGTGCTTGATGAAGGAACGGTTGATTTAGCAATGGTGATTCCACAAAAATTTGAGGCCTCCATACATCGCGATCAGAATGCGAAAGTTCAATTTCTGATTGATGCAGTAAACGGAACAGCCGGTGAACTAGCCCTGGCTTATTGCAGGGCAACCGTAATGAGCTATAGCAAAGAACTTCTGATAGAAGAACTTGGCTTTACACAAGGTGTTGTACAAGCCATAAAAATAAGCTCACGTTATTGGTTCAATCCCAATATGAATTATAAAATATTCATGGCTCCGGGAATTTTAGCTATACTTATTACAGTTATAGCCTGGTTTATGACCGGCATGAACCTGGTTAAGGAGAAGGAGAGTGGTACGATTGAACAACTTAACGTTTCACCTATTCAGAAATACCAGTTTATTCTGGGCAAGCTCATTCCATTTTTAATTATTGGACTGTTCGACCTGTCGTTTGGACTGGTTTTGGCAAAGCTCCTGTATAATGTTCCTTTTGTGGGGAGTCTGTCAACGCTTTTCCTGTTTACACTAATATACCTTTTTGCAATACTCGGAATAGGTTTGTTTATTTCAACCATCTCGAATACCCAGCAACAGGTGCTGTTTGTATCCTTTTTCTTTGTTATGATATTTGTTCTGATGAGTGGCCTTTTTACCCCGGTAGAAAATATGCCACGATGGGGGCAGGTAATAAACTGGTTTAACCCCTTAGCGTATTGCAGCAGGGTTATTCGAATGGTATTACTGAAAGGTTCAAATATCCACGATATCCGCTTTGAGATGCTTATTATGTTTATTTACGGAATTGTTACCAATACACTTGCTGTATGGAGATATCGTAAAACTTCCTGAAAAAGAATTGAAAATTACTTAAATCTAAACACATCACAATATGAATTCCATAGGTAAAATAGTAGTTTTTGGTGGTACAGGCCATTATGGTCGTAAAATAGTACAGAAACTTATTGCTAAAGAGCAGTCTGTTCGGGTTTTAACCCGAAATACAGAATCGGCCGGGAAAATCTTAGGCGAAAAAGTTGAATTAATTCAAGGGGATGTAACAAATCAAGAAACAATTGAAGCATCACTAAAAGGTGTTTCATGCGTTATTATCAGCTTGTCGGCCATGAAAAGAAATCTTATTCGTAAGATGAAATTGATTGAACACGATGCAGTTTTAGCAATTATGGATGAAGCAAAAAAGGCAAAGATATCCAGACTAATATACCTTTCAGGCTATGATATCCGGGAAGATGTTTTGAAGAAACTTAAGATAAGTGAATTTGGAGCTGTAAAACTTGAAATTGAATCGAAAATAAAAGAATCGGATTTTAACTGGACAATACTTGGATTAGCTCCGGCTATGGATATTTTTTTCGCTTTTGCAAAGAATGGAAAAATGGTAGTTCCTGGTGGTGGTTATAAACCCATACCAAGTATTTCTTCTGAAGATGTTGGAGAAATCGCTGCTCAAACTGCTTTACGAGATGATTTAGCTGGAAAACGAATAAAACTTACCGGCCCTGAAGCTTTGTCCTTTCCGCAGGTAGCTGCCTTGATTTCAGAAGTTACCGCACAGGAAGTAAAACATTCTAAAATACCTCTGACAGCAATAAATATTGTTTCATTTTTAATAAAACCCTTTATTCCATTTGTGCGTTATTTGTACAAAAGCCTGAAGTTATTAAATAACTTTCCTACGGAGTTAACAAATCAGATTCCGGCTGAACATGCAAAACTTGTTGCTTTGTTTGATTATCAACCAGTAACTATTGTCGATGAAATAAAGAAATATTATAAATCAGAATAGGATTTGTATCTGTAATAATGCCATTTAATAAGATCAACTTTGACAGATTATAGTAAGATATAAGTTTGTATAAAAAATGGAAAATAAAAATCAGGTTCTGTTAGAGTTCAAGAAAAAAATCCTGCCCATATACCGGGCAGGATTTATAATATTTACGAGATAATTATATATCTAAGCAAGTCTTTAGCTTATTTAAATTTTAATCCCGGGGCTATTCATATCCCGGATTTTGATAGGCAGCTTTTTCATCCTCAGTCATTTCCATACCATCAATCTGGCTTTGTGGTATAGGACGTAAATAGTGGTAAGGTTCAATTGTTCTTTCAACTGTTACAGCTGTATGTTGTCCGTAACTGTCTCCACAAATTTGATAAGACGAAGCATATTCTGTCCATTTTTGTGTACGTACCAGGTCAAACCAACGGCCACCTTCTGCGAAAAATTCACGTGAGCGTTCCAATAATATATAATCAATGTCAATAGTAGCAGGTGTTGCTGCAGTCATTTCCGCACTGTGATCTTCAATTTTCTCTGCGTTTTCGCCATTGTCATATTTCCACTTTCCTGCTCTTGCCCGTATCACATTAATTAGTTCTCTTGCAGTTTTTCCTGAAGAAGTTGTTGCCCCTTTCACCGCAGCTTCTGCAGCAATAAAATAAAGTTCCGAAAACTTGGCAATATTAAACGGACGAGTTATACCTCCGTTTGGCGAGCCTAATCCACCGGCATTATCTGTACGATAAGTTCCAAGTTTCCAAAGACCTGGATAAACAATTCTGCTTATGCCAGAGGGACTTATTACCCAGTCTGATCTTCCGGGTAAAGTACCGGCGCCAACTCCATTGTCTCCTGCCATTGCAGGGTATTCAATCGGAGTAGCCGGATCCTCATCTAAAAACGTTAGTATAGCATCACCCGGAAAAACTTCCATACCGTTTGCATTTATAAGAGAATTGTATGTGTTGCCGTCCTCTTTATTCCAGTTCCCACGATATACAGTTTGAAAGGTACCATCGTATCTTGAGTCATTTGTTTTATCGGCAAAAGTATTTGTAAATACATTAATGGGTGGAGCCATACGTGTCCATGGACGACCTAATTCTTGAACGGCTTCTCTTACTACCGAACTTATCTGTTCTCCAGATTCATTTAAACTTCTGATGAGGGTGTAATTCCAGGTCATCATCCAAACGGCAAAGTTGTGATGCATTTCACCGCTTGAATAACTCATATCGCCCTGATCGTTATAATACTCACTTGATTCGGTATGATCGGCATAAAATAAAATTTCCATATTCCGATCATTTGATCCAACATTCACATCATAAAAGGTTTCCTGTAAGTAGTATGGACCAGGATTATCTATAGCTTCTGTTGCAACATTGTAAGCCTGTTGGAAATAGTATTGGGCATCATGACCGGCCGGATCAACACGAGATGCCTCAGGATAAGTAGGAATGTTATTCGGATTCTCTAACCACCATGCATAGGTAAGGTATGCTTTTGCCAGAAACAGTCTTGCAACAGTTTTGGTAACACTACCTGTTACACGTTGATATTCTGGCAGATCAGCAACAGCTTTTTCAAGGTCTGGAAATATTCCTCTTGTGTATACTTCAGGAACTGTATTTCGAACAGATGTTCTTGCGCTTGAAGTATTAAACTTAAGTTCGCCTGCACCTAAATCTAAAGGTACACCACCAAACGTTTGAACCAGAGAAAAATAATTAAAACCTCTGAAAAAATAGGCTTCAGCTAATAGTGAATCCGTAATGCCAACTTCAACACCATTCTCAATAACACCACTTGCAGTGTTAATGGCTATAAAAGCATTTCCCCACAATCCGTTAGCTGGGCAATTTGTTGGATCAAGCACTGCTGCGCCGGAATAATCCATAACCTTAAAATTATTGTCAGCGCTTTGACCATAAGTAGCTTCATCGGTACCAGTTATACCAGCGTTATAGTAGTAGCCGTTGTGAATATATTGACGCTGTCTGGCATATAAGGCAGTTAATCCAGCCTGAACACCTTTCTCGGTTTTGAAGGATTCGGGGGTATATAAACTTCGTGGCTGTTCAACTAAAATATCTTCGCACCCTGCAAAAAGCATAAGCAGAGTAACTCCTATTATAGTATATATATAAAATCGTTTCATTATTTTCATTTTTTAAAATGTTGCATTAATACCGAATATGAAATTTTTAGTAGAAGGCGTATTTGCACCAACAGTTAAAATACGTCTCATTTGGTACGACATTGGAACTGCTGCATTTTCGTTACCATATGAGTTGGTTTCAGGATCCATGCCCGAGATTTTGTGGTAAGGTGAAAACAGAACAAGCGGATTCTGTACTGAAAAATAAACACGCAATTTCTGAATTCCGGTAGATTTCAAAACATTCTGGTCAATACTATAACCAAGTGAAATAGTTCTGATTTTCAGGTATGAACCATCAAAATATCCCATGGTACTGCCATATTTTGGATTGTCTCCGGTTGTAGGTCCAAGTGGATTTGGAAAGGTTGCATCGGTATTTTCAGGAGTCCAGTAATCAACGCTAACATTATTTCTTCGTCCCGATAGCATATTAAGGTAACCCGATGATGAGTAGAGCGAACTTATAAGCAAGCCACCCCGCTGAAATGTTCCAACAATATTAAGGTCAAGGCCTTTATAGGAAAGAACAGTGTTAAATCCACCTAAAAAGTCAGGATCAAGGCTCATTATTTGTCTATCCTCCTCTGTGATTCGTCTTTCAGGTGTTCCGTCCTCATTATATTCACCGGTATATTCAACTCTAATCATACCGGGTATGTTAGTTGAGCCTGGTTCCAGTAAGGCCAATAAATCAGCATCTTCTTCCTGCCAAAGTCCAACGGGCTTATAATCGAAGATAGAATTTATCGGATAGCCTACAAACCAGCCGTTGGCATCATCTCTTTCTTGTCCTGAAGCAAGAGAGGTTATTGCATTGTTGTTAGAGTAGATATTGATTCCTGCATCCCATCTTAGTCCATCGGGTTTATCAAGTATTACACCGTTCAGTGAAAACTCAAACCCTTTATTTTGGGTTGCACCTATATTTTTAGTAATGCTGCTTACACCAGCTGTGGGTGGAAGATTTAAGTTAAACAAAAGGTCTTTGGTGTCGGTAATATAATACTCAACTGTACCCGATAAACGGCTGTTAAGCATAGAAAAGTCTACTCCTATATTCTTAGTCTCAGAGTATTCCCATCCTAATTCCGGATTAAACGGAGAACTTACATAAGCGCCTAGAGCGTTTACATCCGCACCAAAGTTATAAGGAACTGTTGATAATCTACCAAGTGTTGCATAGGGTGCAACGGCCTGATTTGAAGTTTGTCCGTATCCGGCCCTGATTTTTAATCTGTCGATTAAATTGACGTTTTCCATAAAAGATTCCTTGGCAATATTCCATCCGGCAGAAACGGCAGGGTAGGTATGCCATTTATAACCGGGAGCCAGTCTTGAAGAACCATCGGAACGAAGTGTTGCTGACAACATGTATCTTCCGTCATAATCATACATGGCGCGTCCCATCCATGAAATCAATCCACTCTTCTGATAATCCTGTTGTGAAGGAGCAATGGTAATATCACCTTCGGCATATCCCAGATTATAAAACTGAAAGCCTTCTTCCGGTATGTTTCTAACCGCGATGTATGATCTGTTATACATTGTTTCTTCGGCAGAATAGAGACCCACGATGTTTATATTGTGTTTTTTTGCTATGGTACGGTCATAAGTCAACAGGTTCTCGATAACCCAATGTGTAGTCAGCCTGTTGTCAACATTTGCAGATGATTCATTATCGGGATTAGTAGAATTTACTCCTTGTCCGGTAAATCTGCCACTGTTACTCATACGTAAGTCCAAACCGGTATTCACACGGTATTTAAGGCCTTCAATTCCTGGAATTTTAACCTCTCCATAAAAACTATTGTATGTTCCGTAGGCCCTGGTCTCATCTACCCATCTTTCGCCTATTTCTTCAATAATATCCCTTGTATATAACCAGGTTTCATCCACGGCCATTTTTACATTCCTTTTATAGCTGCCATCTTCATTATAAGGATCAATTAATGGGGATAGAGACAGAGGAGTGTACATTCCAATTTGGTTTCCTTCTGTTATATTGTAATTGTTATTGGTCATGAAACCAACTTTCAAATATTTATTTATTTCCTGATCGAGAGCTGCACGTACTGAAATACGCTTGTATTGCTGGGTTGGTATAACAGCCTGATCTTCGTAATATCCAACGCCAAAATTATAAGAACCCTTTTCGGTACCACCCGACATGCCAACGTCCTGGCTGTTTACAATACCTGTTCTGTAAAACAAGTCCTGCCAATCGGTATCCATATCATCACTCTCATCTTCACCTGTTGGGTATTTTTGTGTCAGATCGCGTAATTCTGAATATTCTGCTCCATTCATCATCGGAACTTTTATAGCTTTCTTCCAGCCATAATATCCATTGTATGTTACCTGTGGTTTTTGGTCTTTTCTTCCTTTATTGGTTGTTAATAAAATTACACCGTTAGCGCCCCTTGAACCATAAATAGCAGTTGCCGATGCATCTTTCAGAATATCAATACTTTTAATGTCACTTGGATTAATATCACCTATCGAACCTGAGAATGGAATACCATCAAGTACGATTAAAGGATTATTATCTGCACTAAGCGATCGGGTACCACGGATACGTATTTGCATTTCAGCTCCTGGTTTAGACGAAGTCTGAGATAGTTGAACTCCCGGTAAACGTCCCTGTAAAGCCTGGGTAATATTAGACGAAGCTACAGCACGTATTTCATCTCCTCCGATAGAAGCAACGGAACCTGTTACGGCTTCTTTACGTTGAGTTCCATATCCAACAACCACTACTTCAGAAAGAGCTGTAATGTCGGGAATAAGATTTACACTTAAGTTCGATTGGCCGGCTACTGCAATAGTTTCAGTAAGATAACCAACAAATGAGAAACTAATTGAAGCGTCTGCAGGGACATTTTGGATAGTATATGCACCATCAATATCGGTGATGGTACCGTTAGTTGTACCTGCAACAACTACGTTTACACCTGGTAGAGGTTCGCCGGTATTACCGTCTGTAACCTTACCAGATACTGATTGATCCTGGGAATACATGAGTTGCAAACTTCCCAGAAAAATAAGTACCAGAAAAGTTGTGATTTTTTTCATAGGTCCATAGTTAAGGTGAATAATTCGTTAATTTAATTAATGTTATTTGTTTAGAGTGTAAGTAAATTATTTAAGAACAATAGGTTTTTGGGTTCTTACAATGAGCCAAAAATATAAAAATTTTCTTCACCTGCAATCGATTGCAGGATTTTTATTTCGAAACAAGTTCATATTAGCAGGTATATCATAGCTTAATTTAAAGCAATCGATTTTCCTGTTTTTATCATTCACAATGTGAATTTATCAAAGAACGAAGTCGTATTTTTAAAGCGCATTATATTTAACGGACAAATAAAAACCATGATACCCTTAAAAGACACAATTAAATCAGCCAGATTTCCTGTAATGAACTGGATAATAATCATGTTAAATTTTACTGTTTTTATTTTTGAATTATTAATGAATCCCGAACAGACTGAAGCGTTTTTTGATAAATTCGGGTTAATTCCTGCTACTACAAGTATTTTTGGAAATACAAATTACACTTTTCTTACAAATATGTTTCTGCATGGCGGTTGGCTACATTTTTTGGGGAATATGTGGATGCTATACATTTTTGGCGACAATGTGGAAGACAGAATGGGAAGTTTCCGATACCTTGTTTTTTATCTTTTGTCAGGAATAATGGCATCGCTTTGCCATTATGTGTTGTATATAAATTCAATGATTCCGGCTCTTGGTGCTTCTGGTGCTATTTCGGGGGTTATGGCAGCTTATATGTTTTTATTTCCAAAGAGCAGAATAATATCCCTGGTTCCGGTGTTTTTCTTGCCTTTGTTTATCCCTATTCCTGCGTTTATATTTATTGGAATTTGGTTTTTTGTTCAGTTTTTTAACGGCACCTTCCATCTTCTGTTTAGCAATACAGCAACGGGAATTGCTTTTTGGGCACACATAGGTGGCTTTTTAGCCGGACTTATTTTCTACAAATTTTTCGTTAAGAGAAAATACAAGAAAAAGAAAAAAGGAAAATAATTTTTATATTAGATTACCGGTCTGATAGGTGAGGTTGAAGTATACTTAAAAGTTGAGTTTTCTGATGCACTCCTGATTGCCGGTAAACCATATTACCATTTTTATATACAGCAAGGGTTGGCACACCCTGTATCTGATACCTGCTTGCAATCTCGCGATTCTGGTCAACATCAATTTTAACAACCCTTATTTTATTGCCAAGCTCTACAGCTATATCTTTTAGAATTGGAGCCTGAACTTTACAAGGCTGGCACCATTCTGCCGAAAAGTCGATTAGAACAGGTGTTTCGGAGTTTATAAGTTTATTAAAATTACCTTTCATTTCTGTACTTGTTTAATGAAAAAATGCAGCTTTTATTGGAAAGCTGCATAATCTCAGAACCAAATCTTTTAGTTTTATGAAATTTTAATCTCTCTGGCGGGTTTTGGTTTTATTTCTTCTCTTTTAGGCAAAGTAAGATGAAGTATGCCCTCGCTGTATTTAGCTTTTATTTTTTCTGCATCAATTGCTTCTTCAGCAATAGTAAATGAACGTTGGAATGATTGATAGCTGAATTCTTTGCGATTAACTTTACCGTCCTTTTCATCCTTAAACTCCTCTTTTTTTTCTGAAGAAATAGTTAACCGGCCATTCTCATAATTAATTTTAAAATCGTCTTTTTTTAAACCCGGAGCAGCAACCTCAATCAGGAATTCATCGTCGTTTTCCTTTATATTTACTGCCGGTAGCGTAGAGTTTGTTCCTGCATAATTCCAGGAATTCCTTCCGAGATCCATCGGAACCATTAAGTCTCCTTCAAAAAATCTATCGAATAATGAAGGAAACATTTTGTTACGATACAAATCGTCTGTCAATCTTGCAAGTGTCATGGCTTATTCCTCCATAGTTTAATTCTGATTAATATCAGATTGGTTAAACAATAAATTAAATTCACTACTTGTTTTTCAAACAATATGCCAGTTTCATTTCATTCGTACAGGAGTAGCATTATAAAATACATTAAATCAATCACATAGGCCTTTAAAGCTGATTCTATGTTTTCAATATTACAGATTTAATGTTGTCAAAATTGCAGATTAATAGTTTGAATCACGACATTATGGCATTAAAAAACTTTGTAAGTTTGATTTGAATTAAATAACATTTATCCAGTTAAGAATTAAAAATCTATTTTTGTTACCAACTGTTTTTTTAGTCTTTTACAGTTGTTTAAAACAAATTTGAATATCAATACAGCTTACAAGTAATTATTACGACACACACATTAATGATTATTCAGTCATGTGGTGTTCCCCCGATGTTTCGGGGCAGGCATTTGACCATTGAAAAATTAAATTATAAACAAATGAAATTTAAAACCTTAATCTTAGTTTTCTTATCAAGCTTGTCGCTGGCCACATTTTCGCAGGTGACAGATCTAGAATCTACTTTAAAAAAACGTTCTGCAGATACAGTTTTAGGCTGGAAACACGGTGGAATGGTTAGTATTAATGTTGCTCAGACATCCTTAACCAACTGGGCAGCTGGCGGGCAAAATTCAGTCGCATTAAACGGCCTGACAAGTTTATACCTTAATTATAAAGGAGAGAAGTCAAGCTGGGTAAATTCATTGGATCTTGGCTACGGACTTTTAAAACAGGGAAAAGAAAGTGATTACATGAAAACAGACGACAAGGTCGATATATTATCATTGTATGGCAGAAGAGCTATAGATAAGCTTTATTACGCTGCTATGTTCAATTTTAAAACGCAGATGACCGACGGATACAATTATCCGAACGATTCTGTTAAAATATCGGGGTTGTTTGCCCCTGCCTATGTTTTAGGCGCAGTTGGTATGGATTATAAACCCTCAGATTATTTCAGCGCTTTTATTTCTCCTTTAACCAGTAAAACAACTTTTGTAAATGATCAGACCCTTGCCGATTCGGGAGCATTTGGTGTTGATCCTGCTGAATTCGATAATGAAAATATACTCTTAGAGCATGGTAAAAAAGTAAAATCAGAAGTTGGGGGATATATTCGTTTTATTTTTTCGAAAAATGATTTCAATACCGATTTTCTGGAGAATATTACCTTGTCATCAAAAATTGATTTATTCTCGAATTATATTCAAAATCCGGGAAATATTGACGTTAACTGGGAAAACCTAATTGCACTGAAAGTAAATAAATATATAGCAGTAAGTGTTACAACAAATCTGATCTACGATGATGATATTAAAATAGATATCGACAACAACAACGATGGAGTAGTAGATGAAAGCGGACCAAGAGTTCAGTTTAAAGAAATTCTTGGAGTAGGGTTTTCCTATAAGTTTTAAGTATATAGAATTTCTGCCAGATGTCTGATGTTTTATGTAAATTCAAGGATGGAAGTTATGTGAAATTTGGGAAAGGCAGGTTCGATAACTGGTGTGTTTTTTTATATACAAATTCTAAGGGGCTTTATGCTCCGAAAGATGTTGAATATTTCGAATATTTTGCACGTGAATCAAAAATTTTATCAGCAGATAAAGTGTATGGTCATTTTGTTGGAATTTATAATAAAACAGACCGAACAATTTCAGAGGAGGTTATAAAATTTATTCATAATATCAGCAGTTCATACTCCAATTCATTAATCGCTGCGCAATGGTTTGTGGTTATTTATGCGGGTATGGTTGCTGAAGAGAATAAAAAGAATGCCATTTTAAAAAAGAGAATAAAAAGACTGGGGATGCACCAGGTTATTATTGAAAACCTGAGTCCGTCTATTGCAGCTGCTTTTAGCAAAGGTAAAAAATGGAATGAACTGGATCTTGAATGTAAAAAAAGGAATTTTTAACCACAACATTATAAATCACGTATGGAAAAACTAAATCAAATTTCGGATTATTTGGTTACCGGTGTTTTAACACAGGGACCAAAGGTACTTTATGCTTTAATAGCACTTCTTGTTGGCTTGTGGGTAATCAAGGCCATCTTAAAAATTACTGTAAAAGGATTAAACAGAAGAAATGTAGATGATTCTTTAAAAGGTTTTATAAAAAGTTTTATTTCTGTATTGCTGAAAACCTTACTGGTGGTTTCGGTTATAGGTATGCTTGGTATTCAAATGACATCGTTTATTGCTATACTTGGAGCAGCCGGACTGGCTGTCGGTATGGCACTGTCGGGCATGCTTCAGAACTTTGCCGGCGGGGTAATGATTCTTATTTTTAAGCCTTTTAAAGTGGGCGATTATATTTCGGCACAAGGGCATTCCGGGAGTGTTAAGGAAATACAAATCTTTAATACAATTTTGAAAACGCCGGATAATATAACTATCATTATTCCTAATGGCGGATTATCAACCGGATCAATGATTAACTTTTCTGCTGAAGATAGGCGAAGGGTTGATCTCATATATGGAATCGGCTATTCTGACGATATTGATAAAGCCAGGGGAGTTATTTTGGATGTTATTAATGCGAATGAAAGCATTCTTAAAGATCCCGAACCTTTTGTTAAGGTTGTTGAACTGGGAGACAGCTCTGTTAATTTTACCGTAAGACTTTGGGTAGAAGCAGCAAATTATTGGGATGTATTTTTTTACATGCAGGAAACTGTTAAAAAGTCATTTGATAAAAAGGGAATCTCCATTCCATTCCCACAGAGCGATGTGCATTTGCATAAAGTGTAATTATTGAATGATTGTTTTATAAGTAGATCGTCATTGTGAGTAAAAGGAAACAATCTGTTTTTCAATAGTTCAGATTGCCTTATCCCTTGTCCTCGCAATGACGATTTTAACACTCATTCACTCATTCACTCATTCACTCACTCACTCATTCACTCACTCACTCACTCACTCACTCACTCACTCACTAATCCCTCGCTTATTAAGCAATGCATCAACCGTTGGTTCCTGTCCGCGGAACTTCTTGTATTGAACCATCCCATCATCGTCGCCACTTTCGGCAAGGCAATGTTTTCTGAATTTTGAAGCTAAATCCTGGTTGAAAATATCCCCCGATTCTTTAAAAGCAGAAAAAGCATCCGCATCTAATACTTCAGCCCACATATAAACGTAATATCCGGCCGAATAGCCACCACTAAATATATGAGCAAAGTAAGTTGACCGGTATCTGGGAATTATTTCCGGAATCAATCCGATTTTATCCATCGATGCTTTTTCAAATGCCAAAACATCTGCAAGGCTGTCTCTTGAGCTAAGCATGTGGTAATCCAAATCAAGAATAGAAGCAGCAATGTATTCAACCATTGCAAATCCCTGGTTAAAGTGACTGCTGTTCTGAATTTTCTTTATTAACTCATCAGGTATTGTGTTTCCGGTTTGGTAATGTTTCCCGTAATGCTTCATTACCTCTGGTTCTGCAGCCCAGTTTTCCATAACCTGAGATGGCAGTTCAACATAGTCCTGTGCAACAACGCCTGCTGTTTTATTGTATTTTCCTTCGGTAAACAAGGCGTGCAGGGCATGACCAAATTCATGGAAGAGTGTCGTTACTTCATCCCAGGTTAATAGCGATGGCGTATCTTCTGTAGGTTTTGTGAAGTTTGTTACAATGGAAACAACAGGAGGTATTTTTTTACCATCCCTGTAGGTTGCATCCTGAAATGTAGTACACCAGGCGCCACCCCCTTTGCTTTCGCGTGGAAAATAATCAAGGTACAACAATCCTATGTGTGTTCCATCTGCTTCTTTAGCTTCAAACACTTCAACTTCAGGGTGGTAAATTGGTATATCCTCCAGCTTTTCAAAGCTAACTCCGTATAATTTGTTTGCAACCCAAAACATCCCATCTCTAACATTATCAAGTTTGAAGTAGGGTTTAAGTTCAGCCTCATCAAGATCGTATTTTTGCTTTCTCAGTTTCTCGGCATAATACCACCAATCCCACGATTCCAGTTTTACCTTATCTCCATTTGCATCGGCAAGTGCCTGCATTTCTGAAAGTTCTGTTTTCGATAAGTTCAGAGCGGGAGTCCACACTTTATTTAAAAAATCATACACATTTTCGGGGGTTTTGGCCATGTTGACATCGATGACATATTCGGCGTGATTCTTAAATCCCAGAATTTCAGCGCGTTCAGCTCTCAGTTCTGCAATTTCTCTAAGTATATCTTTATTGTCAAATTCGTTGCTGTTGTTCCCACGCATAAAATATCCACGGTATATTTTTTCGCGCAGGTCACGCTTATCAGCATATTGCAGGAATGGTATCAGGCTGGGTTTATTCAGCGTAAAAACCCAATTTCCGGGCATACTGTCATTTTTTGCCTGTTCGGCGGCAGCAGAGACAATGTTTTCCGGTAGTCCTGAAAGGTCTTCTTTATTGTCGATTACCAGTTTTAAACTATTATTGGTCTCGGCAAGAAGATTCTGACCGAATTTCAGTGTCAGATTAGTTATTTTTTCATTTAATTCTTTAACCCTGTTTTTCTTTTCTTCAGGAAGGTTTACACCTCTACGGGTAAATTGTTCATTGTATTTCTTTACAACTCTTAACTGGTCTTTATCGAGCTTACTGTCGTTTCTTTTTTCATAAACAACTTTAACCTTGTTGTATAATTCTTCATTCATAAAGATGTTGTCGTAATGCTCATTTAGCATTGGACCCACCTTTAGTGCTATTTGCTGAATTTCTTCACTTGTGTTTGCGCCATCAATGTTGAAGAATACCAGGGAAATTCTTTGAAGTAGATCGCCTGATTTATCTAATGGATATATGGTATTTTCAAAATTGGGCTCAGTAGAATTGGTAATTATTACATCAATCTCATGTTGATGCATTTTTATTGCCTCTTCAAAAGCCGGCAAATAATTCTCGTTCTTAATCTCATCAAAAGGAGGAACATGAAACGGCGTGTTCCAGTCAGCCAACAGAGGGTTCTTTGTCATGGTATCTTTTTTACAGCTAGTTATTGCTAAGGCACTGATAATAAATAAGTAAATAATTCTTTTCATTGTTTATCTATTTTTACATATGTTTTATCTGACTTAATTGTAAGTTACAAAGAGATGTTGAAAATAATATAAAAAGGAGTTGCTAAAAATGCTAATTGTCAGGAAGCAGATATTAGTTTCCGAAAAGCAAAAAAGCCCGATGACTGACATCAGACTTTTTCGTTTTCTATACGAACAACCAGTAAATCTTAAGCTATTTTATCTGCGATTGCTAATAAATTATCTACAATTTCTTGTCTGACATCAATCGGAGCCAGACCTTTTTTCAGCACGTTGTAAACGTCTGAAAACTCTTTCTCACCGTTTAAATCATCGGTGTCAGAAATTTGATGATATGTATTGGATCCAAGGTTGTGAATAGAAAAAAACAGAGTAGAAGTTTTATTCATAGGCATAGTTGATTGTTAATTTACAGATTCATAACGTTGGTTTTAAACGCATTATTGTATCAAAAATAAAAAATCCTGAACCTTTTACTATACAAGGTTCAGGTTAAGTTGTTTTTCTTCAATGAACCGTCGTAAGTTTATTAGTGCATACCGCATTCTTCCTAATGCTGTGTTTATGCTTACATCGGTATATTCAGCAATTTCCTTAAAACTTAGTTCGCAGTAATGCCGTAGAATTACCACTTCTCTTTGATCTTCGGGTAATTGCTTGATTAGATTCCGTATTTCATTGGTTATCTGTTTGTTAACCATTTTATCTTCAATTGTTTTATCAGAAAACTGTTGAGAATTAAATAAATCTGTTTCATAATTATCATTTGAAACAGTCTGCAACTGCTTTTCTTTACGATAATGGTCGATTACAAGATTGTGAGCAATACGCAGAACCCACGACAGGAAACGTCCGTTATCTTTGTATTTGCCTCTTTTTAGCGATTTTATCACCTTAATAAAGGTGTCCTGAAAGATATCTTCAGCCAGATGCTGATCTTTCACATTGAAAAGTATATAGCTATATACTTTGCTTCTATGCCTGTTTATTAAATTTTCAAGACTAGATCGATTACCTGCAAGGAACTCTAGTACGAGCTCATAATCAGTTCGGTTTTGGTACATCACAACTACCTCCTCTTATGTTAATTTGTTAGTGAAGTAGAAGTAATTCTATAGGCAATCCTCCGTTTTAATGATTAATTGAATGCAATTAAGTGCTTTTTTTCCTTTATTCAAATACCTTTGCACTTATTTTTTTGAAAAAAATGTTAAAACGTTTTTAATTATACTCAAAATATATGCCGAAGGTTTCAAAATATATTGAAGTTAAATCAGCCAGAGTTCATAATCTCAAAAACATTGATGTCAATATAAAGCGCAATAGTTTTATTGTAATTACAGGTTTGTCGGGTTCCGGAAAGTCTTCGCTGGCTTTTGATACAATATATGCCGAAGGTCAACGAAGATACGTTGAGAGCCTCTCGTCTTATGCCAGGCAGTTTCTTGGTCGGATGAATAAACCGGAGGTTGATTATATCAGGGGACTACCACCTGCAATAGCTATTGAACAAAAGGTTAATACACGTAACCCCAGATCTACAGTTGGTACATCAACGGAAATATACGATTATCTGAAGCTGATGTATGCAAGAATTGGAAAAACATATTCACCGGTTTCAGGAAAAGAAGTTAAGAAAGATACAGTTACCGATGTTGTGGATCATATTTTAAGCTTTCCCCTTGGAACAAAAATGATAATTCTTTCACCCTACAGCGATTTTAAACAATTAGATGCTCATCAGCTGCTTACCGACTTAAATCATTTGGGAATCGGCAGGGTTGAAATTGACGGTGAATTATTTAAAACTAAGGAACTTTCAGAAGATAGAATTTCGCGGGCAAAAGATTTTTTTGTGGTAATCGACAGGGTTACTGTTCAGAATGACGAGGATTCTGTTAGCAGGTATTCCGATTCTGTGCAGGATGCTTTTCGTTTGGGCAATGGAAATTGTACTTTACAAATTCTAAGTGGCGAAAAATCAGAAACCAGAACTTTTACCAACAGGTTTGAAAGAGACGGAATGGAATTTGAAGAGCCTACCGTTCATATGTTTAGTTTCAATAATCCTATTGGTGCATGTCCGGTGTGTGAGGGCTATGGCAGAATTATTGGCATTGATGAGGATTTGGTAATCCCTGACAAGAGTTTATCGGTTTTCGAAGAAGCCATTGTTTGTTGGAAGGGTGAAAAAATGCAGGAATGGAAGAATGAATTGGTTTATAATGCCGATAAATTTGATTTTCCAATTCATAAGCCTGTTTATGATCTCACACATGAACAGGTCAGACTTCTCTGGACGGGTAATCGGTATTTTGCAGGTTTGAACAGCTTTTTTAAGATGCTTGAAGAGAACAAGTATAAAATTCAGTATCGTGTTATGCTCTCACGTTACAGGGGAAGAACTACCTGTCCGGAATGTAATGGGCGCAGATTAAAAAAGGAAGCCGGATATGTTAAAGTCGACAAATACTCCCTGTCAGAATTAGTTGATATACCTGTAAATAAGCTTCAGCATCTATTTAATTCTTTCAGTTTCTCAGAATATGAAAGGAGGGTTGCTAAACGACTAATCATAGAAATTCAAAGCAGGCTGGAATACCTTTGCGATGTGGGGTTGGGCTACTTAACACTGAACAGATTGTCATCAACACTTTCCGGTGGTGAGTCGCAAAGAATTAATTTAGCCACCATATTAGGAAGCAGTCTTGTGGGTTCATTATATGTTTTAGATGAGCCGAGTATTGGACTTCATCCCAGGGATACACACAGGCTGATCAAGGTGCTTAAAAAACTTCAGGAGCTTGGTAATACAATATTAATAGTTGAACATGAGGAGGAGATTATAAGGGCAGCGGATGAGCTTATTGATATTGGTCCGGGAGCAGGCAGACTGGGGGGTGAGGTCACCTTTTCAGGTAACTACAGCGAGTTGGTAAAAAATCCGGTTTGTTTAACCGGAAAGTACCTCACAGGTGTTGAGGAAATAGCTGTGCCATCTAGGAGAAGAAAATGGAACAATTCTATTCAGATTATTGGAGCCTATGAAAATAATTTAAAAGGAATTAATGTTAAGATTCCTCTTGAAATTATAACTGTTGTAACCGGTGTAAGTGGTTCCGGAAAATCATCGCTTATCAAAGGTGTGTTGTATCCTGCCATTTCGAAGATTATTGGAGGTTATGGAACTAAAAGTGGTAAATTTTCAAAATTAGAGGGGGATTTCAGACGTATCTCGCAGGTTGAATTTGTTGATCAAAATCCTATCGGTAAATCTTCACGTTCCAACCCGGTAACCTATCTTAAGGCATACGATGAGATTAGAAAGTTATATTCGAATCAGCAGTACGCCAAATACAATGGATATAAACCATCGCATTTTTCTTTTAATGTTGAAGGCGGAAGGTGTGAAGAATGTCAGGGAGAAGGAACCATTAAGGTTGAAATGCAGTTTATGGCCGATATAGTGCTTACTTGTGAACATTGCAACGGCAAACGTTTTAAGGACGATGTTTTAGAAGTCAAATACCAGGATAAAAGTATTTACGATATTCTGGAAATGACTGTGAACGAATCTATTGAATTCTTTGGAAAGAAAAGCGGTAGCACCGAAAAGAAAATAATCGATAAGCTTAAACCCCTGGCCGATGTTGGACTTGGCTATGTTAAACTGGGGCAATCTTCAAGTACTTTAAGTGGCGGAGAAAGTCAGCGAGTAAAGCTAGCCTCCTTTCTGGCCCTCGAAAAATCTACCCCAACCATGTTCATCTTCGATGAACCAACTACCGGGTTACACTTTCATGATATCGGAAAATTATTAAGTGCCTTTAATGCATTGGTTGAGAAAGGGCATTCCATTGTAATTATTGAGCACAATCAGGAAGTAATTAAGTCGGCTGACTGGGTTATTGATTTGGGTCCTGGAGGTGGCGATGTAGGAGGGTATCTGGTATTTGAAGGTGTACCCGAAGACCTGGCAAAGGTAGAAAAATCTTATACGGGTAAATTCTTAAAAGAGAAACTAAAAAGAATAGCGAAGCCTTAACTTCGCTATTCTTAATTGGTATTATGCATTTTCGATTTATTCTTCGTATCCAAAAACTTTTGTCAGTATATTACCTACAGTTGTTGAAATCCATTTCCATGGGTCTCTGCGTATTTTGATTTCTTCCTCGCCAACTTTTAGGAATAGACCGTCGAGGGCTTTTTCGGTAGCAAATACTCCGATACTTTCCGTTTCAAGTTCATTAAGAGAATAGCCTGTAAGTGCCAGGGCATTTCTGGTAATAAAATTACCGTTAATTGTGGCTATTGCATTATTATAGGTGCTTCTTAATGTTGTCCATGCCTGGTTTGCCGAGAAACCTAATCCTAAATCTTTATTAAGAGCATTATCAATTTTAGGTGCATAAAGATCTGTTAAAGGTGAATAGGTTTGCAGCAACAGGTATTGAGTAGCTGCAGTTGAGTCGAACCCGCCAGATTTAGTTCCTTGGCTATCTGTTGGTACCCGCCCCTGTAAAATTTCCAGCCCCTGAACAATACTTAGGTCTGTAATTGCAGATTTAAAGATTGGCGCAGCTTCTTTTGCTGATTCTTCAGCAGCTCGGTTTATCGATTTAACCACGTTTTCAAAATGAGTATCGAGGTTAAGATATGAGCTAAGAGAAGGCGCAAGGTCTAATATCATATTAATCTGGGTCTGCACATTTTGTGCCTCTTCCGGTAAAGGAATTTTTAAGAGTGGGTTTTCATAGTATGCATTTAGAACAGCTAAGGCTGTTGATGAAGAGTCAGTTCCAACTTCGAGAGCCGTTTTAAGACCTTTAACTATATCTTCTTCCGAAAGTCCGGTAGTTTCTTCAACCTGCTCCAGAAATTCACAACTTACTACAGCAAGACTTATGCCCAACAATAAAATAAATATCCTTTTCATAATATTAGTGTTCTTTGTGTCTATACTATAACGTAAAACTTAATAATAGGTTATAATAAACACAATTTTTGTACCATAAAAAAACCTGTGATATTCTACCACAGGTTCTTCCAACAAAATGTTAAATATTTTTATTTAGTTTCTTTAAATCCGAACATAATAGCAACGCATCCACTGGCTGGATATTCGCTTTGAGCTTCAGATGTGGGCACTTTAATGGCAATTTTAAGTTGCTGCGACGATTCAAGGTTGAAATCCCAAATCCTGGAATTATTATGCTCTGTGTTATCGTAAAGAACATTTTTATAAGAGTCAACTACCTGAAATTCGATTTCGGGTAATGCATCTGTACCACATATAGAAATCCTGTAATCTTGTCCACTATAGAAGGTTTTATATAATTCAGCTTCTTCGCCTTCGGTTAAAATTGCGGCATGATAGTTTCCATCATGTATGTAGGGTATAAGTTCCAGTTTACATATTTTCTTAGCAAAGCCTTTACATTGTGCATAACTTAGACTAGGGGTAACTGCTGCGAGAGTAAGTATCAGGAACAATAGGTAAATTCTTCTCATGATATTTATGTTTATTGTATGAAGCTGGTTCTTAATTTGTTAATACTTGCCTGTAAGGCTTTAAAATCTTCAGGAGTAACAGTAATCTTAGTAGTCGATGACACCTGGGCTACACCTGACTCATCATTTTCCTCAACTGTTGCTTTAGAGGTTTCAATTTTAACCTTATCAAAGGCGGCTTTTATTTCTTCTAGCTGGGCAATCATATCAACAATATCCTGATTTGATTCTCCGTTGGCTTTCTCTTTATTATCGTCTAATAATCTTTGTACAATATTAAAAGATAATTTTTGTTCTAAAACACGATCGGCCAATTTATTGTTTTCAATAGAATTATCTCCAATAAGCTCTGAAGCAATATAGAGGCCTTCTACCCAACCACCAACCAATACAATGGCTGCAACATCCTGCCGCTCATTTTCCTTCAGATACGAGCTTGAATTCAAAAAAGTTTCCGAAATAATGTCCATAACAATATCCCGGTTGTCAAGATTTTGCTCTAATTTATCAATCGTATTTTTATCAATAGCATCTGTAATATTTAAACCTTCGGCCATAGAACGGGCAGCGTTCATATAATCTATTGAGGTTTGTGTTTGCTCAAATAAGCTTGCAAAACTTAAGTCGGTAGTGTATATACCAAGGTTAAGTGCAAGTGCTCTGCTCGAACTGTATTTTTCCACATTATCAAGTGAATTCAGTAACTCCTGGTCATACTCGGCACCGGCTGACTTAATAATCATTGCGGTTTCCAATGGCGAAGGCAACGAATAAAAAATCTTTTTAGCCTTATCTATGTCGTCAAAGATATCATCATCTGATATGAAATCTTCTATAGACACTTCACTGTCTTGCTTTTGTTTACCCGATTGGCAAGCAGTAAAACTCAGAAAAAGCAGGAATGCGACAAGTAACTTACTTGTGAGAGAAACGATATTAGTTTGCTGCATTACTATAGTTTTTGGGTTAGGACCTATTTTTCAACGTTCAATAGTAAAATTAGTATTTTTTTTTTATAAACAAAATTTGTAACCCATTGTAAATATTAATATTCTTAGAAGTTTACAATATTATCGGTAAGCAGGTTTTGATATTTTGAGTTTAACTCATCAGACCAACCAATTAAATATTGTGTGTATTCCCCTATCTTAAAGTTGTTTATTCCTTTACCATAAACGTCTTGCATAATATCGTCAGGGAAATATTCTGCTGCCAGTTTAATTTTTTTATCGTTTTTTCGATAAATGCTTTCGCTTAAATCTGCAGCACCAAACAGGTTCAGTATATTTTGTGCAATAATTGACGGATACTTATAACTTACTATTGCAAATTCAACATCCTCATTGTTCATATGATTTATTGAAAGAGAAATATCGTTTCTGAAGTAATTATTTACCATAAATAAAAGGGCAACACTTTCAACCTGCTTTTCGTCTCTTAAATGAGCCGCCAGTCGTTCTTTATTTTTTGGGTTTTTAATTTCTGGAATTCCGTCTTTTGTGGAGATTTGCACCTCTTTTCCTACGCGGGCAGCAATGCCGTCGGCCCATTTGTTAAGCTCGCTCAGCCCCTTATGCAAATTAGGGGTGGTTGCTGTATTGTAAACTGTACCGTATTCGAGGTTCTTTTTTATTGTGGTGTATTCATTACCTATATAATAATCCGAAAGTATTTTTAAAGTCTGTCCGTTTTTTTTCGCTTGTTCCTCAATCCAGCTTATTGCCACTTTCATTGAATCCAGTGTTGTACTCATGTCGAATTCAGTCCAGGGTGCAGTTTCTTTTGTGTCTACAAAGATGAAATATACCAAAACATTGTTCTTTAATTCTTTACAAACATTGTTCTTAATACCATCTTTGTAATCAATCCGTTTTAAAGATGCCCCCTGCAATATGATTACAACAAAAACAGACAGTATTAGTTTTAGGTGGAATTTCATCTGAGCTCTGTTCATATAGGAATTTACAACTTAACAAAGTTAGCATAATCGTTAAAATGCCCAAGCATCGGTGTTTTGTTTTAATTAACAACCTTTTTTGTGAGCTTATTAAAATGCGCACAAATCTCTGTTAATCCGCATGCTTCACATTTAGGTGAACGTGCCTGGCAAACATATCTTCCATGAAGAATAAGCCAGTGGTGTGCAATCGGTCTAAGGTCTTCAGGTATAAATTTAATGAGTTGTTCTTCGGTTTGCAAAGGCGTTTTTGCGTTGGTAGTTAAGCCTAAACGGGCAGAAACTCTGAAAACATGCGTATCAACAGCCAGAGCAGGCATATTAAATACCACCGAGGCAATAACATTTGCCGTTTTTCTGCCAACTCCGGGCAGCTTTTGTAATTCATTTATATCGGCTGGCACCTCACCGCCAAAATCTTTCACAAGCATTTTTGCCATTCCCAAAAGATGCTTTGCTTTATTGTTTGGATAGGAGCAGCTTTTAATTAAGTCGAAAATTTCTTCCTGGGAGGTTTGAGCCATTTTATATACTGTAGGGTACTTTTCTATTAATCCGGGGGTGATTAAATTTACTCTTTTGTCGGTACATTGAGCCGATAAAATTACGGCAACAATTAATTCATAAGGATTTGTATATTCCAGTTCAGTTTCGGCAACAGGCCTGGTTTCTTTAAAATATTTTATGACCTGTTCAAATCGTTCTTTTTTTGTCATGAGATGAAGGTGTGTTTGTACAAAATTATTAATTACAGCCCAGATAAAAAGGATTCTGAACTTTAGATATAAAATTCTGCTAACCGTGATGGTTTAAAACAAAGGATTCCAAAATTCATAAATTCAAAAACAAGCAAACTACTTTTTGATACCTTTGGCAAAAAAAACAATGCCGGCAATACTAGAGGTAAAGGATTTATCAAAATCGATTGGAGATTTGGAATTATTCAGATTAATTTCATTTTCGATTGAAGCTGGAGAAAAGACAGGACTGATTGCCAAAAATGGGATAGGTAAAACCACACTTTTATCAATTCTTAATGGGGATGAGGATTATAATAGCGGGGAGGTTAAATTTTTGCCTGGTGTAAAAATTGGTTATTTACCTCAGGATCCCAAAATTAAGGATAAGAGCACCGTGCTGGATGCTGTATTTCATGCATCGGGTGAGGTTCTCAGACTGATTCGGGATTATGAGCTGGCACTAGAAAAAAATAATTTACCCGCCATTGAGAAATTAACCCAGGAAATAGACAATCTGAAAGCCTGGGACATGGAATACCAGGTAAAACAACTCCTTAGTCAGTTGGGTATTAATAATTTTTATCAAAAGGTTGATGAATTATCTGGGGGACAAAAAAAACGGGTTGCTCTTGCTGCGGTTTTAATCGAGGAACCTGATTTTTTAATTTTAGATGAGCCTACAAACCATCTTGATGTTGAAGTGATTGCCTGGCTCGAAGGTTACCTGAAGCGTAAGGCTGTTAGTTTGCTTATGGTTACTCACGACAGGTATTTTCTCGACAGGGTATGCAGCGAAATACTTGAAATTGATGAGATGCAGGTTTTCAGATACCGGGGTAATTATTCGTATTTTCTTGAAAAGCGTGCCGAAAGAATTGCATTGAGACAAAAAGAAATAGATAAGGCTGAAAACTTGTTGAGAACCGAACAGGAATGGATGCGAAGGATGCCAAAGGCCAGGGGAACCAAAGCAAAATACAGAATCGAAAATTATTATAATTTAAAAGATACCGCATCTCAAACAATTCGTAACGATAAAGTAAAAATAAATACAGGAACTGAGCGTTTGGGAAAAAAGATTTTAGTAGCAGATAAGCTCATTTTTTCGTGGGAAGGAGTTAAATACCTTAATGAATTTACCTATACATTTTCGCCCTTTGAGAAAATCGGAATCCTTGGTGGAAATGGTTGTGGCAAATCAACTTTTCTTGACGTACTTACCGGAAAATTAATTCCTGAATCAGGTAAACTTGATTCTGGGGTAACTGTGAAATTTGGTTATTACAGGCAGGAGGGAATGGTGTTTAATGAAAATATGCGTGTTATCGATGCACTATCAGAAATTGCTGAAACTGTTTCCTTAAGCGATGGAAAAGTCATTACTGCCAGCCAGTTTCTGAATCATTTTTTATTTCATCCTTCACGTCAATACGATTATATCTATAAGCTAAGTGGTGGTGAAAAGAGACGTTTGTACATGTGTACTGTGCTTATGCAAAACCCTAATTTTTTAGTTTTAGATGAGCCTACCAATGATTTGGATATAGCTACGCTGGAAGTTCTGGAGGAGTATTTACAGGATTTTCCGGGTTCAGTGCTTGTGGTTTCGCACGACAGGTATTTTCTCGATGAGGTGGTTGATCATATATTCGTTTTTGAAGATATTGGAAGAATAAAAGACTATCCGGGCAATTATTCGCAATACTTAGAATGGAAACAACAACAACAAAAATCAGAAATAAAAACTGACAAGCTACAGCATAACAAAACAGAGAAACAGGAAAAAAAATCAAAGCCTGTAAATAAACTATCTTATAACGAGAAGCGTGAATACGATGTGCTTGAGTTGGAAATCAGCCAGTTGGAGGCTGAAAAAAAAGGTCTTGAGACCAAACTGAATTCCCCCAAAACTAGTCCCGAAGATTTAATAAAGGCTTCGGAACGTATTGGAGAGTTACTCTCTCTGATTGAGACAAAATCGGAGCGATGGTTTGAGTTAGCTGAGAAACAAGGTTTGTAAGCGGATTAATTTTCAGAATTCATAATCGCCATTATATGCTTTTACAAATGAAAAGATTTTATCGCCTGAATCTTTTATTGCCTTATCAACTTTTTTCATTTTAGTAATGGTTTGTTCCCATTCTTTAAAGTTTTTGTTGGTAACCGGATAGAATGCCTCAAACCTGGTTTCCTGCAAATAATCGTAAAAGTAAGTTTCATCGATAAGTATCATATCGTATTTCTTTGCATAACTAATGTTGCTTATTTCTAATCTGTATTTATTTTGGATAATTGTAAATCTGTAAGTAGCACAAAAAAAGCTTGTATAACTTCCTTCAACAGGAGTATTACACTTAATTATTATTTTACCCAAATCATAATCCTGGTAGTCCAGTATTTCTGACAACGATTCATACTGAAGCGAGAAATATTCCAATATCCGGTTATATATTATTAGTTTATCCAGATTGTCTGCCTCATATATAAATTCATATCTTACTTTAGATGAATCTTCAGATAAGGGTAATTCAGGGTAACCGCCGGTTGTTTTCATGGCGCTTCTCCAAACCTCAGCCATTTTTTGGTATTTATACTGATCTATTTCGCCTTGTTCATACTTTTTAGAAAGGTTATCAAGTTCAGATTTATAATTCTGTGCTAATAATTCTGAAATACTTATAACAAAGAAAAAAATGGATAATAGTATATGTTTTTTCATGATAGAGTTGGTTTAATTTTTGCATTGCAAAAAATATGCCATTGAGTTAGATTTATTTTTTGGGGAGGTTTTAATAGAGCATATTGTGAAAAACATGATAACTATCAGAAAAAAATGACCTGAAATGAAAATCGAGAGAAAAAAGATACTATATTTGCATCTGAAAGTAAAAAAAACATGAAAAAAACTTATACAAGCCGCTATTTCTTCTTTTATTTCTTCTTTTTTACAAGATGAAGGGGCTTTTTTGTATAAGTATATAAAATATTACTTGAGAAAGTCCCGAAATAGTTCGGGACTTTTTCTTTTTATACAAATTGAAAATGGAAACGGAGACAAAACCAAAATCAAAAACGATAGCCATACAAGGCGGATATGGTGCTTTTCATGAAATTGCCGCTATAAAATATTTTGGTGATGAGAATATTGAGATAGTACCCCGAAATACCTTCAAAGATCTTTTTCAGGCTTTGAAAAAAGGCATTGTTGATTTTGGGATAACAGCCATTGAAAATTCGTTGGCAGGCAGCATATTACCAAATTACAGTCTGCTACTTGAGTCCAGAATGAAAATAATAGGAGAAATTTACCTAAGGATAAAGCAAAACCTAGTTGCTTTACCGGGTCAAAAGATTCAGGATATAAAGGAGGTATATTCGCATCCCATGGCAATACTCCAATGCCAGTCTTTTTTCGATGATTATCCGAAAATAAAGCTTGTTGACAGCGTTGATACTGCTTTAAGTGCTAAAATGATTGCCGACGAGCAATTAACAGGAATAGCAGCCATTGCCAGCGATTTGGCAGCAAAAAAATACAAGCTTGAAATTGTTGCCGAACAAATTGAAACCAATAAGATGAATTATACCCGGTTTCTTATCCTTCAAAATATTAATGGTTCTACGGTTAGCAATGAAAATGCGAATAAAGCATCTCTAAGTTTTGCCCTGGCTCACCAGATTGGTAGTTTATCCAAAATATTATCAATATTCAGCTTTCACGATATTAACCTGTCGAAAATACAATCTATGCCAATAATAGGTAAAGATTGGGAATATCAGTTTTATGTTGATGTTGAGATAGCTGACTACCAGCGATATTTGCATGCTTTATCTGCTATTAATCCTTTCACTTCAGGGGTGCACATATTAGGTGAATACACCAGTGGAAGAAAATTACTTGATTAAGAATATTATAAAAAACAAAATAATGGGAATAAAATTAGAATTAGAAAAGTTTACTTTTCCGGGAGTCGGAGAAGAACGCCCGCTGGTAATGGCAGGTCCATGCAGTGCGGAAACAGAAGAACAGGTGATGGAAACAGCCAGACAACTGAAAGAGAATGGCATAAATATTTTTCGGGCAGGAATCTGGAAACCCCGTACCCGTCCAAATACTTTTGAAGGAGTTGGAAAAGAAGGACTGCCATGGCTTAAGAAAGTGCACAATGAACTGGGTATGCTGACAGCAACCGAAGTTGCTAATGCAAACCATGTGTTTGAAGCTTTAAAATACGGAGTCGATATTTTATGGATTGGTGCCCGGACAACCGCCAATCCGTTTGCTGTGCAGGAAATTGCTGATGCTCTTGAAGGAGTTGATATTCCTGTATTAATTAAAAATCCTGTTAATCCGGATGTGGAACTGTGGATTGGAGCTTTTGAAAGGCTTAACCAGGCAGGAATTAAAAAACTTGCTGCTATTCACCGTGGATTTTCAACATACGGTAAAACCTTCTACAGGAATGACCCGCAATGGCAAATTCCAATTGAGTTGAAAAGAAGAATTCCGGACTTGCCAATGATCACCGATCCCAGTCATATTTGTGGTAATCGGGAGTTGTTGTTTGAAATTTCTCAGGAAGCAATGGATTTAAATTTTGATGGTTTGATAATTGAGAGCCATATTTGTCCCGACAAAGCTATTAGTGATGCCGGTCAGCAAATTACACCAAAGGCACTTAAAGAACTGTTAGACAAGTTAGTATTACGAAAACCTAATATTGAAAATACACTTATTATGAACTCTTTAGAAGATTTACGCCAGGAAATTGATAAATACGACGATAAACTTCTGGATATTTTAGCATCACGTATGATGGTTGCTGAAAAGATTGGCTTATACAAGAAAGAACATAATCTTACGATTCTTCAATCGGGCCGTTGGGATGAACTTTTACAGGAACGCACAAGAAAAGCTATGAAAAAAGGCCTTAGTGAAGAATTTATTATTAAAGTACTAAGAGCGATTCACCAGGAATCTATCAATCGACAAACTAAAATTATGAATGAGTAGTTTTTTTGTTTTCGACAACCCATTTTGGATAAACTATTTTTATGAAGATTTTAAAAGTAAAAACTGATACCAGGATTTCTGAAATTCTTATTGGGGAAAGCATTGATAATGTTCAGAAATATTTGAATAACAGAAAGACTATTATTATTACAGATTCTAACCTGATTGGACATTATAAACAAAGATTTCCTGCCAATGCACCTATAATTGAAATTGGGCTTGGTGAGAAGAGCAAAACCATTCAAACCCTTGAGACAATTTTTGATAAGCTGATTGAGTACGAAGCAGATCGTTCTACATTTATCCTGGCAATTGGTGGAGGTATTGTTTGCGATGTTGCCGGTTTTGCTGCTTCTGTATTTATGCGTGGAATGCCTTTTGGCTTTGTGTCAGGAACACTTCTTTCGCAGGTTGATGCAAGCGTTGGCGGAAAAAACGGGGTAAATTTCCGTGGCTTTAAGAACATGCTTGGTGTTTTTAATCAACCCAACTTTGTTATTTGCGATACCCAAATGCTAAGCACGCTCGAACCCAGAGAATTTCGTTCAGGATTTGCAGAAATAATAAAAGCAGGAGCCATTAAAAATCCTTCGCTTTTTGAATTTTGTGAGCAAAATGCAAAAAAAGCGCTTGCATTAAATGCCGAGGTTTTAGATAAAATGGTCTATGATTCGGTAGAAGTCAAAGCTAAAGTTGTTGAAGCCGATGAACGTGAAAAAGGAGAAAGGCGGCTGTTAAATTTTGGACATACCTTTGCTCATGCTATCGAGAAACTAACTGGAATTCTGCACGGCGAAGCAGTGAGCATTGGCATGGTACTGGCAGCCAGGGTGTCGGAAAATCTTGGAATGCTAAGTAGCGATGATTCACAAAGGATAACGAAAGTCCTCGAAGATTATATGCTGCCAACAAGGCCAAATACCGATGTTGTTGAATTATTCGATGCCATGAAACAGGACAAAAAGAGGGAAGGCAGTGAAATTCATCTTGTTTTGCTTGAGGATATCGGGAAAGCTGTTACCAGGAAGATTAAATATACCGAATTAGAAAAAATTGTACATGATTTGCGTAGCGATTTCAGATAAGCATACACAAAAATGTCTGGATATTCTTGATAATGTTGAGATGGCCGAAATACGCCTTGATTTAACAGAAACAGCCCTGTCAGATTTTCAAAAGATATTTAGCCATTCAACAAAGAAAATTGCCACATGCAGGTTTGATACTACAGGCTTACAGGTCCAGCGTGAAAAATTAAAGAAGGCCGTGGACTGTGGGGCAGAGTATATCGATATTGAAATTGAAACCCCGGAAGTACAAAGAACAGAATTGGTGAATTATGCCAGGGAGCGAAATTGCAGGGTAATAATTTCATATCATAATTTTAAAGAAACTCCTGGATTGCGGGAACTCTATGCTTTGGTAGACAAATGTTTTGAGTTTGGCGCTGATGTAGCAAAACTGGCAACAATGGTTAAATCGAAAGAAGACAATGCCCGACTTATGGCACTTTATAGCACAGGGAAAGCTGTTGTTTCCCTGGGTATGGGAGAAATTGGTAAAGTTACCAGACTAACCAGTCTGATGCTGGGTGCAGAATTTTCTTTTGCTGCCCAGGACGATGGTCGGATAACTGCTCCCGGACAAATTACCTATTCGGCTATGAAAAAGCTGATAGAGCAAATTAAACAAACATTAAGTTAAAAGTTGATGAATACATTTGGAAGAATTTTCAGGGTTAACATATTTGGTGAATCACATGGCACAGGTGTTGGTGTTGTTTTAGATGGAGTACCGGCCGGATTGCCCTTAAAATTTTCCGATTTTGAATCGGATCTCGGACGCAGACGGGCAGGCGCAAAAGGCACTACCCCTAGAAAAGAAGCCGACTTGCCAAAACTCATGAATGGAGTGTTCAACAATCATACTACCGGAGCACCACTTGTTATTCAATTTGAAAACACGAATACGCGATCAAAAGATTACGATAAACTACGTGAAATGCCTCGTCCGGGTCATGCCGATTTTGTTGCTACAAAAAAGTTCGGAGGATTTGAAGATTACCGGGGCGGCGGTCACTTTTCTGCAAGGATTACCCTTGGATTAGTAGGGGCAGGGGTTATTGCCAAGAAATTGATTGCTCCGGTCGGCATTGAAGCTAAACTTATTGAAGCCGGCGGAAACAAGGATATTGAAGCTGCAATTGATAAAGCTGTTGAAGAGCAGGACTCTATTGGTGGCATTATAGAATGCCGGGTAATAAATTTGCCTGTTGGACTGGGAGAACCTTATTTCGATTCATTGGAATCGTCTCTGGCGCATATGATGTTTGCTATTCCTGCAGTGAAAGGGATTGAATTTGGTTCCGGATTTCAGGCTGCTAAAATGAAAGGCAGCCAACACAACGATAACATTTTGTCGATGGACGGGAAAACGGAGACAAACCATGCCGGTGGCATAAACGGTGGTATATCAAACGGAAACGATTTGGTGTTCAGAATTGCTATTAAACCCACCTCGAGCATTAGCAAAGAACAAAAAACTTTAAATGTGAAAACTGGTAAAATAGATATTTTAAGAGTTGAAGGCCGACATGATTTATGTGTTGCACTAAGGGCACCGGTAATTGTTGAAGCAGCTACTGCAGTTGTTTTAGCAGATTTTATGCTTTTAGAGCAAAATATAAAGAGAGTGATTCAATAATGCAATCTTTTATCTTTTATCTTTTGTCTTTTATCTTTTGTCTTTTATCTTAAAAAATGAACATTAACAAAATACTTATCCTTGGTGCAGGCAGAATGGGGGCCTGGTTTGTCGATTCGTTATGTCTTGACTATGAAGTCGCCGTGTACGATATTGATAAATCAAAAATGAGGTATCTTTTTAATTGTCAGCGTTTAACCACCCTAGACGAAATAAAGGATTTTGCACCCGAGATGGTTAT